>JAFTQW010000041.1 GCA_017462565.1 Ruminococcus sp.
CGCTCAATATGAATGTTCTCCGAAAATTGGCTCTCTCGCTTCTAAATCAAGCAAAATACGGTCGCCTGAGTAAAAGTAAAATGAGGTTCAAAGCTGCTCTTAATCCCGATGTCCTTTTACGTATTCTTCTTTCTCGTAAAATGTAAATGCTGTTGCCGTGAGAACTTGTCCGGGAAAACAGTGTAGGATTACAATAGATGAGTGACAGTGAAAATAATTTGAAAACGATTGACAAATTAATAAAAAGATGTTATAATATAAACGAGCAGACTATGCGGTAGCGGAAACGTTTAGTTTATGAGGAAAGTCCGGGCATCAAAGAGCAGGGTAGCTGCTAACGGCAGCCGAGGGCGACCTTAGGGCAAGTGCAACAGAGAGATACTGCCTCATTATTGAGGTGATGGTGGAAAGGCGAGGTAAGAGCTCACCAGATTGCAGGAGACTGTAATGCTATGTAAACCCTATCCGATGCAACGTCTATTGGTACTTTATATTTTAACGCTTGCTCGGCGTATATAAAGTAATGACGGCTTCAGCTTGCCGGCGACGGTAAGCGTAGATAAATTACCGCACACGACAGAACCCGGCTTATCGGTCTGGTCATTAAAAAAGAGAGCTTTTGCTCTCTTTTTTTGTATTAGAGCCTGTTCAGTATCTTTTTTCACACGTCTTTTTCGGCAAATTTTGCCATTAACTGCGTCAAAAATCCTTGTCATACGTCAGTATGCCTTCGGATTTTTTCCTTATCAACGACAAAATTTGACTCGAAAATTCACACATAAAAAGATACTGAACAGGCTCTTAAAAATCTCTCCACATTTTTCTGTAAGAAAAGCAAGTGAGATTTTCGGCTTTTTTGAATTGTCTTGCAAAATAGCTCTGATCGTTGAATCCGCATAAATGTGCGATCTCTTCAACTGATTTGTCAGAAAAACGCAGAAGCTCTTTTCCATAATTTATACGAGCCGTAATAATATGCTGAAAAATTGTTTGACCGTAAATTTTTTTATATTCACGGGTAAGATAAAATTTGCTTATGTAGAATTCAGAAGAGAGCTTTTCAAGCGAGATGTCTTCGCTGAAATGTTCTTCGATAAAGCCGTGTACGGCTGCAAGTTTGCTTTTAAGAGCGGAATCATACTGTGTATTATCGTTGTTGACTGTTAAAGCGAGCGTGAGCAGATCAACAATATATTTTGAGGTTAAAATTTCGGCATAAGAATCTTTTCTTTCGTTAATTCTGATAATTTCCGTTATTGCTGAAACGATTTTATCAAACGCTGAAGGACGGAAAATATTATGGCTTTGCGAAAGAAAATATTCATAATATTGCTGAGATGTAGCGCCGTTAAAATGAATCCACATAAGCTCCCAAGGATCATTTTTTGAGCTTTTATAAAAATGTGACTTCCGGCAGTCAATAAAGAAGCATTCTCCCTTTGAAACATTATAGGTCTCGTTTCCAAAAGTCAGCTCGCCCTTACCGTTTGTAACGGCTACAAGCAGAAATGAATCAAGATTTTGTCTTTGTGTTGAAGCTGCTTCATCGGTTTTCATACAGCCTGTTTCCTGAATGTAGAAAAAACTGCTTTTTGCTGCCGGACTGGGTGTGATTATAATATGCTTGGATAATTTATTTTTAAAACTTTTAGTTTCGGATTTCTCCATAATAAAATCTCCTGTATACATTAAGTGGGTATTTACGGTTTGAATTTTCAGCTTTTGGCAATATTTTATTTATACATACTATTATATCACAAATTTCCCTGAAAATCTACCATTTTTTAATATTTTAGTGAATAAAAATAAAAATTAATGCTGCTGCAAAAACAATAGCAATAGCAGAAAGTATTATTTTTCCACACATGGACGATTTGCGGCGATTGCGATTGTATTCAAGACCAAGCTTGGCGATATAACGCTGAGCTTCTGATCTGGAAACCTCCTGCGGAAGTTCACGGACGTTGGGACGAAGGTAAAAAACGGCTTTTTCAAAATAGATGCTGTCGGGATTGTTGATCTCGATAATTTTTTTAGTAACTCCTTTAATCATAGCTCCTCCTGATATAGTTCAAATTTGATTCTGCAATGATTATTGGTAATATTTTCTGTTATATTCAATTACGATGGATTTTTTTCAACGCCTGTTCTGATATAGTGGAAAAGATACTGCTGAGCGATTCCTGCGTTTTCACGTGCGAATGCCGGAAAGCCTTCCGGATAGTATTCCGCAAGAACACGCTTTATCCATACGTCAATCGGAAAAGCTTCGGTTCTGTGCATACCGAAAAGAAGCACGCATTCGGCGACCTTCGGACCTACACCGAGAATCTTTTTAAGTTCGTTTCTTGCATCTTCAATCGGGAGGGAAGCAATTTTTTCAAGATCCGTTTCTTTCGAGTGAACTTTAGTGGCAGCATCGCAGATATATTTTGCACGGAATCCGCTTCGGAGGTATGACAGCGAATCCGGGGTTTCAACTGCCAGTTCTTCCGGAAGAGGAAAGCGTTCATCGTAATTATCGCATAGTCTGTCTATAATGCCTTTGATGCGGGGGATATTATTGTTTTGTGAGATTATGAACGAAATGAGGCATTCCCAGCTGTTTTGTTTTAAAATACGTATGCCTCCTGCGAAGCTGCAAGCTTTTGATAGAGTTTCATCTTCGGAAAACTGTTTTTTCAGTTCGGAATAATTTGTGTTGAAGTCGAAATAATCAACCCATTTTTCGAGAAAGTCTTTCTCAGAGGTGTTATGGAAAACGAATTCTCCCTTTTTCGTTTGCGAGATTTTCAGATAGTCGTTCACGAATTTTCCCTCGTATGTACAATCAAAATCAGATTTGATTTTTTTCCAGCGGAAAGCCTGTCCGCAATCGAGAGTTTCATCAAGATCGAAATCGGATTCAGAAACGATAATATCGTTATTTTTTAAACAATAGTCCATAGAAAAGCTCCTTTATGTGTGCAAATGATAAAAATTATACGAAATGTGAAATTACACTTGATTTTTCTATTAAATTATACTAAAATATTAAGTATATTACAAGAGCAAGGAATGATTTTTTTGAAAAAATTTTCAATAGCGGCTATTTTTATTTTATCGGGAGCAGTTTTATGCAGCTGTTCCGGTAAAAAAACAGAAAAGGCAGACATTATTGCCGCAGCGTCCGATACGGAAGCAACAGCATCTTCTGACGAATTTTCTGAAGAAAACACGATGGATTCCGAAATTTATACAGAAATAAAACCGGAAAGCGTTGTGCCCGATCTGGATAAAAAGGTTACAGAAAGCGATAAGCTTATATATGATAATGCCGGATTGCTTGACGATGCTTCTTATAAAAAGTGCAGCGAATATTTGCATGAGCTTTACAGCAGGTATATGATAAATTCTGCCGTGGTAACGACGGATGATCTGGGAGGCAGATCAGTGCATGAGTATGCTGCGGAAGCGTATGATGACATTTTCGGAGCGGGCGGAAACGGTCTTCTTCTTCTGATAAATAACGATACTAACGAAGATTATCTTTATAAGACCGGAGCTTGCAGCCAGTTTATCTCAGAAGACGATGAGACATCTGCATTTTACTCGGCAACAAGGGAAATAGTCGGAGGAGATTATGAAAGCGCCATTTTAAGAATAATGAATCTTGGTGAACGCTGTCCGGAGAATATCTTCGATTATGCGTCTGTTTTTACTAATGAAGAGGTATCCTGGCTTGAAGAGACAATCAAATCCGGCGGAAAAGAAATTTCATTTGTTACTGTAAATAATACCGATAATGACAGTGAGCTTATTAAGACGCTTTATAAAAGACGTTACATAAACGGCGGCGGATGCTTAATAATGCTTGATATTAATACTAAGAAGCTGACAGCATATTCCGATTCAAACGTACCCTCTGATATAGCAAAATCAGTTTCCGAAGCAAATAAATCTGCGGAAAAAGGAGATTATGCTGCGGCAGCGAAAATTGCTGTTAATGGTACTTAATCAGAGCGTGATTAGTATTTTGCTAAACAGGCGCTTATATGCGAATATAAACAGGATGTGATTATGCAATGCTCATAAAAATAAATCTTGCAGGAGAATGGGGCTTTCGCAGCGATGAGGAAAAGCTCGGACTTGCAAATAAATTTTATGATTTAAACGCTGATGATGTCATTGATCTTCCCTCTACAACGTCAATGGCAAAAAAAGGCAGAAAAAATAAGAAAAACGAAAAAGATTATCTTACCGATACATACGCATATGAAGGCTATGCGTGGTTTTATAAGGAGATTGAACTTGGGCTCTCGAACGATCAGATTGCAGAGCTTATCCTTGAAAGAACAAGGATAACCAGACTTTGGGTGAACGGAAGATTTGTCGGAATGTGCAGCAGTCTTTGTACTCCTCATATTTATGATATTACAGATTATATTGAAAATGGTACAGCTCGGCTTTGTATTATGACAGACAATACAGATTATCCGACAAAGGGAGGTCATATGACTTCGCCGGATACACAGTCTAACTGGAATGGTATAACCGGTGAGATAGCCGTAGTCATCTCTGAAAAATCGGGAATAAAAGGAATAAGAGCATTTCCGGATTTTAAGCGTAAATCCGTTCAGCTTGAATTTGAGCTTATGGGAATCAATGAAGCCGAAGTTGAAATATGGGGAGCTTCTTCTGACGGGAAAATTATAGATAACAAAACTTATCATGTTACGTCAGCGGAGAATAAAATAACATTGCTTCTTGGGGAGAATGTTTCGCTCTGGGATGAATTTGATCCCGTTACATATACTCTGAAAGCCTGCATTTCCGGAAGTTCAGATATTTCTACCGTCACCTTCGGAGTAAGAAATTTTGAAGCTGACGGTATGAAGCTGCTCCTGAACGGCAGGCAGATTCAGCTCAGGGGAAAGCACGACGGAATGGTATTTCCTCTTACGGGAGCTGCTCCGACTACCATTGAAGAATGGTGTAATATTCTGACGATCGCTAAATCATGGGGAATAAATCACTATCGCTTTCACACCTGCTGTCCGCCCGATGCCGCCTTTACGGCAGCCGATATCGTTGGTATTTATATGCAGCCTGAACTTCCTTTCTGGGGAACTGTTTACGCTTCGGACGACGAGAATTTCAACGCTTCTGAACAGGAATATCTTATTGAAGAGGGAAGACGGATTCTGAAAACGTTTGGCAACCACCCATCGTTTATGATGATGTCGCTGGGAAATGAACTTTGGGGGAGCGCAGAGCGGCTTAATGAAATCCTTCAGGAATATCACGGACTTGATTCACGTCATCTATATACTCAGGGAAGCAATAATTTTCAGTTTTTTCCTAATATACAGCCGTATGACGACTTTTTCTCCGGAGTAAGGCTAAGTAAGGAACGTCTCATACGAGGTTCTTATGCGATGTGCGACGCTCCGCTTGGATTTGTTCAGACTGACGAGCCGAACACGGTTCATTCCTATGATAAAATAATTTTTCCGGACTCTGAAATAAGTACAGGCAGCAGCGGCAGTACTGAAATTGAGATCCAGTATGGAACAGGAATAAAAAAGGTAAAATTGGATTCTTCGTCAGGGGGACTTGTTCCTGATAAGCCTATAATTACTCATGAAATAGGACAGTATTGCTCTTATCCGGACTTTAATGAAATAAAATACTACACCGGAGTTCTTCAGGCTCGGTTTCTTGAAATATTCCGCAGAAGGCTCTCTGATAAAAATATGCTGTCTTATGGCGAGGATTTTCATATGGCTTCGGGAATGCTTGCCTTTAATTGTTATAAACTTGAAATCGAAGCGGCGATGCGTTCCGAGTTTATATCAGGATTTCAGCTTCTTGATATTCAGGATTTTCCGGGACAGTGTGTTGCTCTTGTGGGAATGCTTAACTCTCTCATGCGGGAGAAGAGCTTTGTCAAGGAGCATGATCTTCGTCGGAAATGGACTGGATTTTGCTCTGATGCCGCAGTTTTTGCCGAAATAGAAAGCTTTATTCTGAAAACCGGAGAGAGCTTAACTCTCCCTGTTATGATGAGATATATGCGTCCGGAAAAGCTTATCGGAAAAGAACTGATATGGAGCTTCGGAAGTGAGAGCGGAGTTATTAGAATTCCTGACGGTTTCAGCGGTCTTGGAAAAATCGGAGATATCACGATCACTCCGCATAATTTCGGAAAATATACTCTGAATTTACGAATAGAAAATGTACGTCCTGAAAATGATATTCTTTCGGCGCATACCTGCAATTTCTACGACTTCTGGGTATATCCGAAGTCGGCTGATGCATTTGAGATATGCAAAAGATCTGTTGTGGGGGACAGTACAGTGTATATTACAGAGTCTCGTGACGAGGCAGAAACATTGCTGGAATCCGGCGAAAAAGTGCTTTATCTCCCGAATGAGACAGAAAAGTGCATAGACGGCTTTTACTGTACTGATTTCTGGTGTTATCCTATGTTTCGCAGCATTTCTGAGAGTATGGGCAGAGAAATTCCGGTCGGAACGCTCGGACTTTTCATTGACAAAAATCACCCGTCTCTTGCAGGATTCCCATGCGAAAACTATTCGACTCCGCAGTGGTATCATATTGTAAGTCATGCAAAATGCAGTGTTCTTGACGGCACTCCTGAAGAATTCCGTCCCATAGTTCAGGTTATAGACAATTTCGAGCGGAATCACAAGCTTGGTATTCTTTACGAAGCAAAATACGGCAGAGGAAATCTTCTTGTATGCACGAGCCGTCTTTCAGAAATTGCCGAAAGACCGGAGGTGCAGGCATTTATCGCAAGTCTTCTTGACTATATGCATTCAAATGCTTTTAAGCCGGAATATTGTATTTCTTCATTATAACAAACGACTAAACATACATATCTGACCGGAAAGGAAGGTTAATAATGAGCGAAATGGATTTTTATAAGAAAACCTTTGATAATCTGCCTGCTGTTATGAAAAGCAGTGAGAGTGTTAAAGAAAAAGTGGCTGAAGTTCTGTATGATTTTATGCAGCTTCAGCATCTTTATGATTCTGCTATCGAGGTTGTTAAAACTTATCTTAGCTGTATAGACAATGAATTCAGCGTTAAGTTCCAGCGTAATCCGATTCATAATATAGACAGCCGTCTTAAATCGCCGCAGTCGATAATAGGAAAGCTTCAGAAAAAGGGACTTCCTCTTACAACAGATGCCGCTCAGAAGAATCTTCTTGATATTGCCGGAATAAGAGTGACCTGCTGTTATATAAGCGATATTTATGCTATTGTAGATATGTTGAGCAGACGGGATGATTTTACGATAATCAAGCAGAAAGACTACATAAAAAATCCCAAGCCAAGCGGTTACAGAAGCTATCACATTGTTGTAAGAGTTCCGGTTTATCTTTCGACGCATAAAACCTATGCGCCTGTTGAGATTCAGATAAGAACTATTGCTATGGATTTCTGGGCGAGTCTTGAGCATCAGCTTAAATATAAAGCCTCAGCCGATATAACCCCTGAAATTTCAGAAGAACTGCGTATGTGCGCTGAAAGAATTGCTGAAACCGATATTCAGATGCAGAAAATTTTTATGGAGATAAACGATCTGGAATAATTCCTTAAGAATTTATTTTAACAGTCTTTTATTTTCAGACATAATCTGCTTAAAACAAGTTATTAAGATTTATCGGCATATTCCGACATAAAATAAGCAAAATAACGTGATTTGACCTGTTCACATAACGTATCGGATATGATATAATTAATGTTAATCCGATAAAAAAGAAAGGAGCTTGAAATATGTTCGGAATCGTTAGAAAAATAAAGCGAGAGGTACAGGACAGAACTGTTTATATGGAGGTTTATGGCGATAATAAGGTTGCATACAGAGTTATTGCCGGAAGAATAAATCTTTTCGGAGAAATGGTTTGTACATACGGGGTTGAGGTCGAAGATTTTGCCGCCGGAGAAAAAGAAACGATCGCAGATTTTTCAAGAAATGTCGAGGACGCAGTTGATTTTACTGAAATGATGATAAACGGACGTGTAAGACCAAGACAGCTTTACAGCAGGGCTTTGAACTATCTATGCATATCAATCTGAAAATAAGTTCTGAATAAATTTTCCTTTCGGGGTATAGACAAATTTATTTTTTTGTGTTAAAATATTGTTAGCCAAAACAGAAAGGAGATTTTATCAATGGCAGAGCTTAAATATGAAATTACAGAAAAAATCGGAGTTCTTTCCGAAAATGCAAAGGGTTGGACTAAGGAGATCAATATGGTTAGCTGGAATGAGCATGATCCTAAATATGATATCCGTGAATGGGCGCCGGATCACTCAAGAATGGGCAAAGGCGTTACATTAACAGCCGACGAGCTTGCTTCTCTTAAAGATATTTTAAAAGATATTGATTTGGATTCTTTTGATTGATTACAATAAAAATGCCGGAAACCGCATAATGGTTTCCGGCATTTTTTTATTGAAGTACAGGGATAAAAGCGGCTGCTCCGATTTTTTCGGCTGTTTCAGATGCTTCCTTGAATGTGAGGACTTCGTCAGTGATATATGAAATTCCGTCCTCATGCTCGTATGAACCCTCGGGAGCGCTGCTTCCGGCAGGAACACGGAAATACCAGCGTGACTTGAAGTTGTCAATACTGTCAATGAAAGAATCGTCATCGGATGATTCCCATGACTGCGAGAATACAGTAACATGATGCTTTACAGCTTCAATGACATCGCCCATAACTGCGCTTGCCGTCGGGAGCTTTCCTGCGCCTCTTCCGTAGAACATAGCCTGATCGATTCCGTCGCCGCAAACAAGAACAGCGTTGAAAACATCGTTTACGCCTGAAATAATATTGTCGTATGAAACGAGCATAGGCATTACGGCAGGGAGTATTTTTCCGTTATCTTCCGAACTTACCGAAGCGATAAGCTTGATAGCGTGGCCAAGCACGTCGGCAGCAGCAACATCGCAGAGTTCGATCTGAGAAATACCCTTTGTATAGACGCTTTTAGGATAAACGTGCTTGCCGAAAACAAGGGAAGAAATAATACAGATCTTACGGCAGGCATCGTGACCTTCAATATCGGCTGTAGGATCTTTTTCAGCATAGCCAAGATCCTGAGCGAGCTTTAAAGCTTCGGCAAACGGCATATTGTCGTTATACATTTTAGTAAGGATGAAGTTTGTAGTGCCGTTAAGAATACCGGCGACCTTACTGATATTGTTAGCTGCAAGGCATTTGTGAAGCGGTCTGATGATCGGGATAGCGCCGCCTACGCTTGCCTCGAAGAAGAAGTTGCAGTTGTGCTCTTTAGCTGCTTTCAGCAGGATATCGCCTTTTTCGGCAACAAGTTCTTTGTTTGATGTTGAAACGCTTTTTCCTTTTTCAAGACAAGCCTTAACGAAAGTGAAAGCAGGTTCAACGCCGCCCATGCATTCGGCAACTGAAACGACTTCTTCATCATTGATGATATCGTCGAAATTTTTAGTGAACTTATCATGATAAGGAGAATCCGGAAAATCTCTTAAATCGAGGATATACTTTATATCCATTTCTGTTCCGGCACGTTTTTCAATGCTTTTCTTATTTTTATAAAAAAGCTCGACAACGCCGGAACCGACTACTCCGTGACCTAAAACTGCAAATTTAACTGACATAAAATAAACCTCCGGAAAACTATTCGGCAGAGAGGATTTTAACCTCTAAAACGCCGTTGAGTTCAGTAATAGAATAAAACGAATCGACCTCATGCTCGGAATCTCCTGTAAGCCGCAGCGAGATATTCACCGCTGCCGCTCCGTCAACAGGAATGCTTTGGTTGACCGTAAGAATATTGGCATTAAGATTGTGAAGAAAGCCAAGAGCGCTTGAAAGGACACCGGGACTGTCGCTCAGAAGAAGATAAAGATTAACGATCCTTCTTGTAAAAAGCTCTTCATATGGGAATACGCTGTCCTTATACTTATAATAAGCGCTTCTTGATATTCCGACACGTTTGCAGGCGGAAGCAAAGCTTTTTTCGCCTTTTTGTGCCATTAGCTTTTTAACCTCGATTACTTTGGTAAAAACTTCTGGAAGAACATCCGCTTCAGCAACTATCAGCTGAGAATTTTTTTTCATACTGAATCTCCATAAAATTTAAAGTAAGAAACGTCCACCACGGGCGAACAATTGTACATTACTTAATTACTATACCACTTTTCGGAATAAATGTCAAGAGATTTTTAAAAATAACGCTCTTGAAATTTTTTGTCAGATAATGTATAATAAATAAGAATAATGTAAAAGAAAAGAGGAAAAAGGAAATGGAAGAAAATAATGTTCTTGCATCAGCTCCCGTAAGAAAGCTGATGGTCAAATTTGCTGTTCCGAGTATTGTTGGAATGCTGGTCAGTGCGCTGTATAATATAGTAGACCAGCTGTTTATCGGTCAAAAGGTCGGAACACTGGGAAATACTGCTACAAATATCGCATTTCCGCTTACTACGATATGTATGGCGATAGCTCTTTTATTCGGAATCGGCGGAGCTTCCTGTTTTAATCTTGCTATGGGAATGGGCGATAAAAAGCGGGCCGGATATTATGTTGGAAACTCTGTAACGATGCTTCTCGGATGCGGAGCAGTTATTACAGCGGTTACTCTTATATTTCTTACTCCGATGTTGAAACTTTTCGGTGCAACTGCTGAAAGTCTGCCGTTTGCTGAGGAATATGTAAAAATTACCGCTATCGGATTTCCGTTTCTGCTTCTTGCTACGGGCGGCGGACATCTTATAAGAGCCGACGGCAGTCCGCATATGACTATGATCTGCAATATTGCGGGAGCGGTTATAAATACGGTTCTTGATGCGATATTCGTTCTTGTCTTTGACTGGGGAATGACAGGCGCCGCTGCTGCTACGGTTATCGGACAGTTTGTATCGGCAGTTATCGTTATCGTATATATGCTAAAATTCAAAACGGTAAAGCTTGATAAAAAACACTATATTCCAAACGGGAGCAGTATCAGAAGAGTTGCTATGATAGGTATGGCTTCATTTTTCAATCAGATAGCGATAGGAGTAGTTCAGGTTGTTCTTAATAATTCGCTCAAGCATTACGGAAGTCTTTCTGAATACGGTGCGGACGAGCCGATAGCTGTTGCCGGAATAGTTATGAAGGTAAACATGATAGTCTTTTCAATCGTAATCGGACTTGCTCAGGGAACTCAGCCGATTGAAAGCTACAATTACGGCGCACGCAATTTCGGACGTGTTAAAGAAGCGTATTGGCTTGCCGTAAAAACAGGCGCAGTAATTTCGATTATGGCGTTTATACTCTTTCAGGTTTTCCCAAAACAGATTCTTATGCTTTTCGGAAGCGGAAGTGAAACGTATTATGATTTCGGAGTAAAATTTTTCAGAATATTCCTTTTCTTTACATGGCTGAACTGTATCCAGCCTATTACCTCCACATTTTTCACATCAATAGGAAAATCAATAAAAGGCGTTTTCCTTTCGCTAACAAGACAGATCATCTTTTTTGTTCCGATACTTCTGGTTCTTCCGATCTTTTTCAAAATAGACGGAATCTTATATACCGGACCGATCGCCGATGTTCTTTCAGCAATTGTAGCGGTTCCTATGGCAATGTATGAATTTAAAGAAATGAAAAAAATGTCACCCCAATTAAAGGAAAACGGAAAATCATAAATTTTAACAGATATGAATAAAAAAGAACCCTTTGCCTTGCTTCTTGCCGGCATTATCATTATATCAACAGCTGTTGCAATGGCTATAAAAGAAAACGATATAAAGCATGAAATAAGAGTAATTGAAAACAGCAGTTCTTCAGAGTTTTATGTAACAAGTGCAATTAAGAAAACTGAAATTCCGGAAGTTTCTGCGGCAACCAACGTTTCTGAAACGCAGACAGAAGCTCTGAAAATTGATGCAGTAACATCAACTGCTGCGGAAATTGACAAAATATACATAAATATAAACACAGCAGGCGCCGACGAGCTTGAAAAACTGAAGGGAATCGGTCCGGTTCTGTCGGAGGCAATTGTTGACTATCGCCGGAAAAACGGAGATTTCAAGAATATTGAAGAGATAATGCTTGTTTCCGGAATAGGCGAGGGGATTTTTGAAGATATCAGAGATCATATTTACGTTGAAAATCCGGATTACACAACATATCAAGCTCCTGAAAATGAACCTGAACCCGAAACAGAGAGCGATATTTATACTGATCCAGAGTCCGAAACCGAGACGGAAGAAGAGCTTACGGATTCTTATCAGGTAAGCCTTGAAGACGTTGCTCCAATAAATATCAATACTGCCGGTATGGAAGAATTAACGCTTCTGCCGTATGTTACCGATGAAATTGCTGAAAGAATTATATGGCTCAGAGAAGCTATCGGCGGTTACAGTCATGTTTATGAGCTGCTTTACATTGAAGAGCTTGAACAAAGCGAGGTTGCGGAAATAGTAAATTATGTCACAGTTGGATAATTTAAGGGGGGACAAAGTTCCCTCTTTTTTATTTTTGAAAAAGTAAATTACTATGCTGTGGAAAAAATACAAAAAACCCTTGCATTTTTCCGTTGAATATGTTATTATATTCATTAAGGGAGGAATCCTGAATGAAAAATTTTATCTCGGTTATTTTTATGAATTTCTGGGGTTATGATCTTATTATTGCAATTACGGCTGTCGTGACAGGAATAGTTTTTTTTCGTCTTCACCGATCGGCGGAAAATCTTTATAAAAAAATGCATCTTACTGTTTTTGTTCCCGATGGCAGACTTTCAAGCAGGGAAGCTGACAGCGATATGTCCGGTCTGCGTGAAACTGAAGTAGTTACAATGAGAAATCATACCGGAAAGCTCTATTCTATTTTTGTGAATCTTACCGGAATTTTTCCTTTGCTTGGAATTCTTGGAACGGTAATTTCACTTCTCGGGCTTGTTGCCGATACTTCTGATATTACCGGAAATTTTTACGGCGCTCTTACTTCAACATTCTGGGGATTGGTTTTCGCTATTGTTTTCAAGTTCCTTGACGGAGTGATCTCCGCTAAAATCGAGGACAACGAAAAAAGCGTTGCGCTTTATCTTGAAAGAAATAATTTTTCTGAAAGACCGACTATTCAAAAAAATGAGTATAACGTCATAAAAAATGCTTATCAGCATGAAGCTGCTGACGAAAGCAGACAGGCGGGAGAAAAAAGCTCTGTTGCTATAAAAAATTCTGACTATGATATTATAAACAATCTGCTTGCTTCGCTGGATGATAAAATATGAACGGTTATCGTAAAAGTAAAGGAATAGTTATCGAGCTTACTGCTCTGCTGGATGTTATTCTGATAATGCTTTTCTGGGTTATGATGAATGTTCAGAAAGACAGCGAATCGGCAACGGCAGACGCAGAAAAGCAGACCGCTGCGGCACAGCATCAGCTTGAAGAAGCGCAGAATGAGCTGGACAGGCTTACTGAAAAAAACGCTGAGCTTTCAAAAAAATGGAATGCAGCTGAAAACCTTAATAAGGATGCGGCCGCCAATCTGGAAGCACTTATCGGGTACGAACAGGGAAAGCTCATTACATTGGATATAAATTATGATACAGACGGAAAGCTTTACATTTATAATTCCGATGAACGTCTCGGAAGCGTTTCTCTTGCTTCTGAAACAGAAATAAGCGGATGTATAACCGATTCCCTGAAAAAAGCCGGTCTTGATGAGGACGATGTTATACTTTGCGTTCTTATTTATGACGGAAGCACTTCGCTTTATAAAGATGTTAAAACTGTAAATGCTGCTGTTGACGCTGTAAGGGACGAATATAAAAACTTCTACTGCGCTTATATTAATACCGCAGAGCGAAAGGATTTGAATTGATATGTCGAAACCAAAAGGAAAAAAATCGCATAAACACGGTGGAAATCCGCCGCCGCCTCCGCCTCCGCAGAAGGTTGTAAAAAAGAAAAGCGGATGTATATGGGGATTGCTGCTTCTTATTATAATTATCGCATTGATAATATATCTGATGAAACATTTCGGATTTGGTTTGTTCGGTGATGAAAAGGGCAGTGGAACAAGCGGTACTTCCGTTTCCGATTCTGTTGATGATAAAGATGAACCTGAAAAGGATATAATAATAGACATTGCCGTTCTCGGAAATCAGTATATCTACGATAACGGAAAAATTGAGATAGACGATTTTGTTGATGAGATCAAGGCAATGAAAGGAAATGTCAGTGTCAGAATCACTGATGACAATGCATATCAGGATACGATGGAAGAACTTATCGGTGCTCTCGAAAAGGCGCAGATTCTATACACAGTTTCATAAGAAAAAGCAAGATAACGAGTATAAAGCCGCTGCTTATCGGCGGCTTTTTTCGATACCGGAGGTTTTAGCAATGAAAAGTATTAACGTGAAAACAAGCCGTCCATATGAAGTTATTATTGAACGAGGCGGAATAAATAAATGCGGTGAATATATCAGAAGCATTACAAAATCTGGCAGAGCCGCTATTGTAACTGACGATATCGTCGGAAAGCTTTACGGCAGAACAGTTCTTGATTCTTTGGAAAAAAACGGTTTTGATTGCAGTATGTTTACTTTCCCGAACGGAGAGCAGTCTAAATGTCTTGCAACGTTCGGCGAGATACTTGATTTTCTCTGCGAGTCTGAAATTACAAGAAGCGACATAATTATCGCTCTTGGAGGAGGCGTAGTCGGCGATATAACAGGATTTGCCGCCGCTTCTTATTTAAGGGGAGTGGATTTTGTCCAGATCCCCACAACTCTTCTTGCGCAGATTGATTCATCAGTCGGCGGAAAAACTGCCATTGATATAAAGGGCGGAAAAAATCTCGTCGGAGCTTTTAATCAGCCGTCACTCGTTATCTGTGACAGCGATACGCTGAAAACTCTTACCCCTGAGATCCTTTCCGACGGTATGGCGGAGGCTATAAAATACGGTATGATCCGTGATGAAAAGCTCTTTGAGCTTATTGAAGCTCATAATCGTGATAATATCCACGAGGTTATGGACGAGATCGTTTACACCTGTATTGACATAAAGCGTGACGTTGTCGAGAATGATGAATTCGACAGAGGAGAGCGCATGATACTTAATTTCGGACATACGATCGGTCACGCTCTTGAGGGATGGCATCATTATACCGATTACACTCACGGAATGGGCGTAGCGGCAGGAATGTGCATCATCACTGAAAAGCTCGCTTCAAACGAACTTGCGGAACGTCTTAAAAAATGTGTTAAGCAGTATTGTCTGCCCGTTGGAACTGATATTCCTATGAGCGAACTTCTCCCATATTGTTCAAAGGATAAAAAGCGTGAATCGGGAAATCTCAGCTATATAATCTGCAATACTATCGGCAATGCGGAGATAAAAAAGGTTACTGTCGGCGAATTCAGCCGCCTTATGGAGGGATAAATAATGGATATGATCATCAAACCGTCTGTTCTGAAGGGCAGACTTGATATCCCTGCTTCAAAAAGCTGCGCTCACAGAGCAATTATCTGCGCTGCTCTTGCCGACGGAACTTCAATTCTCAGCGGAGTAAGTATGTCTAAGGACATAAAAGCGACTATCGACGCTATGTCTGCTTTGGGCGCTTCTTTTGAAGTAAACGGCGATATCGTTACTGTAAACGGTATCAAAAATCCGTGTAAAAATGCTGTTATCGACTGCAATGAAAGCGGTTCTACACTTCGCTTTGTTATACCAATAGCAGCCGCTTTGGGCGCTGATTCTGAATTTCATGGTAGAGGCAGACTTCCGGAACGTCCGATAGATATTTATAAGCGTGAGCTGTCCAAAAACGGCATTGAATTTTTAAGCGGAGAAATGCCCTATAAAATAACAGGAAAGCTTAATGGCGGTAAATATGAGATCGAAGGCGATGTTTCTTCGCAGTTTGTTACAGGACTGATTTTTGCTCTTCCGTTGCTTGAGGAGGATTCGCAGATTGTTCTTACATCGCATCTTGAATCACGTCCGTATGTCGATATAACAATAGATATACTTCGCCGTTTCGGTATTTCCGTTGAAGAAAATGAAAATGGATTTACGATTCCGGGCGGACAGAAATATACTCCTCATGATGAAAAAATAGAGGGAGATTATTCTCAGGCAGCGTTTTTTTATGTTGCAAATGCGCTTGGTTCGGAGGTAGAGCTTGGAAATCTTAACGAAAACAGTGTTCAGGGCGACAAAAAAATCCTTGATATTATAAATGAAGTGTGTTATAATGGAAATATAGGTTCATACAAGGCAGATTGCTCCGATATTCCTGACCTTGTGCCGATACTGGCTGTTTTAGGAGCTTTCGGAAGCGGAGAATCTGTGATTTATAACGCTAAGAGACTTAAAATCAAGGAAAGCAACAGACTTGAAACAACCGCAGCTCTTCTTAATAATCTCGGCGGTGACGTTGAGGTTACAGATGATGGTCTTATCATTCGTCCGACAGGAAGTATGCACGGTGGAGTTGTTGACAGTTTCGGCGATCATAGAATAGTTATGGCTGCGGCGATTGCAGCACTGAGAATTGATGGCGAAATGATTATCAAGGGTGCGGAATCCGCTGAAAAATCGTATCCCGATTTCTTTAAAGACTATAAACAACTCGGAGGTAATGCTAATGTCATCGTTCTGGAATAACAGAATATCAATTTCAATATTTGGTGAGGCGCAAGGCTCGGCAATAGGTGTTACAATAGATAATCTTCCGGCTGGCGAATATATAAATGCAGACGAGCTTTCAGCTTTTATGGCAAGAAGAAATCCTAAAAATATCGGAATGTGCAGAAAACATGAAAATACCGTTCCGCATATTATGTCGGGAATCAGGAATGACCGTACTACCGGTTCGCCGCTTTGTGCATTTCTTCAGAATAGTGAAAGAATTGCTCCGCAGCATTCGGAGTATGACAGGGTATCCCGCATAGGAAATGCGGACTATACCGGAGCGGTTCGTTACAGAGGATTTGATGATGTTCGTGAAAAGTGCAATTTTTCGGAAAGACTGACTGCTCCGCTTTGCTTTGCCGGAGCAATCTGCGGTCAGATACTTGAAAGAAGAGGAATTTATACCGGAGCACATATTTACTGCATTCATAATATAAAGGATAATCCGTTTGATCCTGTAAAGGTTTCCAGAGACGCTATTATCAGCATAAGACGCAAAAATTTTCCTGTCATAAACGACAGAAAAGGCTGGCTTATGATCGATGACATCAAACGAGCTGAAGAAGCCGGAGAATCGCTCGGAGGAGTGATTGAATGTGCAGCCGTTAATGTTCCTGCCGGAATAGGATCACCCATTTTCGACGGTCTTGAGAATAATATCGCTCAGATTATTTTTGGTATTCCTGGAGTATCCGGACTGGAGTTCGGCGCAGGATTTAATGCTTCCCGTATGATAGGAAGCCAGAATAACGATGAATTTTATGTTGACGACCGTGGTTATACTGTAACCAAAACTAATAATCACGGAGGAATTCTTGGCGGTATTTCGTCAGGAATGCCAATAAAACTGAATGCGGCCATTAAACCTGCATTCACTGCAAAAAGTAAGAATACGGAATCTCAGATCAATATTGATCCGTGTTTAGTTCCGAAAGCTGTTCCATGCATTGAGGCGGCGGTTAATATTGCTCTTCTTTCTCATATGATCGATTACCCCAATTTCTGTTAAGGTGATATTATGCAGGATGAAAATATAATGAAAATGGCTGAAATGGCGGATGTGGAAATTAAGGACGTTCCAACGCTTAATATTCTGCTTTGTTATTTGCTTAATAAAATAGATAAGCCTGTTGAAACCGAGCAGCTTTATGATATCACTATTGGAACGGGCGTAGTAAATTTCTTCGATTATCAGGATTCTATTGATTATTTGATAAAAAATTCTCTTATTTCTGTATCAAAAGATAATTCCGGAACCGAATTTTATTCTCTTGAAGAAAAGGGAAGAGAATGCGCAAGAAGACTGAAAGGGTACGCTCCGAAATCCTATAGAGACAAGCTTGTTCTGGCAGCTTTGAAATATTTTGCAAAAATCAAAGCGGAACAGGAAATAAAAATCGAATATCTTCCGATTGAAAACGGGTATTATACTCATATCCGCTGTCTTGATTCTGACTGTGATCTTATGGATATGAAGCTTTATGCCCCTGATCTGACTCAGGCAAAGCTGCTTGGAGAGAAAATTATGCTTAATCCTGCCGGATTTTATGGAAAAGTGATCGAGCTTGCTCTTTCAAATGAAGAACCTTCTTATGATCTTAGCGATAATTAGGGCGTGTTCACATAAAAATATAACGTACGTATTTTCGGCAAATTTTACCGATTACTGCGTTGAAAATATTTGCCGAGCGGCAGCTCGTCTGCATATTTTCGTCTTGTACTCAGCAAAATTATGCTCTAATATTGCTTTTTATTTTTATAAACAGAAGTAATGATGCTGCTGCATTCAGGTGCGGCAGCTTTTATTTTTTGTTGTATTTATTAAGCGGATGTTGTATATTTAATTCCTTTTTGAACGGTGTATTTTCTTTTGAGCATTCTTCTTAAATTATTACAAATACCCCGTAAAGGGGTATTTGTAATAATTTAATTGTGGATTTCCAAAGGGTGATTTCCCACAGTGTGGGGAAATGTCACGAAGTGACAAAGGGGACGGGCGACAGCGTCTCCTTTATGATTAACAGAAAAAGTAAATACTGTTGACTTGATTTTGTGTTGTAAAATAGTTGCATTTTTTCTTTCACAGTGATATAATAATTATTGCAAAAAACAATGAATAAAGGAAAGTGTTGCTATTATGGACAGAATTGCTTTTTTCAAGGATCTTGCCATTATAATCGTGGCATCGAAAATATGCGGACTTATTGCCCAGAAACTTAAAGGTCCGCAGGTAGTCGGAGAGATCATCGCCGGACTTCTTATAGGACCGGCTTGCTTCAATATTGTAGGAGCTTCGGATTATCTTGCTCTGCTTGCTGAAATTGGAGTTGTTATGCTTATGTTCGGGGCAGGTCTTGAAACGAATATGCGTGATCTTCTCAGAACAGGGCCGAAGGCTTTGCTTGTTGCCTGCGTAGGAGTTTTTGTTCCTCTTATCGGAGGAACGCTTTTGTATAGCTGTTTCTATGGATTCAGTGCAGTCGGAAGCGAAGAGTTTTACAGAGCCGTGTTTATCGGTACGATCATGACCGCAACGTCGGTAGGTATAACAGTTCAGACGCTGAAAGAACTTGGTCATCTTAAAGGAACAACGGGAACGCTGATAACAAGCTCGGCGATTATTGACGATATAATAGGAATCGTTGTCCTGACATTCGTTATCGGACTGAAAAATCCTGATTCACAGCCTCTTGACGTTGTAATACACACAGGCTTGTTTATCGTTTTCAGCTTTGGACTCGGATTCCTTACATATTATATTTTTAAGTATATCGACAAAAAATATCCCCATCAGAGAAGAGTACCGATTCTCGGACTTGCTCTTTGTATGTTCCTTGCTTTTGCAGCGGAAGAATTTTTCGGTATTGCCGACATCACAGGAGCTTACGTTGCAGGACTTATCCTTTGCAGCTTGCAGGATTCCGATTATATTGCAAGAAAAGTCGATATAAATTCCTACATGATTTTCGGACCCGTTTTCTTTGCAAGTATTGGTCTGAATACTACATTCAGCGGTTTTAACGGTGAGCTTCTGCTGTTTTCGCTCTTCTTCGTGCTTGTTGCTCTGTTAACTAAAGTTATCGGCTGCGGACTGACTGCCAAGCTGATGAAATTCAGTTTCAAAGACAGCCTTAAAGTCGGAGTCGGAATGATGACGAGAGGCGAAGTTGCTCTTATTGTAGCCAAAAAGGGACTTTCCGAAGGGATGCTTGACGCAAAATATTTTGCTTCGGTAATTCTGCTTATTATTGTTTCGTCGATTGCAACGCCGATAATCCTCAAGTTCCTGTATAAAGGCGAAAGCGCTGAAGGCGAGGAAGTTCCTGCGGCGGTATCTCAGCAAGTTTAAGGAGGTCATTTGATGAAATATGGTCTTGTTATGGAAGGCGGCGCTATGAGAGGTCTTTTCACCGCAGGCGTGATTGACGTTCTCATGGAAAATAATATAGACCTTCTATTTGACGGAGCTGTAGGAGTTTCAGCGGGCGCAGCATTCGGATGCAATATAAAATCTCGCCAACCGAGAAGAGTTATCCGCTATAATACGAGGTTTTGCCGTGATAAGCGTTTTTGCAGTATTCGTTCGCTTTTGAAAACAGGAGATATGTTCGGAGCGGCATTCTGCTATCATGAAATCCCCGAAAAGCTTGATATTTTCGACTTTGAAACCTACGAAAAATCGCCGATGGAGTTTTATGCCGTCTGCACTGATGTTGAAACAGGAAAGTCGGTTTATCATCGCTGCGATAAACTTGATGATACCGGACTTGAATGGCTCAGGGCTTCAGCTTCGATGCCAATGGTTTCAAGGATAGTCGAAATAGGCGGAAGAAAGCTCCTTGACGGAGGTATTTCGGACTCAATTCCGCTGAGATTTATGGAGAAAGCGGGGTACGGAAAAAATGTGGTCGTTTTAACTCAGCCCCGAAGCTACACAAAAGGCAAAAATAAGCTCATGCCAGTTATGAAAATGACTATGAAGAAATACCCTGACTTCATTAAAACAATGGAAAACCGCCACAAAATGTATAACGGCGAACTTAAATACATCCGCAAGGCTGAATCTGAGGGACGTGCGTTTGTCATTGCTCCGCCGGAATCGCTTCCAGTAAGACGTGTTGAGCATAACCCCAAAGCTCTTCTCGAGGTTTACCGTATGGGCAGAAATTGTGCTAATCAGCAGCTTGGTGCGCTGAAACTTTTCATGGAAAAGTAAAAAATACCGGAACTGTCAGAGTTCCGGTAATTTTTTTGCACAAATTTCGTTCCATTGACAATCACTGCAAATGGATTCTCTTTTGTTTTTCATTATGATTTTCGTATGGACTGCACGGCTGAATTCACTCCACTTTATTTGCTGACCATTTTTCAGTCTGCAAAAATCAAGGACGGCATTATCGTAGCTTAGAACTTTTGTGAAGCTTTTGCAGCGTTCATTGATATTTCCCGGACAGCTCCGACAAATGATGTCAGTGTCCGTATGAAGCTGGATAACGGGATCTTCACGGTTGAGCATGACAATGATTTCCACCATATTTCGGGTAAAATCACTGCTGTAGCCTTTTCCCTCAAAGAAGCGGATGCAGAGTCCGTGATGCGGACGAATCTTAAAGTTTCGCATATTTTTTGATTCTGTCCGTAAGTACGACAGCAAGAGCCAGCTTTATCAAATCAGGTATAACGAACGGAGTTACGCACCATTTCATGACCTGAATAAGCGAAACATCGCCTGTATTCTTTGTGTACAGGAATATGTACCAAGCTGTTCCGAAAGCGTACATAACGGCAAGTCCGACGAGCATTGAAATAATTCTCACGATAAGGCCGCTGCCAAAGAGCTTTTCAGTCAGCCAGCAGATGAGCGCTATAAAGACAAATCCGACGATATATCCGCCTGTATTTCCCAGAATGATGCCGATTCCTCCCGAGGGACCTGCAAAAACTGGGATTCCGATTGCTCCGAGGAGAATATAAACGAGAATCGAAAACAATCCGTTTCTTCCTCCGAGCAGACCGACAGCGCAAAAAACGGCAAAGGTCTGGAGCGTGAACGGAATTTCAGCAGGAACTGATATCCACGAACATACAGCCATAACGGCAGTGAGCATTGCGGTTAAAACCATTTCTTTTGTTGTGAAGGCACGTCTGCTTTGTGAAGCGGATGTGTTTTTTGCCAATTGTGACATAATAAATTATC
Source organism: Ruminococcus sp. (assembly GCA_017462565.1). Taxonomy (GTDB): domain Bacteria; phylum Bacillota; class Clostridia; order Oscillospirales; family Ruminococcaceae; genus Ruminococcus. The sequence goes on from JAFTQW010000041.1 coordinate 21,900, forward strand.
TCCCTTATGTATTTTTCGGATTCCGACAGTATTTATTATATCACAACAGGAAATATTTGTCAACCTTTTTTTACAATTCAGTTGACGAGAGATCGCTATAATATTATACCATGCTACTTGAAATAATAATCAGGTTAATCATTACAAGAAAGATGTTCAATAGCGTATTCGCAGCACTGAATTACTAATTGATTGAATGGTATATCATTCTCTTTAGCCAGTTTTTTAAGTTTTTCAATCAATGGACATATAAATATCTAATATCATACTTTAATCCCCCAAATATCTGATATTTTGACTTGAATAAAATACATCTTTATAATAACGTGTTATTAAATATTTCTTAAAATCCCTTAAATCATTAGAAATCAGTCATAAGTGCTATAATTTTTAAATAAATTTCAATTATCTTTTTTACCTATAATTTATCTGAACTCAAAGAGTTCAAATTTCATACTTTTCATTTTTATTTCACCGTATTTTTCTTTTTTATAAATAATCCTATTTTTATTACGGCTTTGCATACGCATTTATTTGTGACATATACATCGCTAAGTATTTTTTTTAACAAAGATGGACAAATATAGTTTTTTTCATTTATATATTGCATACTTAATTCGTTATCATCCACACTTACCTCCATAGTTATTTGTATCATTCAAGTTGAAGTTCATCGCTAATATTAAATTCAATACTAAACACCTATAATTATTGAGATACACCCGAATTAATGTCAACTGCAAATAATTAAGCCTTTCACTCAATTTTCTAATTTAGCCTACTTTACTTTATTTTATCAATTCAATTTTACCTGTATAATATCACAAAATATCTGTATTTTCAATGAGTTCTATTTAATTTACTCAAAATCACTCTACTTTTATGTTAATTACGTTGGCGTTTTTTTGTGGGAAAGCATTCAATCGTCTCCACATACTTTGTAACTGAAAACTTATCAATATCTATATATATTTATTTAAAGTAAACATCATTTTCTTCAACAACAGATAATATACAATTATCCTTGATTGAATCACAATTACTGACATTGTTATACAATAAATGTATTAAAATCACAATAGTTTCCAGTAAACTTGCACCAATTTAGCTTATTTTTCTACTATTTGCCACAAATCTTTTAGACCTTTTTAGCAGATATTTACAAAACAGGAGTTTGCTGCTGACAATTGTCAGCTTTTATATTAAATCGGAACAATTAAATAAAAGTTTTTTCTACAGATAATCCATTAACATAGAGAATATTTTCAAGTATTATGGATAAGCTAAAAGCATAAAATTCAGTTAGGAGAATCCAAATGAAACGTGATGAATTAATCCGACAGATAAAAGAAAAATATGCAGGAATTGCCTCTGCTGAAAGTCAGCAGCACTTTCATGATACCACTACTGAAATTACTGCGGAAGCCTATTATGAAAAACTGCTTCAGGCAGTGATAAACGAAATTTCAAACGGAACTTTCGATAATGTTCAGTCTGCGGACGAAATAATAAATAAGGTTGCAGCAGATAAATCTATACTTTCCGAGTGGCAATAATCAAAAAGGAGTGCATATCCGCACTCCTTAATTTTATTTATCATGTCCGCACTTATGACGATTGCCAGATTGCTTTTTGTTATTTCTGCTTTCACCGTCCAGTGCACTTTCAGCCATTGTATGACCGCCTTTAGCTTTCATTTTTCTGATCGGTTTGGGATCAAGCTGTGAGTCCTTTGCCATCTTATCAACTCCAATCTGTATTTAGTATGTGCGCATTTTAAATTAATATTAAGCTGTCAATTCTGATATTGTCCAAGAATTATACGGTATCATATTGTTTTCTTTTGGAACATATCCCAACACAATGAAATCATCATCTTGCAAATATTTGATTTTGATCCAGTATTTTTATAATCTTTATCCTGCAAAAGAGCCATATTCTTATATCGGCAGAATATGGCTCTTTTCGTTTAATATATCTAATTATTTTTTATAAGACAGTATCTCTCACGGTACACCTTTGGCGTAACTCCTGTCATCTTTTTAAAAACGGCAATAAAAGCACTCTGGGAGGAAAAGCCGAGGGATATAGAAATCTCCAGATACGATAAATCTGAGTAACGGAGCAGATTCTGAGCAGTATCGACTTTTGCCTCTTTCACAAACTGCTTTATGGAAATTCCTGTTTCCTTTGAGAATAGCCGTGAAAGATATGTCGGATTCAGACCGGTCATTCCAGCAAGAGTTTTAACTGAAAGTTCTCCATCCAGATTCTCATAGATATAATCAATGCACTTTCTGACATGAAGCGAAATGACAGTTTCTTTTCTTATCTCGTGCATTCTTTCCGCAAAATCCAGACACATTTCCTTGTATAACCTGTGAACAGAGTCAATTGTCTGACAATGGTCGGCTTTACGAGTATAAATGTCGGACAGAGTATATGCTTCATCGTGTCCCAGTCCTCCCTCCATACACGCTCTTGCGATTGCGGAAGCGGCAAGCACAAAATGATATATGCTGTTTCTGAAGCTGTTATCAGATAATATCCTCACATCTGAAATGAGGGTTAAATCGCCGTTTTCAATTCTGTTTCTGACTGCATTCACATCTCCGTTCTGTACCTCCGAATATTGTGTAGAGTCATCAATATAATGGGGCGTAGTAAGTCCGTCCATTTTCTGCAAATATAAACAGGTATTCAGTTCATTTCTTGTTTTCATTATCATCTCCTGCCCCTCTTTAATTATAATTATATCACTTTTCAGATACAGAAGCAATATTTTTGATATCAAAACTGCTCTGAATAAGCTATACTCTTAACAGGGGTGAGCATTATGGAACATACAAATAATTTCATGGAGGGAAAGGTTTCGGCTAAACTGCTTGGATTCTTTTTCCCTATGCTGCTTACAAATATTCTGCAGCAAATATATTCTGTCACTGATACGGCGATTGTAGGAAAAGGATTAGGCGATTATGCACTTGGTGCTGTTGGAAACCTGTCATCACTGTCTTTGCTTATTATCGGCTTTTCAACTGGAATGGCAAATGGATTTGCTGTTATTATCGCCCAGAATTACGGTGCTGGCAATCATTCGGTTCTCCGAAAGTCAATTGCTATTTCTGTAAAACTATCCATTGTTTTGACACTTATTCTGACAGCTGCTGGGTGTCTGATGCTGAAGCCTATTCTTCTTTTTATGCAGACAGATAAAGTGATTTTACAGGATAGTCTGAAATATGGTTACATTATTTTCGGAGGACTGGCTGCAGCGATAGCATATAACTTATGTTCCGGTATATTGCGCTCACTTGGTGACAGCAAAACACCATTTATAGCAATAATGTTTTCCTCGGCAGTAAATATTGCTCTGGACTGTATCCTGATATTAATTCTCCATACAGGCGTTGAGGGTGCGGCGATTGCTACAATTCTTTCACAGGTGATATCTTCGTTTATATGTTTCTGCAAGATACGGCAAATGCCTGTTATACAGATAAAAGCTGAGGATTTCAAAAATGATATAGCAATGTATCTCCTGCTTTTGAAAAATGGTATTCCGATGGCTTGTATGAACTCTGTTACAGCAGTTGGCTGTATGATCGTTCAGAGTTATGTCAATGACTGTGGTGTTGCCTATACTTCCGCATATTCTGTATGTAGTAAATATCTGAATTTGTTTATGCTGCCTTCTTTGACAGCAGGATTTTCAATTTCTGCATTTGTAAGCCAGAATTACGGTGCCGGAAAAGTGGAGCGTATTAAAAAAGGTGTTCATGTGTGTTTGTTGATCGCATTGATTTCGTATGTACTGCTTGGTTTGGTCATGGCTTTTCTTCCCGAATTGCTTGCAGGATTTATGCTAAGCGAGGAAGAAACAATTTCTCTTGCAGTGGAGTATCTGAAAATATGCGGTGCAGCATTGATTCTGGTAAATCTGCTGTTCGTTTACAGGAATAGCGTACAGGGAATGGGATATCCGCTTATTCCCATGCTTTCAGGTATCACTGAAATGGTACTGCGAATACCTGCTATTATTCTGCTTATGCCTGAGATTGGATTTAAGGCAACTGCCTATGCCGAAGCAGCTGCCTGGATCGGGGCATTGACTTTGAACTGGATTGCTTACAGAATATTTTATATAAAAATCAAGTAAATGAGCAATTATCCCCGCAAAACAAAGCATTTCCCCGCATTTCTTGAGGATTGCAACCCCTATTTACTACTTATTTACTACTGGGGAATGAGCCTTGATACGGTAAAATACCAAGAAATGCAAAGTTACAGTTTTGACGGTGCTTCCTCATAACGGTATAATAAAGCCAAGAAAGGACGGTGGACGGTATGAGGGAAAAACCTTATCACTTGTATGTAAACAGCAGGGAGAAAACATTACTTTTACATAGCCTTGTGGAGCTGAAAAATCAGCTCATACAGCAGGGCAAATACGGGGACTGCGTGGATGAGATTATTTTCAAAGTCGCCAATGCCCCGATAAAGAAAGTAAAAATTGAATATGTCTAAGGCACATCGAAATTGAGCCGCTTATTCTTATGGATTTTAAGAGTAAGCGGCTTTTTTGCGTCCTGCGTCCTCTGGTACAGTTACATAGCCGCCTTGACAAAGCGGCTAAATCTATGCGAAAGGAGGACGCACCTATGTCAAATTGCAAAGTAATCGCTCTGACCAATCAGAAAGGCGGTGTCGGCAAGACCACCACGGCGGTCAATCTGGGTGTAAGTCTGGCACAGCAGGGCAAGAAAGTCCTGCTCATTGATGCCGATGCACAGGCAAATCTAACTATGTCCCTCGGCTATAACAGACCAGACGATTTACCTGTCACGCTCTCCACCATCATGCAGGACATCATAGACGATAAATCCGTTGATGTCGCCCAAGGCATCCTGCACCACAGCGAGGGCGTTGACCTGTTACCGTCCAACATTGAACTGTCGGGCTTGGAAGTAAGGCTGATTAACGCCATAAGCCGTGAAAGTGTGCTGAAAACCTGCGTAAACGAGGTCAAGAAGAACTATGACTATTGTTTAATCGACTGTATGCCGAGCCTTGGTATGCTCAC
>JAFTQW010000003.1 GCA_017462565.1 Ruminococcus sp.
TGGGAGAGCATCTGCCTTACAAGCAGAGGGTCACAGGTTCGAGCCCTGTAGTCCCCACCATTGGCCCGGTAGTTCAGTTGGTTAGAACGCTAGCCTGTCACGCTAGAGGTCGTGAGTTCGAGCCTCATCCGGGTCGCCATTTTTGCCTCTGTAGCTCAGTCGGTAGAGCAGAGGACAGAAAATCCTCGTGTCGTTGGTTCGATTCCGACCGGAGGCACCATATAGGACACGCCTTGTGTTCTATATAAACTGCGGATTTAGCTCATCTGGTAGAGCGCCACCTTGCCAAGGTGGAGGTAGCGAGTTCGAGCCTCGTAATCCGCTCCATAGTACTGGGGAAATATCCTTGGTATTGACACAAATCCCGAAGCATTAGTTTCGGGATTTTTTCTTATATATGAATTTTTGGCAAGCATACAGACTATATTTATATACTATAAAGAAATAAGAGGTGAAGTATGGAAAAAGAAATGCGCTATGCTGTGCTTATCGACGCTGATAATGTTGCGTCAAAATACACAAAATATATCCTCGATGAGGTTTCCAACTACGGAATCGTCACTTATAAGCGTGTTTACGGCGATTGGACGAGGGTCAATCTTGCAAGCTGGAAGAATATGGCTCTGGATAACGCTATAACTCCGGTTCAGCAGTACAGCTACACTACCGGAAAAAATGCGACCGACTCCGCTATGATAATTGACGCTATGGATATTCTCTATTCGCAGAATGTGGACGGATTCTGCATTGTTTCCAGCGACAGCGATTTTACTCGTCTGGCTATCCGTCTGAGAGAATCGGGTATGCACGTTATCGGTATGGGCGAGAGGAAAACTCCTAAGCCGTTCAGTACTGCCTGCAACGCTTTTAAGTATCTCGAAATTCTCGCCGACGAAGAGGTTCAAAGCTCCGCCGATAATGAAAAGGTCGAGATGAAAACTCTTGAATCCGCTATAATTCGCATAATTTCCGAAAACGCAAATCTTCAGGAGGAGATCAATATCGGCGAGCTGGGAAGCCGGCTTCAGGGACGTTATCCCGATTTCGATGTGAGAAATTATGGCTATTCCAAGTTCTCGCAGTTTATTAAAGATTTTGACTGCCTGAGCTTTCGTCAGGTCGGAAGCAGTATCCTTGTTTCGCAGAGATCGGACAGAACGGATTTGCAGCGAATCGAGGATACGCTCATTGCTATCGTCCAAAACAGCGGTAATAAGGGATATAATCTGGGTGAACTGAAAAAACAGCTTTGCTCGAAAATGCCGAATTTCAGCGTTAAGACTTACGGTTACTCAAAATTCAGCCGATTTGTCGAAAATCTTCCGGCATTTAAAATAAAAAATAATACTGTGATGATATCTGAAAAAACAAGGTAATTTTGCAATATGAAAAAAGGGCTTTGGATAGGAATTTTTACCGCTTTGTGCGCTGCATTGATATTTGTCGGAGTGAGATTTGCTAAGGAAACGGGTTTGCTTGTTAAGTATCCGGAGCCTGCGTATCTTTCAGGTGATGAGGCGGAGCTGCGCCCGGTTTATGAACAGCTTTCTAAAAAGGAACAGGCGGTCTATGAGGCTTTGCTTCGGGGAATTTCGGCTCACGACGAAAAAATCTCTCTTCCGTATGAGATTTCGGGGGATGCTTATTCTAAAATCTACTGCATTCTTGAAAAGCAGGAGGGACAGCTTTTTTACATTGATTCGACATATTATACCGCTGAGAAAATCAGAGAAGCCAAGATAATTTATCGTGATGATAAGGAGAAAATTCCTGAAATGCAGTCGGAGCTTGATATGGCGGCGGAAAATGCTCTTAAGGGAGTGAGCCTTGCTGCCGGAGAGTATGATGCTGTGATGCGTATTCATGATTATTTGATCGACAATTGCGAATATGTCATAGGCGATGAAAATGGCTATAGTTCCACGGCTTACGGCTGCCTTGTTGAGAAAAAAGCAAACTGTGAGGGCTATGCAAAGGCTTTTGAACTGCTTGCGTCTGAGATTGGAATAAAAAGTATTCTTGTTACCGGAGTGACTGATAAAGGTGAAAATCATGCGTGGAATCAGGTTCTTGTGAACGGGAGCTGGTACAATATTGACGTGACATGGGATGATTCGGATGTTGTCGGAGATAACGGGAGACTTTATTTCCTTTGCAATGACAAAGATTTTTGCAGGACTCATGTTCCTGACAGTGAGTATTTTGAACCGTTTGTTTGCGATGATTCAAAAGAAAATTTTTATGTGGCAAATAATTTGCTGGCGGATTCCCTTGAGGATGCGGATACCATCCTTCGGCGTGAAATGCGCAGGGGCAGCAGCGAGATATATATAAAATTTGAGACTGATGACGCCTATAATGCTTTTAAACAGCGATATATAGATGAAAAATATATATTTGATGTAATTTTTGAAGAATGCTGGGATTTTGGTAATCAGATGGAAATTTCGGTGCGGGAGAATACGGATGAACGCTGTTTGAGCATATATTTAAAGTAAGTTGGTTGAATTTGACATATTATGATTGATTTTTAAATGCCAGTTTGTTGAAAATTAAGACTTGACGTTTTTGAAAAAAGGTGCTATAATAAAAAAGCTGTCGGAGAGGGAGTCAAGGGCAAGCGAGGGCAAACGGGAAGATCTGAACGCAAGGCAAAGACGTTTAACAGAGCCTGGAGCCTGAGGGAGAGAGCTTTGGAAAAAAGTTTTCAAA
>JAFTQW010000004.1 GCA_017462565.1 Ruminococcus sp.
CAGCGCCTCTGGTGGGGTGTGGGGCAAAGCCCTGCATACAGCCTTCGGGCGCTCCGCAAAGAGTGAATTTCAAAACAGTCCAGTGGACTGTTTTGAAAGAGGGAACGCCCTGTAAGAGAGGGCGTTCCCTTAGTTTTTCTACAAGCTGAAAGGAGCTGATAGCAGCTCCTTTACATAATATTTTACTTTGTACCGAATATTCTGTCGCCTGCATCGCCGACTCCGGGAACGATAAACTTTTCTTCATTCAGTTTTTCATCCATAACTCCTGTGTAGATATCAACATCGGGGTGAGCATTTTTGACTGCCTCAACGCCCTCCGGAGAGCATATAATACACATGAACTTTATGTTTTTAACCCCAAGCCCTTTAAGTTCGTCAATTGCGGCAACCGCCGAGTTTCCGGTAGCAAGCATCGGATCGACGATAATTGCGTCTCTTTCTGCAATATCGTCGGGCATTTTAGAATAATACTTTACCGGAGCTTTGGTTTCCGGATCACGGAAGAGTCCGATATGACCTATTTTAGCCGCAGGGACAAGAGTTGTTACACCCTCTATCATACCGAGTCCTGCACGAAGAATAGGTATAAACGCAAGCTTTCTTCCTGAAATTATCTTTGTTTTCGCAACTGCAAGAGGAGTTTCAAGTTCGATTTCTTTAAGCGGAAGATCTCTTGTAGCCTCATAGCATATGAACATTGCTATCTCCGAAACAAGCTCACGAAATTCCTTTGTACCTGTATTTTTATCCCTCAGCAATGAAATTTTATGCTGAACAAGCGGATGATCAATAATATGTAAATTTCCCATTTTAATATCCTTTCACTGTTTATTTTCTATTGCGGTGATCAAATCAATTCTTCTCTGATGTCTGCCGCCCTCAAAGCCTGTTGTAAGGAATATCTCAGCCAGCTCGCAGGCAAGTCCGCATCCAAGAGTTCTTGCTCCAAGACACATTACATTGGCATCATTATGAAGACGGGTGAAACGAGCCGAAAATGAATCAGAACAAAGCGCCGCTCTTATTCCCTTTATCTTATTCGCAGCCATAGACATTCCGATTCCTGTTCCGCAAATAAGGATTCCCTTTTCACATTCGCCTGAAACAACAAGTCCGCAAACTGCTTCTGCCATATCAGGATAGTCGCAGGGAGCACCGTCTGTACCCATATCCCTCAATTCAAAGCCTTTTTCCTCCAAAGCGGCAATTACTGCCTTTTTCATTTCAACTCCGGCATGGTCGCAACCAATTGCTATCATGTTATCCTCTCCTATCAGATTTTATTTTCCAGATCTTTTTCAGCCTTGACCTTCTGGAGATATGAAACCTCAAGATCATCGGGTTCAATAAAGCTTTTTGAAGCTGCCGCAAGACATATTCCGTATGCATTCTGAAGCCGTCCCTGCGGAGGAGCTATCGTAAACATCGGCGAACGGTAATCGGTAAAGAAATCCGCCGCTCCGTCGCCGCAAAGCAAAACCTCTTCACCACGCAGCGCAAGAAATTCCGCAAGCTCGTCTCTTGAAACAAGACCTTCGTCACAAATTTTTTCAAGAGCGTATCCATCGCTCTTATATGAGCAAGTGTAAACAAGCTCGCCCCTTGCTTTCATAACGGCGCAGATCGTACCTTTAAACGCTATATTGCAGCAGGCAAGCCCTTCGAGCGTTGAAACTCCGCAGCATTTTATATCAAGTCCGAATGCAAGAGCCTTGACCGCTGCAACTCCGATTCTGAGTCCCGTATACGAACCCGGACCGTTTGCAGCCGCAATTGCTCCGATATCTGAAAGCTTTTTTCCGGTCTGAGAAACTACCTCCTTGACCATAGGCATTATTACCTGAGAATGCGTTTTCTGAGTATATAACGACGCCTGAGCAAGAATAACTTCCGTTTCAGTATCAAATAAAGCTGCCGAAGCCGTTTTTCCGGAGGTATCAATTCCAAGAATCAGCAAATCTTCCACCGTCCTCTATAATAATTTCACGTTCCTGCTCGCCGAGAGTGTTTATTGTAATATAAATCGTATCCTCCGGAAGAAACTGTGCTATATTCTCCGACCATTCGATTGCCGCAGCATTCTCATCAAAGGGATAATCGTAAAATCCTGTCGATTCAAGATCGTCCTCTGATTCTATCCTGTACATATCGAAATGATAGAGCGTAATGTTTTCCCCGCGATATTCGTTCACAAGTGCAAAAGTCGGGGAAGTGACGTTATCGCCGAGTCCCATTCCGACTGCGATACCTCTTGTAAACGTTGTTTTTCCTGCTCCAAGACCGCCTTTGTACGCTATCATATCTCCTGCTTTTATAAAAGCTCCCAGCTTCTCGGCAGTTTTTATGGTTTCTTCCGGAGAATGAGTAATTATTCTGATCATAGAAACACCCTATCAGAAAAGTCCGGTTATATTTCCGTTATCATCGCAGTCGATATTAAACGCTGCCGGACTTTTCGGAAGTCCCGGCATAGTGAGGATATCTCCGGTATAGATGACAACAAATCCTGCTCCGGATGAAAGCTTTGCGTCACGAACTGTTATTTTGAAATTCTTTGGCTTTCCGAGAAGAGCCGGATTATCAGAAAGAGAATACTGAGTTTTCGCAATGCAGACAGGAAGATCACGGAATCCTATTCCTTCTATCTCCTTGATTGCCTTTTCAGCCTGAGGAGTATAATTTACGCCGTCGGCACGGTAGATCTCCTTAGCAATGGTATCTATTTTATCCTTGATTGAAATTTCTGTTGAATAAAGCGGCTTGAAATCCGAGCCGTTTTCAGCGCAGAACTGTATGGTTTCGCAAACCTTTTCAGCAAGATCAATTCCGCCCTTGCCGCCTTTTGCAAACACTTCGCACATTGAAACCTCTACGCCCATTTCAGCGCAGAAATCCTGAACAAACTTAATTTCCTCGTCAGTATCCGTATTGAATTTATTTATTGCAACGATAACCGGAACATGATATTTATGCATATTTTCAATGTGAGCTTTAAGATTTACGATTCCCTTTTCAAGCGCCCACATATTTTCTTTTGCAAGATCGTTTTTCTGAACTCCGCCGTTGTATTTAAGAGCCTTTATTGTCGCAACAAGAACAACGCAGGATGGAGAAAGTCCGCCGTATCTGCATTTGATATCAAAGAATTTTTCCGCTCCGAGATCAGAACCGAATCCGGCTTCTGTAATACAGTAATCGCCGAGCTTGAGCGCAAGCTTCGTCGCTCTTATGGAATTGCAGCCGTGAGCAATATTGGCAAAAGGGCCGCCATGGATAAGAGCCGGATTATTTTCAAGAGTCTGAACAAGATTTGGCTTCAAAGCGTCTTTGAGCAAAGCGGTCATAGCTCCGCAAGCTCCTATCTGACGGGCAAAAATCGGTTCGCCGTTCGTATTATAAGCAACAAGAATATTGCCCAGACGTTCCTTAAGATCGGCAATATCGGTTGCAAGGCAGAGAACTGCCATTATCTCGGATGCGACAGTGATATTGAAGCCGTCCTCACGGGGAACGCCGTTCATTTTTCCGCCCATACCGATAACAATATTTCTTAAAGCACGATCATTCATATCCATGCAGCGTTTGAACATGATCCTTCTCTGATCGATAGAAAGCTCGTTGCCCTGCTGCAAATGATTGTCTATCATAGCGCAGAGAAGATTGTTTGCGGCAGTAATTGCGTGCATATCGCCTGTGAAATGGAGATTGATATCCTCCATAGGAACTACCTGAGCATATCCGCCGCCTGCAGCTCCGCCTTTCATTCCAAAAACCGGGCCGAGCGACGGTTCACGAAGAGCAAGAACAGCTTTTTTGCCGATTTTTTTCATAGCCTCAGCGAGACCAACGCTTACCGTTGTTTTGCCCTCTCCTGCCGGAGTAGGATTTATAGCCGTAACAAGAATAAGCTTTCCGTCATTTTTCAAAGCAAGCTTTGAATAGACGCTCTCCGAAAGCTTTGCCTTATAATGACCGTACGGTTCAAGATCATCTTCGCTTATTCCAAGGTCTGCTGCGATTTCATTTATCTTTTTCATTTTTGCGCTCTGGGCAATTTCAATATCAGTTAGCATAACAGATTCCTCCGTTCAAAAGTATGTAAATATATTATAACATTATTCATTATAAAATGCAAGAAAAATTTACTATATCCTTCAGATATAATCATTTACTTTTTATTATACCTGTAAAGCGGATATTTCTCCCTTAATTCTTTGTTAAAAGGAGTTATTTCCGTCCGGGATTCTGCCCTAATTGTTTCAAATATCTATGGTATTTGAAATAATTAGGGCTATCGCCAAAAATTGAATACTCCTTGACTTTATCATGATAATTCAAGAGCTATTCTGTCTGCAATTTCGCTGAAAACAGGTGCAGCGGCGTCATTTCCGTAGCCTCCGTCCTCAACCAGCACAGTTACGGCATATTTCGGAGCATATGCCGGAAAGAATCCTGTTATCCATGCGTGACAAAGTTCCTCCCCGTTCTCATCATAGCGTCCTGTCTGAGCAGTTGAGGTTTTCGCTCCGACAGACGTATATTTCGTCCTTGCATTTGATTCATCGTTGTCCCTTATCGCCGAAATCATCATCTGACGAAGATCGTATGACGTTTCAGCTTCGATCACTCTTGTAAGCTGAGGATTTTTCTCATTAGCGATTTCCTCGCCGTCAAGAGTAACTCCCTTTATCAGGCGAAGCGAAGGCATTTCCCCATAGTTCGCAATTGCGCAGGTGAGCTGAGTTATCTGCAATGGAGTTGCCGTAAGCTTACCCTGACCGAAAGAAAAGTTTGCAAGCTCCGCAGGTATCATAAGATCGCTGACCGTTGGAAGAACTCCGGCAGAACCTGTTATTCCGGCACAGAGTTGAATCTCTCTTCCAAATCCGAGACTATATGCCAGACCTCGGAAACTATTGACATCCAGACTGCGGCTGAGACTGATAAAATAGGTGTTGCAGGATCTTGTTATCGCCTGAGTCATGTTCTGAAGCTCATGACCGTCGTATTTGTGGCAGTTAAAATTCTGTCCGTCAACGGAAATACTTCCCTCACAATCGTAAATATATCCGTCAAGCTCTTCATTTATGGCTTCGCAGGCTGTTACAAGCTTGAAAATAGAACCAACACCGTATGAATACAGTGCCCTGTTTATAAGCGGACTTCGTTCGTCTGCAAGCGCTTTTTCAAGCGAATCAGAGGAATAATCAGGAAAACTTGCCATAGCAAGAATATCTCCGGTTTTTATATCTGCTGCAACAATAGCTCCCTTTTCAATATCAGAACCGCATTCCTCGCAGATACGCTGTATATCGCTGTCAATAGTTGTAACAACACCTCCTTTTGCCGCATCGCTGCGCACAATCACCTTTCCATCGCCAATAAGAACTCTTCCGAAGCCGTCTATGGAATACGTCACCTTATTTTCGCCGTAATCACCTCTAAGAATCCGATCGTATGCATATTCAATACCGGAAACTCCCGAATCTTCTGAAATATATCCTACAACGTGCTGTGCAAGCTGATTTTCAGAATATCTTTCAGGTATCTCAAATACGGTCAGTCCCTCCGATTCCGGAGTTTCTTTCCGACATTCAAAAGAAAAAGGGACTCCGGAATCAAATTTTTCATAAAAATCATCCTTATCAACAGCATATTTTGCTGTTTCTTCCCTGTCAACCGCTGAAGGCACTGCCACTGCCTGATATTTCACTCCGGCATTGACAAGCGGTTTCATATTACAATCGTAAATCGTACCCTGACTTACTCCGGCGGTAACATCAAGTTCCGAACGCTGCTCCGCTGCACGGACATATTGCTGCTGAACCGCAAGTTTATAGTAATTGCAGGCGATCACAACAAAAAAAAGAAAAAAAACTCCCACAAGAATAATTATTCCACGTTCTGCTCTTTTCTGAACCAAAAAAATCACCTCACAGGTATTGTTTGCCTGAAAGGTGATTTATATTCTTTATTATTCAAGAATCAGCGTAAAAGGTCCGTCATTGAGAAGCTCGACCTTCATATCCGCTCCGAATACTCCTGTTTCAGTATGCTGTCCTTTACTGCGGCAATACTCAACAAAATACTCAAAAAGCTTATTTGCAGCATCCGGCTTCTCCGCCTGCATAAAATTAGGACGATTTCCCTTACGGCAGTCCGCATACAGCGTAAACTGCGGAACGGCGAGAAGCGCTCCTCCGACGTCGCCGAGGGAGAGATTTATCTTATCATTTTCATCAGGAAAAATCCGAAGATTTATTATTTTATCAGCAAGCCTGCGGCAGTCATCTTCAGTATCGCCCTGACCTGCTCCGAAAAGCAGAAGATATCCCTTATCTATTTTTCCGGTTATATTCCCGTCAACCTTAACGCTTGCCGAGGTAACTCTCTGTAAAACAATTTTCATTGCGGCATCCTACTTTCTGACAATATCAACTCCAAAAGGCTTCAGTTCAATTTTATCCTTGCCGACTGAATCAATAATGCTGAACATTGATTTCGGCAGAGTTATCACTGCGTTTTCCTCGGAATTATTGAAAAAGAAAATAAAATCGTCAAGACCATTTGTGCGTGTCGTCACCTCTACGCCCTTTGGCAGTCCTTTAAGACGAGGCATTCCGGTCTGTCTCATGATATTTCCGACAAAGCTTTCATAGAAGTCCATTTTGCAGACTGTTCCAACATAGTATACAACGCCGCTGCAATATCTGTTCATTGTAACTGCCGGACAGCAGCGGTAGAAACTGTCGTTGTATTCAGCATACGCCCTTGCCGTCGTAAGACGCAGAACATCGCACCACTGACGGCAGACAAATTTATTTCCTGCAAAATCAACAATAGTCTGCTCTGCGTTTCCGATAGGATCATACTCTGTTACTTCCGCTCCGATCAGCTCTTTATAAACAGTCGGAAGAACGTCCATTATGCAGTTATTGTTGGAATCTTTAACTCCGCTGCGGTTAGTAAGAACCAGCGTTCCGCCGTTTATTGCATAGCGATAAATGTTTTCCGCAGAAGATTTTTTGTACACATACATAGACGGAGCAATTACAACCTTATATCCCGATAAATCTGCATCAGGAGAAACTATATCCACGTTTGCGCCGTATTTCATGAATGCGGCATGGAAATATTTCATCTGCTCGAGGTAATAATATCCCTCCGTTTGCGGCTGTATATTCAATGCCCAATCGTTATCAGGCGAATAGAGTATCGCTGCATCCGACACTATTTCCGTTGTATCTATAACGCTTAGTTTGGCGGCAGTTTTGCAAAGCTCCGAAAACTCGAAAAAGCGTCTGCCCGGAACATTGCTGTGATCGATAAGACCGTGCCAGAACATTTCTGCGCCTTTAACAGCAGTCCTCCAGCGGAAATGAACGACTGTATCCGCTCCATGCGCCATTGCCTGCAAAGCGTATCCCATTATCTGTCCGGGACGTGGAGCTGCCGCCATTGGCGCCCAGCTTCCCGTCGGTCCGCTGAGCTGCTCCATTACCCAGAAATTTCTGCCTTTGATTCCTCTCATGAAATCAAGATGGAACGCATGAGAATAAAATTCATCCGGATCATCGGGAATTCTTACAGGAGGATAATTGTCGTATGAAACAAAATCAAGCTCGTCAAAAAGCCTGTAAAAATCGGGCGTATTTTTGCAGAACCATGTATTTGTCGTGAGCTTGGCTCTGGGAATTTCCCTTTTGATTATCATGGCTATTTCTTTTACAAAGCTAACCGTGCTGTCTGAGCAAAAACGGTGATATTCAAGGCAAAGCGCAGGATTCTGCCATGCCTCAGGATACGCTGTAGGCGGCATTATCTGCGATATATCGCTATACTCCCCGCTCCACACGCTTGTTCCGAATGCAGCGTTTATGTTTTCAAGCGTATCATGCTTGTCGATAAGCCAGTCTCTGAACTTTTCCTTGCAGATATTGCAGGCGCACGGATATGCTTCCAGTTCGTTATCTATCTGCCAGGCAACGATTGAAGAATTTGTGCCGAATCTTCTTACAAGACGTTCGGTTATCCTTTTCGCATAAGTCATAAAAACCGGAGAATTTATACAGCGATGACCTCTTATTCCGGTCTGGATCCTGTTTCCGTCAAAACCTGTCTGAATAATTTCGGGATGCGCCTCATAAAGCCATAAAGGAGGACAATTTGTCGGGATACACATAACAACGTCAAGACCGAATCTTGCAAATATTCTTACCGCCTCATCAAGCCATGCAAAATCAAATTCTCCGTCTCTTGGTTCAATTTTTGACCATGCGAATTCTGCAATACGGACGGTTTTAACTCCGGTTTTCGCCATTAATTCAGCGTCCTTTTCCCATAATGATACGTCCCATTGTTCCGGATAATAGTCAACTCCGATATTCATAAATCCGATCGCCCCTTCACTTTATATTATAAACATTAAGCTCGCAGTTCATTGCAAACCACGATGAAAACTCCTGTACAGTCATATCACGGAAATAGGTTTCAATAATTCTGCAAATTCCTCCATGACATACAATAAGAACATTTTTCCCCTTATATTTCACAATCACATCATCGATAACCGAATATACTCTGTGTGCAAGCTGTAAAAGGGATTCGCCGTTTTTTCCCATTTTTACGGCAAAATTCACTTTATTTTCATCAAAGCCCTCGGAAAAACGTGATTTACTCTCATATTCGCCGTAATCCCATTCACGAAGTCTTTCGTCGGTTATAATTTCAAGGCCGGTTCTTTCCGATATTATTTCAGCAGTTTTTACGGCTCGTTTCATTGGAGAAACGATCATAACATCAATATTATCAAGTCCGGCAATTTTTTCGGCAAGCTCGTTTGCCTGCATGATTCCTGTTTCATTCAGTTCTATATCTGTCGTTCCAAGGATAACATCATTTTTATTCCAATCAGTCTGACCGTGTCTTGCGGTGTATATTTTCATAACTTCAAAACCTACTTTTCTGCTGCTTTTTTTATTTCTGCCCGTGCATTATCAAGCATAAGCTGACTTGGATTGTCTCCGCCCATAATTCTTGCGATCTCCGATACTCTGCCGTCTAAATCAAGCTGAGTTACATTCGTTTCGGTTCTGTCGCCTGCTATTTTCTTTTCTATCATAAGATGATTATCCGCCATAACGGCTATCTGAGAAAGATGCGTCACGCAAATTACCTGACGGACTTTGCCTATTTCACGTAGCTTTATCCCTATTTTCTGAGCTGCCTTTCCGCTTACTCCGGTATCTATTTCATCGAAGATCATCGTCGGAATGCTGTCTCTTCCGGCAATAACGCTTTTAAGAGCAAGCATAATTCTTGAAAGCTCTCCTCCGGAAGCTATTTTAGAAATGGGTTTTGGAGCTTCTCCCTTATTGGCGGAAATCAGAAATTCGACTGTATCCATGCCGTTTACAGTAAGCTTCCCCTTATCATGCTTAACCGCTATGATTACGCCTGACATATTCAGAAACTCCAGCTCTCCCATTACCTGAGCAGCAAATTTTTTTGCAGTTTCCTCACGGTATTCATAAAGAGCCTTCGCCTGTTCAGTTACGGTATGAAGAAGACTCTCTTTCTGAGCGTTCAGTTTCTCTATCTCTTCCTGCGAGCTTTCAAGCTGCATCACTTCACGGCAGGCGTCATCGTAAAGCTTTATAAGACCGCTGCAATCCTCGGCATATTTTCTTTTCATCTTATTGATATTATTAAGACGAGTTCCGAGATATTCAAGCCGCTGTCCGTCCAGTTCGATTTTATCAGCAAGATTTTCAAGCTCTGCGGCAATATCTGAAAGCTCAATTTCGGCTGCGGAAAGTCTTTCATAAAGAGTATTCAACCTTGCATCATCATCGGTAAATCCTGCAAGCTCGGTTTCAGCCGAAACTATCATCTCAGCTGCCGCATCTTCTCCGTTTATCGCCTGTACAGCATTTTTTATGGCGATGATCGTTTTTTCCGAATTTTTAGCCGTCTCATACTCTTTTTCAAGAGTTTCATCCTCATCTTCCTCAAGCTCAAGCTCTCCGATGTCATCTATTATCTCATTAAGGTAGCGACTGCGCTCAATACGGGATTTCTCCTGTTTTTTCAGTTCGCCGAGAGTTCTTGCAGTCTGCTGAAGTTCACGGAAGGTTTTTCTGTAAGCCTCCAGAAGTGTGTTGTCTCCGCCGAAATCATCAAGGATGTGAAGATGCTTTTCACTGTCGAGAAGTACCTGATTATCGTGCTGTCCATGAATATTTATAAGCATACTGCCGATCTCTTTCAATAACGATGCGGAGGCTGTCCGGTGATTGATTCGTGAAACGCTGCCGCCGTCTGCGCTTATTTCACGTGTCACAGTGATTTCATCGTTTTCATGAGAAACCCCCAATTCGTCAAGCTTAGCGGTTACTGCCGGAGAAAGTTCGGTAAATAACGCTGTTATAACGGCTTTATCACAGCCTGTACGGACTATATCTTTAGTACATCTTTGTCCGAGAACAGCGTTTATTCCATTTATAAGAATAGATTTACCTGCGCCCGTTTCACCGGTAAAAATATTGAGCCTGTCTGTAAGCGGTATCGTTGCTTCACGTATAACCGCAAGATTGCGTATATAAATTTCTTTAAGCATCTTTCAGCTCTCACCTCCCGTGAAAAAGTTCACTGCGGAATTTTTTCGACAATTTCTTTGCATCCGCTTCACTTCTGACAAGAATAAAAATAGTATCATCGCCGGCTATAGTTCCGACAACGCCCTGATGCTTCACCGAATCTATCGCTGCGCACGTTCCCTGAGCCATGCCTGCACGGCATTTCAATACTATTGTATTCATCGCGTAATCTACCGAAAGTACGGCTTCTTCAAAAAAAGTTTTTTCCTCGACGGCTGAAACAGGCAGAGTATACCTGTATTCGCCGTTTTCATCACGCTGTTTCACAAGAGAGAGCTGCTGAATATCTCTTGAAAGCGTAGCCTGAGTAGTTTTTATTCCTTTTTTTCCGAGCAGCTCAATAAGAAGCTCCTGCGTTGCAACAGGTCTTTCGGAAATTATCTCAAGTATTGCTTCATGTCTGGGATTTTTCATTTTTTTCACCGTTTACAATTATTTTATAGGTCTGCAAAGCTTCCGGCTGATCGATTCATGGAAAGAATTGCCTATAAGATTCACAAATTTAATGTTATAACGTCCCCTGCTTATCTCAATAGATTCATCACAATGAAGATTAAAATGAACTTCTCCGTCAACGTTAATCACCATGCTTTCGCCGTTCTGGGTTTTATCAATAAGACTGAGTCGGCGTCCGGCAGAAAACAGCGTTGCTCTTGAAAAAAGCGAATGCGGACAAATAAGCGTCATTTCTATACATTCAAGATCGGGCTCGATGATCGGTCCGCCTGATGAAAGAGCATACGCTGTTGAGCCTGACGGAGTACTGAAAAGAACTCCGTCCGCACGGTATTTCCCAACGAGATACCCTTCAGAATAAACCTCAAAATCGCAGATTCTAAGGCTTCCCGACCTTGCCGAAACTTCATTGAGAGCCGTATGAACAACATCCCCGTTCTCCTCATGAAGAACGATATCAAGAGTCATCCGCTCCGAGATCTCGTATTCGCCTGTTGTGAGAAGCTTCAGCTTATCGAGCTGATCCGCTTCAAGACCTGCCATAAAGCCAAGAGTTCCGGTGTTTATGCCGAGAAGTTTCGTATCGGTTCCCATAAGAAGCTTTGCACAGCGAAGAATCGTTCCGTCGCCTCCGATAGCTATCACAAAATCGACAGTTCGTGCTGATGCTTTTATATCTTCAAACTGCACAAAAGGCTTATCGGAAAAGTCATCTCTGAAATTTCCGCTTACGCAAACCTCTATTCCGGCAGCATGGAGTACATCGCAGGCTTCACGGGCGCAGGGAAGCGCATTTTTTTTCTGAAAATTCGGATAAAGAGCCGCTTTCATATAAGTTCTCCTTAAAGTTTATCGAACGAGCTTTCAACAAGCTCCTTGAAATCACGGATGAAATATTCTCCCCTTGCTTTTCGCAGCAAAACGAGATATTCTATATTTCCGCTTCCGCCTTTTACAGGGGAAAATGTATATTTTTCGGGAAGAAGTCCCGTTCCTGCCGCAAATGAATCAATATCGGAAAGAACACGCATATGAACTTTTTTATCCTTAACGATACCGCCCTTGCCGACATCTCTTTTTCCGGCTTCAAACTGAGGTTTTATAAGGACTGCGGCTGCGGCATTGTCGTTAAGAAGCTCATGGATTTTGGGAAGTATCATTTTCAGCGAAATAAACGAAACATCCGCACAGATAAAATCGACGCAGCCTCCGAGCATTTCAGGAGTTACATTGCGTATATCGGTCTTTTCCATGTTCACAACTCTGCTGTCGCTCTGCAAAACTCCAGCAAGCTGATCGCGTCCTACATCGACTGCAAACACCTTTGAAGCTCCGTTTCTGAGCATAAAATCGGTAAAACCTCCTGTTGAAGCTCCTATATCGAGGCAGACTTTGCCCTCAAAATCAATATCAAATTCCTGAGCTGCTTTTTCAAGCTTCAAAGCTCCTCTGCCAACATAGATCTCCTGTTCAGAGGACTCGATATTGTCGGCAGACAAGACTTCTCCGGACGGCTTTTTGGCGATAATTCCGTTCACAGTAACGTTACCGGATCTTATCATTTCCTTTGCTCTTTCACGGCTTCTTGCAATTCCTCTTGCGACAAGCTCGCTGTCAAGCCTCGCCATTTTTCATACTCCCTTTTCTTATGTGAAGAACCATTTTTTCACAGGAAAGTCCCATTTCATCAAGGCACTCTGCAACCGAAGCCTGCTTTATAAATCCGTCGGCAGTTACTCGGCTGTAATCTCCTGCAAAAGAAGACTCGGCAAGAAGAGTTCCGATTTTCTCCGAAATGCTTCCGCTGCCCATACTTTCCTCAAAGAAAACGATTCGTCTGTAATCCTTTATTTCATCCATAATATCACTGCAAAGCGGATATATCTTTGTGAGCTTAAGCAGATCGCAGTTTATTCCGTCTCCGCATAAAATACTCTGAGCTTTAAGAGCCTCGCTGAAAATTCTTCCGTAGGTTATGATAAGAGTGTCGCTTTTCCCCTTGCCGATAAGAATATGATCATTTGTGACGTAATTACGGCTTGAATCATTTTTTTCGCTTCCTCTTGGATAACGTACGGCTGCAAGTCCCTTTTCTCTGTAAATCGCCTCATTCATGCATATTTTCAGTTCTTCATAGCACGAGGGAGAATATATCGCCGTATTTTTTATAGATGTAAGCATCGGAACATCGAGCAGTCCCTGATGCGTCTCGCCGTCCTCTCCGACTACGCCTGCACGATCGATTCCAAGAACAACATGAAGCTTTCCTATTGCAACATCATGAACAAGCTGGTCGTATGAACGCTGGAGGAACGTTGAATACACTGCAAAAACGGGGATCTGTCCCATTGAGGCGAGTCCGCCGGCAAACGTAACGGCGTGCTGCTCTGCAATTCCAACATCGAAAAATCTTTCCGGAAATCTGTTGTGGAAAAACTGAAGTCCTGTTCCATATTTCATAGCGGCTGTTATAGCAACTATTCTGTTATCGCTTTCAGCCATCTCAACAAGCTTTTTTCCAAAAACTGTAGAATAGCATTCATCGGCTGAAACTTCCGGATTTCCTGTTGCAATATCAAATTTAGAAATTCCGTGATATTCTCCCGGATTATCCTCCGCAGGAGGATACCCCTTTCCCTTAACAGTTTTAACGTGTATCATAACCGGCTGATGATACGTTTTCGCCATATGCATTACTTCTTCAAGCTCGACAAGATTATGTCCGTTGACCGGCCCGAGATAAACAAATCCCATATCCTCAAATATATTGCTGTTTTCAAGTATATGGTACTTAACGGAATCCTTGACGTTTTTTATGCTTTTTGCCATAGAATTGCCCATTATCGGAATTTTTTCCAGTCCTCTTTCAACGGCTCTTTTGGTATTGAGATATTTTTCAGTATTTCTCAGCGAAGTAAGATATTTTGCAAGCGAGCCAACGCTTTTCGAGATCGACATATCGTTATCGTTAAGAACAACAATAAGATTATTATTCTTGCCCCTTAAGCTGTTATTCATGGCTTCATAAAACATTCCGCCGGTCATTGCTCCGTCGCCTATAACAGCAACGGCATAATTGTTTTTCCCCTGAAGCTTCATCGCTTCGGCAATACCGCACGCAACGGAAACAGAAGTGCTGCTGTGACCGCTTATAAACGTATCATGCACGCTTTCCTCAGGCTTCGGGAATCCGGATATACCGTTTTTCCGGCGAAGAGTTGAAAATTGGTTCAGTCTTCCGGTAAGTATTTTGTGGGTGTAAGCCTGATGACCGACGTCCCAGATTATTTTATCCTCCGGCGAATTGAAGTTGCGGTGAAGAGCCATTGTAAGCTCGACCACGCCTAAATTTGAAGCGAGATGTCCGCCTGTTTTGGAAACCGTTGTAATAAGAATATTTCTGATCTCGCTGCAAAGACTGCCGCACTGTTTAAGCGATAGATTTTTAAGATCCTGCGGCAGCTGAAGCTCTTGCAGCGTTACTTTTTTTTCTGAATTATTTTTTTCTCTCATTCTTTATGAAGCGGAGCATACGATATATTCATCGGTATTGCAAAATCAAAATGACGGAAATCCGCCTAAACAATGCCAACAACTTAAGCGGGGGACGCTGTCCCCCGTACCCCCAGCCAAAGGGTTATTAAACCCTCTCTCTTTTTGCAATAGCGTTGAATACAGTTTTCTTTTCTCCGCAGCTCCTTTATGTTAATTTTTCCTTTTCAGAAGCATGGAAGTCAGATCTTTAAGGAACTGATTATTTCCGAATTTTTCAAGCAGAAGCATTGCTTCCTCTGTAATATTTCCGGCAATTTCCTGAGCCTTTTCAACTCCGTAAAGAGTAACAAAAGTAGTCTTATTCTCCTGAGAATCGCTGCCGATAGGCTTTCCGAGTTCCTCTGCGGTACTTGTAACATCAAGAATATCGTCAATTATCTGAAAAGCGAGTCCGAGTTTATATCCGTATTCCGAAGCAGCTGCAATAGCCTCGTCATCGGCTCCGGCGCAAATGCATCCCATCATGCAGGAAACTGCAATAAGCTCGCCTGTTTTATGACGGTACATATTACGGAGGTTTTCCTCGTCAACATCGTTTCGCTTCTCATTTTCCATGTCGATAACCTGACCGCCTATCATGCCGTTCTTTCCGACAGCCTTTGCAAGAACGGAAATTATACTGATCTTCTGAGCTTCCGTAAGCGACCTGTCATCCGCAATAATTTCAAACGGAAGAACGGAAAGAGCGTCTCCGGCAAGAATTGCTTCGGCTTCTCCGAAAGCTTTATGGCAGGAAGGCTTTCCCCGACGGAAGTCATCGTTGTCCATAGCCGGAAGATCATCGTGTATAAGCGAAAAAGTGTGTATCATCTCAATTGCGCAGGCAGGAGAAGCAGCCGTTTTATAGCCGCCTCCGCAGGCTTCGCAGAAAGCATAGACAAGTACAGGTCTTATACGTTTTCCGCCTGCTTCAAGAGAATAATTCATTGCGTCTATCAAAGTTTTCTGCGGCTTTTCAGACTCCTGACAGATATTGTATTTTTTCAGATTCTTTTCGGTAAAATCAATATACTCCGAAAATTTATTTTTAAATTCACTCATTTTAAGTTTTTCGGCAATTATTCGCCGTCATCCTCCGTTATTTTTATCTTTGCTTCTTCAAGCTGCTTTTTGCATGATGCAGAAAGCTTAACTCCTTCGCCGTAAAGTTCGACAGCTTTTTCAAGGGGAATATCTCCTTTTTCCAGCTCGGCAACAATTTTGCCAAGCTTTATCATATTATCTTCAAAAGTTACTTTTTCATCCATTTTATCACCATTTTTCGATTACCTCAGCATTGAATCCTCCGCTGCCAAGACGTATTTTAACTTCATCGCCGCTCTCCAGATTGTCAGAACTGCTTATAAGCGTATCGCCGCTGTAAACAAGAGAATATCCTCTTGCGAGAACTTTCAGCGGACTAAGACTGTCGAGCCTTGCCATTTTCTCCCCGAGTTCGGAATCAAGCCTTGAACAAAAGCTTTCAAAGGCAGTTTTTCTGCGTTTTTCAAGAGATATAAGCTTTTCCTCGTTAAGCCTTAAACGATTTTCAGGCGACTGAGCCGAAAGTGCAAGATTCAGAGTATTCAGTTTGTCTCCGGCTGTCCTCACAGCGGAAAGAGCCGATTTTTCCACTCTTTTTTCAAGACTGTTGATTCGCTCCAAAAGGCTCTCAACCGACGGAGCCGAAAGCTCAGCGGCAGCAGACGGCGTCGGAGCACGCATATCGGCGGCAAGATCTGCAACTGTGAAGTCGATCTCGTGTCCGACTGCGGAAATAACGGGAACCTTGCAGTTATAAATTCCATAAGCAACCTTTTCCGTATTGAAAGCGCTGAGATCCTCGGAAGAACCGCCTCCTCTGCCGACGATAATTACGTCGCATCCGGCATTTTCCGCTTTGATAATTCCTCTGCATATTGAGTCCGGAGCTTCATTTCCCTGAACAAGAGCGTTTACCGCATAGATCTCGCCGATAGGATAACGTCTTGTCAGCACGTTTATGATGTCACGGACAGCCGCTCCGCTCAGCGACGTTACAACTCCGATCTTCGCAGGCATTTCCGGCAGTGGGCGCTTATGTGCACTGTCGAAAATCCCCTCTTTTGCGAGCTTTTTCTTCAGCTGTTCAAGAGCAGCTCCGGCTTTTCCAGCTCCCTCCGGGACAATATCGTTTACATAAAGCTGATATACTCCGTCCCTTTCATAAACGGAAACGCTTCCTGAAACAATGACCGCCATTCCGTCCTCCGGCAGAAACTTCAATCTTGACGCCGCAGACGAAAACATAACTGCCTTGACTGCGCTTTCATTGTCTTTAAGAGTAAAATACATATGTCCGCTTCGGAAATGTCGAACGAAATTAGATATCTCTCCCTTAACCATTATTCCCTGAAGATTTTTGTCGCCTTTAAGAGAAAAGCTTATATATTTATTGATTTGAGTAACAGTTAAAACAGGCATTTAAACCTCTCCAATACTTTTCAGATAACCGTATATTGCTATACCTGCGGCATTATCGCAGGAAAATTCAGGTGCGGCAAAGCTTGCTTTTGGAAATCGGGAAATAATCTTTTTGCGTATTATCATATCCGACATTACTCCTCCTGCAAAAACAAGAGGGAGTTCTCCGTATTTTTCAACGGCATAAGAGGTCATTTCCAGAATCGTTGCCGCAATAAAATCCAGACAAAATGCGGCTATATTCTGCGGATCTTCACCGTTTTTCATCATGTCACCACACTTGTTTTCAACTCCGGAAAGGCAGCAGCTTCCGTCTTTGAGCTTGATTTTCATCTTAAAACTTTTATCGGAATTTTCCGCAAGCTTTTCAAGTTCCTTTCCGCACGGAAACTCCAGACCAAGCATTACTCCGATTCTGTCGACAGCTTGTCCGGCTTTTAAATCAAGCGACGAACCTATCTGCGAGATTTCAAGAACATTCTCCGCATCCGGCTGACAAAGCAAGCAATCGGTCGTTCCGCCGCTTACATGAAAGGCTATAAAACGTCGGTTAACAAGCTCAAGCCTGTTTGCGGAATAAAGAGCCGCAAGAATATGCCCTATCTGATGAGAGGTTTTATAAAGCGGAATTTTATTTGCTGCGGCAAAAGACCTTGCCAGACATTCTCCGCAGAGAAAACACGGCATATACGATCCCTCCGCATTTCTCGGACGTACAGACGCAGAAACCGCGCTTACACTCTCTGCAAAATTATTGCCGAAAAGCTCTTCTATCATTTCCGGAAGCTGCTTTGTGTGGTGAAAAACAGCGTCGCTCTGACGCAGACCAAGCTCGCCTTTTTTTACCGGAAGAAGCTTTTTAGCCTGATATATTTTATTTTCGTCACTTGAATAAACAGCCGCCGAGGTTGTATAATTGCTTGTATCTATTCCGAGAAACTCAGGCATTTTCTTCGGTTTCCTTCCGGCGGTCTCTTGAAAATGCTCCGAGAACGCCATTGATGAAAGAAGTATCCTCCTGATAAGTATACACCATAGAAAGCTTTATCGCTTCGCTTATTGCAGCATTCATGGGAGTGTTGTCATCGTATATGGATTCGTAAAGAGCTATCCTGAGTATAGCAATATTCAGCTTGGAAATACGGGAAATACTTCTTGATTTACTGTATCCGGAAATAATCCCGTCAAGCTCTTCGGCATGACTTATTGTTCCCTCTACGATTTTTTTGACCTCGTCATTAACAGTAATTTCTTCAATTTCTTCTGCGATATCATAAAGTTCCTGAATATCGTCATCACGCAGAAGCTGCTCGAAAACGAGTTTGAATGCGCTGTCTCTTATTTCACGTCTTGTCATTTTTTAACTCCTTTAATATTACTTAAAAACCGCTTCGCAAACTGTAACGTTTACTCTTGCAACGGCAACGCCTGTCATATTCTGAACATTTTCCTTAACAGCTTTCTGAACCTCTTGCGCAACGGCGCAAGCCTTTTCATTGCTGTTGATTTTTATTTTAATTTCGATCGCTGCAACATCACCGTCGAGCGAAACTTTTATCGGACCGTCTTTCTTTATCTTGCTGATTTTATTCACCTCGCCGTCAAGACCTGCAACTCCCTTAACGTCAAGAGCGGCAAGTCTTGCAACGGTAATTATAACATCCTCCGATATTTTAAGCCGGCTCTTCACAGCTTTTTTTGAAATATCCATATTTCAGACCTCCGGTTAATGTCGGGCAGCGCTTTCGGCATAAAACCGATTTTTACGGAAAAACCGTAAAAAAACTGCCCGAACAAATACTTACTTTTATATTATACCAAATTTTTTCCTGTTTTACAACTACTTTACTTCAAAAATTCTGATATTTTCTGCTGAAACTTCTGTTTCGCCGAGAATTATCTCCTTTATAGACGCTGCCTGAGCCTTATCAAGCCCCTCTGTTTTAACTACTACCTTAGCGGATTCGCCGTCAAGATAGGCAACGCAGTCTTCAAATCCCTGAGCTTTAACAAGCGATTCGATCGTTCCCTCGGATTCAATCAGCTTTGAAACCTGAACAGCATCCAGCGCATTCATAACCATTTCATCCTCGGTAATATCTCCGCCGCCTATTATCATCTGAAGAGTTGCAACGGCTTCATCACGGTTATTCATTTTATCAAGTCTTGCCTGAGCAAAATAATCGTCTGCTCCGCCGGCTTCGGCACTTACAAATTCCGTTTCGCCGTAGCTTACCGTTTCACCGCCTTCAACAGATGAAATACTGCTCTTTCCGGATTTATCCTTCGATTTCGGAGCTGTCGCATAGTTTATGTATACCGCTACGGCGAGCATAAGCGTAAGACAGCTCATGATGATATGTTTCTTTCCTATAATTAGTGTTGGCTTTTTCATAATTTCTCTCCTATTATTTAAGTTTCGTTACATAAATTTTTCCGGTTGGGATACCAAGTGCGGCAGATACCGCTTTGTAGATACGCTCTGTTACTATCGGACTGTCACAGCCTGTACAGGCAATAACTGCTCCTGTTATTTCCGGAGTTTCTACCGTTTCAATAAGAGCGCTTTTTTCGCTTCCGCCTCCGACTATCACATATTTCTCTTCCTCCTCTGTTTTATTTTCACTGCGGCTCTGTTTTCCCTCCTTTGCGTAAACATATCTTTCGTCAGTTCCAACAGTAAGATAAACTTTAACTTCTCCTGCTCCTTCAACAGAACTGAGAAATTTTTCAAGCCGCTGCTCGGTTTCACGGCAGTAGGAATCAGAATCAGTTTCCGTATTCTGACGGATAATTTTCTCCGATTCATTTTTATCCTGCTTTTTTTCCGGCAGAACCGATGAAAGCATTATCAGAAGCAAGCCTCCTATTCCGAGGATCATTACTGCCGTTACGGTTTTTTTGTCCTTTTTTATGCTTCCGAGTTTTTCAGGTATTTTCATTTACGACCTCCGTTTCTTCCCCAAGACTTTTTCTGATAATATCCGCCGCTTTTTCAAAATTGTCTGCAATGAGCGTGACCTTAGTAATAGATATGCTTCCATCATCTGAAATATTAACCTCCGTTTCAATTTTATCGCATCTTATTCCGGCAGCGCTTATCTGTTCAAGCAGAACTTCCGATACATTATAGGAAGTCTGACGGCGCAGCTCTTCATTATAAAGCTCTCTTGAATACTCGTAATCCGGAGTATCATATGCTCTGAATTCCGAAAGATCGAACTCAAACGCTCCTCGTATAAACGGCGCAGCGATAACCGTTATAAGAATAAGATCAAGAATAAGCTTCATCTGATTTTTCAGTTTCGTTCCCGATACAAGGCTCTCTACTATACAAACCGCTGCCGAAGCTGCACATATCGCCATAACCGAACTTTTTATCTCTTCCATTTTTCCTCCTATAAGGGGGATTCCATCCCCCTTTAACCCCCTGCCAAAGGGTGAATCCTCCCAACGGTCGCCCGTCCCCTTTGTCACTTCGTGACATTTCCCCACACCGTGGGGAATCACCCTTTGGAAACCCATTATTAATTATTCTGATACTCTATAAAAGAGTATCAGAATAATTAAGACTAACGTCCAAGAGCAGACAACCTTTTCGCAACGAATTACAGTAACAGAATCTCAGTTATATGTACAAAAAGCAAACGATATTTGCTCTATGAAAAAGACTGAACCAGTATTCCCGTACAAAGAATCAGCATTACCGAATAGCATACAAGTACGCTCTGAGCAATAGCAAGTCCGCTGTCGATTCCTTTCATGAGCCTTACAAGCGAATCGGCTGAAAGAAGCTCCGCAGCCGCTGTGCCTATCCACATTACTCCTCTGAATACAAGAAGTTCTATTAGAGGAGGTACGACGAATATCAATATTGCAATATTTCCGGCAGTTCCGACTGTTGAGCGTATAACGTCAAAGCTCCCTCGGACGGTTGAATACGCATCCGATACTGCGCCTCCGACTATAGGTACAAATCCTGAAATAATAAATTTAGCCGTTTTGGCGGCAGCTCCGTCCGTTTTAGCGGCAAGAGTGCATTTCATCGTCGTAAATCCCGTAAACAGAGTCATAGCGACTGTCATTCCCCATGTTATCAGCTTTTTTATAAGCTTGACAATGCTTTCGACCGAAACATTAGGGAATACGCTCCCGGAAACGGCAAGAACTGCCGTCACGCTCAGAATCGGCATAAGAAAACTGTCGGTAAGACCGGCAAAAAGCTCGGAGGCTCCAAGAATCATCATGTTGTATATGCCGCCCGAGGCAATTCCTCCGGAAGCTATAGTTATTCCTGCAAAAACAGGAACAAAAACAAGCATGAATCCTCCTGTCCGCTCAATAGCTGAAAGAGAACTTTCATAAACTGCAAACAGCGACGGAGTTATAACCGTTACTGCTGTTAAAACGCAGACCATATTATATAATCCGGAATTTGAACCCTTGCTGAAAACTCCGTCGCCCATTCCCCGCATAACGGCAGTAAAAATGGTTATGGCAAGAAGTGAAGCAAGAAGCCTTGCCGGAGCTTTCAGCTTATCGGCAAGAGAACCGAAAATTTTTTCCCATAGCTCACCAAAGCCAAGTCCGCTTATATCATCGTATCTCCAGTCTATATCGTATTCCGACAAAACATCGTCAAGCTGAGAAGATATCTCGGAACTGTCTTCAGCGTAATCTGCCGCCGCATTTACAGGAATAAAATTTATAAACATAAGAAAAAATATAACTGCAAGTAAAAAAATCCTCTTCATAATTTAAAACTACCTAAAGTATTTCACTTATTCTTTCAAGAAGCGAGCGTATTATCGGAAGACTTATAAAAGCAAGCGCACCTCTTCCCCACATTTCAGCCGCAGAAGCTATTGCCGTTTCACCGCTGTCACAGCATATCTCACAAGTTATCTGAGTTATAAAGCAAATTGCAGCGGCTTTGAAAATAAGCGCCATATAGCTTTCGGATATTCCTGCTTCGGAAAAAATTTCCCGCACCTCCGATATAACAGGCTCAAGAAAAAGCATAAATCCGCCTATCACCGCAGTACACGCTCCAAGAGCAATAAGCAGCGACTGCTCACGGCAGTATTGCCGCAAAAGAACCGCAAAAATCGCTGCGCAAATACAGAAAATCGATATTGAAAGGCTGTTTTCTACCATAATCCAAATACCGTTTTTACTGTTTCAAACAGGTTTCCAATTTCTTCAACTATGATAACAAGCACAACAATAAGTCCGGCAAGAGTAGTCATCATCGCCTGTTCTTCACGCTCGGCACGTTTCAGCACAAGGTTCAGAACAGCGACGATAATTCCCGTTCCTGCAATTTTAAATATTAAATCAATATCCATAGTCCACATCCTTTTCTCAAATTACAAGAATTCCGGTCATAACTCCGAAAAGAGTTCCAACGCTTCTGTAAAGTCTGCCCTTTTGTATAAAACAATCGGAACGTCTTTTTTCAAGCGCAGAAAGTTCCTGCTTTATGCTCTCAATAGAAGCAAGCTGTCCCTCGATATCGCTTGTTCCGAGAATTTCCCCGAAGCGTAAAATAAGCTTGCGTTCCTCATCAGGAATATCCGTCTGAGAATTTACAGCCGACTTCCACTGAGCGTGAAAATTTTCTCCCTCATAAAAGTTTTCCGGAAGGGCTTTAATAAACGAAAGCGAGGATAATCCGGAACAGTTTTTCAGATTCGCAGAAAGCTCGTAAACGCTTAAACCCTGATAACGAATCAGTATTGCCGATTTTTCAACGAGCATTGCCGTTTCCCTGCAAATTTCAAGTTTTTCACGAAGCCGATCTGCTTTTGAAAATCCGATAGCCGCTCCGGCAAGAGAAAACATTATTGCCGCAATCACCTTAAGAAACATTTTTCAATCTCCTTATTTCCCTTATTTTCGATGGGAAACTGCTTCCCTCAAGAAAAACGGCATAATCGAATACTCCTGCCGAAATAAGAGGTCTGGCGACAGTTCTCCTGAGCATATCCTCATAGCTTTCAGCATGAAGCGACGCAGCAAATCTTACTCCGCAGCCAAAGCCGTTAAGAATAGCCGCAGTATCCTTTTCGCCGGAAATTTCGTCGCAGACTATCATATCAGGGGAAAGAGTTCTTATAGCTGAAAGTATTCCTTCATCACGCTTCGAGCCTACTATAACGTCAGTCATCGCACCTATGTCGTTATCAGGAATTCCGCCTGACGTTGAAGATATTTCGTTTCTCTCGTCAATGAGTACGACCTTGAAGCTGTTTCCGC
Source organism: Ruminococcus sp. (assembly GCA_017462565.1). GTDB lineage: Bacteria > Bacillota > Clostridia > Oscillospirales > Ruminococcaceae > Ruminococcus. The sequence continues at coordinate 23,373 of JAFTQW010000004.1, forward strand.
ACAAACGGCAAAGATCACGAAGAAGCGTTGTTTTTCCAGAATTAACTCCGCCGCAGATCAGAACGCTCCTTCCGTTTAAGCAAGTCCGATGAAATATTTCCTCCGCACATCCCTTAACACAGCGTGATATTCTGAAATTAAGGCTGCTGAAATCTCTTATTATCCTGCTCTCGGTTTCAGAAAAAGTACCGGCAGCTCCTACACGCACGCCTTGTCCTATCACAAAATATCCCTCACGCAGTTCACGGGAACAGCTATGCATAGAATATCGGCAAAGAGCTTCCACCATAGCTTTTATATCCGACGGAGAAGCCGTTATGCAATTATTGCTGTGATGATTGTTAACAAGCTCCCCGTTGGATGTCAGAAACAATATGACGTCGGGATAGACAAAAGAAACCGCTCTTCCGCTTCGGATGCGTATCTCGCTTAAACGGATTCTTTTTTCCTCTTTAACCTTCAGCATCGCCGAGCGTATCGAAGCTGTTACATAGGACGATATTATCTCATAGCTTGTACGTTTTTCCATTCTGCTCTCCCCTTTCACTCAATAATATTCAGCTTGGACATACATTATGACAGACATTACAAAAGCATTTGCTTTTTATGTTATTATAAGGGAGACGCTGTCTAACTTACCAATGCCGACAACTTAGACGGGGCGCTGTCCCCGTACCCCTGCCAAAGGGGAGTACATCCCCTTTGTAATCCCAGTATTAATTATTCTCATTACCTCATTGAAATATCTCTTACCGCAAAAGGAATTCGTGTACTTTGCGGAGTTTTAGAAGACGAATGCGTTGAAGTGTAAGGAGTTACTATGGGAAAGAAAAAACGAAAGCACTATGCAATTGAAAAGCTTCATCCTGATATCAAAGAAGCTGTTGACGAAATGATAAAAGCAGATTTCACCTATAATGAAATTGTTGACTACATAAAGAGCACCGGAAACAGCATTTCAAAATCAGCCGTTCAGAGATATGCTTCAAATCTTATGGAATCACTTCATACTCTCCGAATGGCACAGGAAAATTTCAGCGCTATCATGGAAGAAACCGAAAAATACAAAAATGTTGATTTTACAGAACCGCTCACACGTCTTTTATGCAGCCGTTTATTAGACCAAATCAATAAGCTGTCAGATGAACAGGTACAAGAAATAGATATTGAAACATTGACTAAAAATGCGGTTGCTCTTACGAGAGCAGTCGCTTACAAAAGGAATGTTGATGCAAAGACAAACACAGTGATCGGAAACGGTGTGGAACAGTTCAATGAAACGTTCTTTCAAACGTTGGCGGACGACAAGCCGAAACTTTACAAGGAACTCAAAAACTTCCTTAAAGATAATTTTAAGACCTCTTGATGATGTTCAAGAGGTCTCATACTATCTGATTTTATAGTTCTCGCAGTCCCTTAAAATCCCTCAGAAGTTTCCCGAAAGTATAACCACATCCCTGCATTTCCCGTAATGTCCCATGATATTCCGGTTGAAATTTACATTTTAATTCGTGACTTTACAAATAGAAATGACAGCTACAAATGCTCCACAAAATGTGGAGCATTTTTCAAATTATTATTCAACTGATTTCAGAGATTCAGCCATATTTATCCTGTCAAGCTTTATCTCCATAAAGATATTGACTGCAAAGTTAAACACGAAGGTAAGAGCAACGCTGTAAATATAACTCATGGGAAGAATCCTCGTTGTAAACGAAACAAGATCAACAACTATCTGCGCCATAATGAATTTATGAAGCAGAATTCCAAGTCCAAGTCCGAAAAGAGTTCCTACGGCAGTAAGAACAAGATTTTCACGAAGAACATACGCCGAAGTCTCACTACTGAAAAAGCCAAGCACCTTTATTGTAGCTATTTCCCGTATTCTTTCAGTTATATTTATATTAGTAAGATTATAAATAACGATAAATGCAAGTACTGCGGCGCAAATGATTATAAGAAGAACTATATAATTAAGGCTCTTCATCATATTTCCCATGCGCACTTTAATATCTTCAAAAAGATATATAGACGTAAAACTTTTATTTTTTCCTATATCTGCCGACAACTGATGAATATCGTCATTATCGCTGAAATTTATATACGCTTCATTGAACACCAGCGGTTCTGAAAGCTGAGATTCCATAGTTTCAGCAGAGATAAATATATAATTGTAAACGTGATTTTCAAATATTCCCGAGACCTTTACACGGAGAGTATTCATATTTTCGTTTCGCAAAACAATTTCATCACCGATATCTGCGCCGTATCTTTCCTGAATACTGTTACTGATTATTACCTCGTTCAATGCAGGAGATTCGACTTTTTTGCCGTCTGAAGTTCTGAAATTCACAAAACCGCTTATATCGTCATAATTTTCAGGAGCAAGAAGCGTTATGCTTTTAACTCTGTCGCCGTAAAGGAGATCCCAGTTGGATTCACGAAGAAAAATATAATTATCGGTTTTTTCATCCAGAACTGAAATTACCTCTTCAGGAACATTTCCCTCGGGACATGAAAACGCTGCGGCAGCGTCGGCTGTAATAATTTCACCATACTGCATATCAGCAAATCCGGCAATAGAATCCTTTATTCCAAAGCCTGTAAGAAGAAGAGCCGTACATCCGCTTATTCCGAGTATCATCATGAAAAATCTCTTTTTGTAGCGGAAAATATTGCGTATAGATACTTTATGAAGAAACTTTATTCTGTTCCAGATAAACGGAATTCGCTCGATAAGAACTCGTTTTCCCGCTTTAGGAGATTTCGGACGCATAAGACTTGCAGATGTTTCCGCAAGCTCATTGCGGCAGGATATTAATGTTACTCCCATGGTACATATAAGAGATACCAGAACCAAAGCTGCAAAAAGTCCGTAATCGAACACAAATTTCAGCGGAATATGAATATACATAAGCTTATACGTCATCCAGATAACTGACGGAAAAAGAATACTTCCTATCGTATAACCGAGAACGCATCCAATAATCGCTGCGCTTCCGGAATAAAAGAGATAGCGGTTCATTATCGAAGCTCCTGAATAACCGAGAGCCTTGAAAACGCCTATCTGAGTACGCTGTTCTTCGACCATCCGGCTCATTGTAGTCATGCAGACCAGCGCTGCTACAAGAATGAAAAATATAGGGAAAACCTTTGCAACCTGTGCGACTATCTCGGAATCGCTTTCAAAACAGGCATACCCTATATTTGTATTTCGGTCAAGGACATAAGCTGCCGGTAAATCGTCCGTCGGCAGTCCCATTGAATTCATAAGCTCAGAGTAGCTTTTCGCCGCTTTTTCCGAGGCTATCTGCTCCCATTTTTCATTCTTGCCGCTCATGTATTTTTGGTATTCATCGGAATATATTTCATGATTCTGATCAAAACGGACATATATCTCGGAATATCTGCTCATATTAAAAGCTTCAGGCAGCATATAGACAAATCCGCTGACGCTTCCGTTGCCGATTGAAGTCGTTCCACGCTCAAAGTTGACATAAAGCGGAGAATAGACGGTTCCAACTATTTTGAATTTACTGTAATTCAGTGAACTCAATGTATTTTCATCGTTTTCGTCAGAAAGCGACAAAAACGTATTCAGTTCCGGAACCTTGCGCAATCCCGCATCAATAACGCATTCGTCCGGAGCTTGAGGCATTCTTCCGCTTACAAGATAAAGCTGATTTACATTGTCGGTTATTGAATGAGTTTTCAGAACATTTTCTTTTCCGGTTTTATAATTATATACGGCGTCCAGACTGTATGCCGCTTCCGCACTTCTTACATCCTCCTCAGATTCAAAGCTCTCCGCATCGCTTTCGCTCCAACCGGAAGAAGATAAAATACGGTAATCGTAAAATTGATTTTCGTCAAAGAAGCTGTTTATCGTGTTTACCATTGCAGGAGTTGTAATTCGGACTCCGGAAAAGAAACCAACTCCTAAAGCAATAATGGCAAGTATAGCGAAATAACGTCCGAAGCTTCCTTTTATTTCACGAACCGCCGCCTTTTTCATCATCGATTTCATATTGCTCACCACTCAATATCCGCAATATCAACGATATTATCGTTGATACGCATACTTTCAACAGCTCCGTTTTTAACCGTTATGATCCTGTCAGCCATAGCCGAAAGAGCCTGATTATGAGTAATAACAACAACTGTCATTCCGGTTTTTCGGCAGGTATCCTGCAAAAGCTTAAGAACCGCTTTTCCGGTATTATAATCAAGCGCACCCGTCGGCTCGTCGCAGAGAAGAAGCTTCGGATTTTTTGCAAGCGCTCTCGCTATCGCCACACGCTGCTGCTCTCCGCCGGAAAGCTGCGCCGGAAAATTCTTCATTCTGTCTCCAAGACCGACCTGTTCAAGAACCTTAGCCGCATCCAGCGGCTCTTTGCATATCTGCGCCGCAAGCTCGACATTTTCAAGCGCCGTGAGATTCTGAACAAGGTTATAGAACTGAAAAACGAATCCGACATCATATCGGCGATAAGCAGTAAGTTCTCTTTTTTTGAGTTTTGAAATATCCACCCCGTCCAGCCATGCGCTTCCGCTGCTGAGAGTTTCCATGCCTCCGAGTATATTCAGGATAGTTGTTTTTCCAGCGCCGGAAGCTCCGACAATAACACAAAACTCGCCCTTATTTATCTCAAAGTTAACATCGTTTAAAGCCTTTATTTCAACCTCTCCGGTTTTATAAATCTTTTTTACATTTTTGAATTCAATATATGCACTCATAAAAATAGTCCTTTTAAAAAATTATAATTTATTATATCACATAATTGGCAAAAAGGCAACATACGCGGATAAAAATTTGCGGTTTCATTTTTTTCAACGCGAATTTGCCTGCGGCGGCTCGCCGCTTATATCATATATTTCCCGAAAAGTAAAGAAAAAAGCCGCTGCAAAAATGCAGCAGCTCTGTAAACATTTGTAAAAATTTAAACATTATAGATCATTGCAGTATAATTAGGAATCGGCCACATATCGCATGGCATATTTACCTCGATCTCATCGGCTATGCTTCTCATTATATCCATTTCTGCGAGAACATAATCGTGGAAATACTCAGCCTGCTTCTGTATATTTTCAATCTTGCAGGCGGCTTCAAGCTGTTCGCCGAGTCTTTGAATCGAATCGTAAAAACGGTCGGCGAGAGAATTAAGCTTAGAAGCAATTTTCTCCTCTGTATTGGCTGTCATTCCTATCTGTTTTTTAACAGTTATAGAACTGCAAACCTTCTGTATATAATCAAGAGTTGACGGCAGGAGCTTTCGGCTTGCCATTTCGATCATAGTACGAGCTTCTATTCTGATAGTTTTTGAATATGTTTCAAGAAGCACTTCGGTTCTTGCATTGAGCTCATTCTGGGTGTAAATATTGAATTTACGGAATATTCTCATATTCTTCTCGTCTGTATAATGCGGCAAACAATCAACAGTTGAAGTATAATTCGGAAGGCCTCTGCGTTCAGCTTCTTTAACCCATTCTGCCGAATATCCGTCACCGTTGAAAATAATTCTTCTATGCTCTTTTAAAACTTTTTTAAGAAGATTTTTTACTTCAACTTCAAAATTATCAGTACCCTTGAACTGTTCCAGATTTTCGGTGAACCAGCTAAGTTCTTCTGCCACAATAGTATTAAGGAGAGCGTTAGGACAGGCAATATTATCGGAAGAACCAACCATTCTGAATTCAAAACGGTTTCCTGTAAATGCAAACGGAGAAGTTCTGTTTCTGTCGGTTGAGTCTTTCGGAAAAGACGGAAGAGCATTTACACCGATCTCAAACGTACTTGTCTGAGTTTTATAAACTCCGTCCTCTTCGATTGCTTTAAGTACTGCGTCAAGCTCTTCTCCGAGGAACATAGAAATTATCGCCGGAGGAGCTTCATCTGCTCCGAGACGGTGATCGTTTCCGGCAGAAGCGGCAGAAATACGCATAAGATCGGCATATTCGTCAACACCCTTGATGAGGGCGCAAAGAATAGTTAAAAACTGTAGGTTCTCCATGGGCGTATCGCCGGGATCGAGCAGATTCTGTCCATCATCAGCGGACATCGACCAGTTATTATGCTTTCCGGAACCGTTTACTCCCTCGAAAGGCTTTTCATGAAGCAGACAAACAAGACCATGCTTAAGCGCAACCTTTTTCATAACCTCCATTGCAAGCTCATTCTGATCAGTTCCAAGATTCGATGTTGTAAAAATCGGAGCCATTTCGTGCTGTGCCGGAGCGACCTCGTTATGCTTTGTTTTTGAATAAATTCCGAGCTTCCAGAGCTCTTCATCCAATTCTGCCATATACGCAGCTATTCTTGGCTGTAAATTAGCAAAATATTGATCGTCCAGCTCCTGCCCCTTGGGCGGTTTTGCTCCGAAAAGCGTTCTGTCCGTTAAGATAAGGTCTTCACGCTGATCGTACATTTTTTTATCTATAAGGAAATATTCCTGTTCTGCGCCTACTGTCGAAGTAACTCTTGTAACCTTATCGTTGCCGAAAAGCTTAAGAAAACGCACGGCAGTCTTGCTTAAAGCATCCATAGAACGAAGCAGCGGGGTTTTTTTATCAAGGATTTCCCCTGTATACGAGACAAAAACAGTCGGGATATAGAGGCTTCCCTCTTTAACAAAGCAATAAGACGTCGGATCCCATGCGGTATAACCTCTTGCAAAGCTGGTCTGACGAAGTCCGCCTGATGGGAACGAAGAAGCATCCGGTTCACCCTTTACAAGAGCTTTGCCCGAAAACTCCATTATTGCCATGCCTCCGGGAGCTGTATTTATAAATGAATCGTGTTTTTCCGCCGTTGAACCTGTAAGCGGCTGAAACCAGTGTGTATAATGAGTCGCACCCTTTTCGATTGCCCAATCCTTAATAGTGTTTGCAACGAAATCTGCCGTGGTCATATCAAGAGAATCGCCGTTCTGAATGGTTTTCATAAGCGCTTTATAAATGTTTTTAGGAAGTCTTGCTTTCATAACCTCGTGGTTAAAGACATTAGCCGCAAAAATTTCGGGAATGCTTTTTGTCATAATATTTCCTCCTGCAAAATTGCAAATTGTTACTTTATATTTTATCATATTCCGCAATTAATGTCAATATAAATATTTATCTCAATCACGGCAACAGCATTTACTTTTTCTGTTAATCATAAAGGGGACGCTGTCCCCTTTAACCCCTGCCAAAGGGATATAATCCATTTAGAAGGAATACTCAAAAGAAAATACACCGTTCAGCAGGAAATTAAAGAATCAAAGTCCGCTTGATAAACAATAACAAAAGGTAAATGCTGTTGCTTAAAATAGATGTTTATTGACATATGATTTCTGTAAATTCTTTTGTTTTAGTAGATACCCAACAATGAAAACCGCACGGATTATTTTTATCTTTGCCAAAATTATCAGTGCGTTCTCCTAATATTATAGCAAATTCCTGGTCACTATCGGTAAAAGCTTTCGTGTCTTTGAGAATTTCATTAGCTATTGAGAGCTTATTTTCTGCATTTTCTGTTCCGTAACCAATAACGATCCTCAAAGGACACCTTATATATGCCAGCTTGCATACCTCATCCAACCATGCTTTAGGATTATTTTCGTGTTCAACCGCAGCTTGTAAATCCCATAAATGCGGATTTAAATTTACTTTTTTACATTTATTGTACAGACGCGTTTTTTTCTGTATCCAGCCTATCATATCAATACGGAAATACTCTTTTTCTGTTTTCAGGCTATAATTTTGAAGTATGGATTTTATGACTTTTTCAAGCATTGTTCTTGTCCATGTTTTCGATTTCCGATATTCTCCTAATTCAGAACTTAATGTTTTATTTACGAGTTCAAGATAAAAAACTTCAGCCGTAAGTCTTTTCTGATTGTTCATTATTTTATTCTTTCCTTATAATTTTTCAGTGCATTTCTCATTGTTTCTGCAATACGGTTATACATCACAATAGGCACAAATGCAGCAGAGTAGTAGCAATAATATATTCGCTGAACTACTTATTTTCCCCATTTACAACCGAAAATGCCTGTTTCAAGGTTGAAACGGGGATTATGTCTATGTTGTAGTCCATTTGATTTACAGAAGTCATAGACTGTTTCGGAACAATGCAGGTTCTGAATCCCATTCGCTCAGCCTCACGGATACGCTGTGTTATATGCGAAACGGAGCGTATCTCTCCCCCAAGACCTATCTCGCCGAAAGCAATGATATCCTCGCTTATCGGCTTATCCATAATCCCTGAGAAAAGAGCCATAGCTGCCGGAAGATCGCCTGCCGGCTCATCAAGACGGAATCCGCCGACTATGTTCAGGTAAATATCAAGAGAACCCATGAAAATTCCAAGTCTTTTTTCAAGAACGGCAATAATTATATTAAGACGGTTGAAATCAAATCCGGTGGCTGTTCTTCTCGGTGCAGCATAGCTTGATTTTGAAGCGAGCGTCTGAACTTCGGCAAGAATCGGTCTGCTTCCCTCCATAACGCAGGCAACGCACGTTCCCGAAACATTATGAGGTCTGCCGGAAAGAAGCATCTGAGAGGGATTCTCAACCTCACGCAGTCCCCTGTCGATCATTTCAAAAACTCCGATTTCGTTAGTAGAACCAAAACGGTTTTTCACTGCTCTTAAAAGCCGATAGCTCTGATGACGCTCGCCCTCGAAGTGCAGAACAGCGTCCACAATATGCTCCATTACCTTTGGTCCGGCAATTGCGCCGTCCTTATTGACATGACCTACTATTATAATAGGTATCTCCTGACTTTTCGCTGTATGCATAAAAAGGTTCGTGCATTCACGCACCTGAGTAAGACTGCCCGGACTTGAAGTTATTCTTCCGATACTCATAGTCTGTATGGAATCAATAATTACAATGTCCGGAACCGCATTGACTATGGTTGCTGAAATTGACTCCGCATCAGTCGCCGTAAGGATATAAAGATTTTCTGTATCAACTCCGAGACGCTGCGCACGAAGCTTGATCTGCCTTGCCGATTCTTCCCCGGAAACGTAAAGTATCGAATGTTCCTCGCCCAGAAACTGACATATCTGAAGCAAAAGCGTACTTTTTCCGATTCCCGGCTCACCTCCGAGAAGAACGAGCGATCCCTTTACAAGTCCGCCGCCGAGAACTCTGTTCAGTTCTCCTATTCCCGTATCATAACGGACATCGCTGTCAACGCCGATATTTTCAAGCTCTAAAATTTTATCGGTCAGATCGGCTGCTGCCTGAGCCGAGGAACGTCCGGACGAAGCGGGAGTACTGTCTGCAAGCTCTTCCTCGAAGCTGTTCCATGCACCGCAGGAAGGACATTTTCCGTTCCACTTCGAGCTTTCGTATCCGCATTGATTGCAGGTGTAAATATAACGTGATTTAGCCATTTTCAACTCCTTTACTGGAATGCCGAAACGATATATTCATCATTCAGAATATATTTCCTTCCACATTGAATAAAGCTGCCCGATCTTGAATTATCGGTAAATGAATCTGTTGATTCAGTATTGGCAAAAAGAACTGTTCGTTTTTCTTCATTTATCGCCACTAAAAGAAAATCGTTATCAACACCTTCAAGCTCGCTTAATTCTCCGTCCGAATATGAGAATATTCTGCATGAATTTTCTCCGTCAACGCTGTTTGAAACAATAAGCTCGGCATTATCATCTCCATCGAGGTCAAAAAGCTCGAAAGCAGCTTCCGAACCGCTTGTTCCGGCTATTTCGGAAAGTTTAGCCTGATATGCTTTTTTCTGCGCAGACGACATTACTGCTCCCCAGCTTTCAGAGCAAAAAAGCGCATATTCAATAGAATCGCTTCCGAAAGTATATTTTCTTCCAATGTCCAGATGCGGGAACGAATCATACTCCGCAAGAGCCTCTTCATATTCTGAAAAAGAAACTTCCTCACGATTTATTTCATATGTAATAACTGCTCCCATAGAAGCAGAAGCAGAGTTATTATAATAGCTTATCTCAGTCTGAAGCGAATTATCGGATATAGTGCGGTATTCGCCTATAACAAAGCCATTTCCTTCATGCTCATTACTGATTATTCCCGTTTCGGGATAAAAGCGAAATTCTTTTGAATCTCCGTTTTCGCCGATTCTTATAACATTGCCCTCGGAAAAGGTGAAGATCTCACAGTATGAAACATTATCCTTTTCCGAAGAAATAATAAGCTCCGGTATGCCATCTGAATTAAGATCACATAAATCAAACATAGAACCGCTTATTCCAACTGATTCCGAATAATTTTCAGATTTTCTGAATTCTTCCAGCTTTGATCTGTAAGGCTCCTGCCACTCAAATGCGATGCTTTTTGGTGAAATCGTAGTTTCGGAAGCAATATTTCCTTCGGCAGGACTTGTTTTCTTTCCGGAACATCCTTGCGTTGAAACGGCTGCAATAACAGCAAAAAGTACAGCCATGGTTCTTATTTTCTTCAAATTCAAATTCCCCCTGATTTTTGCTTTACTTTTATTTTAACATATCTTCTATAATATGTCAAATAAAAGCTACTCAGCTTTCTGTGTAACTTATTGAGGGAAACCCTTTTGAAAAAGGGTTCCTCTAACCGAGGCGTGTCCCCTCTGTCCCTTCGGGACATCTCCCCGCACTGTGGGGAGTCACCCTCAAACTCCCTTCCTAAAACTAAAAGTCTTTGGAAAGGGATCTGGGGAAAACCTTTCCTCAGAAAGGTTTTCCCCAGCAGGGTTCGCAGAAAGCTGCAGTAAATTCCGATTTATCTTAGTAATAATTATACATCGTCAATAAAAACGCCACAGCGCTTTTGACTGAAAATCATAAGTGCTATGGCAAAAAACTTCTTTATTAACACTCGTCTTTAAGAGAAGGCTTTTTAATTTACTGCCAGAAGATAAGCAGATCTTCTACAACTTCATAAAGATTCGGACAATGTCTTGTAAGATTGCCGGTTCTTATTTCTATCTCGAGAAGCCATACAATTATAAAAGTTGCTGCCATGACCGCAAGCGCCGTAATATATCTGTGCATATTCTTTTCAGGTTTTCCAACGCTTCTGAGAATGCACATTACTGAACCAAGTATCATAAGCGGCATGATATCAAAAACATAATGATTGATAGCTCCGCCGAGACAAAAATCCATCCACGCTATTATCAAAGACATTATAAAGCACAATGCTATAAACGAATTTCTCTGAATTTTCGTTGTGCGATATGCAAAACGTTTACCTTTTCTTACAAAAGCCGCAGGCATCATTGCTGTTCCGAAAAGTAGCATAGGATATGCGAAAACTCCAGTTATTCCGGCTGTATATACATATTTTCCGTAGCTGTAAAGGTAACACATCTGCTGTTCAAAAAACGGGAAACTGCTTCTTGGTCTCGGAACTTGCAGGAAATAATGATAAAGCATCGGAGCAATTCCGGAAAGACTGAGTTTGTTCGCATGGACATCGCTTACAGTAAGCTGATAAGCTGCCCCGAAGTCGAACGGAGAGCCGAAACGAGCGTTATTATACCACATTACTGCAATTCCTCCGGCAATAAGCGGAACAAGAAAACTGCAAGCCTGAGCGGCACGGTACGAGATCTTCTGAGTTTTGTCCATAAGGATTCCAATAAAAAACGGTATCAGAACTGCTGAGCAAAGCGCCATTCCCGGACGTGATGCAACGCACAAAGCGAGCGAAGCTCCTCCGATAAAAAGCATTGCAAGCCTGATTTTTTTATTTTTTACACTGTATGCACGAAGTCCCATCCAAAGACTCAGGAAAAGATAACAAAGACCTGATAAAATAGGCAGGAAATATGTTCCGGCGTTATTCATCGAATAAAGTATTCCACAGCAGCATAACGCTATTGGCATTGACGACAGGAGCAGAAGCAAATTTGCTCTCGGAGCAATAAGACGGACTGCCGCAAGAAGAGTTCTGCACATGAAATAAACGGCAAGAACTCCGAAAAATGCCGCCGCCATATTTATAGTCGGGAGCAATCCTTTAAGCTTATAATACGGATAATAAAACGTTAAAACCGGAGCTGCTCCGAAATAGCAGTAATAGCGTCCGTTATAATAAGCTGTATCCCAGCTGTATTGAATTCCGGAAGCGTCACGCTCTGAACGATTGTAAACGTTATCAAGCTCATCAAGAGCCGGATCTGCCTCTATATCAAGATAAACCTGTTTTTTCTGAAAAGCGTCGAACGTCATTGCAAAACAATCGTTACTATAAAAAGACTCTTTATTATATTCCACACCCTTTTCATCAGGACTGATAAACAGAAATGCCGAAAAGGTACAAAGAAGCGCCATGGTCTCCGTAAGAATTATATGCGAAAGCTTTCTGCTCTGGAAAGTAACGCTGTAAAGGCGATACTCCTTAACTGCAATTATCAATGCGGCAATGCTGAGCAGAATAAGAAATCTCACGGATGAAAAATCGAACGGAATTGAACTTACAGCTCTTATCGAGTGTATAGTGACAGGTTTTGAAAGCTCCCCAAAGCTTAACCGCAGCGATTCAACCTTTCCATACGGTTCATAATAGAGATTCAGATCATGCTTATCGGCAGCAGTATACTTCTGCTGAACACTTTCGTAATTTACTGACACATTTTCGTCTTTCATTCCAAGAAATACTGCAAACGGCAGCGTTCCGGAACCTTGTTCCTGCTTCATATCCAGAATAAGATTATTTGTATTTTCAGGAACATCGTTGAGGAAAATTTCAGCCATACCGGATACTATAATATCGTCTCCTGAAACTGCTGCTTCTCCGCTTACAGTCATACTTTCTAAAGCAATAGTTTCATCAATACTGCGGCTGTCGAAGCTTTTTCCGTTAAACACAACAACCTCTGCGGTCATGAAAACAGCCGCCCAGACCGCTGTTTTTTTCAGAAATCCTGAAATTTTTCTTTCCGGAAAGAATTCCTTCATTATCGCCGCTGAAAACGGCAGTATGCCTGCAATAAACATTATAGCCGGAGAAATGTGATTTTCACCGCTGAACATAAAAAATTCGGAAATAACTCCCAAAACAATAAATAATGCAGCTTCGGAACACATTACCGCCAAAAGCCGATCTATCAGCCTTTTCCGGAATTTTGCCTTCTGCTTCTGAAATGGTTTTTCCTGATTTTTCTTTATAAGACTGCTGCCGGTTACAGCCGAGATTATAAATAAAAAAGCAGGAATAATTATCGACCATATAATCGTAATCATTTTAACCTCCTGATAATTCTGTTAATATACCATATAATTTGTCGATATTATCTGTTCAAAACTCTCACATTGTTTTAAAGGCAATACCGCACATGGATTTACCTACAGTTAAAGCGTGTTCACATAAAATAAATGCGCGGATTTTCGAGCATAATTATGGCGAATACAAGACGAAAATATGCAGGCAAGCCGATGCCCAGCATATATTTTCAACGCAGCTGTCGTCAGAATTTGCTGAAAATACGTGTGCTATATCTTACGAAAACAGGTTCTTAGTCATATTAACCAAAAAATTATTAGTTTATTCTTGTATAATACTAATTGAATTATTACGTAAAATATGGTATAATTTTTATTATTTTAATTATGTGAAGTATATATTCCCTCTAATTCTTCACAAAACAAATAAGGAGTTTTAAATATGAAGATATCAGACGGTTTCTGGCTTAATAAGCCCGGATATAGCGTAAACTACGCAACTCAGATGTACGAGATCGAATCCGATGAAAATTCGATAACCGTATATGCTACAAATCAGTGGATAGGCAACCGTGGCATGACTTTAGGCGGCCCGATGCTCACTATCCGTTTCACTTCAACTCTTGAAAACAGCATTAAGGTAACGATCGAACATTTTTCAGGTGCATTGAAAAAATCTCCGGTCTTCACTCTTTATGAAGATTCATCCTTCAAGCCAGTTATCAGACAAGATGAAAACGGCTGCCGTGAGCTTATTTCCGGCAATACCAAAGTTAAGATCGGTCCACAGGGAAGCGGCTGGGAAATTTCATACTGGTATAACGACAAGCTTCTCACTAAAGAGGGATGGCGTACAACCTCTCTCATTGAAGAAGAGGACTGGATAAAAGATAAGAAGAATGCAGAGCAATCGGGAGCACGCTTCTTCGCCAAATCAGACAACGGAGATACATCATATATCCGTGAGATGCTTAATATCTCTGTCGGAGAATATATTTACGGCTTCGGCGAAAAATTCTCGACCTTTGTTAAAAACGGTCAGACTGTAGAAGTCTGGAACAACGACGGCGGAACCTGCTCTGAGCAAAGCTATAAATCCATTCCTTTCTACGTTTCTTCACGCAATTACGGAGTCTTTGTAAATCATCCTGAAAACGTTACTTTCGAGGTCGCAAGCGAGACAGTTTCAAAGGTCGCATTCTCGGTTCAGGGACAGCGTATGGAATATTTCATATTCGGCGGAGAAACTGTTGCCGATGTTCTTTCCGGCTACACAACGCTTACCGGAAAGCCTGCGCTTCCGCCTGCTTACACTTTCGGGCTATGGCTTTCCACTTCTTTCACCACAAGCTACGATGAAGCTACGGTAAATTCCTTTATTGACGAAATGGAACGCCGTGATATTCCTCTTGATGTATTCCATTTTGACTGCTTCTGGATGAAGGAATTCGAGTGGTGCAGCTTTGAATGGGATAAAAGAATGTTCCCTGACCCCAAGGGAATTATTTCACGTCTTAAAGAAAGAGGACTTAAAGTATGCGTCTGGATAAATTCCTATGTCGGACAGCGTGCCCCCGTATTCAGAGAACTTGCTGAAAAAGGCTATTTCATTAAAAATAAGGACGGTTCCGTTTTCCAGACAGACCTCTGGCAGCCTGGACTTGCCATAATTGATTTTACTAATCCCGATGCACGCAAATGGTTCGCAGACAGGATCAAAGACCTTGCTGAACTTGGAGTTGACGCTATCAAAACCGACTTCGGCGAAAGAATTCCTACCGATGTTGTTTATTTTGACGGCTCCGATCCATATAAAATGCACAATTACTATACATATCTCTATAATAAGACCGTTTTTGAAGCTCTTCAGGAAGTGAAAGGCATGAACAACGCTTGCCTTTTCGCCCGTTCAGCAACAGTCGGCGGACAGCAGTTCCCTGTACATTGGGGCGGCGACTGCTTCTCAAATTATGAATCCATGTGGGAAACTTTAAGAGGCGGACTTTCGCTCTGCCTGTCAGGATTCGGATTCTTCTCTCATGATATTTCCGGATTTGAGGCCACAGGTACTCCCGACCTTTACAAACGCTGGACTGCATTTGGTCTTATGTCAACACATTCACGCTATCACGGAAATTCCTCTTATCGTGTTCCGTGGAATTTTGACGAAGAAAGCTGCGATGTTGCACGTCATTTCGTTAAGCTAAAAGGCAGACTCATGCCGTACCTTTTCTCAAACGCCGTTTATACTCATAAAACAGGTGTTCCGATGATGAGAGCTATGGTAATTGATTTCGGATATGACAGAGCCGCTTTAACCGTCGATACGCAGTATATGCTCGGCGATTCACTCCTTGTTGCTCCGGTTTTCAATGAGGATGGCATCTGCGATTTCTATCTTCCCGATTGTGGAATCTGGACTGATATCCAGACCGGCGAACAGCTTTCCGGCGGAAGCTGGTACACCAAGAAGTACGACTATTTCGGACTTCCGCTCTATGCAAAACCGAATTCAATAATTGCTTTCGGCGATTACAAGGGCAAATCCGAATATGACTATGCAAACGGAATGAAGCTGGTTATATACGGCATCGAGGATGGAAAAACGGCTGAATGCGAGATTTATGACAAGAATGCGCTTCTTGCCGCATCTGTAAAGGCAATACGAAACAAAAACACTGTAAATGTTACTGTTTCCGGAACAGATAAGCCGTTTACCGTTGAAAGCGCACAAGGACTTGATGTAGTGATAAAATAAATTTATTGATAACAAAAGCTGCTATGAAAAATTTTCATAGCAGCTTTTTCTAAATGAAAGAAAGAGCCTTAAAAGACTCCTTCTTCCATCATATCATTATATTTAGGGAGTATTCCGAAATCGGATTATGACTCCGGAAGGGCTGGTATTAACTGAAGACGCCATTTCTGTATTGAAAGCGCATCCTGATTGGTCACACCGCTTGCGCCGTTTTCAAAAACGTCAGCATTGAGCAATCCCTGCTCTGTAATGTGAGTCGGGTCTGAACCGTTAAGTCCATATTTATCAGGATTTGAATTGGACTGCATGATAAGAACCGCATCAGACATATCTACCTGACCGTCGCAGTTAGCGTCACCCCATGAAATTTCAGGGTTCGGATTCGTAGTTGACTCTGCATAAACCATATAGAAGAGATTTGCTGTATCTGCCTTTGTAACAGCGTGATCGCCTGCTTCAAGATCAACCGTGATTATACCGTCGCCGGAAGCTGTGTACTTAGTTCCGTCAATTTTTATCGTAGCAGCCGGTTCAACAAATACAAGAGTTATTTTTCCTGCGTTAGCAGCCTTGAATGTGATATTTGTTGCGGATTCCATTTTCAGGCACTGCGTAAGTGTTTTGCCGCCGTATTCAACAGTTCCCTTTCCGGTTGAAAGGTTTCCGGTTATCGTATAGTAATCGCTTGCAGTTCCGTTTTCTGTGAAGTTATGAACGTATCCGCCGGCAACAGGTCCCGGATTGTTGCCTGTAGTAGTTGTTGTTGTTGTTGAGGATGAAGTTGTTGTACTTGTGGTAGTAGTTGTAGTTGTAGAGCCGCTCGGCTGCTGAGATGTTCCGCCGGACATATGGTATCCTATGCTGCTGTATGTTCCGTTAGAAGGAGTTTCAGCAAATCCTTTGGTATTTATCGAGCCGTCAGCATTTCTCCATGCCGTATGGAAGTCTGTTCCCATAGCCGGAACATCAAGAGTTGTGAAATCAGAAACAGCAGGAGTAATGATATCACCAAGCTTAGCTCCGTTTGTCATAGTAGTTTTGTCCTTAGCAAAGTAATATTTGCTGTTGTAATAAATTGAATTTGTCATGCTTCCTACAAACTTATCGTTTGAAAGCTTGATTCCGGCAGCGCCTGTATTTGAAAGTTTGCTTACATTTGTGTAAGACATCATACTGTCGAATGTAGCGGAAGAACTGCATCTGTAAACCATATAGTTAGATTTTCCGTTTCCGCCTACACCGTTATTGTAAGCAGTACAATTCTTCATATCTCCGAATTCAGGATTGTTATTATCCGTGAAGCCGCAGTTGAGGTTCTCGAAAGCAAGACAGTTTTCAACCTTGTGTCTTGTTCCGATACCGCCGCCGCCAAGCTTGAATCCGTTGCCATCGCAGTCGCCGTAACCCTTTCCGTTCTCTGTAAAGCCGTTTCTGAAAGCGATAGAATTCTTGATAGTTACAACGCCGATAGGACCTGTTTCTGTTTTAGCATAAAGATCCCATCCGTCATCAGAGTTGCAGTATGACATACATCCGTCAAAAACATTTCCCTCGCCGCAGGTAAGCTTAGCAGCAAATCCGTCTGCATTTTCCATTGTAGCGTCATCGCAGTTGTTCTTTGAAGTACAGTTTTTGATAAGGTTGTATGAAGGCCACTGAGCAATGGTATTATAAGCTGTCTGGTAACGTGAAAGCTGAAGTCCTGTATCCTGATTTCCGTTGAATACCATCATTTCAATGATATTGTTGTCGCCGGAGAGAAGCATTCCGTTGTCGCCTGCGTTAGCTATCTCAAAGCCATAGAAATGCCAGTATGAACCGTCGAGTACGAAGCCTCTGTTTGCTCCTGCAACTGCCTGACCAGTAAAATCAAACTTGACATTTGCTCCGGGATATGCAGAGATCGTCTTATATTTTCCGGCAGAACCGGAGTTGCCCTCTTCAATGAGAATAGTTGAAGTATAGCTGTAAGTTCCTTCGAGGAGATAGATAGTACCGCCTGCATTGACGCTCTTTATAGCTGAAAGAACATCTGTAGGAGTATCTATTGTCTTTCCGTCTCCGCCGCCCTTGGGGGACGCATATATAACATCCGTACCTGTAATAGGCTGAGGAGGATTAGGAGTTGTTACAGTTGTTACGACAGGAGTGTTGCTTGTGGTAGTTGTTGTGGTCGTAGTAGTTGTCGATGAAGATGTGGGAGGATTTGAGCTGTCCTCTTTGAATCCGCTTCCGATAGCGACAACTGTCGGCTTATAATTTACAAGGGCAGATTTAAGGCCATCGTTTACAGCGTAGCTCTCATCATCGACGGAGTTATCGAATGTCCATTTAAGGTCGCCGCCGTCAACTCTTCCTGCCTGAGCCATAACCTTATCTTTAGCCGCTTCAGGTGAATCGGGAGTATACTTGTACATAACGCTTGATGTATCGAAGTTATTGTAAGAAGTTCCGCCCTGCTTGGATTTTACGCTTGAAGGCACTGTATCCTTAGCGCTTGAAACTTCGTAAGCGTCAAAATCAGTTGCATTATCCTTATATGTGGTGTAAGCCTTTGCTCCTGTGATAGAGTTGCCGCAAGCCTTGATAACGCCGCCGTCTTCACCGGAGAAAGTTCCTCCCGTGATATCGTCTGAACCCTGCTTGGAAATAAGCATCGGATATTTGCAGTTTCTGAAATAGTTGTTTTCAACGAAAGCAGACGCACCCATTGTTACGCCAACGCCGTATTTTGCATTTCCGTCAAAGTAGTTGTTATAGATGTGAACCGAGCAAGTTCTGATTCTCGGATGACGTGAATCGGAATGATCGTACCAGTTGTGGTGATATGTAATGTAATTTTCAGTGCTTTCGCTCTTCATTCCCTGAAGATTGCACTTTCCGTTATCCCAGAAATGATTGTAAGAATGAGTTACATAGGTTGAAGTTTTTGTATCGAGAGCGCCGTCGCCTTTAACCTGATCGTCATCGCTTCCAGCATCACCGTAGAAGAAATCACAGTTGTGAACCCAGACATGATCGTTCTTCTGCTGAAGTCCGCAGTCGTCGCCTTCTTTGCTGTTGCAGTTCATGAATCCGATATTTCTTACTTCAACGTTTGAACTGTTCTTCATTACAAGTCCGAATCCGTTGAAAACGGTATCGTTTCCTATACCCTCTATAGTAAGACCAGCAGTAACCGTATCAACCATAAGATCTCCGCTTGGCATATTGGCAGGATCTGTAATATTTCCGATAAATCTTACGCAGAGCGGTCTTGATTCCTTACCTTTTTTATATCCTAAAATGATATTCTGAACGCCCGTAAGCTCGGATGCTCCCTTGCCTGTTGAATCAATGCTTGCCTTAACGCTGTCCTTGTTTGCGTCCGTAACATAAATAACAACTGCATTTGATTTAAGAGTACCGTCCTCGTTGTAAGCTCCGGAAGAAGTACCGTTCACCCAGCCGAAACCGCTTCTGTCATGAGCGTAAGCGGTTGCCTTTGTTTCAGCAGCCTTAGAAGAATCTTCCTTGCCGTTTATCACAGGGACTACCTTCATTGTGTGGCTTCCGGATTTAAGACCAACAGCGTCGGCTCTCATATAGCCTGAATACTGTCTTATAAGCATCGAATCGATCTGAACTCCGTCAACGTAAACGTTATAACCGGATGCTCCTGTAACAGAAGACCAAGTAGCGTACATTGCCTCACCGTAGCCGACAGTCTGAATGAACTTAACGCTGCTTTCTGCTGCAAAAGCTGTAATAGAGCCGTTATCAGCAAGAATAACATTTGCGCTTCCAAGTGTACCGGCAACGCATGAAACCGAAACAACAGCAGCCGCTGCTATTGAAGCGATTCTTTTTTTCATAGCCATATTTTTCATTAGATTTCCCTCCATAAATATAATGTATATCGCCCAAATTTCTTTATGTCTTTCATTGTTTACATTATACAATAAAAAAATTCATATTTCAATGACATATAATACTCATTAACTGATATTTTGTGCTATTAATATAATTTTCTTCACACAATTAGTCAACTCAGCCTGATAAAAAGAAAAAGGAGCTGTTTAAGCTCCTTTTCAATAAATTAATCGTTTACATATTCATCCAGAACAGCATCAGTTGTCTCAGTTTTTCCGCTTCTTACATAAGTTATCTCGATAGAATCTCCGGCCTCATGCTTATTTTTTTCGATATTAAGCTCCTCGGCAGTTTTGACCTCCGTTCCGTCAACAGCAGTTATAACGTCTCCGGAACGCAAGCCGGCTTCATCGGCAGCGCTTCCGTCGGTAACATCTGTGATGTAAACTCCTACGGGAAGATTGTACATCTGCGAAATAGTTTCGTTAACGTCCTGACAGCTTATTCCAAGCTGAGGTTTTCCCGTAACATAGCCGTATTCCATAATGTCATCAATGATCTCTGAAACCTCGTTTGACGGAATTGCAAAGCCAATACCCTCGATAGAAGTCTCAGAATAGCTTGCGCTCATTTTTGAAGAATTGATTCCGATAACCTGACCATACTTATTTATAAGGGGACCGCCTGAGTTGCCCGAGTTAATTGCAGCGTCAGTCTGAATAAGATTCATAGCCTTGTCGTTAATGGTTATCTGACGGTTCATGCCCGAAACGATACCTCTTGTAACGGTATTCATAAGGTCGAATCCAAGAGGATTTCCGATAGCGGTAACTGATTCTCCGAGCTTAAGACTGTCGCTGTCACCGAATTCGGCGGCAGTAAGACCTGTTTTATCAATTTTGAGAACAGCAAGATCGCAGTCACGGTCGTAACCTATTACCTCTGCTTCATATCTGTCTTCACCGTTAAGCACAACTGTAATATCTTCGGAAAGACCGGAATTGTATTCACTGTCGTAAATAACGTGAGCATTTGTCACAATATAGCCGTTTTCAGTAATTACAACGCCTGTTCCGGTAGCGGTTGCTTCCGTTGTTGAAGGAGTATTGTTTCCTCCGAATCCAAATCCATAGTAATAGCTTCCGCCCTGAGACGTAATAGTAAATTTAGACTCTATTCCGACGACAGAAGGAAGAACCTTTTCAACAATTTCCTCAGTAGTAAGCTCCTGACCGTCGGCAGCATTCGGCTTTATAACGCTTACATTTTCGGCAGAAACTGACTTCTTATCGTCTTTTTTAGCAGAATCGTTTTCATTTATGTCTGAATCCGAATCGGAAGAAGATGATAAACTGCCGTTTGAAAACTCTCCGCTGATTCCACGGTAAGCAGCAATGGAACCGCCGGAAACTATAGCCATAGCCATGAGAAAAGCAGTTACTTTAAGTCCTGTATGCTTCTTTTTCTTTTTCAGAGGAGCATCTTCCAGGTTCTGCGTCTCGATCTTATACGGATCGTATCCGCTGTTAATTTCTCCGCCGTTATTTTCAATATTATTGTTTTCATTGTATTCATTCATGATATTCACGTTCCTTTTCATAAGTTTTTTCTGAGGTTTTTGTATCTCTCAGATGTTGTTTATATTATAAAGCCGCTTTGTGATATAAAGCGGCTTGATTTGTATAACTTATGAAAAGATTCTGTGAATGTTTTTTCACATATCTTTATGTTTTGTGTTGGAATGTGTAAATGCTGTCACGTTTTTTTCACTTTTTATAGTACAGACCATAAACTTTTAGCATGCTTCGCAGAGAGACAAGCAGAAATCGTCCGTTCGCCATTCGCTTCGCTCTGCTCACTGCTTTTTTAGGGGGACGCTGTCCCTCTCGTACACCCCCTGCCAAAGGGTTGATTAACCATTTGGAATCCCGTTATTATGCCTGATATTTCGGCTCGCAGGTAAGATTGATTCCAAGTCTCTTGAAAATTCTCTCGTCAACAGGCGAAAGAATTACAGTTGAATGAACCTCGCATCCTCTGAGCTTTGAGATCTGCTCCATAGCCTTTTTGGCATTTTCGTCCGTGTTGGCGCAGATAGAAAGAGCAAGTAAAGTCTCATCGGTATGTATTCTCGGATTATTATTGCCGAGATGCTGAACCTTAAGATTCTGAATCGGCTCGATAACATGGGGAGACATAAGCAGCACATCATCTTCAATTTCGCCGAAATATTTAAGAGCATTCAGAAGCAGCGCAGAAACTGCTCCAAGAAGATTAGAGGTTTTTCCTGTGAGTATAGTTCCGTCCGGAAGCTCCATTGCAGCAGCCGGGGCACCTGTTTCCTCTTCTTTTTCAAGAGCCACAGCAACGACCTTTCTGTCATCAGCGGTAACGCCTGCCTGCTTCATGAAAAGCTCCAGCTTCATAACCTCATCTTCAGAAATAAGACCTTTTCTGTTATCGCACATTGCCGTATAATAGCGGCGGATTATCTCATCCTTTGCAGCTTTGCAGACAACTTCATCGTCTACGATACAATTTCCCGCCATATTAACTCCCATATCCGTAGGCGATTTATAAGGCGATTCGCCGAGTATCTTCTCGAACATTGCGTTAAGCACAGGGAATATCTCAACATCACGGTTATAGTTAACCGTAGTTTTTCCGTATGCCTCAAGGTGAAAAGGATCAATCATATTAACGTCATTCAGATCGGAAGTGGCAGCCTCATAAGCGATATTAACAGGATGACGAAGCGGAAGATTCCAGATCGGGAATGTTTCAAATTTCGCATAACCGGCATTTACGCCTCTTTTATGTTCATGGTAGAGCTGAGAGAGACAAGTTGCCATTTTTCCGCTTCCGGGTCCGGGAGCAGTGACAACAACAAGTCTGCGTGAAGTTTCGATATAATCGTTCTTTCCGTAACCGTCGTCGCTTATTATAAGTTTAAGATTTGAGGGATATCCTTTGATATTGTAATGATGATAAACCCTGATTCCAAGAGCTTCAAGTCTGTGCTGAAAAGCGATAGTCTGAGGCTGTTCCTCATACTGAGTTAATACAACGCTGCTTACATAAAGCCCGATCTTAGTAAAAACATTGAAAAGACGTATAACATCAGCATCATATGTTATGCCAAGGTCGCCTCTTACTTTATTCTTTTCAATAGCTCCGGAATTGATGACGATAACTATTTCTGCCTCATCCTTGAGCTGAAGAAGCATCTGAAGCTTGCTGTCCGGCTTGAAACCGGGAAGAACTCTTGAAGCATGATAATCATCGAAAAGCTTTCCGCCGAATTCGAGGTAAAGCTTATCGCCAAACTGAGCGATACGCTGTCTGATATGCTCCGACTGCATTTTAAGATATTTTTCATTATCAAAGCCTATTTTACTTTCCATATTCATAAATATAAACCTCCTGCTGCTCACTTATATACTAAACTCTATTTAATTATATACCAGAAATGCTGAAATTGCAAGAGAAAAATTATTTATTGCATAAATTTGACGAAAAACAATGAGTATATGTGAACTCGCTCCAATTTATCAAGGTTTTTTGTGTGATATTTCGTTAAATCATGTCCTTGCAAAAAAAGAACAGCAGTGATATAATTATAATGATATTAAAATGCTTCAAATCAGAAAGGAAATTATTTAATGAATAAAAAAATCATGGCTTTTGCTGCCGCTTTCACAATACTCGCTTCATGTGCAGGATGCAGCGGCAAAAAGGACTCTTCGTCGGATGCTCCTGCACCAACAGTTCAGACCGAAAATACGACAAATCCGTCGGATACAAATGATACGGCTACAACCGCTGAACCTACTACAGAAGAAGTCACAGAACATATAAGTCCTGTCGAATCTCTTTCTTCCACGCTCGGATCTCAGGTAACAGTCGATAAAATCATCCAGCGTACCGAGGGAAGCAATACTGTTCAGCTTCCTCTCGCCGATTTTATTGAAGAGGGCGACGTTGTTTCATCGTTCACTTTTGTTATCTACTCCGCCGACGGCTCGGATATAGGAGAATTTAAAGGCGGCTGCGGCATTTCTGTTACGAGTGAATGCCCCTCTGCAACGGACGAAGGCTGGTATCAGTCGGCAGATTTTTCTGCGGCAACTCAGGGTACTTACGGCGAGATAAAATGGGATGTTCCTGCGGATGTAAGCCAGTATATATCAGCCGGAGGCGATGTGCTTTTCGGCTACTGGTGGGGAAACGCTGAAAGCATTCGCATTGACAGCGTTATCTGCACATACACAAGAACAAAAGAAATTCCGGTTGACGGAACCGTTTCGCAGAATGTCGGAAAAAGCTGTAGTTACGAAGAAAATTCAAATACCATAAACATTCCGACCGCCGATTTTCTTCCGGAAGGAGCAGTTCCCGAAGCTGTGACATATAACATCAGCACATCCGGTTCTTTCGGCAAATTTACAGGAGCTTTCGGCTACAATTCGTCATCCAGCTATTATCAGTCCGGTGATATTTCAGTCTTTACGGACAGCTCTTCACTTTCGCTCACATGGTTCGTTCCGGCTCAGGCAAAGAATTATGTCTCCGATGACGGCGAACTCGTTCTCGGTTACTGGTGGAGCGAACAACCGAATGTAACTCTCGATTCAGTTACAGTTAAATACAGTCTCGGAGGAGGAAACGCTTCAATGACAACCGATAATAATGTCTCCAAACCTGACGCTCCGACTGCAAGCACAGGCGATTTCCGCAGCGCAGATGAAATCGTGAAAGAGATCAAAGTCGGCTGGAATCTCGGAAATACCCTTGACAGCTATAACACATCAAAAACAGGTATTGCTACCGAAACAGGCTGGGGCAATCCCAAAACGACCAAAGAAATGATTCAGTCGGTAAAAAATGCCGGCTTCAATGCAGTAAGAATCCCGATAACATGGGGAGAGCATATGAACGGCGATACAATTGATTCAGAATGGCTCGAACGTGCGGCTGAAATCGTTGATTATGCCTATAACGAGGGAATGTTTGTTATCATAAATATGCATCACGATGACGCTCTCTGGTTTGAACCTGACGATTCTGAATACTCAGCCGACAGCGCTAAGCTTAAAGCTATATGGGAACAGATTGCTGCCCGCTTCGCAGATTACGGTGACAGACTTCTCTTTGAGGGAATGAATGAGCCGAGAACTATCGGCAGTAAGGACGAATGGATGGGAGGTACGGCTGCTGAACGAGCAGTTATCAACAAATATGAACAGGATTTTGTTGATACAGTACGCAAAAGCGGAGGGAACAACGCTGAACGTTCGCTTATCATAACATCCTATGCTGCATCCGCAGAAACTTCTGCGATCAACGATGTTGTAGTTCCAAATGCCGGAAACATCATTATATCTATTCACTACTACGCTCCGTGGCAGTTCTCTGACGGCACATCTACAGTTTTCGACGATGCAGGAAAATCGGAACTGGATGCAAAATTTGCCGAACTAAAGAAAAAATTCGCAGATAAAGGAACTCCTGTCATCATCGGAGAATTCGGCTGCGTTAATGCCGCTCCGGAAAATGTTCGTACAGATTATTATAATTATTATATTAAATCAGCAATGTCACAGGGAATCAAATGCTTCGTCTGGGATAACGGAATTTCAACCGGAGAGCAAAGCTTCGGAATTTTCAACAGAAACTCTCAAAGCTGGAATGAAGCTATTCTCCAAGCTATAATGGACGGAACAAAATAAATCAAAAAATTAAGGGAGCTTTTTACAGCTCCCTTTTTTGTATTAAACGTCAAGATAATTAAGCAGTTCGCTCTGCATAAGGCTTGAATAGGAAAGATACCACTTTCCGTTTTTTTCAAGAAATGCACTGGAATTTCCTGTAAAAGTCTCCCCGTTCGATTCATTACTATAAAAAATATAATTAACGATAACAGCAGCCGAATAGGAAGTATTCAGATCGCCGTTAAAGCTTTCAAGACTTTTGTCATCAGCCTTTTCCATATCATCTGACGTTATCGTTACCGACCATTTATCGCTGTCTGAATCGCTGTAAGCTTTCATTATTTCACTGATAGAATCCATTGAAGCTCCAATAGCCTTTGTAACAGCCTGCTTGCTGAAAACCTCGTCCGCAGACTTTCCCTCAAGCTCGCTTTCAACAAGCTTGGCATAATTTTTCATTTCATCCGGATCAAACATACTGTAAATTTTCTCCGGATCGTGACCAAGATAAGCGTTATAGAAATCCTGAGCAATATCAAGATCAGAGGTATATCCTCCGCTGTTGTCTGTAGGCTGATTCACGGTCGGAGCTTCTGTTGCCGCCGGGGGAGTTGTTTCTGTTCCGGAAGTTACAGCGGCAGTTTCCGCATTATCTGACTTTCTTTCAGAGGTCTCCTCAACTTTTTCATCAACGGTTGTCTCACGTTCGCTCATTTCAGACGAGGATTCAACCGAATCCTCATCAGTTGACAAAGCTTTCTGAGTTTCCGCAGCAGAATTTCCCGAAGCTTTTGATTCGGAAGTCTTTTTGCTGTTGCTGCATGAAACAGAAGAAACACACATCAAAGCCGCAGCAACAGCTGCAATTATTTTTTTACTCATATTTTCCTCTTAATAGTCCTTCTTTTTGCCGCATTCCTTACAAGTTTTTGTCAGAAGCTTAAAATCTCCTCCGCAGAAGCTGCATTTTCCGCTTGCTCTGCGGTCTGCGATAATCTTTTCGTAATATGCAGGGAATCTGCTCATATTTTCCGACAGATGCTGCCATGAAATATTCATAAGCTTCGGACAATCGCTGAAAACTGTATCGATTTTCACTACAGATGACGGAATTTTTATCATTTCAAGATTGATACATCCACTAAAATCACCTACATATGTCGCTTTAGATGGAATTTCAATTGCTCTGAGCGAGGTGCATCCGCTGAAACCGTCAACATATGTAACAGCAAAAGGAATCGCAATTTTTTTCAGCGAAACACAATTTTTGAATGCAAACTGACCGATAGTTTTCAGCGTTTTAGGAAGTTCGATATCAATAAGATTGATACAGCCGGCAAAGGTTCTCTCATTTATGGTTGAAACTCCGTCCGGGATAATAACGGTTTTCAGCTTTTCACAACCGGAAAAAGCGTATTTTCCGATCTGCTTGACTGTATTCGGCAGCCAGATTGATTCGAGATTTTTACATCCGTTGAACGCAAACGCTCTTATCTCGGATATTCTGTTTGACATTTCAACAGATTTAAGGCTTGAACACTCTGCAAAAACACAATCGTCAATAATACTTAAATTATTCGGAAGACGCATGGTTTCAAGCTTTTCACAGCCTCTGAATGCCCATGGCCCGATTTTAGCAAGGCTGTCGGGAATTTTTACCGAAATAAGAGAAGCACAGTTTCTGAAAGCATATCCGCCGATTTCAGTAAGACCGTCCGGCAGAATAACTCTTTTTATTTTATCGCAGTTTTCAAAAGCGTTTTCCCCTATTTTCCGCACATTCGATGGAAGCTCAATCTCCTCGGAGCTTCCTGAATATTTAACAAGAACTCCGTCCTCTATTTCAATGCTCGGTCTTGAATATGTTTTGTGAGCAATCGGCTGTTCCGTTTTTACTGGAATCGGCTCAGGAGCTTTCTCAATTACTTTTTCAGCAATCGGAGCTTCCGATTTCTTTTCAGCAGTCTTTTCAACAGCCGGAGCTTCCGATTTCTTTTCAGCAATCTTTTCAACAGCCGGAGCTTCCGGTTTCTTTTCGGCAGTCTTTTCAACAGTCGGAGCTTCCGGTTTCTTTTCGGCAGTCTTTTCAACAGCCGGAGCTTCCGGTTTCTTTTCAGCAGTCTTTTCAACAGCCGGAGTCTCCGGTTTCTTTTCAGCAGTCTTTTCGGCAGTCGGAATCTCCGGTTTCTTTTCAGCAAGCTTTTCAACAGTCGGAGCTTCCGGTTTCTTTTCGGCAGCAGCAGTTTCTACCGCTTCACATGGAGCTTTTTCAAGCTCTTTTATTTCATCAGTCTGCTCTGCCGATATATTTTCATCCTCAGAATTTACCGAAACACTGTCCTTTTTAACAGCTCTTACCGACGCTACAACTACTCGCTTAGAACTTCTGCTTTTTCTGGAAAGTCTTATAGATTTCTCAACAATAAACGGCTCGCCGCACTCCGGACATATCCAAGCGTCCTTTTCCTCTTCTACCTGCACAGGCTTATTGCAGTAATAACATTTTGAATTTACTATTCCCATGTTCTCCCCCTGTAGACATTTTCTGCTCCATTTCAGGAGCCTTAGAAGTTTTATTCACACATTTTATATTATACATTTTTTTAGTCGTTTAGTCAATAGAAACAGGCAAAATTTAACATTTCAAATCAACTTTTGTTATATACGCACAAAAAATACGGTTGTTTTTATACAACCGTATTTTTATGAATTATTTTACCGACTCATAAAGTTTCTATAAACCAAAAGCTTAAATACCATTTTCCATTAAATTGTATTAACGGAACGTCATCAGTTATACACTCTATAAAATCATCTGATTCTTCAAGCTCTAAAACAGCCCAATCATATCTTATGACTTTCTGAAGTCCTATTTTCTGATACTGCTTGCGCACTTCATCATAATCGATCACGTCGCTGTCATACCAGGTCAAAAATTCATCGGTAATGTCCTCGTATCCATCATTTACCTGCTTCCACTCGTCTATGGGATGCTCTGATAATTCCTCAGCTATTTCTTCCTGCATATATTGATCCAATGCATTGGTTATATCTTTTTTGGATAAATCATCATCATCAAAGTAATCATAAAATATATCCCACTCATCTTTATAAACCATTTCATACAATGTTTTTGAATCCTGTTCAATAAAAGCGTTAAGGTATGCTTCTATAGCCTCATCAGGAGAATCATATCCGATGCTTTTTGATTTTGAGGAAGAAGATTTTTTCTCAGATTTGTCAGAATTGCTGCAGCCAAAGCATACGGTCATTTGCATACAGGCAATAGCTAATGCCAGACTTTTTGTAATTCTTTTCATAAATTATTCCTCTCATATTTTCGTAATGTCCACAAGTTCAACATCATTGATAGTGCGTCCCGATTCAAGAACCTTGACAAGCGATTTTGCCGTGTCTATAGCCGTAAGACTGCATATTGAACGCTCGATCGACTTACGTCTCATTTTAACGCTGTCACGCTCCGGAAGACGTCCCTTTGCGGAGGTTGAGATAACATAATGAATCTTTCCGCTGTCGAGCAGAGTTTCGACATTCGGTTCGCCGTCGGAAATTTTGCGGACAAGATTTGCGGCGATCATATTTCTGTGAAGAACGCTCTGAGTTCCTGATGTTGCGTAAATATCAAATCCCATCTGCTCGAACTTATCGGCAATAGGAAGAACCTCACGCTTATCAGAATCACGGACAGAAATAAGCACTCCTCCCTCACGTTTCAAGTCAAATCCGGCAGCAATGAGTCCCTTTAAAAGTGCGTCCTCAAGATTTCTTCCGATACCGAGACATTCTCCGGTCGACTTCATTTCAGGGCCGAGCATGGTATCAACGTCGGTAAGTTTTTCAAACGAGAACACCGGAACTTTAACTGCAACATAGTCTCCGGCAGGATAAAGGCCGCTTTCATAACCCATGTCTTTAAGTTTAGCGCCGAACATGATTTTAGTCGCAATATCAACCATCGGAATACCTGTAACCTTGCTGATATAGGGAACTGTTCTCGATGAACGTGGATTGACTTCGATAACGTAAACTTCATGATTGTAAACGACATACTGAATATTTACCAGACCGATAACGTTAAGCTCTTTGGCAAGCTTTCTTGTATATTCGACAATTATTTTCTTGATTCTCTCTGAAAGATGCTGTGCCGGATAAATCGAAATAGAATCTCCCGAATGAACTCCGGCACGTTCAATGTGCTCCATGATGCCCGGAACAAGAAAGTCTTCTCCGTCGCAGATAGCGTCGACCTCAACCTCAGTTCCCATCATATATTTGTCGATAAGAACAGGATTTTCGATCATATGGCTCGTAATGATTCCCATGTATTCAACAACGTCCGCCTTTGAGTGAGCAATAATCATGTTCTGACCTCCGAGAACATAGGAAGGACGGAGAAGCACAGGATAACCCAGATCCTCAGCAGCAGCAACAGCTTCTTCCGTAGTCATGACGGTATGTCCCTGCGGACGTGGTATTCCGCACTTTTCAAGAATTTCATCAAAACGCTCTCTATCCTCAGCAGCATCAATCATATCGGCAGAAGTTCCAAGGATTCTTACTCCCATATCGGAAAGGTGTCTCGTAAGCTTGATAGCGGTCTGACCGCCGAACTGCACGACAACGCCGTAAGGCTGTTCCGTTTCGATAATCGCTTCAACGTCCTCTTTTGTCAGCGGATCGAAATAAAGTCTGTCGCCGGTATCAAAGTCGGTCGAAACAGTCTCTGGGTTATTATTGCAGATAACTGCTTCATAGCCAAGCTCTTTAAGCGTCCATACACAGTGGACAGAACAGTAGTCAAACTCGATTCCCTGTCCGATTCTGATAGGTCCCGAACCAAAAACTATAACCTTTTTCTTTCCGGTATTCTGACGTTCAATGAACTGTTTTGCTTCGTTTTCATCATCGAAAGTAGAATAAAAGTAAGGTGTTTCCGCCTTGAATTCTCCTGCGCAGGTATCAACCATTTTGAAAACTGCACTCTTGTGTATTGGACATTTTTGTCCGGAAATGCGTTCAATAGTACTGTCAAGATAGCCGTACTGTTTTGCCGTGTTATATTTTTCTTCTGTAAGAACGCCGTCAGCAAGCCATTTTTCAAGCTCTGCCAGATTCAGAAGCTTGTATAAGAACCAGTTGTCAATCATTGTGATTTCGTGAATTTCTTCCGGAGTAATTCCACGTTTCAATGCCTCGAAAACGACGAAAGAACGCTCATCGTCAACAACGTGCAGCTTCTCTCTGACTTCTTCATCAGAAAGCTTAGCAAGCTTTTTAAGGTTCATTGTGTCCATGCCAAGTTCAATAGAGCGAACAGCTTTCATCATTGCCTGTTCAAAGCTTGTACCGATAGCCATGACCTCGCCCGTAGCCTTCATCTGAGTACCGAGAGTGCGCTTTGCGTAAACAAATTTATCAAAAGCCCATTTAGGGAACTTGATTACAACGTAGTCAAGAGCCGGTTCAAAACAGGCATACGTCTTTCCCGTAACCTGATTTACAATCTCGTCAAGAGTATATCCAACAGCGATCTTCGCCGCTGTTTTTGCAATAGGATAACCTGTAGCCTTTGAAGCCAGCGCCGAAGAACGTGAAACTCTCGGGTTTACCTCGATAACGGCATATTCAAAGCTTGTCGGATGAAGAGCAAACTGGCAGTTGCATCCTCCCTCAACTTTAAGCTCCTTAATAATATTGATAGCGGCTGTTCTGAGCATCTGATACTCACGGTCGGAAAGAGTAACCGCCGGAGCAATAACGATGCTGTCACCCGTATGAACTCCGACGGGATCGAAATTTTCCATAGAGCAGACAGTTATAACATTTCCCTTTGCGTCACGAATAACCTCGAATTCGATCTCTTTCCAGCCGCTGATGCACTTTTCGATGAGAACCTGAGTTATCGGTGAGAGACGTAGTCCGTTCGTAGCGATATCACGAAGCTCCTCTTCATTCTGAGCGATACCTCCTCCTGTTCCTCCAAGAGTAAAGGCAGGACGCACGATTACCGGATAGCTTATAACCTCGGCAAAATCGACCGCATCCTCAACCGTCTCAACGACCTTTGAGGGAATGCAAGGCTCGCCGATTTTTTCCATAGTATCCTTAAAAGCCTGTCTGTCCTCGGCTTTATGAATAGTTTCGGGATCTGCTCCGAGAAGCTTGACGTTATGCGATTCGAGGAATCCCTCTGCGGCAAGCTGCATTGAAAGCGTAAGTCCTGTCTGTCCTCCGAGGGTGGACAAAACGCTGTCCGGTTTTTCTATCTCAATAATTCGTTTAACAACATCCAGCGTAAGAGGTTCGATATAAACCTTATCCGCCATAGCCTTATCTGTCATAATTGTAGCAGGATTTGAGTTAACGAGAACGACCTCAAGTCCCTCCTGCTTCAAAGCACGGCAAGCCTGTGTTCCGGCATAATCGAATTCCGCAGCCTGTCCGATAACTATAGGTCCCGAACCGATAACAAGCACCTTTTTAATGTCATTTCTCAGCGGCATGATCAGTCACCTGCCCTTTCCATATTTTTAACAAATTCGTCGAAGAGATAATCGGTATCGAGCGGACCGCCGTGAGCTTCCGGGTGGAACTGAACCGTGAATGCGTTTACGGCAGTATAGCGGATGCCCTCACAGGTTTTATCGTTTGCATTAATGTGCGAAACCTTGCCTATTTCCGGAGAAATACTATCTCCGACAACAGCATAGCCGTGGTTCTGGCTCGTTACATATGTAAGACCGCTTTCAAGATCGATAACAGGCTGATTTGCGCCTCTGTGACCGTATTTGAGCTTTTCAGTTTTTCCGCCGTTCGCAAGAGCCATTAGCTGATGTCCGAGACAGATTCCAAATATCGGTATACCAAGCTTTTCAATCTCCTTGATATTCTCAATAATTTCAACATTTTCCGCAGGATCTCCAGGGCCGTTTGAGAACATGATGCCGTCCGGAGCAATCTCCTTTACAGTTTCAGCAGTTGTATCAGCCGGAACTACGATAACCTCGCAGCCACGCTTGATAAGCTCCTGTCTGATGTTTCTCTTATAACCGAAATTGAAAAGAACTACCCTGAATTTTTTATTTTCAGCATAATAAGTTATCGTTTCGGAATTTGTAACGTTTTTAACGGCATCCTTAACGCTGAATGCACGGATCTGCTCAAGAAGCTCGTCTTTTTGGGAATAAACATCCTCGGTAGTGATAACACCGTTCATAACTCCGGCTTCACGGATAATTCTTGTAAGACGACGAGTGTCAATGTTATGGATCCCGATAATATTATGCTGTTCAAGAAAATCGTTTACGTTTCCTTCACAGCGGAAATTAGACGGCGCATTGCACCATTCCCTTACTATATAACCGCTTACATAGGAGCGTGACGATTCGTTATCCTCATGATTAACACCGTAATTTCCGATCAGCGGAAAGGTCTGAGTAACGATCTGACCATAATAGCTCGGGTCGGTAAGAGTTTCCTGAAAACCGGTAAGACCGGTCGTAAATACAACCTCACCGATAACAGTACCCTTTGCCCCGAAACTTCTTCCCTCGAAGATCTGACCGTTGGCAAGCATAAGGTAAGCTTTTGGACTTTGATTAAATAATGACATTTTAGTTTTCCTCCTTTAAGTTGACAGAGGTCGAATAATTGATATATGAAGTAAGGTCACGCCATTGTGACAAAACTAACAAAAATATTTAAAGTGCGGATTCTCCCTTTGACAAGGTACATGGGCAGCGTCCATGCTGTTTACTGCGTGTTCGCTTTGCGCTCACAGGTAAACAAAGAGAAACCGTTCGTTCGCAAACGCTTCGCTTTGCTCTCTGCTTTATTAGGGCGGCTCTGCCTCCCTCGTTCACCCTCCGCTCAAGGATGAATCCACCCTTGAGAATCCCATTATTAATCGTGCTTCGCACTCTTTTATTACTATTTTAAGTTGATATACTGCGTGATATCGTCTCTCATGCGGAGAACTTCACGTCTTGCAGCTTTCGCAAAATCCCTCTCATCGCATCCCTCTTTCTTATATGCGCACATAACTGCTCTTGAGGAATTAACGATCGCTCCCAGACCGTTTTTGTCAAATCCGCCTTTAAGACCTTCAGCTCCGCCACCCTGAGCGCCGTATCCGGGAACAAGGAACATCGTATGCGGAAGTCTTTTTCTAAGCTCTGTGAGCATTTCGGGATATGTAGCTCCAACGACTGCTCCTACTGCTGAATAACCGTATTTTCCAATAGAATCTTCTCCCCATTTTTCGCACATATCGCCCATGGTTTCATAAATACTTCTGCCGTCTGCCAGTTTCATATCCTGAAGCTCTCCGCTGGAGGGATTAGACGTTTTAACAAGAACATAGATGCCTTTGTCACGTTCCTTGCAGACTTTAAGAAGCGGAGCGATTCCGTCCGTTCCAAGATAACCGTTAACAGTAAGAGCGTCTGCACCAAAAGGCTCTATTTCACTGTCTCCGATAGTTACTGCACCGAGATGAGCGTTTGTGTAAGCCTCCATAGTTGCGCCGATATCGTTTCTCTTTCCGTCCGTGATAACGAACATACCGTTAAGCTTAGCATAGCGTATGGTCTTTTCAAGAGCCTTTATTCCATAATGACCGTACATTTCATAGTAAGCTGCCTGCGGCTTGATAGCGGGAACTATATCGTGAATTTCGTCGATAATAGCCTGATTAAAGGCAAAAATAGCCTTTGCAGCAGCTTTAAGAGTCCAGCCGTCGTCATCGAGATAGCGTCTCTGAATATAAGACGGAACATACTCCAGCTTCGGATCAAGACCAACAACGGTCGGATTTTTCATTTCGATAATTTTTTCAATAAGTCTGTCAAATGACATAATTTCTACCTCATCTTTCGTCGTAGCGTATAATACCTTTTGATATAGTAACAAGCGGCTTTCCGGTAAGCGTCATGCCCTTGAAAACTGAATTGTGGGATTTGGAATGCAGCTTTTCGGGTTCTACAGTCCATTTTCTGTTGATATCAGCAATAAGCAGATCGGCGGTTTTTCCTATCTGGACAGCAGGAATTTCAAGTCCGAGTATTTTTCTCGGATTAACGCACATCAGCTCCACGATCTTTTTAAGAGTTATCTCGCCCGTGTGGTAAAGAGCTGTCAGAGAAGCGGCAAGCGAAGTTTCCAGTCCGACAACGCCGTTGGGAGCTTTCTCAAAATCAGCTTTTTCCTCTGCGGCATGGGGAGCATGATCGGTTATGATACAATCAATAGTACCATCCTTGATAGCCTCGATGATCGCCTTGACATCAGCGGATGTTCTTAGCGGAGGATTCATTCTGTAGTCTGCGTCACGCTTGAAAAGAAGCTCGTCTGTAAGCTGGAAATAATGCGGAGCAGTCTCACAGGTTACCTTGATTCCTCTTGATTTTGCAAACCTTATTATAGCCGCACTTCCCTCTGTTGAAACATGACAAATATGTATCCTTGCATTAACGGAAGACGCAAGAATTATTTCACGAGCGGTAATATAGTCCTCGGAAGCTCTGTCCATGCCCTTTACTCCGAGCTTTTCTGAAACCTCGCCCTTATTCATGATACCGCCGTTGATGATACTTAAATCC
This sequence comes from Ruminococcus sp., assembly GCA_017462565.1. GTDB lineage: Bacteria > Bacillota > Clostridia > Oscillospirales > Ruminococcaceae > Ruminococcus. The sequence goes on from JAFTQW010000004.1 coordinate 58,500, forward strand.
TCGCAGTGAGAAGCGACAAGCAAACCGTTTTCGTTTGAAAGTTCAAGAGCTTTCCGCATCATTTCAGCATTTTCAACTGGTCTTCCGTCATCGGATATACAAATACATCCGGCTTCTTTAAGAGCCTCATATTCGCACAAACCGTTTCCGCTCATACCTCCTGTTATGCATCCGACGGGATAAACGTCAACTCCGGTATTCTTAGCCTTATCAATGATATAGCGGATAGTTTCGGGATTATCGCACGGAGGTTTCGTATTCGGCATAGCAAGAACACCTGTAACTCCTCCGGCAAGAGCCGCAGCACATCCTGTCAGTATATCCTCTTTATGCGTCTGTCCCGGATCACGGAAATGAACGTGCATATCGAAGATCGACGGCATAAGAACCAGATCTGTTCCGTCAATGACCTGGTCTGCGCCGGTATGAAGATTTTTGCCTATATCGGCAATAATTCCGTCTTTCAGGAAAACGTCGGTAACTTTATCATTTTTAGCGTCTACCGCTCTGATATTTTTTATCAGGATAGAATCAGACATAATTTCCTCCTTATTTTATAATAACGCTGTCGATATCATCCAACTCCTTAACAAAGACCTGAACCTCTTCGCTGTGAGAAGTGGGAAGATTTTTTCCCACATAGTCCGGACGTATCGGAAGCTCACGGTGTCCTCTGTCAACAAGGACGGCAAGTTGGATCGAACACGGTCTACCTCTTTTTATGAGAGCGTCGATAGCGGCACGGGAGCTTCTTCCAGTGAAAATAACATCGTCAACCAGAACAACATTTTTAGCATTTATATCGAAAGGAATGTCGGTTTTCTCGTCGCATACATCGGTTCTGGAATCGTCACGATATGGTGTGATATCAAGCGAGCCGAAAGGGACTATGGTTTGTTCAAGCTCTGAAAGCTTATCGGAAATTCTCCTGCCGATAGGAACGCCTCTTGATAAAATGCCGATAACACAAAGATTTTCGGTTCCCTTATTACGTTCGATAATTTCATAAGAAATTCTTGCAACAGCTCGATTCATAGCCTGTTCGTCCATAATAATGCGTTTAGTTTCCAGACTTGATCAGCTCCTTTCATAAAAAATGCCCGTCTGACCTTTTCAGACGAGCATACTTATAGATATAGCTTGATTATAGTTATAAAAATTAAGCAAACACGCCTTGCCAACCTCACAGGATCAGCTTAAAGGACAATTTAATTATATCACAAGAAGACATATTTGTCCAGTGATTTTAAGAATTTTTTTATTATTTTCTGTTTTTTCTCTTATTTTTAAAAATAACAACAGCTGACAGCAATGCAGCGTTTGCCGCACTTTTCAGAATATTTTTTTTATCGCAGACCTTTCTTGTTTCAACAGCAGGAGCGTCAACAGCCTTGTCCAAAGAACCTGTTCCGGCAGTTTTAAGCGATCCTCCGCCAAACGAAAAATTTTTTGTATTTTTCTGAAATTCCATAAAAGCTCACTCCTCCCGAATCGGCTCTGCGATAAGAAATTTAATCTTCTTTCCCTCATCCGAGAACATCTTTTCATGTTCGGTAACAAAATTTTCATAGGGGCTCTCGCTGTGAAGGTCGAACGTTTTATATTTTATTCTGTAACCAGCCTCGGCAAAATATTCAAAGGATTCCTCAAAAAGCTCGTCATCATCGGTTTTGAACCAAAGCTCGCCTTTCAGGAATTTTTTATAATTCAAAAGCTGTCTCGTATGCGTAAGACGGCGTTTTTTATGTTTCTTTTTAGGCCACGGATTGCAGAAATTGATGTATATACGATCTGCTTTATCAGATTCGTTCCAGGCAAGGTCTATGCGCTCTATATTCTGTATGGCGATCTTAACATTATCAATGGAAGCATTTTTTTCTTCGTAAGCTTTTTCAATCTTTCTTTTGGCGAGAACAAGCATTTCGTTTTTTATATCCATTGCAATGAAATTCACCTCGGGATGAGCCGGAGCAGCCTGAGAGATAAATCCTCCCTTACCGCATCCAAGCTCGACATACAGCGGTTTTTCCGGATCATCGAAAAGATTTTTCCAACTTCCCATATGCTCCTGCGGTTCGTGTATATAGAATGGACAAGTCTCAAGCTCCGGCTTTGCCCATGGTTTATGACGTATTCTCATTGAGAAAATTACCTCCATAAATTTGATATGAGATAATTATAACACAAATTTCAATTTTTTCCAATAGAATAATGAAAATTTTCTTAAAAACATAAAAGGAGCAGCATTTTTTGCAAATGAACTGCCCTTTTTATTACGATTTAACAGCCGCTTTCGCCATAATTAGAAAGAACTCTTGCGGACGGGTCATTAACGTTGCATCCCTCCCACTCTTTGTTCGGCATCCAGAAATCTACGACCATTTCGCTCATTTCCGGGTAATATTTCTCGAATATCTCACGGTAAAGAAGAGATTCCTTAGTAAACGGACGTGCATGAGAATATGCTGCGGACTTTGTTTCAAACTCTTCATCGGAGTAAATTTCTTCAGCATACTCTTTAAGATAATCAACCATCGAATGACCGACAGCATCCGAGAAAGCAGCCTTTTCACGGTAAAGAATATCGTGCGGAAGATATTCTCCCTCGAAAGCATGGCGAAGAAGATATTTTCCCTTGTTGTACTTATTCAGCTTCATTTCAGGATCAATCGCCATGACATATTCAACAAAATCAAGATCTCCGAAGGGAACTCTTGCTTCAAGAGAATTTACCGAAATACAGCGGTCTGCACGAAGAACATCGTACATATGAAGCTCCTTTACACGCTTTACCGACTCCTTTTGGAACTCTTCTGCCGAAGGAGCAAAATCCGTGTATTTGTAGCCGAAAAGCTCGTCTGAAATTTCTCCGGTAAGAAGAACTCTGATGTCAGTCTGCTCATGTATAGCCTTACAGAGAAGATACATTCCCATGCTGGCACGGATAGTCGTTATATCATATGTTCCGAGAAGCTTTATAACGCTTTCCAACGCCGAAAGCACATCGTCCTTTGTGATTATTACTTCTGTGTGGTCGCTTCCGATATAATCTGCGACTTGCTTTGCATATTTAAGGTCGATAGCGTCGGTATTCATGCCGATCGCAAACGTTTTTATCGGAGCATCACTCTTCTGCTGAGCTATTGCACAAACCAGCGAAGAATCCAGTCCGCCCGAAAGAAGAAATCCAACCTTTGCATCGGCGGCAAGTCTTTTTTCAACACCTGCAACAAGCTTATCATGAATATTTTTACATACCGTTTCAAGGTCATCATGAATAACTTCTCTGACCTCAGTTATATCACGATAGCAGATAAATTCACCGTTTTTATAATAGTGTCCGGGAGGAAACGGCATTATTTTTTTGCATATTTCAACAAGGTTTTTAGCTTCGCTTGCAAAAACTATCGCTCCGTCATCATCATATCCATAATAAAGCGGACGGATTCCGATCGGATCACGTGCGGCAATAAATTCGTGGGAATCACTGTCATAAATAATGCAGGCAAACTCGGCGTCGAGTTTAACGAACATATCTGTTCCGTATTCGCTATACATCGGAAGAAGTATTTCACAGTCACTTCCGCTTTTGAAAGTATATCCCTTTCCGATAAGCTCCTGTTTAATTTTTTCAAATCCGTAAATTTCGCCGTTGCAGACAACATAGTTTCCATTCAGTTCAAAAGGCTGCATTCCGTCGGGAGTAAGTCCCATGATAGAAAGTCTCTGAAAACCGAGAACTCCGTCCGACAAATCCATAATTCTGCAATCATCCGGACCTCGTGAAACCGTTGCCGCAAGTCCTCTTGAAACTTTATCCATACCGCCTGTTTTTCCGCAGTAACCCATTATTGTACACATGATCTATTCCTCCGTAGCCTTGTGAATTTTTTCATCAAATTTATTCTTTAAACCTGCGCCTGAAACATCAACAGGATAATTCCCGGTGAAACAGCCTTTACAGAAATCCGTTCTTCCTCCGATAAGCTCACCAAGCGAATCTGCCGGAAGATATGCAAGCGAATCTGCTCCGATATACCGTGCAATTTCGTCCGTAGAGCTGCATTTGCTTGCTATCAGATTTTCTTCTGAATCTATATCCGTTCCGAAATAGCAGGAATGTATAAACGGCGGCGAAGATATTCTTACATGAACCTCTTTAGCTCCCGCTTCACGCAAAAGCCGGACTATTCTTGCGCTTGTAGTACCACGAACGATAGAATCGTCTATCATGACAACACGTTTTCCGGCAACAGATTCTTTTACCGCATTCAGCTTTATCTTAACGGCATTCTCACGCTGATTCTGTTCAGGCTGAATGAAGCTTCTTCCTATGTACTTATTCTTGATAAATCCGATACCGTACGGAATACCGCTTTTTCGGGAATAACCAAGAGCAGCGTCAAGTCCGGAATCGGGAACTCCGATAACGATATCCGCATCAACAGAACTATGCTTCGCTAAAAGCTCGCCGGCTTTTATCCTTGCTCCGTGAACTGAAATATCCTCTATTACCGAATCAGGACGTGCAAAATAAATATACTCGAAAATACAGATATTATTTTTTCCACGACAGTTGGTTCTGACAGAACGAAGACCTTTTTCGCTTATAATGACGATCTCACCGGCTTCAACATCACAGACAAACTCAGCTCCGACCGTTTCCAGCGCACACGATTCGGAAGCGACAACATATGCTCCATCCTCAGTTTTTCCAATGCAAAGGGGACGAAAACCATCCGGATCACGGAAAGCAATAAGCTTTGTCGCAGTCATAAGAATACATGAATATGCTCCGATAAGATGCGGCATGGCACGTTCAACGGCTTCTTCGGTAGAATGACATGAAAGACGTTCTTTTACGATAGAATAGGCAATAGCTTCGGTATCTGAAGTTCCGTGGAAGATAGCTCCGGAAAGCTCGAAATCGCTCCTGAGCTTTGCGGCATTTACAAGATTTCCGTTATGAACAAGAGCAAGATTGCCCTTGACATGACGGATAACAAGAGGCTGGATATTACTGTGGGATTTTCCTCCCGTAGTGGAATAGCGAACGTGACCGACCGCTATATTTCCTTTTCCGAGACGGTCGAGCTCCGGTCTGGTGAAAACCTCAGAAACAAGACCGTTGTCTCTCTTGTGGCTGAAAACTCCGTCATCGCAGACAGCGATACCGCAGCTTTCCTGACCTCTGTGCTGAAGTGCATAAAGTCCGAAGTAAACAGAGGATGCAACATCGGCATTATTTTTTTCAAAAATTCCGAAAACACCACATTCTTCGTGTATGGAATCAAACATAACTATCCTCCAAACCAATCTGAAAAAGCTATTGATCGTGCTTTTTCTTTTTACAAATATTGCTCGTTGATTTTATCAATAATTTCAAGCGCAGCTATATACTTCTTCTTACGCTTATTCATGGCATACTGCTCCAGATACTCATGCGACTGAGCCTCCGTCATCTGCTTAAACTCCATAAGAAGAAATTTTGCCTTGTCGATCGTCTTGATCTCGTCAATTTTCTTCTCTAAACGAACAGTCTCCTGATACATCCTGAGCGAACGGCGTACCGTTATATCTACCGCCTTTATAAGCTGATACAAAACATTCCTGTTGAACGGTCTGGAAACAACTATTATACCGTTTTTTTCAGCCCTCTCAACAGCCTTTTCCGCAAACTCCGGCTTAACTATAAGAATACATCCTGCCGCCGTATTTTCAGTTATATATTCAGCAAGCTCCAGTCCGGATTCATCCATAAGCGGAGCGTTTATCAAAGCAAGTTCTATCGAATTTTCTCCGCCGAATATTCCCTTAGCCTGATAACCCGATTCTGCGCCTCTTACGCTGCATTGAAATGCTTCTCTTATAAATCCGGCAAGCGCTTCCGCAGCGTTTTTGCTGCTTGATACAATAAGAACACTTTCCAAAACAAACCTCCGTCAGAGACTGTAAAAATATTTCTTGTCTTCAAAGGCTTCCTTATCGTAAGCTGACGAATATTCTTTCCATTCCGCTTCTCTTGCATCTATAAATTCGTTCAGAACACTTTCGGGAACGTATTTTTTCAAAAACTCTGAATCTTTTGCAAGCTTGGCGGCTTCCGCAAGATTTGAAGGAAGCTTCTCACTTCCGCAGTTCTTTTCCGGAAGCTGAGCCTTTTCCTCAATGCCCTCCAGAGCGGCATATATCATAAGTCCCAGAACGTAATAAGGATTGCAGGCGCAGTCTGCTGCACGAAGTACCACAGGTGAATCTCCGCCGTCACTGCTTATCCTGATAAGCTGAGCCCCTTCTTCATCGGACCATACAACGTCTCTTGGAGCAGCAAACTCACCGAGCCGCTGATATGAGTTCACGGTCGAATTGGTGAAAACAGTAAAATCACAAATACGCTTCATGATTCCGGCTGCGGCAAATCTGAGTTCTTCATCTGTATCGCTGCTTTTCTCCTCAAAGAAGTCACCCTCGGGAAAAATATTAAATCCAATATGCATACCGTTTCCGCTGTCGTTACGAAGAGGTTTCGGCATAAAGCTTGCATGAACGCCGCTTCTTTCCGATACAGACTTGACTGCCGATTTAAAGCTTAAAAACGTATCTGCCGCTTTGACTGCGGAAGAAGCGTTAAAGTCTATCTCATGCTGACCAAATCCGCTTTCATGGCGTGAAGAAACAGGATGAATACCCATTTGTTCAAGAGTTAAGCAAACTTCACGGCGGATATTCTCTCCTCTGTCATCCGGAGCAATATCGCAGTATCCGGCTAAATCATGAGGAGTTTTGGTTGGAAATCCGCTTTCATCTTTCTTGAAAAGAGTAAACTCGCATGATGTTCCGAAGCGGAAGCAGTAGCCTTTTGAAAGAGCCTGTTTCATTGCTTTTTTAAGGAAGTATCTGCTGTCGCCCTCGAAATGAGTTCCGTCAGCATATTTGATATAGCAGAACATTCTGATAACTCTGCCCTGCTGAGGTCTCCATGGAAGAACGGTCATGGTTTTTGAATCCGGAAAAAGGAACAGATCTCTTCCTCCGGCAGCGGAAAAGCCCTCAATTTTTTTAGCCGCTATCCTTATTCCACGCTCGAAAACGGAAGCCATTTCAGAAGATAAAACAGATATATTTTTAAGTCTGCCCTCTGAATTGCAAAAAGTCAGCTTAACGAATTTAACGTCGTTTTCATCTATATACTGAAGAATTTCATTTTCAGAATAAATCATCTCCGCAATTTTCTCCTTTATAAATTTGTATATCCCATAAGGTACTGATCAACCTCACGGGCAGCGTCTCTGCCCTCTCTTATTGCTCGTACGACAAGCGACTGACCAATATGCATATCCCCGGCAGTAAAAATCTTTTCAGCCGTCGAAGCAAATTTTCCCGAATCGGTTTTGACAGCATTGCGTTCATTCAGTTCAACTCCGAAAGCCTCGGCAACATAGTTCTGCGCTCCCGTAAAACCTGCGGCAATGAGACAAAGCTCGCATGGGATAAATTCTTCGCTTCCGGCAATTTCCTGCATAATTCTTCTGCCGGATTCAGGATCGGCTGAAAATCCGAGTTTAACTGTTTTTACCGTACAAAGACTGCCGTTTTCATCCTTAATAAATTCCTTTACCGTCGTCTGATAAACTCTTGGGTCATGACCGAAAACGGCTATAGCTTCTTCCTGACCGTAATCAGTCTTGCTGACCTTTGGCCACTCCGGCCACGGATTGTCCTCGGCTCTTGTATCAGGAAGCTTCGGCATCATTTCAAGCTGTACTACCGAAGCGCAGCCGTGCCTTATCGAAGTTCCAACGCAGTCGTTTCCGGTATCTCCGCCGCCGATTATAACAACATTTTTATCCTTTGCAGATATATAATTTCCGTCCTGCAAGTCGGAATCAAGCAGACTCTTAGTCGTTGCTTTAAGGAAATCAACAGCGAAATAAATTCCTTTTGCGTCACGTCCCTCGGCATTGATATCACGGGGCGAGGATGAACCGCAGGCGAGGATAACGGCATCAAAGTTTTCTTTTATCTCGTCAGCCGAAATATTATTTCCAACGTCGGCATTTGTAACAAACACAACACCCTCAGCTTTCATAAGCTCGATACGGCGGTTTACTATTTTCTTTTCAAGTTTCATGTTCGGGATACCGTACATAAGAAGTCCGCCGGCTCTGTCAGAACGCTCGAAAACAGTAACGCTGTGACCCCTCCTGTTAAGAGTATCTGCCGCTGCAAGTCCTGCCGGACCGGAACCTATTACAGCTATTTTCTTGCCGCTTCTTATCTTAGGAACTTCCGGCTTAATGAGTCCCTGTGCAAAACCGTTTTCGATAATGGCAAATTCGTTTTCACGAACGGAAACAGGGTCGCCGTTCAGCCCGCAGGTGCAGGCTTTTTCGCATAAAGCAGGACAAACTCTCGAAGTAAATTCAGGGAAATTATTCGTCATAAGCAAACGCCTTAAAGCCTGTTCCTTGTGATCGAAACAGAGAAGATCGTTCCATTCGGGAATAAGATTATTAAGCGGACATCCCGAAATCATGCCGCATAAAACTTTTCCGTTCTGACAGAAAGGAACTCCGCAGTCCATGCATCTTGCCGCCTGCTGTTTTCTCTGCTCGTCACTTAGCGGAGTATGGAATTCATTATAATTTTTTATTCTCTCGGCAGGCTCAATGGCAGCGCTGTTTATTCTTTCAAAATCTAAAAATCCTGTTGGCTTACCCATTGCTCAAGCCTCCTTTCTTGTAATGAAAAATGCCTCTATTTCAGCTTGTTCGCTCGTCATTCCCTTTTCTTCCAGAGCAAGAACTGCGCTTCTTATTTTTGCATAATCGTGAGGAATAACCTTCTTGAAGCAAGGGATATACTCCTCAAAATTTTCAAGAATTTTCTTTGCCTTTTCAGAACCTGTGGCAGCAGCGTGTTCCTCGATAATATTTTTAAGCTCTATAATATCGTATTTTTCAGTAACTCCTTCGAGGGAGACGAGGGATTTATTCAGCTTCATGTAAAGGTCTCTGTCTTCATCGAGAACATAGGCAATACCGCCGGACATTCCTGCTGCGAAATTTTTTCCGGTTTTACCGAGAATAACGGCTCTTCCGCCGGTCATGTATTCGCATCCGTGGTCGCCAGTTCCCTCGCAGACCGCAACTGCTCCTGAATTTCTTACGCAGAAACGCTCGCCTGCGATTCCATTGATAAATGCTTTACCGTAGGTTGCTCCGTAAAGCGCAACGTTTCCGACTATGACATTCTCGTCAGCCTTGAAGCCTGAATTTTTCGGAGGATAAAGAATCAGCTTGCCTCCGGAAAGTCCTTTTCCGAAGTAGTCGTTGCTGTCGCCGGAAAGTTCAAGGGTGAGTCCCTTTGGAATGAATGCGCCGAAGCTCTGTCCGCCGCTTCCTGTACATTTAACAGTGTATGTGTCGTCCTCAAGAGTATTATCGCCGTATTTTCTGGTTATCTCAGCTCCGAAAAGCGTACCGAGAGAACGGTCTGTGTTTACAACGTTTATATCAATAGTTTTCTTTGTTTTATTTTTGAGAGCAGAGCTCATTTTCTTCATGATAACGGTTTTGTCAACTGTTTCATCAAGCTTGAAATCATAAATATCAGCAGGATCAAAGCAATGTTTTGCGTCGTCCGGAGCAGCCTTAAGTATCTCGGAGAAGTCGATTTTCTCAGCTTCGGGAGTATCTTTCTTAAAGAGCAGATCTGTTCTTCCGACAAGTTCATCAACGGTTCTGATACCGAGTTTAGCCATATATTCACGAAGCTCCTGAGCAACAAAATGCATGAAATTAATGATATATTCGGGCTTGCCCTGAAAACGCTTTCTAAGCTCCGGATTCTGCGTTGCAATACCCATAGGACAGGTATCAAGGTTGCAGACACGCATCATCACGCATCCCATTGTTACAAGCGGAGCTGTAGCAAAGCCGTATTCCTCTGCTCCGAGAAGAGCGGCAACAAGAACGTCTCTTCCAGTCATAAGCTTGCCGTCGGTTTCGATAACGACCTTAGAACGGAGCCCGTTCATGATAAGAGTCTGGTGAGCTTCCGCAAGACCAAGCTCCCAAGGAAGTCCGGCATTGTAGATAGAGCTTCTCGGAGCAGCTCCCGTACCGCCGTCGTAGCCGGAAATAAGAACTACCTGCGCTCCTGCTTTTGCAACGCCTGCCGCAACCGTTCCAACGCCTGCTTCAGAAACCAGTTTAACAGAAATTCTTGCCTTATCGTTAGCGTTTTTAAGGTCGTAGATAAGCTGTGCAAGGTCTTCGATAGAATAGATATCATGGTGGGGAGGAGGAGAAATAAGTCCTACTCCAGCCGTTGAATGACGTGTTTTCGCTATCCAAGGGTAAACCTTTCCGGAAGGAAGATGCCCTCCCTCGCCAGGTTTTGCTCCCTGAGCCATTTTTATCTGAATTTCCTTTGCGGAAACGAGATATTCCGAGGTAACGCCGAAACGTCCTGATGCAACCTGCTTGATCGCAGAGCAACGGTCAGATTTAAGTCTTTCCGGACTTTCACCGCCCTCGCCGGAGTTGGATTTTCCGCCTATTCTGTTCATGGCAACCGCCATGCATTCGTGCGCTTCCTGTGAAATAGAACCGTAAGACATTGCGCCGGTCTTGAATCTATGGCAGATGCTTTCAACGCTTTCTACTTCGTCTATCGGGATTCCGCCGTTTTCATCAAATTTAAAGTCAAGCAGACTTCTCAGCGTAAGAGCGTTTTCCTCTCTGTTAAGACATTCAGAATACTGCTTGTAAATATCATAGTTTCCGGTTTTAGCAGCTTCCTGCAAAAGATGAATAGTTTCCGGAGTGTAAAGATGCTCGCTTGCGCCGCTTCTGAGCTTATGGCTGCCCGAACTTGCGATTCCTCTGTTTACGGAAAGTCCAAGCGGATCGAAAGCTGCTGAATGAAGCTCCTCAGTGCGCCGTCTGATATCGCTTAAAGTAATACCACCGATACGGCTGACTGTTCCTCTGAAATACTTATCAATAACTTCCTGCGAAATGCCGACTGCTTCAAAGAGCTTAGAGCCTTGATAAGACTGAATAGTCGAAATACCCATTTTAGAGGCTATCTTAATGATGCCATGAAGAATTGCGCTGTTGTAATCGTCCTCGGCGGCATAGAAATCCTTGTCGAGCATACCAGTATTAATAAGATCACGGATAGTTTCCTGAGCCAGATACGGATTTACCGCACAAGCTCCGTAACCGAGCAGCGCTGCAAAGTGATGAACCTCTCTCGGTTCTGCGCTTTCAAGAATCATAGCAACCGCAGTTCTCTTCTTTGTGGAAACGAGATGCTGCTGAAGAGCTGCAACGGCAAGAAGCGACGGAATCGGAGCGTGATATTCATCAACTTCCCTGTCGGAGAGAATAAGAATATTCGCTCCCTCACGATAAGCTTTGTCAGCATCAATAAAAAGACGTTCTATAGCTTTTTCAAGGGACGTTCCTATATAATATGTTATCGGAATAACGGCGGTTTTAAGTCCCTCAACGTTCATGCTCTTGATCTTGAGCATATCAGTTCCGGTAAGGATAGGATTTTCTATTTTCAGAACACGGCAGTTATCCGGTCTTTCTTCAAGAATGTTTCCGTCCTCGCCGATATAAACGCTCGTATCGGTAACGATCTCCTCACGAATAGCGTCGAACGGAGGATTTGTTACCTGAGCAAAAAGCTGGCGGAAATAATTGAAAAGCGGAACTTTTTTCTTGTCAAGCGGCGGAAGAGGAATATCAGAACCCATAGAAGCAATCGGTTCTGCGCCTTTTTCAGCCATAGGAAGAATGCTGTTCTTTATATCCTCATAAGAGTAACCGAAAGCTTTCTGAAGCTTTCTCAATTCATCACGGCTGTAGCTTTTTACATTCTTGTTCGGAATATGAAGATCATGCAGACGAACGAGATTTGCATCAAGCCATTCGCCGTAAGGCTGACGTGAAGCGTAGGTGTTTTTCAGTTCCTCATCGTCGATGATAATGCCTTTTTTTGTATCGGCAAGAAGCATTCTTCCCGGACGAAGTCTGTCCTTTTTAACAATTTTTTCAGGCGGAATGTCGATGCAGCCTGTTTCGGAGGAAAGAATGAGGAAACCGTCGCTTGTAATACAGTATCTTGAAGGACGGAGACCGTTTCTGTCGAGGACAGCTCCCATAACATCGCCGTCGGAGAAAAGAATAGAAGCCGGGCCGTCCCAAGGCTCCATCATCGTAGCGTAATACTGATAGAAATCGTACTTGGATTTGGAAATAGTACGGCTGTTTTTCCAAGGTTCGGGAATAGTTATCATAACTGCAAGAGGAAGAGGCATTCCCGACATCACCATAAATTCAAGGGCATTATCGAGTCTTGCCGAATCAGAACCCTCGGCATTGATAGCCGGAAGAATATTGTTCATATCATTTTTAAGAGTCTCGCAGTACATCGTCTCCTCACGGGCAAGCATTTTATCGGCGTTGCCTGTGATAGTATTTATCTCGCCGTTGTGGACGATAAAACGGTTCGGATGAGCCTTCTGCCAGCTCGGATTAGTATTTGTTGAAAATCTTGAATGAACCATTGCAATAGCGGACGTAAAATCGTCACGCTGTAAGTCGCAATAGAATTTTCTGAGTTCGTCAACAAGGAACATTCCCTTATACACTATAGTTCTGCTTGAAAGAGAAACAACATAAGTATTCTCATTTGAGTGCTCAAAGATACGTCTTGCGATATAAAGACGACGGTCGAACTCTATTCCCTTTGCGCAGTCAGCAGGTCTTTTAACGAATCCCTGCATGATAAACGGCATACTGTCAAGAGCTTTCTGACCAAGAATTTGCGGAACAGATGGAACTTCTCTCCAGCCGAGAAAATCCATTCCCTTTTTGGCAAGGATTATTTCAAAAAGCTTTTTTGCCTGATTTCTTTTAAGCTCATTATTAGGAAAGAAAAACATTCCAACACCGAAATCGCCCTCTTCGCCGATATCGAATCCAAGAGCTGTGGTTTCCTTTTTAAAGAAGCTGTAAGGCATCTGGACAAGAATACCAACACCGTCGCCGGTTCTTCCCTCTGCGTCCTTTCCGGCACGATGCTCCAGCTTTTCAACTATTCTGAGAGCGTTTTCAACAACCTCTCTCGATCTCTTTCCTTTAATATTAACAACTGCACCGATTCCACAGTTATCATGCTCAAATTGAGGGCGGTATAAGCCCTGCTGCTCATAAGGAGCTTCTTTTCTGAAATTATCCATATAAGTCACAGCCTTTCCGCAAATTCACCTTTGAATCTGCTTCAAAATAAAAAGACGCCCATAAAAGACACTGTGTCTTTCATGAACGTCCTTGTTCTGATTTATATTATCATATTTTATGATGAATGTCAAGAGGGAATATTATTTTTGTGCAATTTGTATTAATAAATCAACTCTACTTCGCAATTCCTGTCATAAACGCTGGAATCTATTTCTATTTTTTCATTTATTCTTTCCGGAGTTATAAGATTCACTTCCTGATTCACCTCGTCAAATGTCAGGCTTCCTTTGTAATCTTCATCACCGCTTAACGTAATAATGGTATTATCCTCGTAAATGCCGTACATTGAGTTCAGTCCGCCGTCATTGAATATGGCGATACTTCCTTTTTCAAGAGCTTCATTCAGCTCCGGAGCGAATTCCTCCGAACCGCCACACATGATGTCATCAAGCTCCGGCATTGTACAATCAGCGAACATCATACCGATATATCGACCGTTTTCAGAAGCAATAGGAAAATACCATGCATTTCTGATAGTTAAAAATGAAGTCTCATCAACAACAGCATATTTAAACGGCTTTACAATATAAGCTCTTTCGTCAGTTCCTTCTCTCAGACCAAGAGGATTCTGCGGACTTAAAAACGAAGAAAAAATACCATAAAAACCATTTTTGCCAATAAGAGTATTGTAATCCACTTCCCTTTTGCGTTCATTAAGTGCTAATTCCCGCACATCCTCTTTTGAACTGATACCGGTAAAAGGTATGTTTAAATGTTCTTCTGTAGTTTGTTCAGCCGCCTCCGTTGCCACAATTTCTTTTGTATTTTGTTCTACAGATTCGGTTGTAACAATTTCTTTTGATGAAGGTTCATTAGCGACGGGCTCGATTTCGGATTTGTTTGTTTTACCGCATGAAAAGGCAGAAACAGACATTAAAAGTGCTATACTCATGGTTAATATTTTTTTCATATTTATCCCTCCTTAGTTCAAATATACAGAACCGGCATTACTCCAGTTAAAAATACGGGAGCCGCTTTTAAAAAATTGTGTCGTAGCATTTGTATTATACGGATAATTTTCTATCGCACCTGTTGCCGGGTTCATATAGTATATAGAAGTATCTCTGGAACCGTCGGAATTTGTCCAATCACTATATCCGATCAGTACAACTGCGTGTCCGGTAACCGAACCTGGGTTACCATAATAATAACCGCCAATTAACGAAGGAAGTGCTGCATTCACCTTTGACTTTATCAATGAAAAAGCCATATCATCATTTATTTTTGTTGGGGAATAAGAAGAAAGCAAATAATTTATTACGCCATAACATTCATCAAGATTTGCACCCGAGTTATTAACATAAGTATTTCCTGTTACCGTTATATATGTACCATAAACATACTCAACTTGATAATTAATTCCGGTCAAAAAATTATTCATTGACAAAACAGCATAAGCCCAACAATTATTTCCACTCTGCATATATACCGGATATCCAACCATAACCTTCGATTCCGCTGTTGCAGTCACAGATGTAATACCTGTAACCAAAAGTGCTGCCGAGGCTGCCCATGAGACAACAGATTTGTATAAACCTTTCATAAAAAGCCCCCCTTTTTTAATATTATACATTTATTATAGCATCTTCCTCAAAAAGTGTCAACGGTTTTTGAAAAAAATTATTTAAATTCAGCAAATTCCTGTCGAATAAAATCATATCTATTCAAACTGCAACAAAATCGTTCAACAAAGCTTCAAATTTCATCATTTTAAACAAAATCTCAAAAAGCTATTGACAAAATCCAAATTCGGGTATATACTGTTAATGTAAACAGCAAGGGAGCTGAAGACATAAAGGTCTGCAGCTCCCTCTATTTATTTTTAAGCGCTTAATTCCATACACAAAGGGGTGTATGATGTCCTGAGATTTCGGGATATCGTACACCCTTTTGTAATTAAACCTGAATTTACAGAATATAATTCAGGCAGATAACTGGAGGTAGTAATTATGGCTGAAACAATTGAAAAAATTGTTGAACAAGTAACCGAGCAAACTCACGGCATGGTTTTCGGAGTCTGGTTTCTGATCGCCGTCGCACTCGTGTTCTTCATGCAGGCAGGTTTTGCAATGGTAGAAACAGGCTTCACAAGAGCAAAAAATGCCGGCAACATCATTATGAAAAACCTTATGGACTTCTGTATCGGTACGGTAATGTTCATACTTATCGGATTTGGACTTCTCCTCGGCGAGGATGCATTCGGCCTTATCGGAAAGCCCGGATTTGATATTTTCACATCCTACGACAATTTTGATTTCTCTAACTTTGTGTTCAACCTTGTATTCTGTGCAACAACGGCAACTATCGTTTCCGGAGCAATGGCGGAGCGAACAAAGTTTATTTCATACTGTATCTATTCAGGCGTTATCAGTGCTCTGATATATCCGATCGAAGCTCACTGGATCTGGAACTCGGACGGCTGGCTTTATCAGATGGGATTCCATGATCTTTCCGGTTCATGCGCAATTCATATGGTAGGCGGTATTTCCGCACTCGTCGGAGCGTCTATTCTCGGACCTCGTATCGGCAAATTCACAAAAGCTAAAGACGGCGAAATAAAAGTAAACGCTATTCCCGGACATAACCTTACTATCGGAGCTCTTGGCGTATTCATCCTTTGGTTCGGCTGGTATGGATTCAACCCTGCCGCTTCACAGTCTGTTGAAATGCTCGGCTCTATCTTCCTTACAACAACAGTAGCTCCCGCAGTCGCAACAGTTACCTGCATGATCTTCACATGGCTCAAATACGGCAAGCCTGACGTTTCGATGTGCCTTAACGCTTCTTTGGCAGGACTTGTCGGAATCACCGCAGGATGCGACGTTCTTGATTGCTTCGGCGCTCTTTGCGTAGGTATAGTTTCCGGACTTCTCGTATGCTTCGGCGTATGGTTCCTTGATTATGTTCTCCACGTTGACGATCCTGTCGGAGCAGTTGCAGTTCACATGATGAACGGTCTCTGGGGAACAATCGCAGTCGGTCTTTTCGCAACAGACAAAGCTCCCGGATTTGCAATCGCTCAGAACGGCGGAGCAAGCGGAATCGCAGGAAAAGGCTTATTCTACGGCGGCGGTTTTGAGCTTCTCGGCAAACAGCTTCTCGGAGTTCTCGCAGTAGGCGGCTGGACAGTTGTAACAATGATAATCGTATTCCAGGTAATCAAGCACACTATCGGACTCAGAGCTTCAGAACAGGAAGAAGTTATCGGTCTTGATGTTACAGAACACGGACTTGTTTCATCATATGCCGACTTTGCTCCTTCAATGTCCGACTCCATGATGAAAGGCTATACAAAAGACGACGCAAAGAGCGTTGTCAAAGTTCCGGTTGAAAAATCGGTTGAAGTTGAAAACTATTCAACTCCTTCAATTGACGGTACTGACAAAATGACAAAAATCGTTGCCGTATTCAAACAGCAGAAGCTTCAGGACTTTATTTCCGCAATGGAAGCTATCGACGTTACAGGTATCACTGTTACAAACGTTCTCGGCTGCGGTATGCAGAAGGGACAGACAGGATATTACAGAGGCGCTCCTATCGAAGTAAATCTTCTTCCTAAAGTTAAAGCGGAAATTGCAGTATGCGCAGTTCCTGTACGCAAGGTTATCGACGCAGCAAGAGCAGCTCTTTACACCGGAAATATCGGCGACGGAAAGCTCTTTATCTACGATATCGAAAACGTTATCAAAATCCGTACAGGCGAAGAGGGCTACGACGCTCTTCAGGATCAGGACTAAAACAAAAACAAAAAGTGCGAAGCACGCTAATAATGGGCTTCCAAAGTGGATGTGCTCCCCTTTGGCGAAGGGTGTGCAAGGGAGGCAGAGTCTCCCTGAAGAGCAGTGAGTCAAGCGAATCAATGACGAACGGACTGCTGCTCTCCGCCGCCCAGCGCAGCACGCTTAAAACCTGCGGTTATTCAATCTACGATAAAATAAGGAGTTACTATTCATGTCAACCAAATACATATTTGTAACAGGCGGAGTTGTTTCCGGTCTTGGAAAGGGAATAACAGCCGCTTCACTCGGAAGACTTCTGAAACAGCGTGGCTATAAGGTCACGATACAGAAATTCGATCCGTATATCAACGTTGACCCGGGAACTATGTCGCCGTTTCAGCACGGCGAGGTTTTCGTAACCGACGACGGTACGGAAACAGACCTCGATCTCGGTCACTATGAACGCTTTGTTGACGAAAATCTTTCAGTCAACTCAAATATCACAACAGGCAAGATCTACTGGAATGTTATCACTAAAGAAAGAAGAGGAGATTATCTCGGCGGAACAGTTCAGGTAATTCCTCATATAACCAACGAAATCAAAGACAAGGTTTACAGCCTTGCTAAAGATACAGGCGCCGACGTTGTTATAACCGAAATCGGAGGAACAGTCGGAGATATTGAATCAACTCCGTTCCTTGAAGCAATACGGCAGGTAGGTACCGAACAGGGACGAAACAACGTCGCATATATTCATGTAACGCTCGTTCCCTATATTGCAGGTTCGGAGGAGCTTAAATCCAAACCTACGCAGCATTCTACCAAAGAACTTCTCTCTATCGGTATTCAGCCGGATATAATCGTTTTGCGAAGCGAAAGAAACGTCCCCGAAGATATGCGTGATAAAATTGCTCTTTTCTGCAATATCCGGAAAGAGGACGTTATACAGAATCTCACAGCTCCTTCGCTTTATGAAGTTCCTCTCTGGCTGGAAAAAGAAGGGCTTGCCGAAGCGGTCTGCCGCAGACTCGGTCTTGAAAACAAAGCTCCCGATCTAACCGAGTGGACTGAAATGGTTCAGCGAGCCAAAAACGCTCATAAGACAGTCACTATCGGACTTGTCGGAAAATACGTTGAACTTCATGACGCTTATCTTTCGGTTGCAGAGGCTCTCCGTCACGGCGGTATCGTCAATGATTCCTGCGTTGATATCAAGTGGATAGATTCGGAAAATATAACCGCCGAAACCGCTCCAGATATCTTCAAGGACTGCGACGGCATAATCGTTCCGGGAGGATTCGGTCACAGAGGAATCGAGGGAATGGTAGAATCAGTCCGCTATGCAAGAGAAAATAACATCCCGTTTTTCGGCATATGTCTCGGAATGCAGATGGCAGTTATCGAATACGCAAGAAACGTTCTCGGACTGAAAGCTGCAAACTCTGCTGAATTCGGCGAAACTCCCGATCCTGTCATAGATATTATGGAAGATCAGAAAAACGTCTCGCAGAAAGGCGGAACGATGCGTCTCGGACTTTATCCCTGCAAGCTCGCCAAAGATTCACGCTGCCGTGAAATTTACGGCGAAGAGCTTATATACGAACGTCACCGCCACCGTTTTGAATTCAACAACGCCTACCGCAAGTCCATAACTGATTCAGGCATGAGAATTGCCGGCGTTTCACCGGATGAAAGACTTGTTGAAATAGTCGAACTTCCGCAGCATCCTTGGTTTGTCGGAGTTCAGTTTCATCCGGAATTCAAATCACGTCCCAATAAACCGCATAAATTATTTGCGGATTTTATAAAAGCATCAATCAATAAATAATCGGAGGTTTTTAACTATGGAAAAGGTTACTGAATATTTTGGCTGTATGGTTTTCGACGACAGAGTAATGAAGGCTTCGCTTTCTGAAAAGGTCTACAAAAGCCTTAAAAAAACTATCGACCGTGGAACTCCGCTCGACAGCTCCGTTGCAGACGCAGTTGCTTCCGCTATGAAGGACTGGGCTATCGCTAAGGGAGCTACTCACTACACTCACTGGTTCCAGCCTATGACAGGCATCACTGCCGAAAAGCACGACAGCTTTATCTCTCCTTCACCGGACGGAAGAGTTATCATGGAATTCTCAGGCAAAGAGCTTGTAAAAGGCGAACCGGACGCATCCTCATTCCCGTCAGGCGGTCTCAGAGCTACTTTTGAAGCAAGAGGATATACGGCTTGGGATCCGACTTCCTACGCTTTCATCAAGGACGGCACTCTTTATATCCCGACTGCATTCTGCTCCTACGGCGGCGAAGCTCTTGATAAAAAAGTTCCGCTTCTTCGTTCCATGGAAGCTATCAACCGTCAGGCATTGAGAATACTCAAGCTCTTCGGCAACGACAAAGTCCGCTGCGTTAAAACGTCAGTCGGCCCGGAACAGGAATACTTCCTTGTAGACCGTGAGCTCTGGAAACAGCGCAAAGATCTCATCATGACAGGCAGAACTCTCTTCGGAGCTAAATCTCCTAAGGGACAGGAAATGGAAGATCACTATTTCGGCTCTATCAAGCCGAGAGTTGCAGAATATATGGCAGACCTCGACAAGGAGCTCTGGAAGCTCGGAATCCTTGCAAAGACAAAGCATAACGAAGTTGCTCCCGCTCAGCACGAGCTTGCTCCTATTTACACAACAACAAATATCGCTGCCGACCACAACCAGCTTACTATGGAGATCATGCAGAAAGTCGCTCTTCGTCACGGACTTGTTTGTCTGCTCCACGAAAAGCCTTTCGCCGGTGTAAACGGCTCAGGCAAGCACAACAACTGGTCTATCTCCACAGATACAGGAGAAAATCTTCTCTCTCCCGGAAAAACTCCTTACGAGAACGCACAATTTCTTCTCTTCCTCACTGCCGTTATCAAGGCTGTTGACGATTATCAGGATTTACTCAGACTTTCAGTTGCAACTGCCGGAAACGATCACCGTCTCGGCGCAAACGAAGCTCCTCCGGCTGTAATTTCCATTTTCCTTGGCGACGAGCTTACAGAAGTTCTTGAAGCTATCGAGAACGATACTCCTTATGCAGGCGGCAAAAAGGAAAAGATGAAGCTCGGCGTAGATGTTCTTCCTCAGTTCAGCAAGGATACCACAGACCGTAACAGAACCTCTCCTTTCGCTTTCACAGGCAATAAGTTTGAATTCCGTATGCTTGGCTCTTCAAACAGCATTTCATGCGCTAATATCCACCTCAACGCTGCTGTAGCCGAGGTTTTAAAGCAGTTTGCAGATCGTCTTGAATCCGCCTCCGACTTCAACGAAGAGCTTCACCAGCTTATCAAAGAGAATATCAAGGCTCATAAGAGAATCATTTTCAACGGAAACGGTTATGATGACGCATGGATAAAAGAAGCCGAAGCAAGAGGTCTCCTCAACCTGAAAACCACTCCCGACGCTATGCCGAAAATCTGCGATAAAAAGAACATTGATATGCTTACGTCCCATGGAATCTTCACGGAAGCCGAGATCTATTCACGCCGTGATATTATGCTTGAAAACTACGTTAAGTCCGTTAATATCGAGGCCGTCACAATGGTTGATATGGCAAGAAAAGAGATCATTCCGGCTGTGTCTAAATTTACATCGGAAACAGCTTCATCAGTCGCAGTCAAGAAGAGCGTAGCTCCCGAAGCAGCGTGTGCTTACGAAACTAAGATTGTTACCGAGCTTTCCGCTCTTATTGACAAAATGGACTCCTGCACATCTGTTCTTGAAAAGGATATTGATGAACTTAAAACTATTGAAGAAGCTGTTCCTGCTTCTGAGTTCGTTCGTGACAGAATTCTTCCGGCTATGGACGATCTCCGCAGCGCCGCCGATAAGGCTGAAACTCTTACAGCCGAAACAAGCTGGCCGTTCCCGACTTACGATAAGCTTCTTTTCGGTGTCTGATCCGATAATTTATAGTGAACGTCAAAAATAATTGACGTTCGCTATAATAATTATTTTAAGCGCCTCGCACATACGCTCACTTTCGTTTGCTCCGTGCGTATAGGCAAATAGTAAACGCCAAAAGCTTTTGTCGTTTACTATAAATTTCGCTTAACTCCCTCTTCGGGGGTTGAATAAACCGCATTATATAATATTTATCTTTCTGTCATACCGCTTGGTATGACATTTTTTTTGAAAAAATTTTCTTCAGGGTTTACTTTTATTAAAATGTATAGTATAATAAAATATATCATTATATCATTATATCATTATGGGACAAAGAGTATGAAAACAAAAATATTTAAAGCCGCAGTTTGCTTGTGCGCTTTATCGCTCTCTGCCTGCGGAAAAAAACAAAATTCAATTACCATGCCCGACGGCAAGCTTGATAAATGCAGTCTCCGTTTTTCATGGTGGGGCGGCGACGACCGCCACGAAGCAACTCTTGAAGCAATAAAGCTCTGGAACACGCTTCATCCCGAAATCGAAATAATCCCTGAATACGGCGGCTGGGACGGCTGGACTGAAAAAGCCGCTTCACAGATAGCCGGAAATACCGAACCCGATATCATGCAGATAAATTATGACTGGCTCGTTTCGCTCTCTCCGGAAGGAGACGGTTTTTATGACCTTTCTCTGCTTAGTGATAATTCAGAACATCATGCATTTCTCGATCTTTCAGGATTTGATGAAGAAACGCTGTCTTTCGGCATAAGAAGAGGTAATCTCAACGCTGTTACGGTTTCACTTTCGGGAAGAGGATTATTCTACAATTCCGATGTTTACGAAATCGTCGGAGCTGAATATCCCGAAACATGGGATGAGCTGCTCGCTCTCGGTGAAAAATTCGGTAAAAAGAATCTCTATCCTCTCGACCTTGATATTCAGTCTGGAGGAACGGCATGGTATCTTGCAGTCGTTTATGTTCAGCAAAAAACGGGTAAAGAATTTATAACGATGAACGGCGAACTTGGTTTCACTCAGGAGGATATCAAAGAAGCTCTTGATTTTTATAAAAGACTTGAGGACAATCATGTTATAAGAACTATCAGCGCAAGAACCGATGAAGACGGCAATGCGGCTCTTTATGAATCGCCTGAATTTATCGGAGGAAACGTTGCCGGAGTTCTGGAATGGGGAAGTTCTGTCGGAAAATACGAATCTGTTCTTGATGAAAACGTTCTTGAAGCAGGACCCTTTCTGACCGGTGAAAACGGCTCTTCCGGCGGCTGGATGGTAAAACCCTCAATGCTTTATGCCATATCGAAAAACACTTCTCATCCCGATGAGGCGGCTGCGTTTATGAATTTTCTTCTCAATAACGAAGAGTGCGCCGTAATTCTCGGAACATCAAGAGGCATTCCGGCTTCGTCGTATGCTGAGAACGCTTTGGAAAAAAGCGGCAGACTTTCCGGTCTTGCCAAGGAAAACGACGATCTCCTCGAACAGCTTGATACCGTTACTATAAGTCCGTATATGGAGCTTTCGAGGATGAAAGAAATATGCAACACAGCCATTGAAAGCGTTTCTTACGGAACGTCCGACACCGCTTCTGCCGCAAAGCAAATGTATGAAGAAATAAACGCATATCTTGAAAGAGTGAGAAAATGAAAAAGAGAACCTACCGGAATCCGGTCGGGGTAAGCCGATTTACAGGGCTTCTTCTTATATCGCCGTTTATAGCCGGATTTCTTATCTTTACGCTCTATCCGTTCGTCTGCTCGTTCGTTCTTGGATTAACCGATTATAACGGCAATACAACTCCGGAATTTACCGGCTTTGAAAACTACATAAATCTTATCAAATCCGAAGACTTCCGCAATGCCGTTAAAGTAACGCTTAAATACGCCGTGATACTTGTTCCGGCAAAACTGATTTTTTCCCTGTTTACGGCAGTAATTTTAAGTCTTGAAATAAAGGGGATGGGATTTTTCCGAACAGCTTTCTATATTCCCTCTATTCTCGGAGCAAATCTCTCTGTCGTTATCATGTGGCAGTATCTTTTCACGTCGAAAGGACTGGTAAATCAATTTCTCGAATTGATAGGGGCTTCTCCGGTAAGCTGGTATGGGAGTCCGGATAAGGCAATATTCATTATAATTCTGCTGCGTTTATGGGAATTCGGCTCAACTATGATAATTTTTCTCACGTCTCTGAAAAACATTCCAAAAGAGCTTTACGACGCTGCAAAAGTTGACGGCTGCGGCAGTATAAGAGCATTCTTCTCCATAACCCTTCCTCAGCTTCGCGGAGTGATATTTGTCAACCTGATTCTGCAAATTATATCCGCTTTTCAGGAATTCAACGCACCATACATGATAACCTCCGGAGGACCTCTTAAAAGTACATACACCCTCGGAATGCTGATTTACGATGAGATGTTCCGCTATAATGAAATCGGTGCTGCCAACGCTGTTTCATGGCTTCTCTTCATGATAATTGCAGCAGCCGTAGCCGTTATGTATATCGTTTCCGGCTGGATAAAGCGGAGGGACGAAAAATGATAAAATATCTGAAAAAGCGCATTATTGCTTATATTTTTCTCATATCTGTCTCAGCAGTCATGCTCTACCCTCTGCTCTGGCTTCTCGGAGCTTCTTTCAAGAGCAACGAGGAAATTTTCAGTTCTGTCGGAATAATACCAAAAAGCTTCGATTTCAGCGTTTTTAAAGCTGCATGGCAAACCGTTACTCCGTATACAATGGGACATTATTTTCTCAACACCTTTAAAATAATACTGCCCAAAACCGTATTTGCAGTTATATCGTCGGTTCTTGTTGCATACGGCTTTTCAAGGTTTGACTTTCCCTTTAAAAAGCTGTTTAAAGCTCTTCTGCTCACAAGTATGCTCATGCCGTCGATAGTAACGATAATGCCGATGTTTCTTATGTGGAGCAAGATGCAGCTCCTCGATACATATATACCATTAACTATTCCTGCGCTGTTTGCGGCAGAGGGAATGTTCGTGTTCATTTTGATACGATTCTTCGATGCAGTTCCGAAAGAGTTTGATGAAGCCGCAAGAATAGACGGCTGCGGCTCATTAAAAACTCTGGTTTTCATACTCGTTCCGTCCATAAAACCGGCGATAATTTCGATAGCAGTTTTCACATTTTTGTGGACGATGAACGATTTTTTAAATCCGCTGATAATGATTCAGTCCGTGGAAAAATATCCGCTCTCGCTCGCACTGAGACTATCTGTAGACAGCACAGGTCAAAGCTATGAACAGCGGAAAATCATTGCATTATCGGTTATAGGACTTATTCCGTCTATAACTGTTTTCGCCATTGCGCAGAAAAAATTTGTCGGCGGTATCGCAACAGGAGGCTTAACAGGATGAATCAACCTCAGATCTGGGATGAAACTGTAAAAAAATATATCGAAATGCTGATTCTCCCCTCTGATCCGGCATTTCCGCTCTGGAACAGAGAAAATTTCATCTTTCGCAAAAAAACAAAATGGAACTATATTGACAGTTGTATGATTTTAGCAGTAATCAGACTTTACAAGCTTCTTGGAGACAAGCGGCTTCTTGATTACGCTGCCAGGTTCACAAACTGCTATGTTGATGAAAACGGCGATATACCGTCAATGAACTCACTTGACTACAATCTTGATAACGTAAACGGAGGAAGAAATCTTCTCTGGCTTTATAAAAAGACCAACCAAAAAAAATATCTTCTTGCCGCCGGAAAAATCATAAATCAGCTTGAAAATCAACCAAGGCTTAAATGCGGAAACTTCTGGCACAAAGCTATATATCCGAATCAGATATGGCTTGACGGAACTTATATGGCATTTCCGTTTATGGCAGAATACGCTGTTTCGTATGACAAACTCAAGCTTATTTCCGATATCATCTCTCAGCTTGAAAATATCCGAAAGCTTATGAAAGATGAAAAAACCGGACTTTATTTTCACGGCTTCGATGAAACACGTTCAACAGTCTGGGCAGACAGTTCAAGCGGACTTTCCAAAAATTTCTGGCTTCGCTCAATAGGATGGCTCTGCGCAGCTCTTGCCGATCTTTGTGAAATTCTTCCTGAATGCGATGTTTTTCGTGATATGCTTACAAAGCTTCTTACATCTCTCTTTGTCTATGCAAACGAGGACGGAACGTTTTTCCAGCTTCCGGCTCTGCGTACGCTTAAAGGAAACTATCCCGAAACCAGCGGAACTCTTCTTTTTGCCTATTCTGCCATAAAAGCGTATCGTTTAAAAATTGTCGGCGAAAGCATAAAATCTGCCGGAATAAAGGCTTTTTCGTCAGTTATGAAAAAATATATAGGCGAAGAAGAAAACGGCTTGCCAACGCTTGAAAACATCTGCCTGACAGCTGGTCTGGGCATGGGACGAGACGGCTCGGCGGAATATTATCTCTCGGAAAAAATCACTCAGAATGACGCAAAGGGAATCGCTCCCCTGCTTATGGCATACACTCAGATCAAGGAGCTGAATAAAATATGAACAATTTTTTTGGACATCTTAAAACGATCATCCGTCACCGCCATAAGGTGATGGAGCATTGCTTCAAGGCGGGGATTTTCTGGCGTGGATTGACGCATGACCTGTCGAAATTTTCACCGACAGAGTTTATCCCCGGAGTTTTATACTATCAGGGAACACGAAGTCCGAACGAGCGTGAACGTGAAAAAAGAGGCTATTCAAAGGCTTGGATGCATCACAAGGGACGAAATCGTCATCATTTTGAATACTGGACGGATTACAATACCAAGACAAAACAATTAGAGCCTGTTCGTATGCCGGATGAATTTATTTATGAAATGTTCTGCGACCGGGTTGCGGCTTCAAAGATTTATAACGGTGAAAATTATACAGATAATATGCCGCTTGATTATTTTTTAAGAGCAAAGCACAGAAGAATAATTGAAACGAAAACTGCACAAAAGCTGGAATTTTTACTGCGAATGCTAGCAGAAAACGGAGAAGACGAAGTTTTCAGATATATAAAAAGGCAGAGAAAAAGACGAAAGTAAAAACTTGTCTTCACAAGATATGTTCTAAAAAATGCGAAGCTGGGAAAACTCCCGACTTCGCTGTTTTTTTATTCTAAATATTGTTTCAGATATTTTCCCGTATAGGAACTTTCACACTGCGCAACTTCTTCCGGGGTTCCGGCAGCTACAACTGTTCCGCCGCCGTCGCCGCCTTCCGGTCCGAGATCAATAATATGGTCGGCAACCTTTATCACATTAAGATTATGCTCAATAACAAGAACCGTGTTCCCCTGATCGGTAAGGCTTTGAAGAACGTCTATCAGCTTGTGAACGTCAGCCGTATGAAGTCCGGTAGTCGGTTCGTCGAGAATGTATATCGTCTTTCCGGTAGCTCTCTTTGAAAGCTCGGTTGAAAGCTTTACTCGCTGAGCTTCTCCTCCCGAAAGAGTAGTCGCCGGCTGACCAATTTTAATGTATCCCAGACCGACTTCCTGCAATGTTTTAAGCTTTCTTGCGATCTTCGGGATATGCTCAAAAAAGACAACTCCCTCGTCAACGGTCATTTCCAGAACGTCGTATATCGACTTGCCCTTATAATGGACCTCAAGAGTTTCACGATTATATCTACGTCCCTTGCATACCTCGCATGGAACGTAAACATCGGGAAGAAAATGCATCTCGATTTTGATGATTCCGTCACCCTCGCACGATTCACAGCGTCCTCCCCTGATATTGAAAGAGAAGCGTCCGCTTGTATATCCCCTTGCCTTAGCGTCGGCGGTTTTGGCAAAAAGCTCACGGATATCAGTGAAAACTCCGGTATAAGTCGCCGGATTTGAACGTGGCGTTCTTCCTATCGGAGACTGGTCTATGCAAATAACCTTATCGAGATTTTCAAGTCCACTCATCGACTTGAACTCGCCTGATCTGACCTTTGCACGATTGAGTTTTGCTGCAAGATGCTTATGGATTATGCCGTTTACAAGCGAAGATTTACCCGAACCTGAAACTCCGGTAACGCAGATAAGCTCGCCCAGCGGAATTTTAACGTCAATATTTTTCAGATTATGCTCCGATGCGCCGTGAACAGTGAGGAACTTTCCGTTGCCCTTACGGCGTTTTTCGGGAAGCTCTATTTTTTTTCTGCCTGAAAGATACTGTCCAGTTATAGACTTTTTGCATTTGAGGAGCTTATCGACTGTTCCGGCAAAAACTATCTCTCCGCCGTTCACTCCTGCCCCGGGACCAATATCCACAACATAGTCTGCGGCAAGCATAGTATCGTCATCATGCTCTACAACAATAAGAGTATTTCCGAGATCACGCAGTCTTTTCAGCGTTGCGATAAGCTTATCGTTGTCACGCTGATGAAGTCCGATAGACGGTTCATCAAGAATATAAAGCACTCCCACAAGCGAAGAGCCTATCTGAGTAGCAAGACGTATTCTCTGACTCTCACCGCCGGAAAGAGTTCCCGAAGAACGTGACAGCGTTAAATATTCAAGACCAACGCTGCTTAAAAATCCAAGACGTTCCTTTATCTCTTTGACAATACGCTCGCCGATAAGACTTTCCTGCTTAGAAAGCTTTATATCCATGAAAAATCCGAGAGCGTCCTTAACTGATAAACCTGTAATATCGGCAATATTTTTATCACCGACAGTAACGGCGAGATATTCGTCACGCAGACGTTTTCCCTTACATTCCGGGCAAAGAGTTTCGCTCATACACTCCTCAATATCCGCTTTCGAGTAAGAGCTGTGCGAATCACGATAGCGGCGTTCAAGATTGTTTATAACGCCCTCAAACTTAACTCTGTCCTTTCCTCCGCCCATATAAGGGGGACGATCAACTTCTATCTCCTCATCTGTTCCGTAAAGGAAATAACCAAGCTGCTGTTTGGTAAGCTTTTTTACAGGAACATCAAGAGGAATATTGTAAGCCTTTGATATAGCATTATAATACATCATTGCGATGGAAGTATCCTCAAGAGTATTCCATCCACTGGCACTGATAGCGCCTTCGAGAATAGAAAGCTCTTTATTCGGAACTACAAGCTCCGGATCGACATGAGTGAAAACTCCAAGTCCGGTACATTTCGGGCAGGCTCCCATAGGATTATTGAAAGAGAACATAACTGGCTCAAGCTCGCCGACGCTGATATTATGCTCCGGACAAGCGTAGCTCTGTGAGAAAACTATTTCTTCGCCGTCCACGATACTCACAACAGCAAGACCGTCGGTCAGACTAAATACAGTTTCAAGACTGTCGGTAAGACGGGTTTTGATGCTCTCTTTGACAACCAGACGGTCTACAACTATCTCGATATTATGCTTCTTATTTTTTTCAAGCTTTATTTCTTCGGCAAGGTCATACATTATCCCGTCTATGCGAACACGGACATAACCGCTCTTTCTTGCCTTGTCAAGTTCCTTTGCGAACGTTCCCTTACGTCCTCTTGCTATCGGAGCAAGAAGAAGTATCTTCGTTCCCTCCGGAAGCGCCATAACGTTATCGACCATCTGATCTATGCTCTGTTTCGAGATAACACGTCCGCAGACAGGACAATGGGGAATACCTATCCTTGCATAAAGAAGACGCAGATAATCATAAATTTCGGTAACTGTTCCGACAGTTGAACGAGGATTTTTCGATGTAGTTTTCTGGTCGATAGAAATTGCCGGAGAAAGACCTTCAATGCTGTCCACATCCGGTTTTTCCATCTGACCGAGAAACATTCTTGCATAAGACGAAAGACTCTCGACATATCTGCGCTGACCGTCGGCATAGATAGTATCGAAAGCAAGCGATGATTTTCCTGAACCAGAAAGACCGGTCATAACGATGAGCTGATCTCTGGGGAGTTCAAGGTCGATATTTTTAAGGTTATTAGCTCTTGCGCCTTTAATGACGATTTTATTTTTCATTTTAACACTCCTAAAATAATACTGGGATTCCAAAGGGGATGTATTCCCCTTTGGCAGGGTTCAGGGACAGCGTCCCTGACGGGGTATCGGGGCAGAGCCCCGAAAAGGACAGCGTGAAGATAATAAATAGAATTAAAATCACCCCGACACCCAAAATTAAAGCAAAACCTATTCCACGCTGTCCGAAAATTATCGGTTTAACTTCCGCAGTTCTTGTGAGCGCAGAGCGAACACGCTATAAAGCTGCGACGAGAAAAATAACGTATACGCTTATAATTCATGTTCGATAGTTTTAACAAACCGTTTGTTCGCACGAGCTACGCTCTGCTCCCTTGCTTATACGGACAGCATGGAACAGGTTATGCCTCAATTTTTATAGAATTAAAGCTTTTAATTCGGTTTATTACCTTCACGCTGTCCTTTTCGGGGCTCTGCCCCGATACCCCGTCAGGGACGCTGTCCCTGAACTCTGCCAAAGGGATATTATCCCTTTGGAATCCCATTATTAGCTTATTTTTATTTTTCCTGTAGTTCTTTTATTTTGTCTCTTAAATATGCAGCGTGCTCAAATTCAAGCAGCTTTGCCGCACTCTTCATCTCTGCTGTATACTTCTCTATAAGCTTCTTCTTTTCCGCAGCACTCATCTTTCCTCTTGTTTCCTTCTCCTCGATACTCTTTTTCGAGGTTATCTCAAGAACGTCTCTTACTCCCTTGATTATCGTCTTGGGAACGATTCCGTGCTCTTTATTATATGCCTGCTGCAAACTGCGTCGGCGTTCTGTTTCGGTAATAGCTCTCTCCATTGAACCCGTAACGGAATCAGCGTACATGATTACCTGACCTCCGGCATTTCTCGCAGCTCTTCCTATGGTCTGAATAAGGGATGTTTCACTTCGCAGGAATCCCTCTTTATCGGCATCGAGAATAGCGATAAGGCTTACTTCCGGAATATCAAGTCCCTCTCGCAGCAGATTTATTCCGACAAGAACATCGAATTCGCCGTTTCTAAGGTCTTTGATAATTTCCATTCGTTCGATAGTATCTATATCGTGGTGGAGATAGCGTATCTTAATTCCAAGCCTGTCATAATACTGAGTAAGATCTTCCGCCATTTTCTTAGTTAAAGTCGTTATAAGAACACGCTCGTTTCTCTCCACACGAATATTTATTTCCGAAAGCAGATCGTCGATCTGACCGTCAACGGGCTTGACTATAATTTCGGGATCAACAAGACCGGTCGGACGTATCACCTGCTCAACTATAATGTCGGTTTTTTCACGTTCTATCTGTCCGGGAGTTGCACTAACGTATATTGCCTGATTTATATGACTGTTAAACTCGTCAAAATTAAGCGGACGGTTGTCCATTGCGCTCGGAAGCCGGAACCCATAGTCCACAAGAGTAGTTTTCCTCTCTCTGTCTCCGGCATACATTGCTCTTACCTGCGGAAGAGTTACATGGCTCTCATCCACGATAAGCAGAAAATCATCGGGGAAATGGTCAAGCAGAGTCTGCGGAGTACTTCCGGCAGGTCTTCCTGCAAGAACACGGGAATAATTCTCGATACCGCTGCAATATCCTACTTCCTTCAGCATTTCCATATCATAATGGGTACGCTGTTCAATTCGCTGAGCCTCAATAAGCTTATTGTTAGAGGTAAAATAATCAACTCTTTCAGCAAGCTCGCTGTCTATTTCGGAAATAGCACGGTCGACCATAGCGTCGTCGTAAACATAATGCGAGGCAGGAAAAATTGCCGCATGAGATACAACCGCCTTAACTTCTCCGGTAACGACATTTATCTCGGAAATACGGTCTATTTCATCGCCGAAAAATTCCACACGAATAGCCGTATCGCTCCGGCTTGCCGGAAAGATCTCTACAACGTCTCCCCTTACACGGAATTTATTTCGTTCAAAAGCAATATCATTGCGTTCATAACGAATTCGGACAAGTTCGCTGAGAAGCTGTTCTCTCGTCATTTCCGCTCCCTGACGGATAGAAACGACCATTGAACGGTATTCATCAGGACTTCCCAGAGAATAAATACACGAAACACTGGCAACGATAACAACATCTCTCCTTTCAGCAAGAGCTGTTGTAGCGGAATGACGCAGCTTATCTATCTCATCGTTTATTGACGAGACTTTTTCGATAAAGCTGTCGGTACTCGGAACATAAGCTTCCGGCTGATAATAATCGTAATAAGAAACAAAGTATTCAACAGCGTTTTCGGGGAAAAATTCCTTGAATTCCGAACAAAGCTGAGCAGCAAGAATCTTATTATGAGCAAGAACGAGAGTCGGTTTATTCACACGGGCAATGACGTTAGCCATAGTAAAAGTTTTACCCGAACCGGTAACGCCAAGCAGTATCTGTTCTTTTTTGCCTGATTCAAGCCCTTGCACAAGCTGGTCGATAGCCTTTGGCTGATCGCCCGCAGGGGCATATTCAGAGAATAATTTAAAATTGGACATAGGATATCTCCTTAAAAGCGTAATCACAATTATTATTATAACACATATTTCTGATAAAATAAAGAGCGTGGAACATTTTTTCTTTTTTTAATTTATTGTTGAGATTTACATAAAAATGTGTTATAATAAAAATAATCCCTTGATTCTCTCGCCTTCTCATTTTTCTTTTTAGGAGTTTTTATGAAGATCAACAAAATACAGCTTGACTGCCACACTGAAAATTTCTCAAAAACCTCAGCAAATATGTCCCCTGCAATTTTTCTATTCACTAATCCGGCAGACGCACTTATTAACGGCAGAAAAATGGATATACCGTCAAACTGCGCAGTTTTATTCAGCGGCGGACAAATTATCCTGAAAAAAACCGGCTCAAAAAATCTGCGGTTCGGTCATATAAGTTTTCGAACCTCTGCCGCAGACAGGCAGTATATTGCATCGCTTGGAATTCCAACAGATGTTCCGATCAAAATTGAAAACGACTTTATAATCAAATCCGCAATAAAATCAATGAAGATACATTCCTCTGTGAAAAGCCGATTATCAGGAGAATTTGCCGAGCTTTCCATGCGTATTATTTTCATATCGCTTAGCGAAGCCTGCCACATTTCCGATAAGGCAGAATCCATTAACGTTCCGCATTTTGAAAGCTTAAAAAAACTTCGTGATTATATTTACGAAAATCCAACTGAAACGCTTTCAATAGCACAGATATGCTCTGATATGAAAATCAGTCCGACTTATCTCCACCGGTTATATTATGCCGCTTTCGGAGTAACCTGCCGTCAGGATTCCATTGAAAGCCGTCTTATCTATGCAGCGGAACTTCTTGAAACGACTGATCTTACAATAAACGAAATATCAGATCTATGCGGATATGAAAACGATTCCTACTTTATGCGGCAGTTCAAGCAGCGACGTGGATGTACTCCCACTGAATACAGAAAAAAGCTGAACACAGATTAATTTCTGCGTTCAGCTTTTATTTTGAACTTATTATTTTATATCTCCGGAAGAGATCTTAAAACAAGCGGTTGTTTTATTCGACCATACGTCATCATCATAAGATACTTCAAAATCGCTCCATCCGGTATTAACTTCCCATACTGCATATCCTTTAATTTTCTTTCCGGAAGCAACATCACCGGAAGCAGAATCATATCCGTCAACATCATTCATTATCACTGTATTTTTTACATTAGAATCATCGGCATATGCCTTAAAATAAAGCGGATTAAAGTAATCGTCCTCGTCAGAAATATTTTCCGCTTCCAAAAAAAGAACAAGAAATTCTTTGCCTGTCTCCGGCTTATCAGTATAAAATCCACCGTTTTCGGAAATACTGCTGTATGTTTTAGCGTCCAGCAAAGAAATTTTCCAGTTGTCTCCTTCTATGTACTGTCCTATGCCGGCATAAGCAATCTCATTTTCTTTATCAGAACCGTTATCCGAAGATCCAATATCTCCTATTTTGGCTTTAGATTCCTCTGAACCGCATCCGGTTATACTAAAAAGACTTACGGCAGCTGTGACAGCCATTATTGACTGAACAAGAAATTTAGATGTTTTTTTCATAAAAAACCCTCCATTATATTTTTAGTGATAATATTATAACACTAAAAATATAAATTGTCAACTCTATAGTTGTAATAAATTGATTCTTTAGATATTATAATATATTCATATCAAAAAATGTTCTATGACTATATATAATGAAAGGCATGATATTATGGACGTTGGAAAAAGAATCAAACAGCTTCGCGAAATGCGTGGAGTTACCGTGAATAAGCTTGCTAATATGGCTGGATTATCTCAAAGCTTTTTAAGAGAAATTGAACTGGGAAATAAAGTTCCCACTGTTGAAACTTTATCCTATTTCTGCGATGCATTGGAAGTTTCTTTAAGTGAATTTTTTAGTGAAGATACGCCAACGATCAATCCAATATTAAAAACATCAATTACGAAACTAAATGCAGAACAGCAGATCAAACTTGCTGAATTTCTGAATTGTTTATAGTAAAGAGAATAATGTTAATTCATCATTAAATGTAAACTTTTTATGAACAGCAAACAACAGGCACGACTTTGTTATCCTCTAAGTTGAAATTTTACAGAAAATTACAAATAAGCCCTTTACAATTCCCATGATTTGTGATATAATATATGTCAATTGGCAATATTGCTGAAATTTTATGTTAATTTTTGGCTCACTTAAAAGGAGAGATTTTTATATCATGAATAACGGAAACAAGCGAAGGGAAAAACACAGAAACGTTTCCTCTAAAAAATATAAAGTAAGATACGACAGAATCGTTGCGGCAGTTCTTGTTCTGGCGGTTATTATAGTGGTTCTTACATCCTGTATCAAAAGCATTTCAGGAAGCAAGAAAAAAAATGATGACAGTAAATCTTCCCAGACATCTACGGAAGCTTCCACTGATAATCCGACTATTATTGATAACCTCACCACAAGCGATCAGACAAGCTCTATACTTTCATCCTCTACAAATAACGTTACTACCGTTTCGGCATTCTCTTCGGAAGTTCATCCTGCGGAGGATGTAAACCGTGGAGATCTTATCCTCGTAAATTCAGAACACGAATATAAATTCCCTGAACAGGATACTGAACCTCTTACTCTTTACGATCATATCAATACCGATCATTATCAGTATAAAGACTGGATAATAAAGCTTGATTCAAACGTTATAGATCATCTCAACTCTCTTATGGAGGCTTTCTACAAAGAAACTTCAAATAAAAACATCAATATCATTGAAGGCTATCGTACTCTTGAAGAGCAAAACAATCGCTACTACAGCGGTGATTCGCCGTTTATGGGAGGTTTTTCCGATTACCATACCGCACGTTCATTTGATATGGGTATCTTCCCGGAAGACGGTTCAAGCGCCGGATACTATTCTCCTATTGACGACTACGCCTTTATTGACGAACATTCCGCTGAATATGGATTTATCGTCCGTTTCCCGGAAGGAAAAGAGAATTTAACGGGAATACAGGCGAGAACCCAGACCTACCGCTACGTCGGAGTTCCTCATGCAGCTTATATAAAAGAAAATAATCTCTGCCTTGAAGAGTATATTGAAAAGATCAAGGAATATAATAATACTGCGCCTCTTGAAATAAAGACAGGCGAAAAAATTTATAACGTTTACTTCGTTCCCGCAAATACAAGCGGAGATACTGATGTTCCCGTTCCTACAGACAAAAGCTATACCGTTTCCGGCAACAATGTCGATGGATTTATTGTTACTGTTGAAATGAATTAAATACATACAATAATGTGTTCTTCTTTTGAGGAACACATTTTATTAGAACCATTATTACGGGTTCGCAGAATATAACTGGAGAATAAAAGTGAAAAAGACAACATTTTTTTTATGCGCCTTGATTCTCGCTCTTCCGCTTGCTTCCTGCGGAAAAGACGACAGGGGCGATGGTTTGAATCATATGTATAATGTGCCGCTCTGCGGCAATCCCCAAAGCCTTGACCCTCAGTTTGCAGACGATCCCTCTTCAAACACCGTTATAAAAAATCTATACAGCGGTCTTGTTTCCATGGATCAATCAGGAAAAATATCCTGCTGCAATGCCGAAAGCTATACTGTATCTCCTGACAATCTGGTTTATACATTTAAGCTCCGTCAGGATAATTATTGGTTTTTCGACAGCAACGACAACGATTATATTGACGATGACGAATGTTTTCCCGTTGTCGCCGACGATTACGTTTTCGCCTTTCAGAGAATACTTGATCCGCAGATGCAGTCGCCATACGCTTCTGATTTTTCCTGTATTAAAAATGCAAAATCTATCATTAACAAAGAAGCTTCTCCGGAATCCGCCGGAGTTACTGCACTCGATAAATATACTTTGGAGATAACTCTTGATTATCCCTCAGCAGAATTTCTCGGTATGCTTACTTCTTCAGCAGCATATCCGTGCAATAAAGAGTTTTTCTATTCAACTAAAGGCAGGTACGGTCTTGATGAAGATTCTGTTATGTCTAACGGAGCTTTCTATGTCCGTCAATGGTTTTATGATCCGTACGGAGTCCACAATATTCTCTATATGAAACGGAACGACAAAAATATCAGCGAGCAGTATCAGATCTCGCCAAGCTACCTGAGCTTCACAATTCAAAAATCAGACAGCGATATCAAACAGCTTTTTAAAGATGAAGAAATCGACTGCTTCACGACTATGAACAACTCTTACAACTCTAAAAAATACTCGGTTACAAGCTCAAAAGCAACTACGCTCGGACTTATATTCAATCCTGACGACAATTATTTTTCCAATCAGAATCTACGCAAAGCGCTCGCTCTTTCAATTGACAGAAACGATTTAAGCGGACGTATCGGAAGTGATATTTCAATTGCTTCAGGAATAATTCCTCCTGCCGCAAATCTTGCCGGAAGAAGCTATCGTGAACTTTCTTCCGATTCTCAGTTCAGTTCTTATAACCTTGAAGAAGCAAAAAAATATCTTGAAGCGGCAAAACAGGAACTTAATATCGGTTCGGTCGAGTCAATAAAAATTCTTGTCAACGCAGAAACTGTTAATTCCGGAGATCTTCACATTCTATCTCAAAGCTGGCAGGAAACTCTTGGAGTTTATATCGGCATTGAGGACGTAACTGCCGACGAATTCAACCGCCGTATTGCCGACGGAGATTTCAGCATTGCGCTTTATCCTCTTAAAGGCGACATAAACAGCGGTCTGTCTGTTATCGGACAGTTTGAGAAAAATGAATTTCTGAAAAAAAGTCTCGGAAAAGATTTTTCATATACGGATAAGATTTTAAAATGTCAGACCGTTGCAGAGCTTGTTGAAATCTACCGCTCTGCGGAACAGGATATTATAAGCGGATTTGGCTTTATTCCGCTGTTTTATAAAAACTCTTATCTTGTTGCGAACAAGGATAATGAAGAAATCTTCTTTGATCCATTTTCTGAATCAGTCGATTTTCGCCTTGCCAAAAACTATAGCTGAGCATAGTCATAAAGGCTGCCGCCATACTTCGCAGCAGTCAATTACATAAGATAATACATCAACAACTATTGAGAACCCGTCTTAACACCTTGATTATTGGCAGAGCAATATATTACAATCTGCAAGAAAATGGCGTGAAATTATTACAGAAAAAATACAAAATTCCGACGATTCTGTAATAAGAGAGCCTAAACGGTTGACATTTTTCTCAAATGCTGTTACAATAAATACGATGGCTTTTTATTGATTCATCAAATAAATATCATCGCTATCGCCAAAAGCGTTGATTATAATAAAAAAGGAGGAGCTGTTTTGGGAGAACACATATTCTGTTATAAATGCATGGAAAAATTCGATTCCGATCTTCATATCTGTCCGAATTGCGGCTATGATAACACTTCGCCGCATAATCCCATGTATATATCCCCAGGTACAATACTCCACGACAGATATCTTGTCGGTATTCTACTTGAATACAACGGTGAAGGAGCTACATATGTCGGTCATGATATTTCAACCGGATGTAAAGTGCTTTTAAGAGAATATATGCCTATTAATCTCTGTTCCCGTGTTAAAAACAAAGCAACTATCAATGTAAATTACAACGACCTTGCCAAATACAAAGCTTTTATGGCTGAGTATACCGAGCTGAACAAATCTCTTGCAAGACTGAGAAACGATTCAAATATTAATCCTGTTCTTGATATGTTTGCCGAAAATAATACGACCTATACGGTTTTTGAGTATATCGACGGAGTGAAAATGCTTGATTTTCTTAAAGATAATGCCGGAGAACTTAGCTGGGAACAGGTTTCAAAGCTTTTTCCGCCCCTGTTTACTACTATCGGCAGACTTCATAACGCCGGTATTATCCACCGTGCTATCAGTCCCGATACGGTTTATATCACTTCCAAAGGCGAACTCAGACTTTCAAGCTTCTGTATTTCAGCGGTAAGAACAGCGGACGCAGGTCTTGAATACGAGCTGTTTAAAGGTTATGCTGCACCGGAACAGTATTCTGCAAGCAGCAGCAGCCGTCAAGGCTCATGGACGGACGTTTACGGAATATGCGCCCTTATTTATCGTGCGCTTACAGGATGTATGCCGGATGATTCTATAAATCGTCTCAAACACGATGATCTTCACGAGCCTGCTATGCTCAATTCACAGATTCCGCAGCATATTTCACGGGTTATTATGGACGGTATGAATCTCAGCGGCAGAGACCGTATCCAGACTATCACAGAGCTTGTCACAAGACTTTTTGAACAGCCGGCAAATATAAGAAATACCACTTCGACTCCAATTCTCACTCCTCCGCCGACAGCGCAGTCTGCTAATCCGGTTCAGGAAAATATTCAAAACAAAAATTACGGAAACTATAACGTACCGAATAATCCTAACGTATATCAGCAGCCGATACAAAATCCAATATATAATAATCCCCCGCCGAAAAATTACGATGATTACCGTTACGAAAAAGTAAATACCGTTGACAGAATAAAAATCCCGATAATTATTGGCATTCTTCTTTTTGCAATACTTTTGATAATTGCCGTTGTTATATTCAATATTCTCGGCGGCGGCAATAATGACGATACATCAGGCGGCAAAAGTAAAAATACTTCCGTTACCGACAATGTTGTTTCAGGAACGACCGAACCGACTTCTGATGATGCGTCGGAAAATAAGGACACCGAAGTTCCTAATCTGGTAGGCAAATTCTTTGAACATACAAAGGAACAATATCAGGATTATTTCATTCTTGATCCGACTTATGAATATAATGATGATTACGATAACGATATGATCTTTGAACAGGAAACAGAAGCCGGAACTATGATTGCCAGCGGAAGCGTAGTTAAGGTTAAGGTAAGCAAGGGAAAGGAATCGGCAATTATCCCCGACTTCAGCGGATGTAATGTTTCACAGTACAAAAATCGTCTCGAAGCCGCAGGCATTTCTGATTTCAACTATCAGTTCCTGCCTTCAACAACATATTACGGTGAGCCTAACTCTATTATTGAGCTTCAGGTTGACGGAAAAACTGTCAGCCCCGGAACTTTCTTCAGCAATAAGGAAGGCAAAAAGCTTACGGTATACTATGTTTCCGAAGATACTCAGGCTCAAACAACTCAGCCGCCCGCCACTGATCCTGAACCAGTAACTACAGCTGCTGAACCAGAAACTACTACTTCATACATTGAACCTACTACACAACCGCCAATTCAGACTAATCCGCCTCCGACTGATGCTCCGGTGACAGATGCTCCGGTAACAGACGTTCCGCCTGAATACGGCGAATGGTAAGAATTGAAATTTATTACGTATAATCGAAACATTAGAATAATAAAAATCAGAGCTGCTGTACGAAAGTACAACAGCTCTTTTTATACGTTTTCAGTCTTTTGAATACATTTCCTCAAGCCATTTTATCATTAAAGCGAATCCCTCTTCACTTCGTTCAAATTCCTGTTCGTGCTCGATCTCGGCTTTCATTGAGCATAGTCTGCTGTGCCAAACCATTGCTTTCAGCTTTTCTCCGGTTATAACTTTATACGAGAAATCGTTCTTGCTTCCGGAATAATCATTTCCGCTGTCAAAATAGTAAAATTTAGGAATCTCAAAAACCTCTGAAACGCTCGGCATAATCAGCACCTCCCCTTGAAAAATCCAACAGCCTTATCAAGACTTTCATAAACTCCGCTGAGAAGAGGAAGAACCTCCTCATCAGGCTGTGTAAGATCGGGAATCATAATAGTCTGACACCCGGCACTGTACGCAGATTTAATGCCGTTTGGCGAATCTTCAAATGCGGCACATTCAGACGGAAGAAGCTGAAGCTCCGACGCCGCTTTAAGATAGATATCCGGCGCCGGCTTGCCGTTCTCGACCATATCTCCGCATATTATCGCATCGAAATATTCAGCCGCTCCGATCAAATTCAGATAAGCATTCGTCCTTTCACGTGCCGTAGCAGTCGCTATGGCTATTTTTATACCATTTTCATGGAGAAATTCAAGAAGTTCAAATACGCCTTTTTTCGTCTCAAATCCATTTTCCTTTATAAATGAGTCCATAAGTTCAACCCTGCGTGCATGAATATCGTAGTATGGAAATTCCTCTCCGAAAATACCTTTGAGCTTTTCAACGGCAAATTTTCTTGCAAGACTTCTTATCCCGAAAACGTGCTGTTCTGTCATATTATAGCCAAAATCAGCCGCAGCCTGCATCCAGAACCGCAAATAGAGTTTTTCCGTATCGAGAATCACTCCGTCCATATCAAATATTGCGCCTTTTATTTTTTTGCTGTTCATTGTTGAAGTCATCTCAATTCTGCTTCTGTCTTAAATTTAATGACGCTTACCAGTTTATCATCCAGGTGTACATACCCTCATACTGTCTTGCGGAGCTGTTCCATGAGAAATCAGTCTCCATTCCACGCTTAACCATTTTATCCCACTGGTCACGGTGATCATAGTAGATATGTTTTGAGTAATTGATAACACCAAGCATTTCATCTCCATTGTAATTCGCAAATGAAAAACCTGTTCCTGTTCCGTCAAATTCGTTATAAGGCTGAACCGTATCCTTAAGACCGCCTGTTTCACGAACTATCGGCACTGTTCCGTAACGAAGCGAAATAAGCTGAGTCAGACCGCATGGCTCAAACAGCGACGGCATGAGCATTGCGTCCGCAGCAGCATAAAGCTTATGAGCAAGTTCGTCGGAATAAAGAATATTTGCAGAAACTCTTTCAGGATATTTCCACTGATAATGTCTGAACATATTCTCATATCTTGGATCGCCTGTGCCTATAACAACAAACTGTGTAAACTCATCACAAATACGTTCTATAGCATAATTTACCAGATCAAGTCCCTTCTGATCGGTAAGTCGTGAAATGATTGCAATCATATATTTATCTCTGTCAACAGGCAGACCAAGCTGCTGCTGAAGCTTTTCCTTGTTGACAGCTTTCTTCTCCTTGAAATTTTTAGAGTTGAATTCAGCAAAGATCTGCTTATCATTTGCAGGATTAAACACGTTGTAGTCAATTCCGTTTACGATTCCTCTTAAAGAAGCAGAACGGGCACGAAGAAGTCCGTCAAGCTGCTCGCCATAGAAAGGATATTTTATTTCTTCGGCATAGGTTTCAGAAACAGTTGTGATATAATCAGCATAAACAAGTCCGCCTTTAAGCATATTTGCATCCTTATGGAATTCCAGCTTATCGGGAGTAAACATATAATCCGGCAGAGCAGTGTTATATTTAAACATATCAATATTCCATACTCCCTGAAATTTCAGGTTATGAATAGTCATGATAGTTTTGGTAGAGCTGTAGAAAGGATTTGTTGCAAAAGATGTGTGGAGGAAAACAGGAATCATAGAAGCCTGCCAGTCATGACAATGAATAATATCCGGACGAAATCCCACAACCGGCATAATAGCCATAACGGCTTTTCCGAAGAAAATGAAACGTTCTATATCCCACTTCAGATCAGAGGAATAAGGAGTATCGCATTTAAAATAATACTCGTTGTCAACAAAATAAAATTTGATGCCGTTGTATTCATATTCCATAATTCCGACGTGCTGTTTGTCAGGATGCATACCAAAATCCATATAGAAATGAGTTACATAGCGGAAATTGTTTCTATATTTTTCAGGAATGCAGGTATAATAGGGCATAATTACCCTGACGTCAAATTCATTTTTATTCAGATACTGTGGAAGAGCGCCGACAACATCGGCAAGACCGCCTGTTTTTATAAACGGTACGCATTCAGAAGCTGCAAATAAGATATTTTTCATGCCATTAACTCCTTAAAATCAAAAGATTATCATAGCTGTAGTACAGCTTATCATATTTATATTATATACCAAAAATTCACATTAGTCAATAGAAAATTATAGAGACTGCACAAATTGTGCAATCTCTATAAAAATAAGTCTAAAGTATCCTGAAACAACATTTACTTTTTGTTATGTTTATCAAGTGGACTTTGTACCTTTAATTTCTTGCTGAAGTAGTTATTTCCGTACGGGCACCCTGCCCTAATCCTCTCAGATACCCATGTAGGGTATCTGAGAGGATTAATACCGGGTTTCCAAAGGGACTGTACGTCCCTTTGGCAGGGGTTTAAGGGGACCAATGCCAACAACTTTAGCGGGGACGCTGTCCCCGTACCCCTGCCAAAGGGTTATTCAACCCTTTGGAAACCCAGTATTAATTATTTCAAATACCGTTGGTATTTGAAATAATTATGGCTATCGCCAAAGATTGAATACTTTTTGGCAAAAGTTCAAGGTGCAAAATCTCTTAGTTGTTGGCATTGTAAAGGGGACAGCGTCCCCTTAATAGTGTTTACTTAAAGTAAGCCACACCGCTTTCAAAGATTTTCTGATCCTTGTTACCGTCAACGTTTTTGCCGATATAGCTGCCCTTACGCTCGCTGTGTCCCATTTTACCGAAAACTCGTCCATCCGGAGAAGTGATACCCTCGATAGCTTCGATCGAAGTATTCGGATTATAGCGGATATCCATCGTCGGATTACCATTAAGGTCTACATACTGTGTCGCAATCTGACCGTTGTTTGCAAGCTGCTGAATAAGACTTGCAGGAGCAACGAAACGTCCCTCGCCGTGAGAAATCGGAATAGTATGAATGTCTCCGACCTCGCAGCCATAAAGCCAAGGACTCTTATTGGAAGCGATTCTCGTCGTTACCATCATAGACTGATGACGTGCGATAGTATTGAATGTAAGCGTAGGAGATTCATCGGTCATATCAACGATCTCGCCGTACGGCACAAGACCGAGCTTAATGAGCGCCTGGAAACCGTTGCAGATACCAAGCATAAGTCCGTCACGATTCTTGAGAAGGTCATGAACTGCATCCTTTATCTTTGGATTGCGGAAGAACGCTGTAATAAACTTACCGCTTCCCTCCGGCTCGTCTCCTCCGCTGAAACCGCCCGGTATCATAATAATCTGCGACTGTCTGACAGCTCTTTCAAAGTAATTGACCGATTCCTCGATAGCGCTTGCAGAAAGATTTCTTATAACGACAGTTTCTGTCTTAGCTCCCGCCTTTTCAAAAGCTCTTGCTGTATCGTATTCGCAGTTTGTTCCCGGGAATACAGGAATAAGAACCTTCGGCTGAGCAGCCTTTATGGAAGCTGTAAGATGAAGTCTGTCTGTGAATGAATATGTTTCAGGAGTTACATCTGTTGTCTTGATTCTGCATGGGAATACTGGTTCAAGCTTGCCTTCCCAAACTCTCTGAAGATTTTCAAGACCAATAGTATAGTCCATACAGCAGATCTTGTAATCGCTGATAGTTTTACCGATAACATTCTCGCCGTTTACTGCTTCGCCGTTAAGCTCGATAATAAATGCACCGTAGCAGGGCTTATAAAGCTGTTTTCCTGTAAGACGGGATGTGAACTCGAATCCGATTTTATTTCCGAAGCACATTTTTGCGATACCTTCGGCAACTCCGCCGTAACCGATAGTCCATACCGCATTTGCACGTCCGTCGCTGATTATCTTTTCAACCTGATCAAAACATTTTTTGATGCTGTCAAACTCAGGCAGACCGTTTTCATCGTATTCCGGAGTTATCATAATAACGCTGTTTCCTGCGCTCTTGAACTCTGTTGAAAC
Source organism: Ruminococcus sp. (assembly GCA_017462565.1). Lineage (GTDB taxonomy): Bacteria > Bacillota > Clostridia > Oscillospirales > Ruminococcaceae > Ruminococcus. The sequence goes on from JAFTQW010000004.1 coordinate 101,567, forward strand.
GACCTTGTCAGCCATAGCAGTTGAAACTGCGAAAGATACAAGCGTTGGAGGAACGTCGATATTTTCAAAAGTTCCCGACATTGAGTCCTTTCCGCCGATAGAACCGCATCCCATTTCAAGCTGAGCCTTGAACGCACCGAGAAGAGCTGCCATAGGCTTGCCCCAGCGTCTTGCGTCATTCTGAGTTCTTTCAAAATATTCCTGGAAAGTGAGCCAGCACTTCTTGTAAGTACCGCCTGCGGCAACGACCTTTGCAATAGATTCAACTACCGCAAGCATTGCACCATGGTAAGGACTTTTTTCGGAAATATCCGGATTATATCCCCAGCCCATGAGAGAACAGGTCTTTGTTTCACCTGTGAGAACCGGAATTTTAGCTGCCATAGCCTGTGAAGGAGTCATCTGATAAACACCGCCGAACGGCATAAGAACAGTACCTGCGCCGATAGTTGAGTCAAATTTCTCGATAAGACCCTTCTGTGAGCATACATTAAGATTCGACATAAGTTCTGTCCATGATTCGGCAGTATCGGAGATTTCCTCTTCCTCTGCTGCAACAGGAGCTTCAATTTCGATATCAGTAAATTTCGGAGCGCCGTTTGAATTAAGGAATTCACGGGAAAGATCAACGATAGTATTTCCGTTCCAGATCATTTTCAGTCTTGGCTCTTCGACAACATCGGCAACGAGAGTTGCTTCAAGATTTTCCTTTGCAGCCTCTTCCATGAACTTATCAAGGTCTTCGGGAGCAATAACAACAGCCATTCTCTCCTGAGACTCAGAAATTGCGATTTCTGTTCCGTCAAGACCGTCGTACTTCTTAGGAACGGCATTAAGATTGATAACAAGACCGTCTGTAAGCTCGCCGATAGCAACAGAAACTCCGCCTGCACCGAAATCGTTGCAGCGTTTTATCATCTTTGTAACATCAGGATTTCTGAAAAGACGCTGGAGCTTTCTCTCCTCGGGCGGATTGCCTTTCTGAACCTCCGCACCGCAGTGTTCAAGGGATTCAAGGGTATGCGACTTGGAAGAACCTGTAGCTCCGCCGCAGCCGTCACGGCCTGTTTTACCTCCGAGAAGGATAACGATATCGCCCGGAACAGGCCTTTCTCTTCTGATATTTTCAGCAGGAGCTGCACCGAGAACTGCGCCTATTTCCATTCTTTTTGCAACATAGCCGGGGTGATAAACCTCTGCAACGTGACCTGTAGCAAGACCGATCTGGTTTCCGTAAGAGCTGTAGCCGTTAGCTGCTCCGACAGTGATTTTTCTCTGCGGGAGCTTGCCTGCAATAGTATCTTCAACAGGAACAAGCGGATTTGCTGCGCCTGTTACACGCATTGCCTGATAAACATACGAACGTCCTGAAAGCGGATCTCTTATAGCTCCACCCAGACAAGTCGCAGCTCCGCCAAAAGGCTCGATCTCAGTAGGATGATTGTGAGTTTCGTTTTTGAACATGAGGATCCAGTCCTCAAGCTCTCCGTCGATATCGACCTTGATCTTGACTGAACAAGCGTTGATTTCTTCGCTCTCATCAAGATCCGGAAGAAGTCCGTCCGCTTTAAGCTTTTTAGCGGCAAGAGTTCCGATATCCATAAGAGTAACGGGCTTTTCAGTTCTTCCAAGCTCTTCACGGACGTTCAGGTACATATCATAGGATTCCTTGATATAAGGAGTTTTGATGTCAACATTCTGAATATTGGTAAGAAATGTTGTATGACGGCAGTGATCCGACCAGTATGTGTCGATCATTCTTATTTCGGTTATGGTAGGGTTACGCTTTTCCGTATTGCGGAAATAATCCTGACAGAACTTGATGTCATCATAATCCATAGCCAGACCGAATTTATCAACAAAAGCATGAAGTCCGTAAGCGTTAAGCTGTGTAAAGCCTTCAAGTTCCTCGACAGTTGTCGGGATATCATAATTGGTATCGAGAGTTTTTACAGTTTCAAGAGAAGCTTCTCGGCTCTCGACCGGATTTATTATATAAGCCTTCAGTCTGCTGAACTCCTCGTCAGTGATATGACCGGAAACAATGTAAACACGGGCATTGCGGACACGGCAGCGTTCACCCTGACGAAGTATCTGTATACACTGTTCACAGCTGTCAGCTCTCTGATCGAACTGACCGGGAAGATATTCAACGGCAAAAACTCTGTCATTTTCACCGACAGCAGGCATTTCATCGTAAACAACGTCAACAGCAGGCTCTGAAAAAACAGTGCTTACAGCGGCTTTGAAATCCTCCTCGCTGAGCTTGTCTGCATCATATCTGTTAAGAATTCTCAGATTCGTCAGTTCAAGTCTGAGAGCTGTTTTAACATCGTTAAGTACAGACTGCGCTTCAACAGCGAACTCAGGCATTTTTTCAACGTAAATTCTGAATACGGACATAAAGATCTCCATTCTCCGCAAAAGAAATTGATATTGATTATGTTACATGGAGCGGTTGCGGACGTCTCCATGAAATTATCGTTTAAAAGCTGTTATTCCAAAGCATCGGCACTTACTTCTGTGTGAATTTATCAAGGGGACACCGTCCCCTTATCAATGCCAACAACTTAAGCGGGGACTCTGTCCCCATACCCCTGCCAAAGGGTTATTCAACCCTTTGGAAACCCAGTATTAATTATTTCAAATCCCCCCAAGGAGGATTTAAAATAATTAAGACGAAGTCCATAGAACGAGTTCACCTTTGACCAAAAATAAGAGAAACAATATCGCCAGAATATACTCACACAAAAGTAAACGCTGTTTCAAAAACGAAATATCAGCCTTCCTGCGTGTCAGAAATTCTGCCAAAGCAGTAATCCTGACCGCTCTTTTCTATTATAACATAAAAAATCTGATTACGCAAACTTTTTTCAGGATTTTTTCGGGAAATTTTTATTAATGTGTAATCCGGAGCGTATCCCTGATGAAACTCGTCGCTGTTTTCACGTTCAAAAAGCACCGGAACAGTCTTACCTATCTGATTTTTCAGGTAATCTTCATGGAGTCTGCTTCCAAGAGCTTTCATTCGGTTGGCTCTTTCAGCCTTGACCCCAGCCGGAATTTGCGGCATTTCTGCGGCAAGCGTTCCGTTTCTCGGCGAATACTGGAAAACGTGTATTTTTGCAAATCCGACCTTTTCCACAAACTTCATGGATTCGCAGAACTCCTCCTCGCTCTCCTGCGGAAAACCGACCATTACATCCGTGGTTATGGAAGCGCCCGGAAATACATATCTTATTTTGCTTACAAGATCAAAATATTCGTCCGGAGTATAATGTCTGTGCATTCTTTTGAGAGTCCGTTCACATCCGCTTTGCAGCGAAAGATGAAACTGCGGGCAAAACTGCGGAAGCTTTGACAGACGCATAAGATCTTCGTTAGTTATCACTTCCGGTTCAAGCGAGCCAAGACGTACACGCTCTATCCCGTCAATTTTACAGCATTCCTCAACAGCGTCAGCAAGTCTTAAACCGAATTCCCTGCCATAAAACGCAAGATTTATCCCGACGAGGACTATCTCCTTATGCCCAGCCTCTGCAAGAGCCTTTATCTCATTTCGAAGTACGTCTATCGGCTTGGAACGGCATCTTCCTCTTGCATAGGGAATAATACAATAGGAACAGAACTGATTGCAGCCGTCCTGAATTTTCACAAAGGCTCTCGTTCTGCTCTTAAAATCGCCGTAAAACGACTCCTCAAATTCATCGGACGAACCATATTGCGCAATGCTTATGATACGTTTTCGTTCGTTCAGAAAATCAAGGACAGGCTGCGGAAGTCCATTACGTTCCTTTGTTCCGGTAACGATATCAGCTTCGATGATTTTTTCGGCAGTCTGCGGTGAAGCCTGCGGAAGACATCCTGTAAGAACAATAACTGCTTCAGGATTATTTTTTCTCAGCTTTCTTACGCTGTACAGCGATTTTCCATCTCCGGAAGCAGTAACTGTGCACGAATTAACAACGATAACATCAGCTTTTTCCGGAGAATCAGCTTCTGAAAAGCCGTTTGACAGGAAATTCGCCCTCATGCACTCCGTTTCATATTGATTGACCTTGCAGCCAAAAGTTATAAAAAAAATCTTATACATATTTCACCTTATTATCATATAGTATTCGCAAAATTATCATGTTAATTTTGCACAAAATGACTGATAGTTTTTTATGCACTCTCAATAACTATCGCAATGAATAAAAAAACTCCTCTAAGCACAGCTTAATTATGCTAAATTGCCGAAATTGCTTTAAACGGCTTGACAAAGGGATTTTTTAATGCTATTATAATACTTGCGGAAAGGCCAAACCGCAAAAAAGAAATAAACAAGAAAAAACCACTCACTCACCTGTAATTTAGGAGGTAATAAGTATGACAAAGACAACGGTTTTTCTTCAGACAATCAACGACGTAAAGGATTTTGTCACTATCGTTATGCATTACGATTTCGATATTGACCTCGTTTCTGGAAGATATGCGGTAGACGCAAAGTCGATCATGGGTATTTTCAGCCTTGATCTTTCAAAGCCGATTCAGCTTAATGCACATACCAATGACGCTGATAAATTCCTCAAGGATATCGAAAAGTTCATCGTAAAGTAAACATAACATTAAAAAGACTGCTGCCGATTATGGCGGCAGTCTTTTTGTCATTTTAGAACTTGTTCCCATAGGATATGTATGTAGATTTTCGAGCATAATTTTGACGAGTGCAAGGTGAAAAATCGAAAGCATACTTTCGTATGGTGAGTTTTTTCAACACAGCAATCGGCAAAATTTGCCGAAAAGAAGCGTACAATATCCTATAAAAAGAAGTTATTAATCCCAGTCTTTTTTACTGAAATTATGAAAATACTTCTTGATTGGATTAGAAACAGCCAGTTTCTGGAAGTAGTGATAAAGCGCATCCTGATTGCATCCTGCATCTTTAAGTCCGGAATACATCTTTTTGAATTCATCGATTTTCATGCCGACTTTCGTTTCAAGAACAAGATCTTCGTCCGTAAACACAACTGCTCCATAAACCGGAACATCATCAAATCCGCCTTTTTTAAGATGATGTATAACATTATCGATATGCGTTTTATTCTGAAGCTCGGGATTATAGAGCTTATGAACCTTTGCTCCGATTTTATGAGTAAGTTTTTTTCCTTTGCCTGAAATCGAACCGGAAATTCCCTTAGTTTCAACGACAAGAACTCCAAAACGTCCAAAAACGAGATGATCTATCTCGACTGTTTTTCTGTAAAGCGGAAGAAAAGCATTGTTTATAACCCGTATTTTATCATTTTTACCGAGTTTTTTTATAACTCCGGCAACCTTTCGTTCTGCCGCTCTGCCTTTTCGCCTTCCTTTTTTAAAATAGGAAATAACTCCCCACAAAATCATAAGAATGATAACTGCGGCTAAAACAATCAAAAAAATTTTCAAATTCTTTTCCATAATTTGCTCCTGTCCGATTGAATAAATCAGATTTATTCTGCCATAATACAAACAGACGCTCAATGCGTCGAAAGGAAACGCCGCACAAAGTTTTTCAGTAAAACTGCTAAAAAGGACAAGCTATGATCCAAAGCAAGCTCTGTGCGGCATTACCTGAAAAATCCCGAATAAAGAGGTGTTCTCAATATGTGGGACAAATTAGCTCTCATTCTTCTGATAATCGGAGGAATCAACTGGGGTTTGGTCGGTATTTTTGAGCTTGATATGGTTGCATGGCTTTTCGGCGGTGCAGCAAGCATTATCAGCAGAGCTATCTATATTCTTGTAGCGATCTCTGCTGTATGGTGTATTTCGCTTCTTTTCAGAAGAGACGAAGAACTGGCATACAATACCCAAAACCGGTAAATCAAAACCTTTCCAGCTGCTCCTCTTGATGCCGTAGGAGCATTCGGAAACCAATCGGCATTCATCAGAAGATGTCGAAAACTGCATGACGGTAATAAAAGCCGTCAATGCAGTATTACATAAGCAAAAAGGGAGGCAATAAAACCTCCCTTTCATTTTTTATAATCAGTCGCTTACATAAGGGAGAAGAGCGATATGTCTTGCTCTCTTGATAGCAACTGTAAGCTCTCTCTGATGGAAAGCGCAAGTTCCGGTAACACGTCTTGGAAGAATCTTAGCTCTTTCGGTCATGCACTTTCTGAGCTTAGCGAGATCTTTATAATCGATCTTTTCAATTCTGTCAGCACAGAACATACAAACCTTCTTGCGAGGCTTCTTCGAAGGACGAGAATTTCTTTCCTTTTCCATGACTTTTCCTCCTATCATAATAAAGTAACGTTAAATCAGTTAAGATCAGAACGGAACGTCTCCGTCGCTGAGGATCTCTTCAAAATCGCTCAGACTGCCATAAGACATACTTTCATTATTCTGTGCAGGCTGCTGTGGAGCTGTCTGCTGGGGAGGAGCCTGATAATTATTCTGCGGTGGAGCATAATTAGAATTATTCTGAGCCGCAGCCGCCTTTGATTCTCCAAAAGAAACATTATCTGCAACAACGTCATAACCATAATGTTTTACTCCGTTGGAATCAGTATAATTATTATTCTGGATAGAACCCTCAACAATTATCATTCGTCCCTTAGAAAAATATCTTGAAACGAACTCCGCTTGCTGCCGCCATGCAATAACGTTAATAAAATCCGCTTTTCTCTCGCCGGTATTTTTATCAGCAAAGCGTCTGTCAACCGCAACAGTGAATCTGCAGGAAGAAATTCCGCTCTGGGTTTGTCTGAGTTCAGGATCAGCTGTAAGTCTGCCCATAAGAATTACTTTATTTATCATAACCACTGCACCTCCCTAAAAAAATGAAATAAAATTACTCGATAACAGTTACGAGTGAACGAAGAACGCCGTCAGTAATGTTAAGACGTCTTGAAAGCTCAGCCGGATATTCAGGCTTAGACTCGAATGTGTAGATTACATAGTAACCTTCTGTTTCGTCTTCGATAGGATACGCAAGCTTACGCTTACCCCAATCATCGTTAACTTCAACGGCTTCGGCGTGTCTTTCAATTCTTTCCTTAAACTTTTCAACAAGAGCCTTCATTGGCTCTTCACCGTTCTTAAGGCTGAAAACAACCATTACTTCATACTTAGCGGATACCTTTGCCATGATGTACACCTCCTTCTGGATTCTGCCCTGCAACCTTCTGCGGGCAAGGATAATCATATCACGCAAACGCATGATACTTATTTATTATAGCACGTCTTTTTAAAATTGTCAAGAGTTTTTTCATTTTTTCTCAAAAAATCCATATTAATGAACTCGTTCAACTGTATATCCCATATCGGCAAGAAGATCGTCAACTCCTTTATCTCCGGCAAAATGAAGCGAACCTACCATAAAGAAGTAATTATCTCCGTCTTCAAGAAACTCAGCTGCTCTTTCAGCCATTCCGATATTTCTGTTGTAGAGCATTGTGTCCATGTATTCATTGTAGTCGTCAAGAAGTTCGTCCGGAATTTCGTCAGAATTCTCGTCAACTTCAAGCATTTCATCAATTTTTCCCGTAGCCCACAAGTTATAAAGCTCTCCAAGCGATTCGGCAATTATGGACGGATCATCAAATTCTTCCTTTATTGATTTAAAGCAAAAATCTGCCAGAGCATCCGGATATGCGTTCATAGCGCTTGCCTGTATTTCAAGATTTTCTATATCAACTATCTCTTTGCCGTCATCCGCAGCCATTGATGCAAATCTTGAGTCAACGCCCTCTGAAGAGAGATTTTTCAGTTCGAGCATTGCAGATGATTCAATCTGATTGAGCCAGAATCCCGGTGTATAAACGTCAAGGAGTTCATTATACATACCCATATCTTCAAAGCATTCCTTACCGATCTCATAGGATTCCTCTGAAATATGATCTTTGATAGTAGTACCGTCAGTATACACAAGGTAGGTTAAAAATTCCTGCAAAACAGACATATCTGAAAGTTTATTCGGATCAACCTCAACTGCAATGCCGTCGCAGTTATCGTAAACCTCCATGATATAGTCGGGAAGCGAGTATTTCTCCTCGCTGACAACGTGAATCGTTCCCATAAGGTAAAGCTCGTTTCCGGTTTCAGGATCAGAAGCTTTCCACAATGCAGGAGCCGGAGTATCTACCGTAATATAGTCGTTTATATCGACAGTTCCATCGTTTTTAGATGTATCATCCTTGGTTTCAGATTCAGCTGTTTCATCCTCCGGAGCAGCGGTTGTCCCAACCACGTCAGCAGTTAAAGCTTCAGAATTGGTTGTTGTAGTTTTTACCTTTTCAGAAGAACTTTCCTTGTCTCCGCATCCTGACGCAGAAAGAGCCATGAGAGCAGCTAAAAATGCACATAAAATTCTACTTTTTTTCATAATGTTATCCCCTTCTATATTTTTTCATCTAAAAAAGAGCATACAATATACTCATAAATGTAATTATATCATATTTATAACAAAAAATCAACTATAAATTATAAAATGGAATGGTTAAAATCAGTTTTTAACAGCAGCCTGAAACTTTAGGAAAGTATTTCTCAACGCTGTATGACAATAAGTCCACTCCCGTAAACATAAAAACGTACAAAAAACTTGACATTATCGCTGCAATACGCTACAATATATATAAAGATATCTTATAAAAACAAATTCAAAATTAAATTCTCACTGATACAAACGGAGGTATTATTATGATACTTTGTATTGTTTGCACTCCATGCAAGGTTTGAGGACACTGCATGGAGGATAGCATAATGTCCTCAGACTTTGCATTCCGGATAAATTATTATCAAAGGAGCAAAGTTATTATGAATAAAAATTTAAAAACATATATCATGCTTTGGAGTACGCAGTCAATTTCCGCACTTGGCAGCGGTATGACAAGTTATGCGCTTGTGCTGTGGCTCTATATAAGCAGCGGTTCTGCATTGAAAACCGCACTTTTATCCGTTTGCTCGTATGCGCCTTATGTAGCAATGAGTATATTTGCAGGAGCTTTGAGTGATAAATGGAATAAAAAGAAAACTATGCTGATATGCGATCTGATAGCCGCACTCAGTACGGCAGCCGTTCTTGTTCTGATAAAAACCGAAAGTCTTCAAGTGTGGCATTTATATCTTATTAATGCGCTGAACGGCTTGATGAATACGGTTCAGCAGCCGGCAAGTGAAGTTGCCGCTACATTGCTTATACCTAAAGAATATTATCAAAAAACAAGCGGTATGCGTTCTTTTTCACAATCTCTCAATTCCATTCTGACGCCTGTAATTGCAACTGCTGTATTCTCGTTTGCAGGGATTGAAGCAGTAATTATTGCTGATTTAACCACATTTGTTATAGCATTTATAACGCTATGGTTTTTTATCAGAATTCCTGAAACTCCTGAAAATGAAAAGAACAGTGAATCATTGCTAAAATCCGCTCACTCAGGACTTTTATGGCTGAAAAATAAGCCGTTGATTTTGAATCTGATAATTTTTCTTTCTTGTATCAACCTTATAGCTTCAACCTATGATGCGGCGCTTCCGGCAATGATACTTTCAAAAAATAACGGCGGCGAAACGGTTTTAGGAGCAATCAACACCTGCGTAGGTATCGTAGCATTGGCAGGAAGTATCATAACTACGCTTATCCCTGCGCCAAAAAACAGAGTCAAGGCGATCTGCACCTCATTATTTATTTCGATGAGTACGGAAAACTTTCTCCTTGCATTCGGTAATACGCCTGTCATTTGGTGTATAGGAGCTGTTTTAGGCTGGCTGAACATACCGTTTATGAATGCAAATATGGACGTAATTTTTCGTACAGAGATACCGCCCGATATACAGGGACGTGTATACGCTTGCCGGAATACGCTGCAATTCTTTACCATTCCTGTCGGATTTCTACTTGGCGGAGCATTGGTTGATAAAGTATTTGAACCTTTTATGTCCTGTCAGTCTGACGGCAGCCGTCTCAATATTCTGTTTGGTACGGGAAAAGGTTCAGGTGCGGCTATGATGTTTTTCGTAATAGGAATTATCGGAGTATTAATATGCATGATATTCAGTATTATATTAAGAAAGTACAAATGGAGTGATGACAATTAATTGTTTCTGTCCGCTCAGTATATAAATTGAACAAGCACGCTGACTGAATCAATCTGTCAGCGTGTTTCAATATTTTTCAGCAGTTTCAATGTTTTTAACAAAATTTGGCTTGCTAAAAGCAAATAAATATGTTATAATTAAAGTATGTCAATTTCGGACAGGAGGTCAAAAATGAAATACACACAGGGAAAATACCCGATAATGCAAAAAAAAGCTATAGCCAATAATACCTACAGCTTTGTTATAAGCTGTCCCGAGGTCGCAGAGGCTGCGCAGCCCGGACAGTTTGTTCATATAAGAGCAAATGGATTTACCCTCCGAAGACCTGTATCTATCTGCGGTATCGACAAGGAAAAAGGTCTGCTCAGGATCGTTTTTGAAATAAGAGGCGACGGAACTGCTGAGATTGCTCGTCTCAACGAGGGCGAACTGATAGATATGCTTGCGCCGCTTGGTCACGGATTTACAGTTGATACTAACTTCAAAAAAGTCATTCTCATCGGCGGAGGAATCGGAACTCCTCCCATGCTCCCCCTTGCGCAGATATACGGTGAAAAAGCAACGGTTATTACCGGTTTCAGAAGCGCAGGAGCTGTTATCCTTAACGAAGATTTCAAAAAAACCGACGCTGAAACGATAATCTGCACTGATGACGGAAGCTTCGGAGTTCACAGCTTTGTTACCGCTCCGCTTGAAAAGCTACTCAATGACGGCGCAGTTGACGCAGTTTATGCCTGCGGTCCTATGCCGATGCTCAAAAATATCGCTGCACTATGCAAAGATAAAAATGTCGGTCTCTGCGAAATATCGCTGGAGGAACGAATGGCTTGCGGTATCGGAGCTTGTCTCGGCTGTGCTTGCCGTACTAAAAGAAACGATGAGGAATATTTCGCTCACGTCTGTAAGGACGGTCCTGTATTCAACGCTGAGGAGGTAATCTGGTAATGGCTGATTTATCTGTAAATATATGCGGAGTTGACTTTAAAAATCCCGTGATCCCAGCTTCCGGAGTTTTCGGATACGGCAGAGAATATGAGGAACTTTTCCCTCTTGAAAAACTCGGTGGAATCGCAACAAAAGGCACTACTCTCCACAGACGAACCGGAAATCTTGCTCCGAGAATAGCTGAAACGCCTTCGGGAATGCTAAATTCTGTCGGACTTCAGAATCCCGGAATCGACCATTTCATCGAAAGTGAGCTTTCCTATCTTCTCACCAAAAATCTTGTAGTTCTTGCCAATATAGCAGGTTCGACCGTCGAAGAATGCATCGCCGTTGCTGAAAAGCTCGAACAGACCGATGTTCATATGATAGAGCTCAATATCTCCTGCCCCAACGTAAAACAGGGCGGAGCTGCTTTCGGTACAAGCTGCGAAATGGCTGCCGAGGTAACACGTCAGGTTCGCAAGGCTACAACAAAACCTCTCGTTGTAAAGCTTTCTCCGAACGTTACAAGCATAACCGATATTGCCAAAGCCGTTGAAGATGCCGGAGCGGACGCAATTTCCATGATAAATACTCTCCTCGGAATGCGAATAGATATCAATACCGGACGTCCTGTTCTGAGGAATAATGTCGGCGGAATGAGCGGTCCGGCTGTTTTCCCTATCGCAGTAAGAATGGTCTGGCAGGCTGCTAACGCCGTTAATATCCCGATAATCGGTATGGGCGGAGTCTCCTCCGGTCGTGACGCAATCGAGCTTATGATGGCAGGAGCATCTGCTGTTCAGGTCGGAGCAGCTATTTTCACAGATCCGTTCGCCCCTGTTAAAATTATCGGGGAAATGAATGAATTTCTTGATTCTAAGGGAATTTCCTCCGTTAAAGATATTATCGGAACTGTCAAGCCTTGGTGAAAAAGCTATGATAATTATGTCGGTTGACTTCGGCGACGCACGAACAGGTATTGCCGTTTGCGGAAAAAGCGAACTTATGGCTTCTCCGGTCTGCGTTATTGCCGAAAAGGATTTTAAAAAATGCTTAGAAAAAACCGCCGCTCTTGCAAAAGAGCAGCGGGCTGAACAAATTGTTGTCGGATTTCCCAAAAACATGAACGGAACGGTGGGAGAAAGAGCGGAAAAATGCCGTCTTTTCGCTGAAGAGCTTGAAAAGCTCACCGGCTGCCCCACTGTCCTCTGGGATGAACGCAACACCACTGTTTCCGCTCACAACGCTCTCAACGTCACCAACACCCGTGGAAAAAAGCGAAAGGCTGTTGTAGACGCTGTGGCGGCAGTTATCATCCTCGAGAGCTATCTCGAATACAGACGGAACACAGGCAGTTCTGCTGCGCTGTAACTACATCATAACCGATTTTATATCGTCAAGCAGATTTCCTGCTGCTTTAAGGGTTTTTCCGGCATTTTTCTTGATGCTGTATTTTTTCATCGGCGTTGCCGTATTAAAAGCATAGAAGGCGAATCCTACTGCCGCTCCGGCGGCTGCGCCTTTCGCTAAAGACTTAACATCCATATAGTCACACTCCAAAATCTATTTTTGTGCGGTAATCAGCCCTTTTCGGGCGTGATACTATTTTCTGCTTTATTGACGATTTTATTCATGAGGAATTTAAATGCATAATCTTAACATTGTTCTTGTCGAGCCGCAGATTCCCCAGAATACGGGAAATATTTCCAGAACCTGCGCTGTTACAGGCGCTAAGCTTCATCTCGTTCGTCCTTTCGGATTTGAAATAACCGATAAACATCTGAAACGTGCAGGCCTTGATTACTGGGATAAGCTCGATATAGCGTATTATGACGGTCTTGACGATTTTTTCGGCAAAAATAAAGACGGTAATTTTTTCTATTTCACTACTAAGGGCAGATACGTTCACAGCGACGTCTGCTATCCTGATAATTCATTTCTCATTTTCGGACGTGAGGATAAAGGGCTTCCGGAAGAGCTTCTTCACGATAATCCTGAAAGTTGCGTTCGTATTCCGATGCGAAATGAACTAAGAAGTCTTAATCTTTCAAATTCTGCCGCAATAGCAGTTTACGAGGTTCTTAGACAATGGGACTACCCCGATCTCTCAAGAGAGGGAAAATTAACTAAATACGAATGGTGAAGGAGTTTTTTCAATGGCAAAAATTATGATTTTAACTGATAGCTGCTGTGATATACCAAAAGAAACTATCGAAGAACTCGGCATTAAAGTTCTTCCATTTACGCTTACCGTTTCAGGCGAGAGCTTCAGGGAAATTTATGATAAATCCACTCAGGAGGTTTATGAGCTTATGGCTCAGACCGACGAAATTCCCAAACACTCCCAGATCTCCCCTGTAACTTTTGAAGAAACCTATAAGGAAATATACGAACAGGGTTACACCGATATCATCAGTATTTCTATAAATTCAAACGGTTCCGGAACATTTAATAATTCCATTATCGGCAAAAATGACTTTTTCGATAATAATCCCGAAGCCAAAGATAAGATACGAATTTTCAACCTTGATTCAAAGTGCTACACCATTTTCTACGGCTATCCGATCATGGAAGCTGTCAAAAAAATTCGCAAGGGCGCTGAAGCTGAGGAGATAATCGCATATCTTGAGGACTGGTTCAATGTCTGCGGAATTTACGCAGTTCCATACAGTCTTAAATATGCGAAAAAATCGGGAAGAATTTCCGCAGCAAAAGCATTTGCCGGAGAACTTCTCGGTCTTAAGCCGATTATTCTTTTTGCAGACGGCGGAACTGAAACTCTTGACAAAATAAGAGGCGAGAAAAATATCGTTTCCAAGCTTGTTGAATGCGTTGAAAAGAATATGACTCCGCAGACTCCATACATCATGGTTCATGGACGCGACGCAACGCTTGCTAAAGAAGTTGAAAAGGAACTTATCAAAAAAACCGGAAGAAAAGCTGAGATGTACTCTCCTATCGGAGCTGTTGTTGCAGCTAATATCGGTCCGGACTTAGTCGGAGTATTAGTGAGAAGAAAAAACAAATAAGAATAACAAAACGGAGAGCATTTCTGCTCTCCGTTATTTTTATAAAAAGACGTTACTGCATTTTATAGCTGTTGATCATCTTCTGAACCATACGTCCGCCGATTGATCCTGCTTCTCTTGAAGTGAGGTCGCCGTTATAACCATCCTTGAGGTTAACGCCCATCTCGCTTGCAGACTCCATCTTAAATCTTTCAAGAGCTTCCTTGCCCTTCTGTGTCATTTCACCCTTCATAGTTAAATCTCCTTTAAATTTGAATTATTGATGCCGTGATAGTATTATAACACCGCAAATCAAAATTATATCAGGAAAATTTTTATTATTTTTCAAACGTTATTGACTTATTAATATGTATCAAGAAAGTTATGTACGCCGTCTTTATCTTTGAAGGCAATTATTGTGCTGAGATTAACGTTTTCTACACTCCGGAAGATATTTTTCTCAACCTGTGGATTAATTTTGCTGAGTTCAGCAATAAGCTGTTTTATCTCCTGACGTTTTGAAACATTGCTGCCGTCCTCATCAGAAACTGCGCTTGATTCCGTAAAACGGCAGGCACACTGGAGAAATTTCAATCCGTTATAATCACGCCAGTGCTTGATATCCTTTTCTCGTACAAGATAAAGCGGACGAATAAGCTCCATTCCCTCAAAATTAGTGCTGTGGAGCTTCGGCATCATGGTCTGAACCTGTCCGCCGTAAAGCATTCCCATAAGGATAGTTTCGATAACGTCATCGAAATGATGTCCGAGAGCGATTTTATTGCAGCCAAGCTCTTTCGCCTTGCTGTAGAGGAATCCTCTCCTCATGCGAGCGCAGATATAGCATGGATTTTTTTCAATATTAAAAACAGAATCAAAAATTTCAGAATCAAAAATTGTGATCGGTACAGAAAGAATCCGGGCATTTTCTTCTATTGCACGTCTGTTTTCGGGATTATATCCGGGATCCATAACGAGAAAAACAACTTCAAACGGAAATTTATCGTGACGTTTAAGCTCTTGAAAAAGCTTTGCCATAAGCATTGAATCTTTTCCACCGGAAATACAAACAGCAATTTTGTCGCCCGGCTGAACCAACTTATATTCATTTATCGCCTTTGTGAATTTGCACCATATATTCTTTTTAAATTTTTTTCGCAGACTTTTTTCAACGTCATCTGCCGTTATTATCTCACTCATTTTGCAACACCTCAGCATTATTATACCACATAAAAGCAAAAATGTCTACAAAAAAACAGAAGGCGAATCAGAGCAGCAGCATTTACTTTTTGTTATGTTTATTAAGAGGATTTTGTGTCTTTAATGCCTTGTCAAATGAAATTATTTTCGTCTTGGCATCCTGTCGGGCGTGATTTAATCAGTGCTTCCTTAATATCGGGATTCCAAAGGGGATGCAATCCCCTTTGGCAGGGGTACGGGGACAGCGTCTCCTTAAAAAGTAAAAACTGTTGCCGTGTACACGTAACGCCATGAAAAATCATGTGATACTTTCCAATTTTATGCGAAGTTTTTTTATGATCTTCTTTTCAAGTCGAGATATATACGACTGTGAAATTCCGATCTGATCGGCGACCTCCTTTTGTGTTTTTTCTTTTCCATCGATAAGCCCGAAACGCATTTCCATTATTTCACGTTCTCTTTCACCAAGATCTGCAACTGCCATGCGAAGAATTTCACGCTCCGCTTCTGTTTCAATGCCCTTATTAACAACATCGTCATCCGTTCCAAGAACGTCTGATAAAAGAAGTTCATTTCCGTCGTAATCTATGTTAAGAGGTTCATCAATTGAAAGATCGTTACGGTACTGCGAAGATTTTCTCAGAAACATAAGGATCTCATTTTCAATACAGCGTGAAGCATATGTTGCGAGCTTGATATTTTTTGTCGGACAAAATGTATTTACAGCCTTTATCAGTCCGATCGTACCGATCGAAACAAGATCTTCAAGACCAATTCCCGTCGATTCAAACTTTTTTGCAATATAAACCACAAGACGCAGATTATGTACAATAAGCGTATTACGGGCGGACTGGTCGTTTTCTGTGAGACGAATGAAAACAGCTTCTTCCTCCTGCTTTGAAAGCGGCGGCGGAAGCGTATCAGGACCGTTTATGTAGAATACGCTTCCGGTAAAAATGCTGATTATCTTCGATGTGATTCTCTTTAATATTTTCATGATTTTCTCCTTTTCTTTTATCTTTTTAATATATCAGGATGAAAAATAGCTTTGCCTGAGCTTTTTCCCAATCCAACCATAACGTCTACAGGCTTTTTTTCGCCGTTTGTATCGTTCACTATAATAACCTCGTCCGGACGAAAAATCGGTATAACGCCATCGCCTGAAACTGTGTTGCAGGGAAGAAATCTGAATCCCTTCGGAAGTTTCGCTTCATCTATTGCACCTGAAATAAAATTTTCCTTATCGCATACTATCACGGGAGTTCCTGTAAAAAAATCCGTAAGGGCATTTCCTGTATCAGCAAGTCCGCATAAATCGACCAATTTATCTTTATGACGAATAACAACATGATAGCTATCTGAAACCGATGAATTCTTAACGGAAAACCTCTTTAACAGACATACAATAATATAAAGCGCAGCCGTTGATGCAACAAGTATAATAAGCGAAAAATCTATGTAAAAAAATGAGTTTCCTATGTGAACAAACTCCGGAGACAGCCATGAATAAACGGCGTATATCATTCCGGCAAGAACTATATTGGATACAAAAAACGCTGATGTATTTATAAAAAGGCGCTTTTTCCCGTGTATTCCAAAGGCAAGCATGACTATCGTTACGGCAGCCGCAAGCTTGATAGAAGTCACGATAATGCTGTTCAGCTCCGGAGCCAGAATCAAAAGCGAAAAAATACTCCCATAAGCAGAAGCAGCAATGCAGCGTCTGTTTTTCAGCGGAGAACGGGTTATACCGGAAGTTATCCGCAGAAGAAAATAATTCACATAAATATTCAGAACAATAAGCACATCAACATAAATCGTCTGCATAATCTGCCTCCTCAGCTCTCCGTATTAATATTATAATGCGAACAAGCCGAAAAATATGTCACAATTTGTCCGCAGAACAAAAAAAGCAGAGCATAAATGCTCTGCTCAGTCTGTCGAAAAAGTAATTTTTGACTAATAATGGGATTCCAAAGGGACAATGTCCCTTTGGCAGAGTCCAGAGGCAGCGCCTCTGGTAGGGTGTGGGGCAAAGCCCTGCATACAGCCTCGGACGCTCCGCAAAGAGTGAATTTCAAAACAGTCCAGTGGACTGTTTTGAAAGAGGGAACGCCCTGTAAGAGAGGGCGTTCCCTTAGTTTTTCTACAAGCTGAGCAGAGCATAAATGCTCTGCTAACTTCATTAACTTATAAACGGAAGTAGAATAACGCCTAAAATCATAATAAATGCAACAGCCAGAATCGCTATTCTCATCCATGTTTTCTTTCCTGATTCCGGATAACTGCTGTTTTTCTTTTTATTCTGCGCCATTTATATCACCTCTTAGTGTCTTTTTTTAGTACGCTTTTTACGGTCTGGTATGTAATCAGAAACGACCTCCTGCTTCTTTCTGTTTCCATATGCGGCTTTTTTGCGGTCAAATTTCTTTTTGTTTCTGCCGCTGTCGTTTCGTCTGAAATTTTCCTTATGTCCGCTGCCTGTTGCCAATTTCACCTCAACGTGATGTCCGTTAATTTTCATTGGATTAGTGCTGTCTATAATATATTCAGACTCAGCTTCCGGAATTTCAACAGTCGTATGATTATCAAAAATATCTATTTTGCCGAAATCTCTTCCGGACATTCCCGTTGCGTCAACTAACGCTCCGAGTATAAAATTAGGAGCGATCCTCTTGCTTCTTCCGATATTGATATCGACCTTAACAGTCTTTCCGCCTTCTCTTTTACCTTTTCTGATCGGCTTCGGAGCTTTGAATTCCGGAATATTTTCAATTTCTGACTGAATTCTTCCGCTGATAAGACGAGCCGCTGCTTCACGGTAATCAATTCCCTTGCCTGCAAGCCTTTCAAGAATATCATAAGCATAATGAACGGCCTCAATATCGGAAATCTCCTGAACTATCGCTTCTTTTTTCATTACGATTATATCTTCTTTTTCCGGAAGAGGCATTTCCTTTATTTCGGCATGAATATATTTTTCAATTGCACGCAGTTCAAAACGCTGACGTCTGCCGCTGATGATAGTATAAGCAGTTCCTTTTTTTCCGGCTCTTCCAGTACGTCCTATACGGTGGATATAGTATTCGTTATCCTGCGGAAGATCGTAGTTGAAAACAGCGTCAACATCGTTTACATCAATACCTCTTGCGGCAACGTCGGTTGCAACCAGAATCCCGATCGCTCTGCTTTTAAAGCTGTTCATAACCTGAGTACGCTGACTCTGCTTCATATCGCCGTGAAGTCCGGCAGCTTTATATCCGCCATTTATAAGCTCTTCCGTAAGCTGATCTACCATAGCTTTCGTATTACAGAAAACTATTGACGAAGCCGGAGAATAGGCTGACAAAAGAAGCTTTAATGCGTCGGTTTTTCTTCCCATTGCAACTTCAAAATAAAACTGCTCTATAAGCTCGACAGTTTTCTGTGACGATTTTATCTTTATATGCACAGGATCATTCTGATATTTTTCCGTTATAGCCATTATTTCCGGAGGCATTGTAGCGGAAAAAAGAACAGTTTGTCGGTTTTCAGGAACATCTGAAAGAATGGATTCAATATCCTCTCTGAAACCCATATTGAGCATCTCGTCCGCTTCATCAAGAATAACGCAGCGCAGATTATCAAGCTTGAGCGTTCTTCTGCGGATATGATCCATAACACGTCCGGGAGTTCCTATAATTATATTTGCGCCTCGCTTCAGCTCGTTGATCTGTTTTTTCATACTTGCACCGCCGTAAACTGCGCAAGCTTTCACTCCATGCTTGAACATAGCGAATTTGCGTATTTCCTCCGCAGCCTGCATAGCAAGCTCACGGGTCGGACAAAGTATCAGAACAGCAGCGGTTCTGCGGTCGGCATCAGTAATGCTTTCGACAGCAGGAATGCCGAATGCGGCAGTTTTTCCGGTTCCGGTATTTGATCTTCCGACAACGTCACGTCCCTCAAGAAGAAGCGGTATACTTTCCTTCTGAATTTCCGTCATTTCCTCATATCCAAGCTCGTCTACAGCTCTAAGGAGTTCCTGTGATAAATTAAGTTCATTAAAATGCATTTTATATCCTTTCTGTTCTTGAACATACAAAAACGGGGTAAATTCCCCTTAATACCATAATAACATATTTTTCTCAAAAGGTCAAGAAAAAGATTTCGCAGTATCGGCATTTACTTTTTGTTATGCTTATTAATAGGATTTTGTATCTTGAATTTCTCGCTGAACGGTATATTTTCTTTTGGGTATTTCTCCTGAATTATTACAAATACCCCTTTGCGGGGTATTTGTAATAATTTAATTGTGGGTTTCCAAAGGGTAATTCCCCACAGTGTGGGGAAATGTCACGAAGTGACAAAGAGGACGGGCGACCGTTTGGAGGAATAACCCTTTGGCTGGGGGTACGGGGGACAGCGTCCCCCGCTTAAGTTGTTGGCATTGTTAAGGGGACAGAGTCCCCTTAATGGCTAACAGAAAAAGTAAAAGCTGTTGCCTTAATTTTGCTGTTCTGGCTATAAAATAAGCGGAGAATATAATAATTCTCCGCCGATATATCAATTATAAAATGCCAAGTCCATCAAGAAGAAGCTTTAAACCTATCAGAATAAGAATAATTCCGCCGGCGATCTCGGCTTTTTTCTCAAATCTGCTTCCGAATTTATGACCTATAATAACTCCGGCAAACGAAAGCAGAAACGTTATGATACCTATCATTGAAACCGAAAGAATCAGATTCACTTTCGCTGCAACAAAAACTATTCCAACTGCAAGAGCATCTATACTTGTTGCAACAGCGAGAATAAATAATTCACCGATTTTAAGGCTGAATTCTCCCGATTCGTCATCATCACCGCCGTGAACAGCCTCAAACACCATTTTTCCGCCGATAACTGCCAGAAGAATAAATGCTACCCAATGGCTGAATGAAGAGATAAAATCTGCAAATCTGCTTCCAAGGAAGTATCCGATAAGAGGCATTCCTGCCTGAAAAACTCCGAAAAACAGGGCAATCACCGCCCCATTTTTCAAGCTGAGCTTTTTCATATTAAGTCCCTTGCAAACCGATACCGAAAAAGCGTCCATTGCAAGTCCAACTGAAAGCAAAATCAATTCCAGAATACCCATAATTAACTATCTCCTTTATTTTCCATAAATATAATACATTATATTCAAAAAATAGTCAAGTTATTATAGTTTGTACTCCATAACAAAATCATCCATTACAAATCCGTTTCCGATATCTGTTACAACGCTCTCGACAATTTGAAAGCCTGTTTTTTTGTAAACCTTTACCGCATGATCGTTATGCTTGTTGACTGTAAGATAGACCATGCTTTTGCCTGAATTTTTTGCCTCCTCAAACACTTTTTCAAGCATTTTTGAAGCTATCCCCTGTCCCCTCTTATCCTTGCGGAGATAGAGCTTACTGAGGAAAAATCTCTCGTCTTTCTCCGGTTTTACTGCTATATATCCGCATATATCGTCATCGTCACAAACAGCAAGATAATGGTAATCCTGATTGACGACCTGATCTTTCATTGCATTATATGACTGAAATTTTTCAACCATATAGCCAATCTGTTCTTCCGAGATTATTCCTATAAAACATTCATGCCAAATTTTTTCCGCAAGCTCTGCGACAATACAAAGCTCTTCTTCGGTTTTAACTTCTGCAATTTTAATACCCATAAAAACACCTCATTATAACAAAGGACGGCAATAACCGTCCCTTTGCTTTAAAATTACATTTCCCAGTTATGGTAAACATTCTGAACATCATCATTATCCTCAAGATGTTCGAGAAGAAGATTCATTTTCCTGATATGCTCCTCGTCTGTAAGAGTTGTATAGTTTGCAGGAATTTTCTCAACCTCAGCAGATAGAACATTATATCCCTTTGCTGTAAATCCCTCACGAAGAGCGTGAACGTTCTCGGGCGCACACTCAATCTCAACAGTTTCCTCATTGATATCGAAATCATCGCCGCCGCACTCGAAAACGTCATCCATTACAGCGTCTTCGTCCAAACCTGTATTTTCAAGAATAACTATTCCCTTTGTGCTGAACATAAATGAAACGCAGCCGATAGTTCCGAGATTTCCGCCGAATTTATCGAAATAATGACGAATCTCTCCTGCTGTTCTGTTTCTGTTATCTGTAAGACATTCAACAATAACGGCAACTCCATTAGGACCGTATCCCTCGTAAACAATATTTTCGTAATTGTTTTTGTCCTCGCCGCCGGCAGCTTTTTTAATAACTCTTTCGATATTATCATTGGGCACGTTATTTGCCTTTGCCTTTGCGATAAGATCACGAAGCTTGCTGTTGTTGTTTGGATCTGCTCCGCCCTCACGGACTACGACGGTGATTTCACGTCCGATTTTAGTAAAAATCTTACCTTTAACAGCATCGGTGGCTTCTTTTTTTCGTTTAATATTATTCCATTTTGAATGACCTGACATAATTTTCGCTCCTATCTATTCATTTTCAATAGCCGAATGGTTTATAATTAAGTCAAAAAGTTCGCTTATTCTATCGTTCTGCCCTGTGATATATAAATATCCAAAAAGGCACTCTATTGCCGTTGCCCTTCGGTATTGTGCAGTATCAGCGTGTTTCGGAACATTATTTCCCGTTGCATTGCGTCCTCTTTTAAGGACAGAAAGTTCGTGTTCCGTAAGAGCATCCGAAACTACGTCAAACGCTTCCGACTGAAATTCCGCACAAACTATCCTTATTTTAGCTGAGTGCAGCTTCGACGCCGGCATATTCGCCTTACGCAGAAGATACTCTCTTGCAAGCGTATCATAAACGCTGTCTCCGAGAAAAGCAAGACTAAGCGGACTATACGAATTTGCTTCACGTTCAGATAAATATTCTTTATTCATAATTAATATACAAAATCAAATTCAAAGCCTTCAAGATTTACAGTATCGCCCTCATTTACTCCCATTTCTTCAAGTTTTGCAATAATTCCGCTGTTGATAAGAACACGCTGGAAATACTGGAGAGACGAATAGTCATCAGGGTCAACGGTACGCATGATCGGCTCGAGCCAAGGCGCTTCAACATAATAGATTCCTTCTTCAAGGAAAATTTCAAAACGCTTCCCTGCCCCAGCCATATCGTCAAGCTCCTGCTGCGGAATGGGTTCGGGTTCATATTCCTTGATTGGAGGAAGAGTTTCAAGAACCTCGGAAACCTTGTCCATAAGCTCGGAAGTTCCCTGAGTTGTAGCGGCAGAAATACAGAAAAACGGAATTTCCTTTTCTTCGATAAAGCTGCGGAAAGCTTCGATCTGCTCCTCAGTTGCCATATCAGATTTATTTGCCGCAACTATCTGCGGACGCAGGGCAAGTTCCTCATTAAACTTAGCAAGCTCAGCATTGATGATCTCGAAATCATTCTTAGGATCACGTCCCTCTATTCCTGAAACGTCAACAACATGGACAATAAGACGGCAGCGCTCTACATGACGCAGGAATTCGTGTCCGAGTCCGACTCCGTCTCCGGCGCCCTCGATAAGTCCCGGAATATCAGCCATTACAAAGGAACGCTCTTCATCCATTCTTACAACTCCGAGAACCGGAGTAAGAGTTGTAAAATGATAGTTGGCGATTTTGGGCTTGGCTGCGCTTACAACGGAAATAAGGGTTGATTTTCCGACATTCGGATATCCTACAAGTCCTACATCGGCAAGGAGCTTTAATTCAAGCGTAACCTCGAATGATTCCCCTTGAAATCCCGGCTTTGCAAATTTGGGGATCTGTCTTGTAGAGGTTGCAAAATGAACGTTGCCCTTTCCTCCTCTGCCGCCCTTAGCAAGAATTTTTGGCTCGTCAGTTGACATATCAGCCATTATTCTTCCTGTTTTAGCGTCACGCACGATCGTTCCACGAGGAACTTTTATTATAAGCGGCGGAGCACTTTTTCCGGTACAATTTCTTGACGAACCGTTCTGACCCCGTTCAGCGACATATTTCCTTTTATATCTGAAATCAATAAGCGTTGAGAAATTATCATCTACCTGAAAGATAACATCGCCGCCTCTTCCACCGTCGCCTCCGTCAGGTCCTCCTGCGGCAACGTATTTTTCACGGTGAAATGAAACCGCTCCGTCTCCGCCGTCACCGGCTTTTATAGTGATTTTCGCACGGTCTACGAACATTTTACGACCTCCTCATGATAGCTCTAAAGAAAAATCCCAAGCAAATTGCTCGGGATTTATGCACGTTTAAATCGTGATTACTGCTCTGTATAAACAGAAACCTTCTTACGGTCACGACCGTAACGCTCGAATCTTACCTTACCGCTTACCGTAGCGAATAATGTATCATCAGAACCGATACCAACGCCTTCACCTGGATGAATGTGTGTGCCTCTCTGACGAACGATGATGTTGCCGGCCTTAACGAACTGACCGTCAGCTCTCTTAACGCCGAGTCTCTTGGATTCAGAATCACGGCCGTTCTTTGTAGAACCAACACCCTTCTTATGAGCGAAGAACTGCATACTGATCTTAAACATACTTACACCTCCGAAATAATGATTTTAATTGTTTTCGGGTACTCTTCAAGGATAGCTTCAAAATGAAGTTTCAACTGCTCCAGCATAGCAGAAGCGGTATTTGCAGAAGCCGTGATCCGGCAATCAACAGTGTCACCAGCTGCGCTTACCTGCGGTTCGCAGTCAAATTCACTAAGCAGATTCACAGTGAGCTGCACTGACGAAGAAACTGCCGCACAGACAACATCGCTGCCGCTTTCAGCGTAACCGGCGTGTCCGCTTATTTTAAAGCCTTTCAGAATCCCTTTTGATTCATAGAATTCCGCACGAATCATGATTAAGCCTTGATAGCTTCAATCTTAACCTGAGTGTAAGGCTGTCTGTGACCCTGCTTCTTCTTCTCGCCCTTCTTAGGCTTGTAGGTGAAAACAGTAATCTTCTTAGCCTTGCCGTTTTTAAGAACCTTAGCTTCAACAGCTGCACCTTCAACATAAGGAGCTCCGATCTTAAGACCGTCCTCAGCGCCGAGAGCAACAACCTTATCGAATGTTACAGTCTCGTCAGCTTCAACTGCGAGCTTTTCGATGAAGATAACGTCACCTTCGTTTACCTGATACTGCTTTCCGCCGGTTTCAATAACTGCGTACATATTTGGCACCTGCCTTTTCATAAACTCGCTGTTACGGGCGTGTGAACGCACATCTTTAAAAGCCCGTTTACAAGCGGCAATAATATTTTATCACAAAGCTTGTTCTTTGTCAAGCTTTTTTTACCAATTTTCGCAGAATTTCTGATTTTTACCAAACCTTGTAGTCTCCATGACCGATTTTATATGACGTTCCGGGAACAAAAAGGTCGGAAGCTTTTATATCTCTGCCCTGTTCTTTCATCTGAAGGTGAGCTTTTCTCATTTCTCTGAAAGCAACGCTGTTTGCAACGATTCTTGTTACCTTTTCCTGTTCAGGCTTTTTGCTGAGAAATTCAAGAACTGCCTGCTGAAGATAGAAGTAAGAACGAAGCTGAGTCTTTTTGAATTCGATCTGAGTCTGATCTTCACCCTCTCCTTCAAGAAGGAAAAGACTGTCGCCTTCACGGTATCCGAGAGTGAGCTTTGCAAAAATTTCAGGAATAAAAATTCTTATTTCAGAAGCAAGATTTACATCACCTGTAATTTCTTCAAGCTTCTTTGCCATTTCAAGATATTCTTCTCTGCTCTTTATTTCGGTCATCATATCCATTGCCTGTCTTGCAGCGTTTAAAACAGTCTCTTTGGTGAACGGACACTTATCGTCTTCACGCTGAACGAAAATAGCATACTGCTTCTCAGAAACGAACATTTCTGAATCTTCCCATGAATCAACATAAGGTTTAAGCAGATCGCCAAGCTGAACGCATACAGAACCATTTATACGAACCTCGATTATCTTTTTATCCTTAAACTTAGCAAGATAAATTCTGAGCCAATAATACTTTTTTGAACCGATATACTTCGGAAGCTCTCCCATAAGATAATTCACGAGCATAACGGGCTTCTTTTCCTGCGGAACGCCAATTCTTACAACAGACTGACAGTACATATCAAAATCATAATGCTGTCTGAGGAAATCTACAGAAATGTGTATAGGATTCTTCTTTGTCATGGACTGCTCAAGAGGATGCCATACGCCTGCATAGAAGATATCTGCCGCCATTTTAGCCGCTTCCTCATAAGATTTTCCCTGAGCGTCAACAGGATCGATAAGAGGCTCGTCAAAGTCATCATTTTTAACTATAAACACGACTTGCGCTAATTTTATTTCGTCTCTTTCCTCGGTTCTTCCGATCTGAACATCAATGGTAAATCCTTTGGGCATAATGATGCAGTTATCGTAAAGTGTTCCGTTCAATTTTTCATTAAGAGCATTAAGAACATCAGCTTTGATTTTCTCATTCTTCTCATTTAATACGATTTTAGGATCTTTCTCCTCCTGTATATCAGTCTGCTTGTTTTTTTTCTTAAAAAATGCCACTTTTCTCATTCTCCTTGTATTAAATTTCAGTCAGAATACAAATTGCATTCTGAATAATTTGCATTAAATTAAAAAGTAAACTTTACCGCTGCCCAGCCTTCCTTAATATTTGCCTCCGGTCCGCTGAATCCTACTGATTCAAGAGCCTCGATAACCTCATGCATACGTTCTTCAATGATACCGGAAACAATAAGCGTTCCGCCTTTTTTCAGATATCTGACGAAAAATTCCTTCATAGCGATAAGAACATCGGCAACTATATTCGCCGTAATTATATCGTATTTGCAGTCGATCTCGTCCGCAAGCTTTGCATCCGTAAGTATATTTCCGTAGTAGGTTTTATACTTTTCGGAAGAAATATGATTCTTCAAGGCGTTTTCCATTGCCGTAGCCGCAGCGTTCTGCTCGATATCCACCGCAACAGCGCTCTCTGCTCCGAGAAGCATTGCTCCTATAGAAAGGATTCCGCTTCCGCAGCCCATATCAAGGAGCTTATCGCCTGTTTTAAGATTTTTTTCGAGCAGCTCAAGACAAAGTCTTGTTGTGTGATGCTGACCTGTTCCAAAGCTTGAAGCCGGGTCTATTTCGAGAATTATTCTCTCACTGTCTTCATCGTATTTCTCCCACGAAGGTTTTATAACAAGCTTTTCCCCAACCTTGATAGGCTTGAAATACTGTTTCCAGTTATTCGCCCAATCCTCTTCACGAATGCTTGAAAGCTCGGCTTCAAGACGGCCGTAAACATTATCAGCGTCGTTCGCCTTAAGTTCGGCAAGCATCGTTCGTATTGAAGAAAGCATATCGGCTCCCTGAGAATTTGCCGGAAGATATACGGTTATGCGTGTTTCACACTGAGAAAGTCCCATAAGATCTTCGTCTATGTAGTCCCACTGACCGTTTTTATTTTCAAGAAATTCATTGAAATCATCCGCATCCTGTATCACAAATCCCTTGATGCCTATATCCATAAGCTTGGAACAAAGCAGATCAATTCCCGCTGTTTCAGTATAAATATTAACTTCTGTCCATTCCATTATTTAATCTCCTCAACCGCAGACGAGCATCAGGTAAACGAGAATATCTCCATTTGAAACCTTGCCGTCTCCGTTAATATCGGCGGCTTTTCTTTCACATTCACACAAAATTGAAATGCCGTCCGGAAGCTGTTCAGCGTTTTTCAGGTATTCGCTCAGCAAATCGAGATCGTATATATCAACCCTGCCGTCATTATTGATATCGCCCTTTTTATGAGCTGTTCTGTCGCTGTTTTCAGTCATATCCGTCATTTCGACCCATCCGAGATGACCGCCAGAATTTACTATTCTTCCAAAGCTTCCGCTGTATTCGTCGATTGCAGCAACGTTTCCGTTTCTGATAACAGCGATTGGTTCGCCGCTTCCGTCAGCTGAAGCGTATACATTCAGCTCTCCGTTTCCGGAATAGTAAAATTCATCATAAGACTTGCTTTCACCTGTTCCGCTGACAGTAGTAGCAACCGACTCCGTAACGGCAGATGTTGTAGTAGTGGTAACAGCCGTAGTAGTAGTAGTAGTAGTGGTAGTGGTTGTTGTAGTTGTAGTAGTTGTTGTTGTCACATTCGGATCTTTGAATTCAGCCGGAGGATTCTTACAAGTAAGCGCCCAGTATTCATTTCCGCCCGCAAGCTGATATTTATCATACAAAAGAACTGTATCACTTGCAGGATCGATCATATAAATATCATCACCGATAACGCCTTCAATGTATACCCAGTGCCAGTTCACATTAACGATAACGTGCATTCCGCTGTCCATCATCGACTTTATTTCAGCCGCAATACCGCTCTGGTCATAGCTGTTAAAATGAGCGTCCTTTATAAATGTTATCGACGGAATTATCTGACTTATCGTACCCCAGCTCGCAATACCTCCGCCATAGCTGAAAGCTCCTCTGGAGCGGTAAGCGTCGGCAAGAACGCCGGGATTGAACTCATCCACACTGCTTATGCCAAGATTTTTGAGTGCAGCGCTGTCAAGCGAATCCGAAGCCCTTGCCATGATTGAAAGCGATGTTATAAGACATCCTGAACGTGCAACGGTCGTACCGTTCATATCAACGTTTCCCCATCTTTCATCAAGCTGACGCCATGTGTGATAGTCTTCGGCAGCAACAGCTTTTCCCGATGACAATAATGCTGCTGCGGCAGTGCTGATAAAAATTACAGCAGCAAGCAATACGCATAAAATTCCTTTTTTTCTGATACTTTGCATAATTACCTCCAATTAAGTCTTTTTGGTCGTTATGCGTCTCTTTGTTCTTGTTTCTCTGAACGCTTCGTACGCCGAAGCATAGGTGTTCAAAGCATTTTCTCTGTCTTCTTTATCTAAAATTGACTCACCGTAAACGGCCTCGTCAAAAAGATTAGCGAGAGCAAAAATATCTGCTCCGGATTTTTCTTTTACCTTCATTGCAGCCTCATGAGATGTGTTCACACCGGATATACCGTAAATCCGGCAAACCCTTCGCATTGCTGCGTAAACAGCATTATTAGGCTCTTTTTTTCTGTATTTGGCAATAAAAAATTTATGTGAAACCGAAGGATAAAGCTTTATAAACATAAAAACTGCCAGCAATACAGAAATGATAATAATGCCCGATATCATAAGGGTTTGAGCAAGAGTTATTTTTTTACCGGAATCATCCGAAGGAACAATGGTTGGCTCAAAATAAATCCAGCCGAATCCCTTTATATAAAGCTCAGGAAAACCGTGAGCTGTTTTCGGAGTAATAACGAAGTTTGCATCAAAGCTGTCGTTTTCATACGGCTCAGACATAAGATATCCCTCGCAGTAACGAGCCGGAATTCCGGCAGCTCTTGCAAGAAGAACCATAGCTGTTGCATATTCAAAGCAAACTCCACGTTTTGTATTGAAGAGAAAGCTTTCAGCGTTTTCCCCACGGCTTTTGACATAATCCAGATCGTAAACAAATCCGTTCTGCAAGAAATAGATTTCAATTGCCTTGGCTTTATCATAATCCGATTCAAATCCAGCGGTTATCTCCATAGCAAGATCATGAATGCGTTCATTGTCTCCGTATTCAAGAAGCATATCATACGAGCGATACCGCCAATATTCATCGTTAATAAGCTGAGAATATTTATCGAAAGCGGAATATTCGCCATTGGCATTAAAAACTGCTGCTGCATCGCTGAGAAGCTCTTCATAATCAGACTCTGAAATTATGTCGGTAATTTTTTTATTTACCTCATCCGCAAAAAAAGTATCTGCGCTGTATTTGAATGTAAACGTTACAAAACGATCAAATCTTCCGTCTGTTCTTATAAGACCAGTTTCAATAAGATTCAGTTCTCTGTTTGAGTTTGTGGCTGTAAGACTCTCGGCAAGCTGAGGAACAGGAGCATACTGAGTTGAGCCGTAAACGGAATAAAGCGTCACTTCTCTTTCATCAGGAAGAGTTACCTTCTCTGCTTCAACTTCATCAAGACCGTATTTTTCGGAAAAATCGCTGTCAAGCGCCGCTGCAAGCATAATGGCTTCCGTCAGCTTTCCGGTTTCACCTATATACGCCGGCGTATTATCATAAACTGCCGCCGAACTGGTATCATACTCTTCGGTATGCCATGAATCCGAAGAATAATCATATGTTGAAAAAGTTGACGTTTTCAGATGCAGTTCTTCATCCGCAAGCGCATAGTATAAAGGAGTGCTGTTATCAACATCCCTGTATTGTCCTCCGGAACTTGTATCACGGAAAGCGCTCAGCATAGATACAAGACGATCGGTAAATCTTTCAGCCGATATGAGCGATTCAAGAACGCTTCGGTCTGTATCTATCTCCGGCTTTGGCACAAACGCTGCTACAGAAGCAAATATAACTGCATATATCCCAACGGATCTCCATGTTTCCTTTTTCTCGGCAACAACGATCGAATCGCTGTCCTTAAGCTGTCTGAAATACACCATAAGCGCAATATATCCGACTGTCATCATAATAATAAAAGGAATCGGCATTGTTTCAGCTTCTTTACCATATATCGCAAACGGGATCATAAATATAAGAAATCCCATGAATATTCTGTAACGAACTCTTGTAAAATAGTATATTACAGAGCTCATAAAAATCATAAACATCAGAAATACAGCCAGCGTATACAAGCCGTTGTAATCGACAGCCGCCTGAGGAGTAATAAACCACACAGCGAAAGAAAGCTGATAGCCGTTTTTTCCAAGCTCCATACATCCTCTTGCGAAAAAGATAAACAGACTTGTGACCATAAAATAATACAGCGTACCAATGATCTTGTGCGACATCATATAATCAAAAACTCTGAAAACAAGCGCTCCGACCACAATTGCCGCAAATCCGTAAACAGCGGTAAGAACCTTGCTGTAATGATACATTATCGCCATCATGACAACAGCGGTATAAATCAGAACCGGATCGCTTATATATCTGATAATAACAGATTTAAGACCTGTTTTTACATTATTATTTTCACTCATAGCGCTCATACCACTTTAAAGTTATCGTCATCGTCAAGATACCACAGCTTCGATTCGCCTTTGTATGAATCAGTAAGTCCGGGTGAAATTATGTTTACATTTTCACAATCTCTGAAAGCTCCTGAAACAGTACTGAAATCGCCGCCGGGCTTCGTTGTCGCTATAACACACGAGCATACTGATACGTTTAAGCCGCTGACGTCGATTCGCCTCGCCGGAACGACCTTTTCAGCAAGGATCTTCAACAGCAGACTATCCGGATAATTAGGATTATCTACGCTTTCAACAGCAGTTCCTATTCCTGTTGAATACGCAAAATTACAGGATATTCCCTGTTTCACAAGAGCTTTGAGAAGCCCGAAAACTGATTGGATAAGCTTTTCTTCTTTAAGTATCGACTTTTTTTCGTCCTCATCCGGGTCACGGTATAGATCAAGAATAATCAGCGGCTGAACAGTCGCAACAGCTTCATCAAGTCTTACCATAAGCTTTGATTTTTTAGAAGAAAGCTTCCAGTTAACTCTTTTCAAAGGATCTCCCTGAACGTATTCACGATGCTCATACCCCGGAGCAGAATTGGCGGAAAAAGTCATTTCCGTATCGCATTCTTCATCACTGTCGCTTGTAAAAACAGAATCCGATATCTGACGCAGCAATGCAGACGAGGTTTTAACATCCGGGATTTCCGGAATAACACCGACGGAAATTGATTCCGGCAGACCGCACTGCAATCTGAACCGGATAAATCCCAGAAATCCGCAGGAATATAGGTTTCTTACGAAAATTTCGCCGTTTCCGCCAACATCTGCGTTGATTTTATATGTAAATTCTTTTTTTTCAGAAGAAAGCGCAGATATTCTGTATCTGACAGCTTTATTTTCAAAAACCGCCGACGCCTCCGGCTGAATCTCTGCAACGGCAATAGGAAACTTCCCATTTTTCGTAACTGTAACATCAACTTCAAACTCGCTTTTTTTCTTCACATATGCATCGCAGGATATTTCAACAGTTATCCTTTTCCTCGAACTATAGGCGATCAACAAGGATATAAGCGGAGCGGCTATGAAAAATGCTGCAAGAACGACTCCTGTTTCACCTTCAATATAAAATATAAAAATATACAGAATAAAAGCGATCGCCCCGACGCTGAGAAGCGTCCCGATTTTCCTGAACATTATCAGCTCATCGACGGCACATCGTTTTCCGAAAGAATATGTTCAACATATCCCTCGCTTGTGCCGTAGGCGGTTTTTCCCTGCGGAGAAAGAATTATTCTGTGCGCAAGAACAGAAGCTGCTATTTTTTTCACATCGTCCGGCGTAGCATACTCTCTTCCGTAAATATAGGCAAATGCTTTTGCCGCCTTATAAAGAGCAATACTTCCTCTCGGACTTATCCCAAGAACGGTATTCCTATCGTCCCTTGTTGAACCTACTATTTTAACTATATACCTTTTCACCTGATCTGTCACACGAATCCTGCGGACTTCATCCTGCATTGCGATAACTTCATCAACGCTCACAGCCGGAGCTTCTATATTTTTTATAGGATTGTGAAGTTCGGTTCTTTCAAGAATTTTTATTTCCTCTTCCTCCGTTGGATAGCCCATAGACAGCTTCATAAAAAATCTGTCCATCTGAGCTTCCGGAAGATGAAAGGTTCCATAGGTTTCTACCGGATTCTGAGTTGCCATTACAAGAAACGGTTTCGGAAGCTGGTGCGTTACGCCGTCAAGACTTATCTGCCGTTCTTCCATTGCCTCAAGCAGCGCCGACTGAACTTTCGGAGAAGCACGGTTAATTTCATCCGCAAGCAGAAAATTGCACATGACCGCTCCGTCACGGTAAACGAAATCGCCTTTATTTGAATCGAGCATCGTAAATCCGGCTATGTCGGATGGCATTACATCTGGCGTAAGCTGAATACGATTGAATCGTCCGCCAACTGAGCGTGACAAGGCTGTTATAAGCTGAGTCTTTCCGACTCCTGGAACATCCTCAAGGAGAATATGTCCCTCGCAGAGCATGGCGGCAATCAGCTTTATTATGGTATCGTCTTTTCCAACAATAACTTTTCCAACAGACTGTACGAGTTTTTTTACGTTTTCATTCATATATTTTACCTCATAGGAAGATGTTGTATAAATATACAATTCTATTATAACACATTTTCTTCCCGACTGCAAGTAAAATACAAATAAAAAATGCGTCCGATTCCCGTGTTTCTACACAAAGTTTCAAACGCATTTTTAGTCATTATGTTATAAACTTATTAATAAAGTTCCTCTGCCTTTTCCTGTTTCTTTTTCTTAACAGCAGATACGATAAGAATTATAAGCGATCCAAGAGCCAGAACTAATCCAACGCCCACTATAACAAAAGTAGAAGCGCCGATCTCGCCGTTTTGAATCATCATTTCTGCTACAGGAGTATCGTCTCCATCAAGGAAATCGTCTCTGTATTTCTTATAATCGCTTTCATCGCTCTGTTTTATAAGCTTTCCTTTGATATCGATATTAATATCCGGAACATCGGAATCACCATCGAGGTATTTTTCCCAAGCATTTACAGCAGAATCAAGTTCGCTGATAAGATCCTTGTTTGAAACAGCAAGAACAACATAAAAGGTATCGTCAAAATCGCCGTTCATATAAGCTTCTTTATCCATATTAGCAGCAACAATATAATAATTTGTTTCAGTTTTGCTTGTTGTTACGCCATATCTTTTCTGAGACTGCTCGAGTGTTGCAAAAGGTCCGTCTACATAGAATATTTCACCCTTAGCAAGAGCCTTTTCATCAAAATCGCCTATTGAAGCATCGTTGAAATTAACTACCTTGCCGCTGAGGAAAGTCATAGCATCGCCTAATCCAACCGCCGTAAGAACTATACCGATGATCATGACAACGATAAGAACCTGCGTCTTTTTCTTCATAATAAACCTCCGTTAATAGACAGCATATGACATTACTGCCATATGCTGTAGAATTATTACTTGATCATCTTTGCAATTTCGTCTGCAAGATTATCTTCCTTCTTTTCGATTCCTTCGCCTCTCTCATAACGGATAACGTCAACAACCTTTATTGAACCGCCAAGCTTCTTAGCCTCTGCGTCAACATAGCCCTGAACTGAAAGCTTATCATCCTTAACGAAAGCCTGCTCAAGGAGACAGTTTTCGCTGTAATACTTGCCAACCTTGCCCTCAACGATCTTAACCTTGACCTGTTCCGGCTTGTTAGCCATCTTAGGATCTTCAGACATCTGAGCAAGCATGATCTCTTTTTCCTTCTCAATAACCTCAGCAGGAACCTGCTCACGGTTGAGATAAGGAGCATTAAGAGCTGCGGACTGCATTGCAACATCCTTACCGATAGCTGCAACCTGATCAGCAGAAAGATCTGTATCGAGCTTAACCATAACGCCGATGCTGCCGCCGTTGTGGATGTAAGAAGCAAGAACGCCCTCAAGTCTTGTGAAACGACGAATAACAATGTTCTCTCTGATCTTCATACCGGCAAGCTCTGTAAGAGCCTCGCCAACTGTACCTGTGCCGCCACTGATAGTCTCTGCCTTAAGAGCCTCAACGTCAGCAGGATTTTTCTCGATAATTGTGTTTGCAACAGCATTTACAAAGTTTCTGATATCATCTGTGTTGGCGGCAAAATCAGTTTCTGTATTTACTTCAAGAAGAACGCCCACATTGCCGTTTACTACAGCGGCAACTACGCCCTCGGCAGCAGCTCTGCCGCTCTTCTTAGCCTGTGTAGCGAGTCCTTTTTCTCTGAGGAACTCGATAGCCTTATCCATATCGCCGTCATTTGCTTCAAGAGCCTTTTTACAGTCCATCATGCCAACACCGGTTGACTTCATAAGTTCTTTAATCTCTGCAACGGAAACCTTTCCCATTGTAATTACCTCCTATTATTTTATCTGCAAAAACCCGAACCATTAAATAAAATAATTCGGGCTTTGGTTTGATTGAATTATTCAGCGTCTGCTGTTTCCTCAGCAGGAGCTTCCTGTGCTTCTTCAGCAGCGTCGCCGCCCTGTCTGCCTTCGATAATAGCGTTAGCAACAGTACCGGCAATAAGCTTTACAGCTCTGATAGCGTCATCGTTACCCGGGATAACGTAATCAACTTCATCAGGATCGCAGTTTGTATCAACGATAGCAACGATCGGGATATTAAGCTTCTTAGCTTCTGCAACAGCGATTTTTTCCTTGCGTGGGTCAACGATAAAGAGAGCTGCCGGGAGTTTCTTCATGTTCTTGATACCGCCGAGGAACTTTTCAAGCTTCTCTATTTCAAGGTTAAGCTTAACGACTTCTTTCTTAGGGAGAAGAGCGAATGTGCCGTCCTCTTCCATAGCGTGGAGCTGTTCAAGTCTCTTAATTCTTGTCTGGATTGTCTTAAAGTTTGTAAGCATACCG
This sequence comes from Ruminococcus sp., assembly GCA_017462565.1. Taxonomy (GTDB): domain Bacteria; phylum Bacillota; class Clostridia; order Oscillospirales; family Ruminococcaceae; genus Ruminococcus. The sequence continues at coordinate 136,214 of JAFTQW010000004.1, forward strand.
CCGAGCCATCTTGCGTTTACATAGTGCGCGCCAGCTCTTGTAGCTTCTTCCTTAACGGAATCGCCAGCCTGCTTCTTTGTACCTACGAAGAGAACTTCGCCGCCCTCTGCTGAAAGGTCACGAACGAAAAGATAAGCTTCTTCAAGCTTCTTAACTGTCTTCTGAAGGTCGATAATGTAGATTCCGTTTCTTTCTGTAAAGATGTACGGAGCCATTTTAGGGTTCCATCTTCTTGTCTGGTGTCCGAAATGAACGCCTGCTTCAAGAAGCTGTTTCATTGATACTACTCCCATGGTGTAGTCCTCCTTAAAAATTGGTTAATATTAATCCGCCGTCAGGCTTAGCTTGCGGTAAACATCCGATCGGATGCACCAATCCGCAAAAGCACCGACGTGTGAATTGCTTTAATATTATAGCATTTTATGGCGGCAAATGCAAGCTTTTCCTCTTCGTCTATTTTAACAAACTTTTTAAACCATTTTCTTTTTTATCTATAAAATGTGATAATTCAGGCTTTGAGGAGAGTTTAACAAGAATAACCTCGCTGCCGACAACTCTTATATCAGAGCATGGAATAACGATATTGTCCTCATGTCCGAAAATGCCGAAAAATCGCTGTCTGCCGTAAATCATAAGCGCCTCGACCGAGGATGTTTCAAGATTCATTTCAGCATCGTCTATATAGCCGAGACGCTCTCCGTTTGTTATATCTATAACTTCCTTGCGACGTAAATCTTCCAGATTACAAATCATAAATATCCCTCCGCACATATTATACAATAATATATATGCAGAGGGACATTCCTATTATTTATTCTTTATCGTCGTCATCTGATTCGTCGTCATTGCTCTTCTTTTTTGCAAAAATTGCAGTGGCAGCAGCAACAGCAACAGCAATGATCCCAACAACAATAAGCGTTCCGGTTGGAAAATCATCTCCGGTTACAGGAGCGTTCTCCGCCAGCGTTATCAAATCTAATAACATATTTTCCTCCATTCTTCAGTCAGACAAACACTATGCTTATTAACTAATATTTTACCACAAATTGTCATATATGTCAACCGTTGATTTGTCAGAATCTGAAATCACGCTTACCGTTCTTGATTTCTTCAAGATTTTTCATGGCAATTTCTTTTACCTTTGGATTGGTGACATTCTCTATTTCACGCTTGATAAGAGCTTCTCCAACCGCTTTCGTTTCCGGTGCGGCATAGTCTTCAAGATATTCCTGAAGAGTCATAAGAGCATTCGGATGGCAGCAATTCTGAATCTGTCCGACCTTGCAGAGAGACATAAACCTGTCGCCCGTTCTTCCCTCACGGTAGCAAGCCGTACAGAATGACGGAATATGTCCGATATCCATAAGCCATTTAACGACCTCGTCAAGCGAACGCTGATCGGAAACATCAAACTGCTCAGTGTCGTGCGGACGATCTTCCGGAGTATATCCCGCATAGCCGCCGACAGAGGTTCTCGAACCTCCGGAAATCTGTGAAATTCCCAATCCCAGAACCTTTTCACGGCAGCTCTCGTTTTCACGTGTAGAAATAATCATTCCGGTATACGGAACAGCGATTCTTATACAAGCGATTATTTTTGCAAAAGTATCATCGTCAATGCTGTTATCGAAAACATTAGGATCTATATCCGAAGCTTTTTTTACTCTCGGAACGCTTATTGTATGCGGCCCTACTCCATGCACCGCTTCAAGATGCTCAGCGTGCATAAGAAGTCCGGCAAACTCATATTTATACATATCAAGACCAAAGAGAACTCCAAGTCCCACATCGTCGATACCGCCCTCCATAGCTCTGTCCATAGCCTCGGTATGATAAGCGTAATTGTGCTTAGGTCCAGCCGGATGAAGCTTTTCATAGCTTTCCTTATGGTAAGTTTCCTGAAAGAGGATATATGTTCCTATTCCTGCATCGTGAAGCTTTTTATAGTTTTCAACAGTCGTTGCAGCAATGTTGACGTTTACTCGCCTGATCTCGCCGTTCTTATGCTTTATGGAGTAGATCGTATCAATACATTCAAGTATATATTCGATCGGATTATTAACAGGATCTTCTCCTGCTTCTATAGCAAGACGCTTATGTCCCATATCCTGAAGAGCGATAACCTCTGCACGAACCTCATCCTGGGTAAGCTTTTTTCTCGGAATCTCCTTATTCTGCATATGATAAGGGCAGTAAACGCACTGGTTCACACAATAATTTGAGAGGTAAAGCGGTGCAAACATAACTATTCTGTTGCCATAGAAAGCCTGCTTTATTTCACGTGCAAGAGTATACATTTTCTCGATCATTTCCGGAATCTCGCAGGCAAGGAGAACGCTCGCCTCACGGTGAGAAAGTCCGGAGCATTCTACTCCTCTGCCTGTTTTTTTAGGAGCAGCCTTTTCAAGGATCTGCTCAATAAGTTCTCTGTTATTTTTATTTTTCTCCGCATATTCCAGAGTTTCCAGAATTTCTTCATGATTAATAAACTCATCAGCTTTCAGCGATTTGATGTTGTACATTGCTTAAATCCTCATTTCTTTGAAATTGCCGCCTTAACCGAAATTCCGCTGATTCGTCCGAGCCTTCCGGTAAGACTGCTGATAATGTCCGGCTCTGCATCAAGAGCAACGGATATAAGGGAAATTCCCCGTTCCTTATAAGGTATTCCCATTCTGCCGATAATTATTTCACTGTATTCGTGCAGGACTTTGTTCACCTCCGGTACAGCAGTTTGTTCATCAATAACAATAGCCGCAACCGCAATACGTTTATTTTCCATTTTCACCTCAAACAAAAAGTCCGCCAATTCAGGCGGACGCAGATATACACATTAATATTATGATCCAATATTAATAACCGTATTACTGAAATCCGATAACAGAAGTAAATCCTGATGCCCGAAAACAATTTTTAAAATCAAATCCAACTGTAGAATAAATCCTACTCGTCCGATCATCAATATTATATCACTTTATTTGCGGCTTGTCAATTATTTTTGTTAGTATGTAATAACCTTTGGCAATGAAACAAATATTTACAAAAATTAAAAAATCACTGGACAAAGTCTCGCTTTTGTGATATAATTAAGAGTAAATTTATTTTTGAGGTGATTTTTATGGGTATATTCTCTATATTCCAGAGCGGCGGAAAGTATTTTGACAAGAGTATTCCGCCTAAATGCGATTATTGTCAGTTTGGAAAACGTACAAATGCGGGAAATAAAATTCTTTGCGAAAAAAAAGCTCTTGTTGATCCGAATTATTCATGCGGAAAATTCATTTACTCCCCTCTTAAAAGAATTCCTGTAAAACAGCTTAATTTTGTCGGAAGTCTTGCTGATGAAGATCTTTATATAGAATCTGCCGGCGACCGTGCTGAAAAGGAAGAAGAAGAGAAGAAGGCTGTTAAAGCAAACGAATCAAAAGCTTCAGAAAATACTTCCGAAGGAATCGACGCTGCTGAATAAATATGGAGGTTAAATAAGATGGAATACGGCATTGTAGCTTTAATTGTTGCAGCTTTTATTATTGTAGTGTTTATATGGGCAAAAAAGACCAATGAACGACAGTCTGAGCGCATGAAAATGCTTTCTCAGGAACAGCTTGACTATATTAAAAATTCCGGCTACACCCCATATAATGGCAATAAAAATACTTTAGAAACCATAGGCGTACTTACTCATATCAAGGAAAGTTCTTCTCAGAATGTTCCGGTAGATTTTATATTCTGGAATTGCTGTACCCAAAAGCATGAACTTGGAGACAGTAAAATCTCAAAAGATATAATAGAAAAAAGAAATTTAAAAGTCGGCGATTATATTCACATTGTATTTAAATTCAAGGACGGTATAATAAACTCTTGCGAGAAAATTATTTAATGCAACACACTGCACAAATCCATTAGAATGAATTCTAAAAATTAGAAATGGCAGCATAAAACGTTTACACTGAGGAAAATCATGTTTTGGAATGAGCGAATGTACAGTTACGCAAGGAATTAATCCCAAAGCGTTTCCCATATATTATTCCTCCTTGACAAATTTATAAAAATATGATATTATATCATTATGATTTGATTTAATGTTTGTGTACAATGTATCTGTACTCGCTGCCATTTCAAAATGTGAAAAAATGCTGAACAGAAAATTCAAATTGCGTCTTTGGTGAAATTGGCAATTTTTCGTTTGCGTTATATTCCAATAAACAATCTTGACTTAAAGATTGGAGATAAAGAATTATGGTTCGTGAAATACAATACGGTGAACAAAAAGAATTACTAAAATTATATTTATCACTGCATGAAGACTCTATACCTGAACAATCAGAAACTTTGGAAAAAGTATGGAATGAAATAATAAATGATAAAAATCATCATTTATTAGTGAATGTAATAGACGAAAAAATCGTTTCATCATGCGTATGTGTTATTATTCCAAATTTAACAAGAGGAATTCGTCCATATGCTTTTGTAGAAAATGTAGTTACTCTTGAAAAATACAGAGGGCACGGATATGCTACTGAGTGCTTAAATTATGCAAAAACATTAGCGAAAAAAAGTAATTGTTACAAAATAATGCTCCTTACAGGTTCAAAAGAGGAAAAGACACTTAACTTTTATAGAAAGGCCGGATACAACAGCACTGACAAAACTGCGTTTATACAATGGTTGGAATGATGTTTTTAACTTTCAACTATAAAAATTTAATATGCGGGTGTGGCGGAACTGGCAGACGCACGAGATTTCGTTTGTGTTACTACAGTGCATTTAATTTCTGCGGCTGTTAGCAGGTTAAATTCAGACAGAAAAAATTAAATAGATATATATGCACCTGTGGCGAAATTGGCATACGCGATAGATTTAGGTTCTATTTTCGAGAGAAGTGCAGGTTCAAGTCCTGTCAGGTGCACCAACGATAAATTTAAGGATATGATACTTTGAATAATTCCGCTTCAAATTTTACAAATCAATTAAATAATGCAGAAACCAAACTCAATTGTATTAATACGTTTTTTACAGCATATGGTGCTTTTATAACTGGGGTGTTTTTCATTGCAAAATATTTCTTTGGAGCCAGTAAAATTGTATTAGGATTTTGTCTGATAGTGTTGATTGCAACTTATTACATCTCATATTCCAAGAAAACAACAAGCAATACTAAATTATGGAATTATATACATAAATGTGCAGATGATGTGGGTCCGCTTAATCCAAGTATGTTAATAATGGGATTCATTTTAGAGATTTCGAATAACATATGGTTGCTTATAATATGTATCCTTTTAGTTTTTGTGCATATTTTTGCTTATATTATGAATATCAAGCGAGTTATTGCATTAAAATGAATTATTGAGTAATTATTTATAATTTCAAGCAAATAACCGCAGATATACATCTGCGGTTATTCTTATCTTATATCGTTTTTTCCTCAATATACATTACCATACTATCCTCAAAATCCCCGTTAAATTCAAATCTCACATCAAGGCTCTTGTCCTCATTCTGATGCACATAAATTTGTTTTACGAGTATTCTAAGATTTGCATTGCTGATTTTACTTTCAGATAGAATATCTTTGAGCAAATCAGCTGTACTTTTCAGATTGTCACGTTTCTGTCGGCTTACTTTATTATATTGTCTGCTTTCTTCAATTTTATTCTGCAAATCTGTGATTTCTTCTTCACGCTTGGAAATCATGTTATTGTAGACAGCAGCATGTTCCCTATCCGCAATACGCTCCATTATAATTTCTTCGATCTGATTTTGTAGTGCCGCAATCCGTTCTTGGTATTGCTTAATTTTCTGCTCATACATTGGCTTCTGCTTGAGCCACTCTTTGACTATTTTATCGTACTTTTCGCTTTCGGCAATGATTCTGTCTGTCAGCATTTTTACTTCATCATAAATCAACGTATCAAGCTGCGATTCGTGAATTCTGTGCGGAGTACAGTACTCTTTACCATATCTGTGGTGGCTGTTACAAGTGTATTCAACCCATTCAGTATCTCTCCATTGCCTGCGCTTAGCAATCAATATCGCTCCACACTCGGCACATTTAATCAATCCGCAGTAACGATGAATCGCTCTTCCGTTGCTTGCCCTGACGTTTGATTTCTTATGGCTCTCAAGCATTTTCTGTGCTTGCTCATAGGTTTGCTTATCAATGATAGCAGGCAGAAATTCTTCATGTCTGTACTGCTCCGATTCGGGAACAACATTCTTTGTTTTGTAGATTTTTGAGGTGACCGTTTTATGATTTACCAGTGTTCCGGTATAAATTTCATTTTCCAAAATCCGTTTGACCGTAGTCTGCGCCCATAAAAATTTCTTGCACATTTCAGTACGCTGTGCGCCTATTTTTCTGTGTGAAAAATACTCAGGAGATTTGATTCCACGCTTATTCAAATTTCTGGCGATTGTGGATAGTCCAAATCCTGCAAGATACTTCTGAAAAATCTCACGCACAATGTCAGCAGCCACTTCATCGATCAGAACTTCGTCAGTATTTTTATCCTTGTAATATCCCATCGGCAGATTCACTACAAGTCCTGATTTCTGCTTCTGGCGTATGCCTGTGCGAACCTTTTTACTGATGTCTTTAGCATAAAAATCGTTGAAAATCTGCTTGAATCCAATCATCAAATCGTCATTTTCATTGGTGGAATCAATCCCTTCGGTGACAGAATATACTCTGACATTGTTCTGTCGTAAGTGGTCTATGAATAACTCTGTCTGCGTTCTGTGACGCCCTAATCTACTTAAATCTTTGACTAAAACAACGTCGATTTTGCCCTCGTCAACTGCAATTTCAAGTTCTCCCAAGCCTTTTCTGTTGAACGTCATTCCCGAAACATTGTCATCAAAGCTCTCGCCAACGATTTCATACCCGTTCTGCTCAGCGTAGTCAACAAGTATCTGTCGCTGATTCTGTAAGCTGTTCATTTCTTCATCCTCGTCACGGGAAAGTCTATAGTACAGCCATGCTCTCATCATATCAACCTCCTTTGAATTTGTGTTGTTGGCAGTCGCGGCACCTCGTCTGATGCTACGACAACCATATCACAACAATTTATGAAAGTCCAGCAATCACGCCGATTTCATATTATTTTCTACCTTACCAACAAATTCTGGAGGCGCAGATTTGGCTATATTACATGAATTCAAGTAGTCCAGAATCATGGACTCCATAAAAATTTCAAAGGATTTTTTATCGCCGTTGTATGTGACAACAACTGAATTGATTTTAGGTATCTCTCTCGGTCTCGGCATACTGTTATCGACCTCCTTGTTGTTCTTACGCTTGACTTCACTGTGAACATTAAATTGATCATTTTAAATTTTCCTTTCTTAGATTTTTTAGTTTTGCTGATAATCAACAGCATCTTCGTAGTCGATGATACCATTGATTTTACGGACTTCTGTAACACACATAGCGTGTAAACTCTTCAAGGTTTCATCGTCAACATCATTCATCGCAGCAGTCATGTGAGACAGCTTACCAAGCTCCACAGCCACTTTAAAAATTAATCTTGCAAGTCGCTGCTCTGTACCTTTGATTTGAGATTTCACTGTTTCCGTTATCATAGGGGAGAGGTAATTCACCTCCTCCTGCTGACGAAGATAGCCGATATAGAACTTGACTGCTTTCTCGATAAATTCTGTTTTCGATGAACAGTTGTCCTCTCTATATTCCTGTTCGATCTTCTTGATCGTTTCCGGCTGAAAGTATACAGCCATTTTTTCTTTTGCCATACATCTACTCCTTTTCTTCTTGCGACTCCTATAAATACGCCAATTATCGGCACTATTTCGCAGTTACGACTCCTGAATGCGACCTATTTTCAATTTTTGACTCCATGATGTGACTGCTAAAAATTGCACAAACCACTTGCGGAAACGGCGCAATTTCGGCACTTCTGCGGTCGGCTTTGCCGTCCGCTGTGAACGCATAAGGGGCTTCAGACCCCTATGCTTTAACTTGCAATACATTATTTGGAGTTCCTGAACTGCCCTCAAAAAATGAATTTGTGCAGTATGTCAGGACGGACTTTTCATTAGTATTTTGTACGCTTTATTGATTCGCCAACAGACGCTCCACGTTGCCCTGTGTGTCGTTTTGGTATCCTCTGCCGATACTTTCCCGACTGGAATTCGGTGGGCAAGAATCGCCCGACGTTCGCTTTGTTTTACCGTCACCCTCAAAGTTACCGTCACCCAGTGTAATCAACGGAGTACAGACGTTTTCAGAACTTCGGGGGGACGGCAGAGCAGTAACTTCCACGTACACCAAACTACCGTCGCTAACGTCACCCGAACGGTTATAATCAAGTTCAATAATCCTGCTGCCGTGACTTCTTCTTGAGCGAAACAGCACTCCATATTGTTTCAGTTCTTCCGTATGCTGAACCAGATCACGGGTTATCCTATTTGAATAATATCGCTGACCGAATCTGCGGTACATCAATTTGCATAACTCCGTTGCTGAACCTCTGAAATTAATTTCATCAAGCATAAGATCATGAATGGCAAGCGGAAAAGTATCACGTTTATGCGGTTCAACTTCGTCTGTAACTACCCAATGATGATTTTCAAAAACAACATTCAGTTCAAGATTTTCAATGTCACGACCAACACAGTACAGTTTTGCAGTACGACTTCCTCGTTTGGTTTCAATAAGAACCATACTTCCATCAACACAACCGCTCAGACCTGTTGTTCCGCTTATCATGTTGAACGGATCAGAATCATAATTTTTTCTTGTGTGATGAACAAGCAGAATAGCAATTCCAAGCTTGTCCGCAAGATTTTTCAGCACGGAAAGTTCCTTGTAATCACGGCTGTAACTCAAATCCGTTGACTCACGAATCTTTTGCAAAGTATCAATGACAACAATTTTTAAATAGGGCAAGGACTGTTTTGCATTTTCAATCTGCTCCTCCAGACCGTTGCCAATCGATTCAGCCATTATCGCAAAGCTGAGATTATCAACAGTTTCGTCAGTGAATTCGTACAGACGGTTTTGAAGTCGCAGCAGACTGTCTTCAAGACTCAGATACAGAGCCTGTCCGCAGTTGGTTTCATGTTTCAGAAACTGACTTCCCTCTGCCACAGATAAGCATAATTCAAGTGCAAGCCATGACTTACCGATTTTAGGAGCTCCGGCTAAAATGTACAAGCCCTGATATATCATTTTTTCAACGATATATGGTGTATGCACCATTTGCGTGTTCATGATGTAGTCGCAGTTGTAGATTTGCAATTCTTTTCTTTCACTCATCGGCGTTACTCCTTATTCAATTATCAAGATTCTTTAGTAATATTAAATTATTCTGATAGTATTACTGGCAAGTGATAAAATCAGAGCACAACTCAGTGTTTTGCTCTTGATTTGTATACATTAAATTGATTACGGCATCTTGGTGAACAGAATTCACTCCTGACATCACCTGCATAGAAAATTTTATCACAGTGTTTACAGTATCTCAACGGTTTTCTTTCGTCAGTTACTGCTTTGGCAAATGCAAAGTCAATGATGGCTTTCAGTGAAACATACTCACACACAAGATTTATTTCTCTTTGAATATCTATTTTGTATGTCAGCTGTGGTTTATTGAAGTTCTCCAATTCTTTTTTCTCTGCTGTCATAAAACTATAAAGATATTTAAAATATTTTATCATCCATTCAAGCGGTTCTGAATACTGCCAGCCGTTCAGAAACATTTTATTATAAATTGTACCTCTTCTTTTAAAACCGAGCTTAAATTCCAACGGTCTGAGTATGTCAACTTCATTGAATGGAAAAAACTGTTTTGTAAAATTCGACGTTGAAACTATTCCTGATTCCATAAAAATATTTTCGTGAATTATGACCTGTTCATTGCTGTCCAGATCTGAATCCGTAATGTCGGTCATTATACCTAAAAGTCCGTATTTTCGCACAAAATCCAGCACATTTTCCTTTTGCCCTGTATCATTCTCGGTCAGATATCTTCCGAGATTGAGTGCGTCGCTCAGAAGTTCGTATTCATTCTCCAACGGATTGTACAGATACGTCTGCTCGCTTACCGGAACAACATATTCAGTCCCATTATGGCTTTCAGTTCTGTACTGTATATTCCTTGCCCAGAAACTTACCTGATTATTTTTCATCTTATCACCTTTGTAATCGCATTTTACATAATTAATATTACTGATATATCATATCCTAACACATCTAGCAGAATTTGTCAATAGGGAAATTTTATTTTTTATATTTAACCAATGTTGACCTTAGAAAATTGATATTGAAATTTGAAGTTCTTTATGCTATAATTAAAACATATTGTTATAGGGACGTGATAAAATGAACATAGTAATATGCGACGACTCTGAATCCGATGCATTGGCTGCAAAAGAAGTCATAAAACGAACCGCACAGGAATTACACATCAAAACGGAATTTGATATCTACTCAAACGCCGTCGAAGTCGAACGGAAACTGCTGATAAAGAAAGAGCCTGCCGACATTCTCATACTCGACATTGATATGCCTGAAATATCGGGACTTGAGCTTGCTGAAAGACTGCGGGCAGAAAATCTGGATCTGATAATTATTTTTCTATCGGCACATGAAGAGTTTGTATTTAAAGCAATTGAATTTCAGCCGTTCAGATACATAAGGAAAATGCGCCTGGCAACTGAAATGCCTATAGCCATTCAGGCGGCGGTCAACGTCCTTGAAATAAGCAGTGACAAACAAATTATTCTCTACACGGAAGATGGAGAAAAAGCTGTCATGATTTCCGAGATCATGTATTTCGAGGCAGAAAAACATAAGACATACATTTATCTGAAAAACGGTGACTGCATTCATGCAAGACGATCCATCGCCGAATTACATCAGCTTATAAATAAAGAGAGCTTTATAATGATACATCGGAGCTGTGTTGTAAACACAGATTATGTGAAAAATATGCAGAATTGTCTGTTGATCCTCAAAAATGACGAACAGCTTCTTGTCAGCAGACGAAAATTCAGCGAAGTGAAACAGCAGATCCTGAATATATGGGGTGAACTACTATGAGCCGAATATATTGGATAGCCGAATACGGAGCGACATTTACTGAGTTTTTTCTCAGCACAATCTTTTGTTCAACTTTTATTGAAAAAACAAATCGTAATCAAAAATTATATCTTCGTGTATTTGCTTCAATAATTGCTGCCGTTTTTATTCTAATAACTAATCACATAGAATTATATTCTCCAATAACAGCAATTGTCGGATTTGTTTCAATCGCTTTAATGCAAATCTTTCTATATCCTGAACATAAAATTAAAGCGGCTATTTGGTCGTTAATCTATTTACTTCTGATTGCAATGACGGATGGAATCATTGTCAGTACGCTGTCCTATGCGTTCCATATTCCGACCGCTGATATTTATGAAGAAATGTCATTATATCGCCTTGTTGCAGTTGCAACTTCAAAAATATTCCTGATGTTTCTGACAGTTATACTTAATAAGCTACTTGCCCGAAAAGGAGTTTTGCAAAAGAGGTATTTTGTAATTTTATTTCTAATTACCGCAGTAATGCTTATATTGATTGTAACTATAACTTTTATTGATATTCAAAATGAATCCGTAAATTCTTATGTTTCAACATTATTTTTCTTTATGATGTTATTTTTAATAATTGTTATTTTCTTCGGAGCTTTTAAACTTACAACTCACTATGAAGATCAGCAGCAATTGAAACTGACCACGCTGAAAAATGAAATGCTTGAGCAGTCTATGGAAGAAACAGAGCAGATATTTGAGATATGGCAAAGGAAACTCCACGATTTTAAACATCAGATCATCGACCTTATGTCACTTGCTGAACACGATGACATGGAGGGAATCAAGCGTTATCTTGCAAGACAGAACGACTTGCTCGGAAAGAAACTTTTCTATTATAAAACAGGAAACGATACAGTTGACTCGATTCTGTACATCAAGCAGAAAATGGCTGAAAGCAGCGGAATTACGTTTATAATAAATGCTGAGATTCCGGAAAACTGCAAAATCGCATCAGAACATTTTGCATCGATTCTCGGCAACCTGCTCGATAACGCTCTCGAGGCGTCGGCAGATGAAGAAGCTCCGTTCATTGAAGTGAAGATAAAACAAGTTGAAAAGTTTCTGGTCATTTCAATTTCCAACAAATGTACAAGAGAAGATATTTCTCTTGAAACCACAAAAGCCAATAAAAAGCTGCACGGAATCGGAATTAATTCCGTAAAGCACACAGTCAGACGTTATAACGGAGGATTTTCTGTTATACATAAGAATAATGTATTCAGTGCTAACGTTATGATTCCGATGTAAACACCTCAAAAGCGGTTATTTTACAGTTAAATAATATAAATATATGCCATTCGTGCTAAAAAACATACCATTCGTGCAAATTTTAACACAAACCGTTCCTGACGTGCTATAATACAATCACAAGGTCAGGAAGGGAAGAACGAAGATGAAAAAGAGAATCATTGCTGTTGTCAAGAAGACAATTGAGAGTGTGGCATCTGTTTCAAGTGAGACAACATCAATTCTTGGACTGTATCAGCCTAAGACACCCAAGTCTCTCGTGAAGTCTGACAAGAAGTGAGGTATGGAAAATGTTCCGAAACCTCGCAGAAGACATCACATTTTTGTTGATAAAAAATAAGATAGTCGAGATTGAAAAGCGTGAAATCTATATCTATGGACTTGAGGTTATACTGCTGAACGGCGGACTTCTGATTACGTTTCTTATAATCAGCATACTTTGCGGAGAAATAGTGAATTTCCTTGCATATCTTATATTCTTTCTCCCTATGAGGTTATTTTCCGGAGGATACCACGCTGAAACAAGCGAACGCTGTTTTATCTTATCAACAATCACGTTCGGAGCATCAATTGCAGTTTCAAAGCTAATTCCGTTGCTGTACATATCCAACATGGGGAAAATAATCGGAGCAGTTTCCGTACTCGTTATATTGGTATTAGCGCCGCTGATAAACAAAAACAATCTCCTGAATCAAACACAGCGAAAACGGAACAGGAGCATCCTTTGCACATTATTATTTATTGACCTTGTATTCTACATCCTGAGCTGCAATTATACCTGGACAATAGCTTCAAATGAGTTGATTTTCATTGCTATGAACGCAGTATTGCTTTTGGCAGAAAAGCTGAAGCAGTGCATTTCCAACATGAAAGATTAACAGTTTCGTCTTTTTGAGCCTTTAAAATCACTATGTTATATATGGTTTTATTCTCATACTGACAAGCGTAAATGAAAGGATGTTTATTTATGAAAAAGATGTTTAAAAAATCTCTCGCCACTGTTATGGCTGTCGCTTCACTTGCTACTGGTATGGTAGGAATGAGTGCGAGTGCTGTAAGCGAAACCGTAAATTTATATAAGGATGCAGGAGCACCTGGTTCTTCTACTCGTACTTCTTGTGAATGGAGTTACACTACCTCACTAAAAACATCAACCATTAGTGTTGATAATTTTTCTGCTACTGATAACAGTACGAAAATATTCGCTTACATTTCGGTAGATGGAGATACTAAAGCTGATGGTTACATTTATCCCTCAGGCGGTTCAGTAACTGCATCTGACCTTAAACTTGGTAAATCCGCTTATGCAACCGCTTACTTCGTTAATCTCGTGGGTAATATGAGAGCTAATGTATCAATAAGTGGCTGATTATTTGTTTTCATTTGAATCCTAAATAGTTCAGGTCACATATTTATGCGTTTCAATAACTCCTGAATGTGCAACTGTATACTTCAGGAGTTATTGATTTCACATTTATGGTTAACAAATTAATGGAGATGATATCATGAAAAAAATAATACTTTCTATGTCATTATTATTTATACTTACAGCCTGTGCTTCCGTTCCCGACCAAGTAAAAAGCGATATGAATGGTTATCGTAATGCCGAAAATGGTAAATTAAATAATTCTGAATTTACTTATATTAACGTTTCAGATTTATCAGACAATGCAGAAACAGCAATGAGTAAGGAATATGGACAATTTACCATTTCAAATAAAATAAAATTTATTCAACCTTCTGAACTTAACATAATGTCATTTAAAAGTGTATTCGGATTCTCAGAAAAAACTGAAGAAACGGTAGGACTATTTTTCACTGCTTCAGAAATTGCTGCACAAAATCCAGATAAAAACAATTTGGAATTTGCCTTTTATAACGAAATAGATAAGTTCTATTGCAATGTTGATGATGACGGTTTTATTGCTGTGCTAAAACCAGACGCATTTGATATTTCATTCTCCTATAGCGAACCAAATGTAAAGATTTATCACCCCGACCGCAATGACGATTTAAACGACGAATATCAGTTAAATGACGGAAAATGTTCGGTAAATGACGCTGTAGAATATGTTGATAACTGGCTTGAAACAAAGTACGAACCACTTTGTCCGGATTTCAACTGTAAGGTCAATACAGTTATAGTACGTGAACATAATAATAATTACCTCTACCAATTTTTAGCCGAAAGCTCGTATAAGGGCGTTCCTATCGACAGCTACACTAGAGAAGCCGAAATAGTGGATGGAGAACATACAGGCAAAATGTCATATATTGATTACGGAATTCAAATACAGATGATAAATATTGATACAATTGATTCGTTTACAAATCTTATGGGAATGATAGAACCTACTGTTATTGAGAACATTGATGAATGTATTTCCCTTGAAAGCGCATTGAATTTCTGTGAAAACACATTTACAGATTTCAGAGATGTAACAATTTCAGACATTGACATCATGTATACACTTAATCCAGTTTATGAGACTGACGATGAGGGACAACTTGTTGTAAACGGCTATAATTCACGTCCTGTATGGGAATTTGTAATAGATGTTCCGCCTGAGGAATTTCTCGCAAATGGCGAAGCAAACACTTACGGCGATACAAGGAAATACATTTATATTGATATGGTAACAGGTGAGCTTAAATACAACTTTGACATTGTAAAACAAGGACTTGGTGATTAATGTGAATAAATTAATTAACAATATTGCCGTTGAGTTGAAAAAAACTGTTTTCAGCTATGGCTTTATTCTTTGCATAGTTATCACCTGCCTGCTGTGCTTTACGTCATCTGTTTATACCGACAGCTTTACAGGGAAAGAGTATTCGGTTTTTGAGGTCATAGCGAATAAAAGCAGGTCTGTGTTTTCTTCATTCACAAGTTCCCAGATGCTTCATGCATCTGTAAGTCCCTATCTTACCTTATTTATTCCGGTGCTTTCATCTCTGCCCTTTGTCACAGGCTTCTGTGCAGAAAGACTGGGCGGAAATATGAGATTCGTAATCACAAGAAGCGGTAAATATAAATATTGCATTTTCAAATTCATCTCCGCAGCTTTAAGCGGCGGAACATCTGTAATGGCTGGATTTATGCTGTATAGCATCGTCGTATGCTTTTCGTTTTCTAATGAGGGCCTATCCGCTCTTGAGCTTATGAAAATGTACATAGGAATGGGATTATACGGTACGATCTCTGTTCTTCCGGCATTTTTTCTTTCGGCATTTATCAAGAATAAGTATATGATATGCTGTTTCCCGTTCATTTTTATGCATTTTTATTATACATCGGTCTCGAAAGTTCAGGATATTTTCAATGCCCATGGCAGATGGGATATGGTTTTTAAAATGTCTTTTCTCTACCCCAGTTATATTAAAGAAGTATTATTTGATGTGAATGCTGATGTCATAATATATCACGCTGTATTGTCCGTTGCCGCGCTTGTTGGCTTTACCGTGATCATGAACAGGAGGCTCGACTATGGACAGTAACTTTTCCATTTCCAGAACGTGGCGGATAGCCTGCATTGATTTTTACAAGTGGATAATAAATTCACGAATGATAGTTGTTGCGGCAATGATAGTTTTCGTGTGGAGCTTTGCGGTAACTCCTCTCATGGAAATAAGCCGTGAGATGAACAGTCCGCTGAATTTTATCGAGCCATTTATAGCAGTTTTAAATTCAAGAGTGTTATGTCTTGTAACGCCGGCTGTGTATATTTTTCTTATATCTGACTATCCGCATCTTGACAGAAACAGCCTGTTTGTCCTGCACCGTGTCAACAAAAGGGAATGGGTACTCGGACAGTTTATCTTTTTCGCACTCTCAGCTTTTGCATTTACTGCGATAATTCTTATAGCGTCGCTGATACCAAACTGCATGAACGCTTTTGCCGCAAACGGCTGGAGTCTGGTAGTTACAAAATACGGCGTTTACAATCCTGAAAGAGCCCATTCTTTTGCCGCATCTCTCATAAAAGAGGAATTATACAACCAGATCGCTCCGTATCAGGCGGCAGTAACGTCTTTTTTCCTTGATTTCCTGTATATGCTGACTCTTGCAATGATATTACTGCTGTTTCATGTACTCAATCTGCGGAAAATCGGTGTGCCTGTATCTATCAGCATTATTGCGGTGGGAAGCGCACTGGGAATACTTGGCTCATCGGGAATGTGGTTCTTTCCAATGGCGCATACCATGATACATCTTCACTTCACCAAACATCTGAAAGAGCCGATAATGGAGTTGAAAGCTTCATTTATATATTTCGGAGTATTTATTCTTGTCCTGCTTATATTAAGTCTGATAAGGGTAAAACACACGAATTTCCTGAATATTGACGATAATGAATAGGGAGGCAGGCATGGATAATATTATTGAAATCAAAAACCTCAGTCTTACCATTAAGAAAACTGAGATCCTGAAAAAGATAAATATTTCATTTGAGAAAGGAAAGATACACGGTCTTATCGGCAGAAACGGCAGCGGAAAAACCATGCTGATGAAGTGCATCTGCGGATTCATCAAACCTACAGAGGGCGAGATAATCGTCAACGGAAAGCGTATCAGAAAAGACTGCGATTTTCCCGATTCAGTGGGAATTATAATCGAAACTCCCGGATTTATTCCATATTACTCCGGCTACAAAAATCTCAAACTGCTTGCTGACCTGAATAAGAAAATCAGTAAAGAACAAATTAAATCTGCAATGAATCAGGTTGGTCTTGACCCTGATCTGAAACTTCACGTGAAAAAATATTCCCTCGGCATGAGGCAGCGGCTGGGACTTGCTCAGGCTATTATGGAGAATCCGGATATCCTTATTCTCGATGAGCCTATGAATGGGCTTGACAATGACGGCGTTAATGATATGCGAAAGTATCTGCTGAATCTGAAAGAACAGGGCAAGACTATTATCATCGCTTCTCATTCCACTGAGGATATTGAGATTCTTTGTGATACTGTTTGTGAGATGGATAAGGGTGTGTTGACCAAGATTTGATGATAGTATAATTTCAGAACCTGTCCACATAGAAATTCCGCACGTCTTTTTGGCAAGGTTATGCTCGAAAATCCGCACAGAATTTCTATGTGGACAAGTTCTTAAGGTAAAGTCGTTAATCTAATCTGACAAAATTAATACTATATTTTTCCACTAACGTTACTCTACCCTTAGGTTCTCGCGCCGCAAGGTGTGCAGGTTCGATTCCTGTCACCCGCACCATATTGGTGATACTAAATAGCTGTACACCGCTTAAAGCCTGTATCTACGGGCTTTATTTGCATTTTAGGGACGAAAATTTCAAGGTCAAAACCGTGGCTGTTTTTTGCTCCGTTTTACAAGAAAAAGGGATTCGAACCGATGCATAGGAATATTTAGGAAAATTTAAAGGCAGATTTGAGAAGAATAATCTTAAATCTGCCTTTTTTAATATACAAAATAATATCCAAAGTTTAAAAAGCCGTTTTATCTAATATCACGAATTGAATTGATGTTAAACAAAGTGGTCTTTTTTTAGTTTCAGGGAAAGGACGTGGTCGTAACGTGGAAGTTATACTATTAAAGTGGACAGATCAAAATGATTGGAGGAAAAAATGAGCGAGAAATTAATTATTAACGCGGATTTGCTCCGAAAGGAGTCAGAATTTAGAACCAAATCCTGCTTGGTAGAAAAAGCGATAGCAGTTTCTCATGGTGAGTTTGAGTATCTGAAAAGCCATCCGCTGCGTGACAACGATCTGATTACAGAGCATTCGGAAATGATGTTCTGCGACGGCGATGGCATTTATCATTGCCTGCTTATTTATGATAAGGAACATGGCGACGGTATGTTGATCGAATCCGAGGGGGCATCTTACGCTCGATATGCTCAATATATTCCAAGAGCAATGGAAATTGTGGAGTCATGGACGATCCGCAGCCTGTGCTTGCAGGGACTAAAGGAACTATCCTCGCAATCGATGATATGGCTCAGGCGGTGATGAAATGGGATAACAGCCGAAGTTTATCGCTCGTGCTTGACGTGGATAAATTTCATGAACTCCAGTTGGAAAACAACGAAAAACTCGTAGGTCATGCCGTTGACGGAAACAAAAATCTCCGCAGTATCAACGACGTTGCAGAATTCATAATGTGGCACGGAAAATATGGCGATGGAAAATGAAATCAGGATTTTTGAAAGTGAGGAGTTTGGCAAGATAAGGACAGTCGTCAAAGACGGAGAGCCGTGGTTTGTGGGAAAAGACGCGGCAAAGATACTTGGCTATGCTAAGTCGAGAAATGCAATTGCTGCACACATTGATTATGAGGATAAAAAGGATGCCCTGATTCAGGGCGACCTTGGAGAAACACAAAAAATGATCATTATTAATGAAAGTGGAATTTATTCATTAATAATGTCGAGCAAGCTTCCAAAGGCAAAGGAAGCTATATCATCGGCAGATTAAAAAAGGAGTGGATGGTCTGCTCCGCATCCGATACTGCAAAAGTTGTCGGAAATGTTTCCTGATATTGTGTTCGAGCATGAGTGGGCTGACGAGGATATTGGCATTAAATAGTGATCTTTATCTTTTCGCCATTCTTAAACTCAAAAATGAGATTCCGAGGATTTACAAGAACTCGTTCAATGAGAGAGTTCCAGGTCATAGAATCGAATGGCAAAACCAGTACGCTTTCCGAATCGCTTCTTCAACAAGCTTGTACGGAATATTTGCGGTATATAGCCTTTTAATGCAGATATACGCTTTTTCCCTGTCCGTAAGCGAAGTATCGCTGAACGCTTCAAAAATGGTCAGGATATTTCTGAAATCCGGATTGATATTATAGCTCTGTCCGCTGATTTCAAGAGCTGTAGGGAGCTGTCCTATCATGTTATCAGCTGAGCGATGAGCGCACGCTTTTCGTCAGGTGCGATGTGTTTTTTGGTATGCAGTTTATAATTAAATTGTATGTGATTGCTAACTTTTCTGAAGACAGTTAGCGAAGAAAGACAGTAATATCCCAATCGCAAGCTGACATATTGTAAATCAATTTTCCCATTTCGTCAGGTGTTATCGGTATATCTTCAACGATCCATTTCTTCACCATATGGTAAGTTCCGTTTGCTAAGAATGTCGTCATGAGGTCGTGCTTTATCTGATCTTTTTCATCAGGAAAAGTTTTATTGTAGATCATCTGGACATGAGCAGCTCCGATCAGTAAAGATGCAAACTCATAATCCGTATCACTATTGGAGAAAATAAGTTTCACAAAATTTTCGTTTTCCTTTAGATAACTGCAAAAAGCAGCTGCTCTTTTATCAAGAGTCCAGTTGCTTTTTTTGATCTCTCTTTCAAATATCTGATTGAGGTCTTCTATCATGTCGAGTTCCATTTCTTTTAATACGTCAAACTGACTTCCGTAGTGATTGTAAAAGGTCGAACGGTTTATTCCTGCGGCCGTACACAATTCGCTTACGGAAATTTTTTTAATGCTTTTTTTCGCCAGCATTTCGATCAGGCTTTCCTTCAAAAGCCGCTTCGTCAGCATAATTCTCTGATTTTCTTTTTTATCCATTGTGCATCCTCCTAAAATTTATCTTCAAAATCCGACAAAATAGTTGTTAGTGTATATTTAACATCAACTTGAAATCATCTGTTTGTTGCAAATTCTACATATGTATATTATAATATATGTATGACATGTTTGTCAAGAAAAAATAATTTGGAGGAGTATTTATGAAAACAACATCTAAAATCAGCAGTATTATTATGTCTTTGTGCGAACTGATAGTCGGCATTCTTTTGCTGGTCGATCCGGTAGGATTCACAACGGGTATTATAACGTTTCTGGGTATTGTTCTTGTCATTGTGGGAATCGCCGGAGCGGTCCAGTATTTTAGAACATCACCTGAAAAAGCTGCTGTCGAGCAGGGTCTGACCAGAGGCCTCATCGAGGTTCTGGTAGGTATTTTCTTTATCACAAAAAACGAATGGTTTATCGTAACTTTTCCTCTGCTGACCGTTGTTTACGGAATAGGCACTTTGATAATGGGAATAACCAAAATTCAGTGGACGGTGGATATGATACGTCTTAAAGCAAAGAAATGGTTCTGGGCAGCTATCAGCGCAGTGCTTACTATTATTTGCGCTGTCATCATCTTGTGCAATCCGTTCAGCAGTGCCTCTGCTTTGTGGATATTTATTGCAGTAGCGCTTATAGTTGAAGCTGTGGTCGATGTAGTGGTTACTATCTTTGCAAAAACGGAGGACATCACAAAATGATAAATCTGAAAGGTATGCCATTCTGTCTGTCCGATGAAGATTGTGAATGGGTCATGGATACTATTGCAAATATGAGCGACGAAGAAAAGATAGGACAGCTGTTTTTCGGAATTTCTGCTTCGTATGATGAAAAATATCTGACAGAACTGTCTTCAAAGTATCATCTTGGCGGATGCAGATATAATACTGCTCCGGGTGCGGTTATCAGAAAGCATAACGATATTTTGCAGCGTTCGTCAAAAATTCCGCTGTTTATCGCCACAAATACGGAGTCAGGCGGGAACAATGCCTGCAGCGACGCATATCATGCAACAATTATGCGTTATGAGATGTGTTTTAGATAAACGAGGAGGCGAAAAAGGACAGATATGTTTCTGCTTGTAAAGCGCAAATGGACGAAGCGGATGCTCTCGAAAAAATACGACATAAGCACGAGAAGACAGAAACGGCTCTAGCGAAAGATATGGCTAAAATCCAAGCCCTCGTGCGAGAAAACGCCTACATTTCCCAGGATCAGCAGGTTTACCGCCAGCGATTTGAAGAGATGTCGAAGCACATAGAACAGCAGAAAATCCACATAGCTGAGTTTCAAGAGCAGGAGCTTCGGCTTGTAGGTGTTCGCGAGAAACTATCCCGCTTCATTGAGGCACTCGAATCTTTTGATGTGAAGCTGCGACGGAGGCGATATGCCTAAAACCAAGCCTGACGAGGTCCGCACTATCGACTGGAGACATGATGAACAGATCATTTTTCCTGCTGTCAGCAAAACAATGGGTATAGCCGACGTCCGAAGCTTGCCGTATCTTCACTGGTGGAGTTTTCTCGGCTGCTTCGGCGAGATCGGCGAGGGACTTTTTTCAACGGTACTCAGTATCCGCCGTAAAAAATCCAAAGGCAAAAAGCTTGAAAAATATGAACAGGAATTCTTTAAGCAAAATAAGGATCTTGTCGTTCTGCGAACTGCTGAGGAACAGGCTGCTATTGACGAAACTGAGGAATTCCTTAAAACCATAATTTGACAAGAATTTTTGTTTATGATATAATAAAAACAGGGCAGCAATGTACATAATGCGCAAAGCTGCCCCGGGTGCTGCATAACGGTAGGCGGTTCTCCCGAAAGGGAGGTGATAGGCTATGACATTTTCGGATTTAATAGAATTCGTTATAATGCTCACAGGCGTTATCACTCTTGTTTACAAGGTCACTAAAGACCATTCCGACAAGAAATAATTTCTTTACATAAAAAGAAATAACCGCCCCACTCTACCAAAGTCGGCGGTTAGTTCTTTAACCAAAAACTGTGGGAGAACCGCTTATCGCAGTACCCTTTCTATATGTATTATATCATAATTTAAGAAAATGTCAAGCGCTTTGAGAAAATTCAGGGCGCTTTTATTGAAAAAATTTCAAAAACCTCTTGACTTTTTGAATTCCATAATGTATAATGCATTTATTAGTATTCAAAAGCCAGTTGAGCAATCAGGCACAGAGTGCAAACCTTATTGCAACTCTGAGACCTACTCCGATTCCGGCTTATATTACTTGTTCGCCTTATCAGGCAGCAGGTTATTATAACGGTTTCGGCAATAGCTTTAATAATGGCTGCAGCGGCTGTAACTGTTAATCTTTCCGCTTTAGCGTGATAACACAATTGGGGCGGATTTGTATCCGTCCCGATATTTTACAAAATGTAATTTTGCCTTAAATTTTATAAGTTTAATTAAAGGAGATCGTTGTTTGAATAAAAATAACAGACCTGAGATAGCAGCGTAAACGGGAGGTTTGCGAATACTATCTAACACAAACCTCCCGTGTTGTGTCAACAACTTTCAGGAGGAAAAACAATGAATAAAAATGACTATATTATCCGTCTAGAAACACCAGCTGACTACAGAACTGTAGAAAATATCAACCGTGAGGCGTTTTGGAATTTAAGCGTTCCCGGAGCTAATGAGCATTATTTTGCACATATTATGAGAAATCATGCTGATTTCGTTCCCGAACTTGATTTTGTTATTGAGGTTGACGGAAAGGTAATAGCAAGCATAATGTACACCAAATCTAAACTCGTTGACGAATCAGGCAAAGAAAAAGAAATTCTTTCCTTTGGTCCGATTTGTGTTCTTCCCCAATATCAGCGTATGGGTTACGGAAAAATCCTCATTGAACACTCTTTTGCAAAAGCACTTGAAATGGGTTATGATACGGTTGTGATTTTTGGCAATCCAAATAACTATGTATCCCGTGGATTCAAAAGCAGTTTCAAATACAACATTTGTCTTGAGGGTGATATCTTCCCTGCGGCACTTGTTGTAAAGGAACTTCGTAAAGGCGTACTCGATGGTAGAAAATGGTATTACCATGAAAGCCCCGTTTCTGAATTGCTTAACGATGAGGAAAAGTTCAAACTCTTTGATGCAGAATTTCCGCCAAAAGTCAAGGAATGGAAGCCAAGTCAGGAAGAATTCTACATTCACTCTCATTCAATCATCAGATAATAACGGATAAAATTAAGCCGACAGTTTTGCTGCGGTTTTTTATGCTATTATGCGTTTTTTCAGTGTAAACAGCCGAACTATCTACAAATGGCTGCAAACTCCCATTTCACAAAGTTTTTTTGCCGTTTTTACGATGCAGCCACTACTGCCGCCGCCTAAAATGGCAGAACGGAATTTAAGTGATAGCAAAACAGCTATATTTCGGTATATAATGCCTTGTCCCTGCGAATAAGGGGGATAAGGCTTTTCTTTTCAGGTGATTGAATATTTCGGTAGACCATAAAACTTTAGCGTATTGGCACACCCTCATTTCGTTTTATACAAGTTCAAATCAGCATTATGCGGAGTGCTACAACAATCACATAACCTACGACACATAAAAGCCCCGGAGCGTTTCTGAGGGGCGTGATTCATAACTTAATATCCACTTTTGAAAAAGTCCTTAACCTATGCTATAATATAACAAATGAGAACAAGGCGGTGAGATATATGCTAAAAATTGCAATCGTTGACGATGAGCCGAGCGTGGTCGATGAGATACGGAATATCAATGTATCATTCTTTCAGGAGCAAGGCAAGCCTGTTGACATATACTGCTTTTCAAGCGGAGAGGATATCATAAGCTATCATCAAAAATATGACCTTATCTTCCTTGATATTCAGATGCAGGGAATGGACGGCATACAAACAGCACAAGAAATACGCCGACATGATAAAAAAGCTACCATGATCTATGTGACGAGCTTCGGCAGAGAAATGGCACGGTCATTCTCGGTACACCCTTTTGCATTCCTTGAAAAACCTGTATGTGCGGAATTGCTGCGAAATAATTTGAAGGATTACATGGAATATGCTTTTATGGATCAGGATTTCAAGGGTATCCCATTTGAAGCAATGACCGGAACAGTGCTTGTAAAGCCCGATGATATTCTGTATTTTGAATATCTCGGCAATCGAAAAATCCGCATTGTATGTGATAATTCTGATTTATTCATACAGGATACGATTACAAATCTCTATCAGATAGTCGAGCGATACGGATTTCTTAAACCTCATCAGAGCTTTATTGTAAATCCTGCCAAGATAAAAGCTGTGTTTGACCTTGATTTGCTTATGATAAATGATGTTAAAGTCCCGGTCGCTTTAAAAAAGAAAAAAACGATTAGGAAGCAAATAGAGGAATATATGTGCAGTCAGTTTGAGGGAGAATACTAATGCTGACGGTTCTTGATATCATTAACACCACAATTTGCGGTTTTCTTGGCATACGATTCATTTCAAGATTTTATCCATTTCGGAAGAAGATGAACTTCCACATTCCGATTTGCATTGGAATTCTGGCTGCACATTCATTTCTGAATGTGTACTTCATCTATCATATGTATTTCCTGAAAAATATGTTTTTTATAGCGGCGTTTGTTTTGTGTACGGTTATTATGTTAAAATGTGATAAATTCAAGTTCCTGCTGCTTAATGCACTATGCGTTTCTATAGATTATCTGTCTGAAACCTTGTCTGTCTTACTTATGGCTGCATCAGGGCACAAAAGCTTGATTGTGCTTGCTGACTCAGACGAACTGAAAATCGCAACATATTTTCTTTCTATTCTAATTGTATTTATCCTGTATTTTTTATTAGACATGATTATCCGACGCAAACAAAAAAAACTGACTTTCGATAATAAACTTCTCAGTTACTATGAGGTTATTGCTTTTCTTATTATTGTGGTATTGCAAATTATTATTATTTTCGGATTAGCAAGTGTTTTTCCTGATGAACAGCTTAATACATTTCTGGGAATTTTTTCAGTGGGATTCTGTGTGCTGAATTTTGGTTTGTATTTTATGTTTACCCGTTTGGCAGATGCCCGACGGATTGAATATGAAAATCAACTGATGAAACAGCAGTCTGAAATGCAGCTTAAAGCTTATGAGGGACTATCCGAACAGTACAATGAATCGCTCGGTATTGTTCACGATATGAGAAAACATATCCGTTCTCTTGATGTGCTGATTGAAAACGGTTCAGATAAGGCGGCAAAAGAATATCAACAGATGTTATATGCAGAGCTGAATCGCTTATATCCCAATTTTCGCAATGATAATCAGATGCTGTCGGTTGTCATCAATAATGAGATTGCCAAAGCAAAAAAACTTGAAATTGAAGTTCAACTCAATATTGAAAAAATAGACCTGGATTTCATTTCAGCAATCGATATGACTACCATATTCAGCAATTTGATTGATAATGCAATTGAAGCCTGTACCGAGGTTCAAGAGAAAAAATACATTAAGATCAGCATGATGCAGCAGATGAACTTCATCACAGTGAATATCCGCAATCCATACAGCAGATTTGATATGACTGAAGATAAATTCCGTTCTACAAAAGAAGGACATTTCGGTATTGGTCTGGAGAATGTCCGCAAGGCTCTCAAATCCTATAACGGTACGCTGAATATCAAAACAAATGATAGAATTTTTGCTGTGACGGTTATTATTCCAATCTCATAATATTTTGTTGAAGATGAACAAAGAAACAACTTTGTTCATCTTCATTTTAGGAAGTTATCGGGCAAATAATGTTTGAAACCGGACGAATAATGCAGTGTGTTGATTATTGCGGTCTGATATGGTATACTGTAATGCAGAGATTTAACTTGATTTAATCCATGAAATAACAGAGGAAAAGCTTATGCTGAAATTCGTTCATTTATTCAAGAATTATTATTTAGGGATATCCTTTATTGGTATTATAGCATTCGTCATACAGGAAATTCCATATATTATAATGCCATTAGTTAAACCAGAATTAAATCCAATAATGAATATGCAAAATGAAATAAAATGGATTGAAACGGTGCAGGGCATATTTGGTATGTTGTCTATGATTTTATTAATGCTGCTTGTTAGAGATGATGTGAATCTTTTCTCAATAGAAACAACAAGAGAGAAAGTATTCTTTACTTTAATGATAGTTATGATATTGATTAATTTTGTTGGATGGACATTTTATTATACAGGACATTAATATGGATGGTTAATAGTAATCAGTCAATTTGCAGTTGTTCCTTTATACTATTTATGCTTTGGATTATGGAAAAATAATTACCCATTGGTTTTAATGGCTGCTATATTTTTCATCATTCATACAATTAACGGATGTATGAACTTTATTGTAAAAAAGTAACGTAAAGGAATTCCAATTTGTAAGGTATATGAATATATTGGAGGTAACAATGGAAATTGTTAAAATTGCAGAACAAATAAAGAAATTATATAATACCAATCGTACACTTATCGTTGGCATTGACGGTTTAGGCGGTGCCGGTAAAAGTACTGTTTCAAAAGAACTGCACAGGAAGCTCAGCAAGGAAAAATATAAAATTACGCTTCTTCATATTGATGATTTCATTCATCCAAGAGCAATAAGATACAACAAAAATTATGCTGAATGGGAGTGTTACTATAATCTTCAATGGCGGTATGATTACTTAGTGAATGAGGTTGTAAATCCCATGAAATGTGGATCTGATTTCAAAGCTAAAGTAGAGTTGTATGACAAGGATAATGATACATATTTTTACAGTGAAACCAATGTGCCTGTTGGAAGCATTGTTATCATTGAAGGAGTATTTTTGCAGAGACAAGAGCTTAAAGATGTTTTCGATTATATGATATACATTGATATTCCCGAAGAAACCAGACTAAATCGTGTCCTTGAAAGAGATAGGTATATTGGCGATAAACAACAGATTAAAGCCAAATATGATAATCGCTATTTACCAGCAGAACATCACTATATAAAAACGTGTTCTCCGGGTCAGAATGCGGATTATATAATAAGATAATCCAAAATCATAGGAAAGCAAGGTGGAATCATGTCAAATATTATCGAAATCAAAAACATCACAAAAGAATTCAAAGTTCTCAACCGCCGTGAAGGATTAAAAGGCAGTCTGAAAGACCTGTTTTCAAGGGACTACAAAATAGTCCGTGCTGTGGACAATATCAGCATGAGCATTAAACAGGGCGAAATCGTCGGTTACTTAGGCCCTAACGGCGCAGGA
>JAFTQW010000042.1 GCA_017462565.1 Ruminococcus sp.
GAAATATATTTTCCTTGCTTTATTTCATATTTCAAATTCTGCATATACAAAAGAAATTCATCCCACGACTGCGTTTTCAGAATAGCCTCATCAATATTTTTTCTGAGAAGCGATTTCCAGCTCTTGCCCTTTTTATCAAGACTATGCTCATACTGACTTCTGCCTTTTTCCTTCGGCTCTGCTATAACAGACAGTCCGTTTTCTCTGCAAAGCTCATCGCTGAACTCTCTGATTTTGTACATAGTCTTTTTCTGGTCGTAGAACTTTTTACCGTCAATAAAACTGACGGAGTTTGCAATAATGTGATTGTGAACGTGCCCTCTGTCGATGTGTGTAGCACAGACATACTGAAAACGTCCCTCAAAGATTTTATCTGCAAGCTCCATTCCGATTCTGTGAGCAGTTTCGTAATTCACCTCTCCCGGAGAAAAGGATTGTATAACGTGAAAGCCGAGCTTGCCGCCTGTCTTGAAATTATTTCTCTTTACAAGCTCAAACTGCAAAGCTGCCGTTTCAGGTGAACATCCGAAGCCGTCAACCAGAAGTGTATTATCCGTTTTCTTCGGATTCATAATATAGTCGAGAGCCTTATTCAGAGTAGTGCGGATAGCGTGGATTTCAGTAACTGCCATACTTCCTCAACTTTCTTTTTCATTTCACGGATATCATCGGGGAAAATATTATCCGTTGCGTTTATACGTTTTGCAATCTGATTGATGTTCTTTGCTATGCCGCTTATCTGTCTGCATATCTCATCAAGGTCTGTGGTTTCTATGCGGACGAGCTGTCCGTCGATTGCCATTTTTCTCAGATACGCAGATAAATTCTTAACGCCGATAAGCGACATCTTCTTGTAAATAAAGTTCTTCTCCTCCTCGGTTACATAGAATTTCATCTGCACGGGTCGGAGTCTTTCTGCCATAATTTTTTCACCGTTCCTTTCATAAAAATAATATTTTTCCGAGACAGAATTGTCGATTGCTTCGGGGTTCGGGGAGTATCACCGACAAGCGAATATGGGAGAGTGTGTACCCATATTCAGTGCTTGCTATACTCCCTTCCCCGAAAATGACTGATTTGCTTTTTCAAGAATTCTGATTAAATTACGCCGCAATTTCATCAATAAAATTCTTCGGGATACATAAATACTTTCCCGTGTTTTTACCGATACGCTTCGAGTAAGTGTTTTTGTTTCCGTTTGTAATACTTATCCTCTCAACTGCAAGCTGACGGATAATTCTGTTCTTCGAAAGCGGGAACGACATACTCTGCTGCTGAAATAATTTTTCGACCTCGGCATAGATTTTCGACGGAATAAAATAATAATTATTCTCGTCACGATAGCCTGTGAACTCCCCGTTATTCTCAGGAAATCCTCCCACAGTCTGTAAATGGATTTTCTTTGTTTCAATCAAATCCGCAACAGCTTCAAGGAACATTTTTGTCGGAGTTTCTTCCGCCGATTTATCAAGCTGAGCTGCGGCAAGTCTTGTGAAAACCTTCCACGCATTGTCAATCATGATTTTCATTTGTTCCTCGTTTATCATATGACTGCTCTGGAGGAAAGCAAGGAAATATTCAAAGCCTGTCATCATCCACGCAATTGCTCCGCCTGTTCTTCCAAAGCCTGCGGAATTTTCTTCAATCGCCTTATCACGATAATACAGAAAGCGTGATTTCAGTTTCTGTGGTAATTGTTCCGTCTGAGGAATAAGCCAGCTGATATATTCGCGCATAAACTGTTTGTAATAACCGTCCTGAGCATATTGCTGTGAACGGCTGAGATATTCACTCAGCGGAACATCATCAGGCATAAGCTCAATAATAAAATTTCTTGCAATA
>JAFTQW010000043.1 GCA_017462565.1 Ruminococcus sp.
AAAATTGGCTCTCTCGCTTCTAAATCAAGCAAAATACGGTCGCCTGAGTAAAAGTAAAATGAGGTTCAAAGCTGCTCTTAATCCCGATGTCCTTTTACGTATTCTTCTTTCTCGTAAAAAGTAAATGCTGTTGCCGTGGTAATAGTAAATGCTGCTGTTGACAAACTGCTAAAAAAGAGCTATAATTATTACTGAAAGGAAGTAATTACCAATGAACCCAGAAGTTATTCAAAAATATGAAATAATAGATGCTCATGCACATATTTTTCCTGAGAAAATAGCAGAAAATGCAACCGTTAACATCGGACATTTTTATCATATTCACATGAATGATTGCGGAATGAGCCGCCGTCTTACAGAAAGCGGCGATAAGATCGGCGTTTCAAAATATCTTGTATGCTCAACAGCAACAACTCCGCATCAGGTATCGTCTATCAATCGATTTATCGCTAAAGAATGCGATGCTCATAAATCTTTTTACGGATTTGGAACCACTCATCCGGATTCAGAAAATATTGCAGATGATATAAAACACATAGAAGAACTCGGTCTGCATGGAGTTAAACTTCACCCCGATTTTCAGAAATTCAATGCCGATTCCGATAAAGCTTTTAAAATCTATGAAATTATTGAAGGAAGATTTCCTCTTCTTATTCACTGCGGGGATAACAGATATGATTATTCCGCTCCTGCAAGAATTGCAAATATTCACAAAAACTTTCCGAAACTGAAGCTTATTGCAGCTCATCTCGGCGGATATCAACGCTGGGACGAAGCCGAAAGCTGTCTTACAGGTCTTGAAAACGTCCGCTTTGATGTAAGCAGTTCTCTCGCTTTTATTCCGCCGGAAAAAGCTGTTCATATGATACGTACATACGGTGTTGAAAACTGCTTTTTCGGCTCTGATTTTCCAATGTGGAGCCATGACGAAGAGCTTGAACGCTTTCTTAACCTCGGATTAAGCGAAGAAGAAAATCGTTTGATTCTTGCAAAAAATTTTAAAGCTTTCCTCGGCATATAATTTAAGGAGCTGTTTTAAACAGCTCCTTTTTCCATAGATCTTATTATTCTATATCAGCCAAAATCTTCTCAAAAACAGGAAGATCCTTATCGTAAACCTCCTGCATTTCGTCTTCTTTGGTATAGAGAAGAGTCTGAGGTTTTCTTATTGCAATAAACATATCAGAAGTTATTTCTTCAGAGTCAATGCCGATCTTTTCAGCAAATTTCGTATCTTTAAGACGGAAGTATCCTCCCTTGATATGCTCGCTTTCAGGAACGATTTCTCGTATATCTGTAAAGATCTCATGCTCTCCCAGCATTTCGAGAAGCTTTTTGCCTCCGATAACTATCACTCCGTCTGCCGACTGAAGCTGTGTTGTAAGATTTGTATCGACTCCTCTGCCGTAATTTCCGAAATCATTATCCGTAATCGGAATATAATATACCGAAGCAAGAACTTTTCCGTTTCCGTTAAAATCATCGGTAAAGCTCTCGACATATTCCTGTAAGCTTGATTCTTCTCCGACTGCGTAATTATCGCAGATGACAAGTACAATTATATCCGGATTCGGTTTTGTTACAAGATCGTGTATAAGAAAAACTGCAATTGCTGCAAGAAGTATTCCTATTCCAAGCCACCATTTATTATGATAAATAAAATTCGTGAATTTCTTCCACGGCGACATAATTACAGCAGCTTCATGCTCTTCGGGTATGATCTCACTTTCCTCAATAATTCCCTGTTTTAAGCGGATAAGCTCTTTTTTCTCTTCAAGGATTTTTCTTTCATATGCTTCCTGTTTTTTCTTTTCACGTTCTTTAAGCCTGTGTTCAAGTTCCGCCTGCTGACGTGCCTGTTCTTCAAGCTGTTTTTGACGCATCTCCTTATTAACCTCAAAAACGCTCTTTTTTATATCCAGCTTTTCATCCAGACTATCATCTGCCGGAGCATTCTTTTCTGTAATCTTTTCCGACTCCGGGGATTCCTCACAATTCAGATTTTTTTCCTTTTTCATAATTTACTCCTCTGCATATTTATCCATTCTTCCATATCGGGCATTGCGCCGGATGTAAGCGATAACGCTTCGGTATAATATCTCAGGATCAACGTTGCATCGATTCCGTCAACCTTTTCATCTCCGTTAACGTTTGCAGCCATACTTTGACTGTCGCTGAAAGTTCCCGATTCTTCCGATAAAAGAAGCGTATATTCACGAAGAACAAGCGTTGCGTCAATACCGTCGACTACTTCGTCTCCGTTTACGTCGCCGAGTTTAAATTTATTATAGTAATTTTCAATAGGTTCAAATTTATAATCGTAATTTTCCGCATAGGTCTGGGCGATTGAATTCTCAAAACCATAAATTGTTCCGGTAAAAAATTCATTTGCCGTAAAATTACTGCTTATTGTAGCGCACGAATCATAAATTTCACATGAAGGATTTTCTATAACTATCTCTTTAAGACTAACATTGTTTCTGAATGCCAGATCGTCTATTTTTATAACATTAGAAGGAATAATTATGCTCTCCAGTGACTTACAGCTATTGAAAGCGCTCCGGTTTATAACAGAAATTCCTTCTGGAATGCGAATCGACTTTATACCGGTACTTCCCAATGCACCAGGTTCAATTACAGTGAGAGCATCAGGAAGAATTATATTTTCAAGTTTTTCTGCATCTCGGAAAGCGTCTTCTCCTATAGTTTCAACTGTCGACGGAACAACGTACGATATCTGAGTCTTTCCTATAGGATACTGAATAAGCGTTTTCATATCTTTTGTAAAAAGAATTCCGTCAACGTCAACAAAACTGTTATTATCAGGAGCAACATTTATTTCGGTAAGGGCATCGCACCATTCAAACGCTCCTACTCCGATTTCTGTAACGGTAGACGGAATCGTTACCGTTTTAATCAGGTCACAATTAGTAAATGCTTGTATTCCGATACTAAGCAAACCCTCCGGAAGCTCTATTGATTTCAAGGAACAGCATGATGTAAATCCGTCGATATCTTTCATTGTACTTGGAACAACAACCTCGGCAATATTCTCATATCCCACAAACGATCTTCCGGCAACGCTGGTAATACCTTCAGCAATAATTACTTTGGTGATATCCTCTCTGTGCGGATACCATGGATATTGATTTATGCCCCTGGTATACATCATCTCTCCCGTGCCATCTATTTCGAGAACTCCGTCTGAATAAAAAGTCCATGTAAGATTGTCTCCATATTTTCCGGATTCAATTACTTCCGCTGCACTTACCGCTAATAAATTTTCTTTATTATACTCAGCAGAAAAAAGCGGATTTCCAATAAGACAAACGGCAAGAGCTGCCGCAATGATTTTATTTGCTTTCATATTTAATATCTCCCTCTAAATGTCCTTTTGCTGCATTTTAATCCACGTTTCCATATCGGGCATTGTACCGGAAAAGAACTCCTGTAATGATCTTATTTATTTTCATAGATATTCCGCCTTATAGTATTGTTTAATTCCTTTTAATTATATCATAGTACACATATAAAGTCAAGGAAAAGCGGTAAGACAAGCAGGGCAACATCATTTACTTTTTCTGTTAGTTATAAGCAGAATGCACAGACGGAAATAATTCCTTCAACAAGGAAATCAAGAAAAGAAGCATATCCCAAATAAGGCAACCTCTAAAAAACTGTCTGGTTAAGCAAAAATCAGATAGGTGCGGCGTTGCAGGGAAAGCACTCAAAGGCGAGCTGTTGCTCTCCGATAGGACTTGATGAGGCAAATTCCGTACATAGCTGATTTTTGTAAAAAGAGGTTTTTAGAGGTTGCCATAATTACTGACAATATTATTCTAATAATAAAGCGCATATCCTTCTGCGGATGAATTGTTTACAAGTTCTATCTGCCGGCTGATTATGTCGGGGTTATCTATCCATTCCTGTTCGCCAAACTCCCCTGCCCATTTATCTTCCTTACCAAGTTTATATGGCGCAAGACCAATTATCAGCTCCACTCCGCTGTCACCACGAAGAATTTCCCACTCCGCAAGAGTCTTATCAAACGGACAGGCAGAATTTTCAAAGCCGAAATAAATCTGTGGTACAATATAATCGCAGTATCCTTTATTTCCTCCCCAAAGCTTAACGTCGGCATACTGAGACGTATAATTTGCATTGATATTGCCTTGCGGACTTATCCCAAAAAGAATACGTTTATCATGAGACTTAACAGCATCGTAAATCGCCTTCACAAAACGAGTACAGTTCTCCATACGCCATTCGGTTAAATCGGAACTTCCGCTTGCTTCAAAGGCTTCTCTGTCAAATTCCGGATCGGTGGTAGGATAAAAATAATCGTCAATGTGAATGCCGTCGAGATCGTAATTTTCAAGAAGTTCGTTAACGCATTGTGAGAGCAGTTCTGAAGTCTCCTCATAAGCCGGATTAAGATACCAGCGTCCATTTATACTTTTTACAAGATTTTTCTCCGGTTCTTTCGTCCACTGCTTTGTTATAAAACTATCGGGTATATTCTCCATCTGTTCCTCAGTCTGCAAGCGGAGCGGATTCAGCCACGCATGAGCGGAAAGTTCAAGAGAATGCGCCTCTTCAAGCATAATCTCAAGCGGATCATAGTCCCCATCAAGACTAACGCCGCTTGGAAAAATTTCTGAATTATAATAAGCATCGCCGCAGGGATGAACGTGAAGATAAACCGTATTTACATCGTTTGATTTTGCTGCCGAAAACATTTCCCGAACCGAATTTCTGAATTCATCCGCATTTTTTCCGTACATATAATCAGAATAATACATATAAGGAAACCACTGTCCTATCTGAGTTTGATAATTAAGCGGAGCGTAACCCTCAGGAATGTCTATATAAAGCTGCCCGAGGTCCTGCGAATAGGTTGTGACAGGCTGAGATTCAGAGGATTCAGGCAGTCCTCTCATATCTGAGCAAGAACAAAGTGCAAGAAGCATAACCGGTATAACTAATTTTTTAATTTTCATGAAAAATACCTCCGATCAGGGTGTGTTGACACTATCCGAAATGCTCGGATTGCAAACCTCTTTTTTGTATTTCAAGGCAAAAATCCACAGGCATACGGATTTTTAACGCAGAAAGACGGAAAAGATGCCTGTAAGGCGCGCGTTGAGCGGTAATGTCAATACACCCTAAATTTTATGCAGAATCGGACATGAATTATCACTTGAAATTTTTTTAAATTCAGTGTATAATATTCATAGTGTATTTATAAAACCGAAAGGAAAGTAAAAATATGAACAAAAAGGAAACAGCTGAAATTAAAAAG
The DNA here is from genome assembly GCA_017462565.1 of Ruminococcus sp. Classification (GTDB taxonomy): domain Bacteria; phylum Bacillota; class Clostridia; order Oscillospirales; family Ruminococcaceae; genus Ruminococcus. The sequence goes on from JAFTQW010000043.1 coordinate 5,303, forward strand.
AATTTCTCTGATAAAAGCGGATTTTTCATCATGGAAAGAATCCTTACAGCTTTTATTGACGCAGAAAAAAACCTCCGTTACCACAATATAAACTCGTGTCTGACCATGCCTGTTGCTGAACATGACGTTTATGATGAGACTCTCAAAAAGGTTCTCAACACTAACGTCGGAAAATCTTTTGTAGAATATGAATTCCCGAATGAAGCTTATGAGGAGGGAAAACCACAGAATATTCTTTACTCTCTGCTCAAATCAGAGCTTAAAGACGAAATACCCTGTGAAGACTTCCTCAATCATATCGCCAACACAATTGCTTACGAAGGACCATTTGCAGTCGTTACAGCCTATTGCAGCTACACGATTCGCCGCAAGGATAAAAATGACGAATTTGCCGACGGAGAGGATGAAATTTACCGCTATCTTCTCACAGCAATTTGCCCCGTCAATACCGGAAGCGACGGATTTGTTTTTGATTCGTTCAATAATGAAATAATGAAAAAAGTCAACACCGAGCTTATCATCAGCAAAGCTCCGTCAGACGGCTTTCTCTACCCTGTATTCAGCAACAGAAGCTCGGATATCAATCATGTTATGTACTACACAAAATCAGCGAATAAGCCTAATATTTCGATTATTGAGGATGTTCTCGGCTGTAATTTTGTTATGTCGGCAGAAAATGAGAAAGCAAGTTTCCAGAGTATCATTAAAAGCGTGGTCGGCGATGACCTTGACTATACCCTTATAAAAACAGTAAACGAAAAAATTCAGGATGTCGTTGAAGAAAATAAGGATGATACCGACAAAACTGTTATTGAATCTTCGCATCTTAAAAATATTCTTGCCGATATCGGTCTGCCTGAAGAACGAGTAAACATGGTTGAACCCGTTTACGAAAAGGTTTGCGGTAATACGCCATTAACTGCTACAAATATTATTGACAACAAAACTGTACTTACATCTCCTGGAATCACAGTGAACATAAAGCCATCCGCAGCCGATAAAGTCCGCACAAGCGTTATTGACGGACGCAGATGTTTACTTATCGACCTTGATGATCCGACAATCGAAATCAACGGACTGCCCGTAACTCTTAATTAAGTCAAAAAGACTGCTTTGAGTTCGGCACTCATAAAGAAGTTCAAGCCGTAATACTTCTGATTTTACGATCGGAAGTATTATAGCTTTATTATTGACATATTGTTGTAAATGTGATATAATTTTTAGTATAATAAATCAAAATTTATAGTATGGGGGATTTAAAATGATTGACACGTCTAAAGAATACTGGACAGGTGACAGTGCAGACGATATTGACGAATATCTGAAAGAATATTCAGAAAACAGTGAAATTGATGTAAAACCTGTAATATGTCATAAGTGCGGAAATGATTCATTTCAGTTAAGAGTTGATCAGGATGAAGAGGCAATTCAAATTAAGTGCGTTAAATGTAATACCAAGAAAATAATTTTAGATTGTGAAGAAGTATGGGAAGATGCTCAACCAAGATTAAGAAAATGTCCAATATGTAAAACCTCAAAGGAATTTAATTTGAAAGTAGGATTTATTCGTAGGGAAAATGGTAATGTAAAATGGGTATATATTGGAAATCGTTGTACAAACTGCGGAACTTTAGGTTCGTACCTTGATTGGAAAATCAATTATGAGCCTACAGAGGAAATGGAAAATAACATATAAATTCCAATTTATGTAAGTAATACAATATCAAAAAAGCCCGAAAACAATCCATCCAAACCGTTTTCGGGCTAAAAACTTTATATGCGTATTTCGGCTTTACGCAATCTTATTATGTCATATACAAAATAAAAAAGTCACTGCATTTCTGCAATGACTTTATTAGTACCGGCACCTTTTTACTTTCCCAGGCCGTCGCCAGCCAAGTATCATCAACGTAAACGAGCTTAACTTCCGTGTTCGGAATGGGAACGGGTGTGACCTCGCTGCCATAAGCACCGATTAAAGAAAACTGAAAAAAGAAAAGC
>JAFTQW010000044.1 GCA_017462565.1 Ruminococcus sp.
ACGTGATTTAAATTGCTTAACGAGATTAACAGCAGCCTTTCTGAACATATTCAAGCTTTGCTGTACAGCCTTATTTTCAATTCTACACCAATCTTCCTCAAAATGAACATCAAGAATCCAATGCATAGCTTCAACAGACCACTCCATTCTAGCATGATGAAGTAATTCTTCTGCTGTAAGGGAACGGCTTGAAATATAATAATGCCATTCGCTTGATGTGCCTTTTTTTGTGGTAAATTCGGTATGAATTGCTCCGATGCATTTGAGATTTTTCCATTCTTTACACTGTTGTAACCAATCTATATCCGATGTAATGTAAGCCGTTCTTTTTTCAATTCTGCCATGACCTTGTTCGATTTTGAAAACAGAATGCATTGTATTTTGAAGCGATATATCCTGAACAAAATCTTCAATATCTTTTTTCAGATTGGGATGATTATCTTTCAAACAAAGCAAATAATCTGCTTTCTGATTCACAATTATTTCAGCAGTTTCCTTTTGACAATTAATGGCGTCGGCAACAACAATATGACCTTTGATATTCAGTTCTTTCAGAAGCTCCTGCACAGCCGGTATTTCGTTGCTTTTGTCATCGGTACATCGCTGAGCGAGTGTTAAACCAAGTTCGCATACTTGTGCGCTGATGATATGCAGTGGACTTTCTATCTTCTCCATTTTTATAGTGGAGCATATCGTTTTTCCGTCAAGAGAAATTGTCATATCCGTTGATTTTTCGGGCATAAATGAGTATACCCAATTTGCAAAACAGCGGTTTAGAGATTCGGGCTTTATCAGATCCAGTAAGCATAATATCCAATAATAGCACGGCACGTGATTTATTCCAAAATTCTCCTTTAAAAATTCGCTTACTTTGTCACTTGCTGCCCATTGATGTATCTGACTGACGTTTTTCAATCCGCAGATACTGCCTATATTGCTATTGTTATGACATCTGCCACGCTGCAAAAATAGCCGTCATATTCTTCTGTTAATTCTACTTCTTCAAAGTATTCCGTTATTTTTCATAATTTTATTATACCATGCTTGTCAAGATTTTCAAAATTGATTTCCGTGGCAAGCATCTGTGATATTATCTCCGCTGAATGTTATTCATGCTCATTTTCCCCATTCTCCAGTTGGTGCCGGACTTGTTCGGCGTGTGTTTTGTGGGGGATTAGTATTAAAACAGCAGAGGAGATAGCGGATTTATGCAATATCTCAATTACATCCGCCAAAATTCGAGAGAAACGAATGCAGTAATTGTATGATCGAAACAAATTCTTAACCTCGCCACTTGAACATCAAGTTTTTGAACAGTTTTCAGACTTTATTAACAGTAAAAAACAGAACTTATAATATACAAAATGTATAAAAATAAGGGTAGGAACCAGTTCCTACCATAGTTGTTTTTAATTCCCAGGTTCCCACCCTATTTTGACAATGATTTTCATTGATTCTTGCAAACAGTATTTAACAAATCTATTTGCTATTTAAATGCTTAAATTGCGATATATAGGCTTTTTGCAAAATTCTTTAAACAGTAGATAGTCTATTTAAACACTTATTAAACAGTATTTTATGAAAAATTAAGAATGCGCCGAAATTGTGGAAAGCTCCTCAAATCGGCGCATTTATTTTTGACACGTTATATTTATTAACTTTTATAAAACCAGATGAACAAAGGTTAAAATCAGACGGAATATAGGCGAAAATCAGCTCATATCAGACAAAAAAAGGTCATACCGGAGAAATAAAGGTTTTTTGTATTCTGCTTGTCAAATCACATTAATCTTGAACAAATGGCATATAGGTGTCCACGTTCAAAGGTTGTGGGAACATCGGAGATTAAGGACTACGAATTGGAGTTCAGAGGTGTTGCAACTATTGTGCCTTGCAAGGGTACAAGCGTTCCAGTTCTTATCTGGGAACTTGATGAAAGAGATTTGCCTGCATTAAATCGTTATGAAGGCTATCCAAGGCTTTACAGGCATGAAGAGATGATCTTTGAACTGAATGGAAAAACTTATACAGGCATGGCATATTTAATGAATTATGGGAAACTATCTTCGCCAAATCAGCAGTACTACAGTACGATTTTGCAGGGTTGAGAGAACGGTCTGGATGAGAAATATCTTCAAACAGCTTTGGAGAATTCGCTGCAGCTTGAGTATTCCGTGAATAATGAATTCGATGAGGACTTTGATGAAGATTATGATCTGGACGACGATATTCAGATGAGGTTTTAGGAGGTTCAGCGGTATGAAATATAAAGGATTTTATGTAAAAATAACTCACGATACAGATTTGCATCGGGAGGATAAGGACGGTAATGATGTTTGCTGTAACGGTTTCACTATTGAAGTTTTTGCGGATGAGTCTGAAAGGTTTCAGATTGATGTCTTTCTGCTGCGGTTAATTTTGAGCTGCTAAAAGACAGTCTTGAAGAAGCTGAGCAGTTTGCTAAAGATTATATCGACTGCGAGGAAAAAGAGTATTGCAGAATAATTGAAGGAGAATAGAGAAAACAGAAAGCGACTTTATATTTGAAGTCGTTTTTGTATGCTATTCATCGAAATATGTCGCAAAAATATACTGTGTTGTAAAAATATACAAATTCGGTTTTAGCGCATTGTACATTATATAGAAATTTAGACAAGCCTGTATAAATATCGCTAAATCTATTAAAAAATGTTATTCAATTGTGTATAATTATTTTAATAGCTTAAGTCGACCGTGGATAATTGTATATTATCTTAGTGAACAAGATATCACCTATTATAATAATTAAGAAGGAGAGAAGCTTATGAGAAAACGTGTTTATATTAGTGCAGATTATTCGGAGGGCAGTGGTGATCGTAATGTTGTTGACACACTGAACAAATGGGGAACTGATGATTTGCATAAGGTAGATTTTATTGATATGGCAAAAGTAGTTTCAGGAAGTATTTCTAATGATTCTGATTGCCGTCCATGTGACTTGAAAAAGGAGTTTAACAATCAGATTAATGCATCTTGAGTAGTGATTATAGTTATAGGTGATAAAACTAAAGATCGTACAGCAGGAAGTAATTGTTCTCGAGTGAATAAAGCACAGAGTGAGTGTAGTTGTACTCCTTATAAGCAAAATTCAAACGGATCGAAGGTCTGTAAGGTTTATAATACTCCTGATACTGATGGTACGAATGTTGGAAATATCAATACATATTCATATATTCGTCATGAATTTGAACAGGCCAAGAAACGCAATAAAGTAATTATTGTGGTATATAATTCGTTAAGGAAAGAAACAAATTGGCTCCCAGCTTATATGAAAGATTATGAATCAGTGGCACATCCTTTTTGGATTAAGAACAGCAATGGTGATAAGGTTGGCGATTATTCATATATCAAAGAGGCATTGGGCTGTGATTGATTTTTTTGTAAAAAGCGGAACATGGTCTATAAGTATAACTACATTGATTTTCACCTTTGTACCTGAAACATACTTTGGAAAAAACATTATTTTAAATCGAATATTAACGCTACTCTTTGTTTTTATTATTGTAATAATATTTTATTTGCTATTTTTGGTGTGCCGCAGGAGCGTTGCATTTAAAGGGCATAATTACAAAATTAAAGTTGAGTATGGCGATATTTTGAAAATGAATAATTGTAAAAAGGTTATCAATTTTGATGAGTGTTATACTACCAGTGTAGGTAATGCCCCGGGTGATATAAAACCTACGTCGGTTTGTGGTCAATATCTTAAAATATATCCATATTTGGATGTAGAGAAACTCATAAAGAAATCAAAACTGAAAGCAGAAAACGAGAGATCGCAATACATGGGCAAGAAAAAATATGAATCTGGTAAATTAATATCTAACGGCGATGACTTGTTGATGTCTTTTGCTAAACTTGATGCAGACGGAATAGGAAAGTTTTTTTCTTATAAAGAATTTTTGGATTGTTTATTTTTGTTATGGAAAGAAATTGATAAATATTATGGTCAGAAAGATGTTTGTATTCCTATCTTAGGTTCAGGTCTAACACGCATTAATGAAACAACTTTAACACAGCAAGAACTTCTCGATATAATTATCAGTTCGTACAAGTTGAGTCCACACAAAATAAAATCTCCATATAAACTGCATATTGTATGCAAAAAAAATGATGATTTTTCATTGAATAAAATTGGTAAATTTATTTGAATGAGATTTTGAATAATAAAGGTGGAATGAATTGATATGCTATGCATATAGAGTAGTCAACAACGCCCCAAAATCTGGTGGAATTAAAGCAATAAATCTAATCAACGAAATTGAGCAATATTGAGTATTTTGTAAAAGGACATAGCCTCTAAAGCGATGTTTGAAAAGCTTCAGATGTTTAAATTATTAAGTATTGCGGAGCGACATTTAATTATAAAAATGCCTGCAATACTCTTTTGAAAGCTCACTTGGAATTTAACCATTTTTATAATTAGTCTCATTTTGCGCAAATATTGCTTGTTTGTTTAGTTCAAATAATTCTATTCCAATAGAAATTCAATTATGGGACAATAAGAAGAAATAATTATAAAATTCTTAAAACAAAGCATATATATTAAATAGTGAGGTGGTAAGATGAAAATAGATAATAAAGCTTGGCTTACACTTTATGATCCTGATTATGCAGATAATCAATACCTATATCATTTTACAAGCATTGATTCTGCAATAAAAATTCTATATAATGGAACGTTGAAATTTTCAAAATTAAATCGCACAAATGACACTTTAGAATCCAAACCTAAAATAAATTTTAATGGTTTATCAAATAAAAATGATATAATTATTCTTAGAAAGCATATTACAGAGTTAAACAATAATATGTTGCAACTTTTGTGTTTTACCATGGACTAAATGGCAACTTCGGAACGGTTACTTGATAAGATTAGGAAACGTAATAGTTTACTTGAAAAAAAGTTTGTCTAGTTTAGATTTTTTGAAATCTAGTATTGAACTTGTTAAATATTGTTACTTTTCAAAACTTGATGATTGGGAAGGAGAAAATGAATATAGATTTTTGGCTTTTGGGGATGATGATTATTTTATAAATAATATAGATACTGCGTTAAGTGGCGTTATAATTGGTGAAAAAATGTCAATGGAAAATCAAAAAATAATTTCATTTTTTTGCGAAGATATTTGTGAAGTTAAACAAATTACTTTCACATATAATGGATGTAACTTAATTAATATTCATAATGAATATTAATTGGCACAATAGGAGGTATGTAAAATGAGCCGAAAGTTAAGAAATACTATTAGAGATGCTAATATGAGGATTTTTCTTGTTATACTATAGAAAGATATCTGATAATAGATGACGATCGGAATAATGATGAGAAAGATCAATTTGTTAAAAAATCAACGAGAGACTTTGGTGTTGCATTCAGGAAGTTAATGTTAGAGCCAAAGGTATTATTTTGTCATATGTTATTGTGAGGCGTGTCTATAAAATCGGAAATAATCAAATTAGAATTGTTATTAATAACTTAGAATCGAAAACGGCGTTTAACGAACTGACCGATAATGTGATTGATATAGACGAATTGTCTCATTTGATAAACTTTAAAACAACATCACCTCAGCGTAAAATTATGGTTAGTGATGATGTAATTCCAGGAAATGCTAGAATGATAATTGACAAAGAAGATCAGTTATCAGCAGCAGTTGATATTTTTTTAGATATTTCTATGTTTAATGCTTATTCTTTTTTTAGAAACTTAACACACAAGGAAAAAATTGAGTTTAGTAGCGTGAAATATGAATACTTTAAAAACCTCAGTGAAGAAAGTTATTACCTTTTTAGTGAATCTAATCCACCTTCCTATTATTCTTTCGCTTTTTCAGCTAGAATCGATGGAAAAAATTTAGATTATTTTAAATATATAGACTTATGGAAAAACTTTATATTAAGCCAATACTCTTCATACACAAATGATATTATGTCTATTGTTGAACAACTTAACTTTTATAAAGATATTGGAAATTTAGATAAAGAATATCTTGCACCTGAATATTGGAATGGCTATAAAGGCGATTACTTATTGTTGAGGATCAACAGAGAACCCAACACAAATGCTTAAAAAAGTAAAATAACAAATTATTTTGGATTAACTGAATTTAATGTAGGTGAAACTAAACCTGTACCAATAAATGAATATTTCAATCCATATATAAGAAAACTAATTAATGAACTAATTATCTCTGCATATAAAGTTGTCTTATAATATGTATCCAATCTGTAATTGATAAATATGATAATAATCGAATCTGAAAATAGATCAAACTGGCATATTTGTTTCTACTAAAAGTATTATCACCTATTTCATAGTTATAAAACAAATTTAAACTCGCTCAAGATCTGAATGTTTGTTCTGTTTTGAGCGAGTTTTTTATATGACAATATTGTTTGCAAGCCTCTCATGAAAGGCTTGCAATAATTCAGGATTTGATGTATAATATAAATAACGAAAGCGATGGGAGGTTAGGCTATGGGAATTTATCTTAATCCTGATAATACAGAATTTCAAATGGCATTAAATTCTGAGATTTATGTTGATAAGAGCGAACTTATAAAGCGAATGAATAAAGTGATCAATACAGAACAACGATTTATCTGTGTAAGTCGACCAAGGCGTTTTGGCAAATCAATGACCGCAAATATGCTTGCTGCATATTACAGCAGAGGCTGTGATTCAAAAGAAATGTTCAGTAAATATAAGATTGCTGATGATCCATCGTTTGAAAAACATCTGAATAAATACAATGTGATTCATATCAACATGGTGAATTTCATAAGTGAAGGTAAAACTGTGCAGGAAGGTTTGGATTATCTTTGTAGGCGTTTGATACATGAATTAAAGCAGCAGTTTGGCGATGTTGATTGTTTTGACTGGAATAATCTTATGTCAGTTTTGGAAGATATATTTGCAGCCAAGCGTATTCCATTTATATTTATAATAGACGAATGGGACTGCGTATTCCGTGAGCTTAAAGATGACAAAGAAGCTCAGAAAAAATATCTTGATTTTCTTAGAGATATTCTTAAAAATAAAAGTTATCTTGCGCTTACGTATATGACAGGAATTTTGCCGATAAAAAAATACGGAAAACATTCAGCTTTGAATATGTTTACGGAAATTGCAATGACGAACGCAGCGCCTTTGGAAGAATTTACAGGATTTACTGAAAATGAAGTAAAAGAACTCTGTAATGAATATGAAAAAGATTACAATGAGGTCAAACGTTGGTATGACGGTTACAATGTTGACGGAGTTTCAATTTATAATCCAAAATCAGTTGTTGAAGCACTGACCAGAGGAAAATTTCGTAATTACTGGACATCGACCGAAAATTATGAAGCGCTGGAAGAATTTATATGCAGAAATGATGACGGACTCAGGGATACGATAGTAAAGTTGCTTGCAGGTGAAAAAAAAGTGATAGATTCCTCAACATTTACTAATGATATGGTAACATTTAATTCACAGGACGATGTGTTGACACTTTTAGTTCATCTCGGATATTTGACATTTGATTCTGAAACAAATGAAGTATCGATCCCGAATTATGAAGTATCTGAACAGTTTGCAAGTACGATAAAAATTACAGATTGGTCGGAAGTTTCAAAATCTCTGAAGGTTTCAGATGAACTGCTTAAGGCTACGCTCAGAGGTGATTCAGAATCAGTTGCTAAATTTATCTCAGACAGCCACAAGGAGAATGCCTCGATACTGAAATATAACGATGAAAATTCACTTGCCTGTGTACTGTCGATTGCTTATTATTCTGCACGAAAAGATTATATTATCCACCGTGAACTTGCAACAGGAAACGGATTCGCCGACTTAGTTTTCATTCCGAGAAACGGACGAAGTCTTCCTGCGATGATAGTTGAACTAAAAAAAGGACATTCCGCAGACGAAGCAATTCAGCAAATAAAAGATAATGATTATCTTCATAAAGTTTCCGAATATTCAGGAGAGATACTTCTTGTCGGAATCAATTACGACGATCAGAAAGGTTATACTTGTAAGATAGAGAAAATTCAGAAATAAAAGTTTCTTAAATTAATTTTTGAAAAACTCTTGACAAATTATAACGAATATGCTAAAATAGTAACAGTTATAGATGTCATCTATTTTGTTGCAACATGACATATTGGTGCAATGAAAAAAATGGATGCGCCCATCGAAAGGTCGTATTTACGGGCTTTTTTATGCTCTGAGAGTGAAAATTTCAAGTGTAAAACTGTAGATGATTTTCACCGATTTTAGCCGACCGGAAAGATTTGAATGCTACACAAAGAAATATTGTCAAACAAATCGGCAGACTTTGAGCAGATTTTGCTCTTTGACTGCCGATTTTTTATGAAAAAACTTTCACAAAGTTTTTAATCCAACTTTGTTGAAATAACACTCGACATCAGCGTGGCGGACCTTGTGAGTTCTATCGCCACAATTTCAACTGTAATTTGTATTTTATTTAAATACGGTAAACGGTATTGTGCAAGTCATTACATCAAGATGAAGGACATGGAACGTATCGTACTTGAAGATATTCGCAGTCTCGCAGAGGATTAGGAGAAAGCTAAGGCAAAGTTCCTTGTCCATAAAGCCAAGCAATATGAGGAACAGTATTCCGTAGATACAAAAAAATTCACAGATGGCAGATACCGTTTGCAGGAGCTTGATACACTGATTCAGAATATCTATGAGGATAAAGTCATCGGCAAGGTATCTGAGGACGTAGCGATAAAGCTGATTTCGAAATATGAAACCGAGCAGAAAGAGTTATCCGTCGAAGTCGCCGAGCTTGACAAAACGCTTTCAACGATAAGGCAGGACGAGGAAGATGTAGAACTGTTCATTAAGCGTCTGAAGAAGTACACCGATGTGCAGGAGCTTACCTGCGAGATGTGCTTGGAGCTTATCGAATATATCACGCTTGATACCTATGTTGAAGATCAGCCCCGTGATATCTACATCTACTACAAGTTGCTCGATGAACCTCTGAAAAACAAAAGAAGCCTGTTTTAAGGCGAATTTACGTTATTAATCACTTTTACGAAAGTGTGTTACCATTTGGTAAGGGGACTACGCTGAACTATTACGCCCATGCAACTTACAATTCCGCAAAGGCAGAAATGGAACGTTTGGCGGCATAGCCAAATTGGTGTTTTTACTGCCGCCGTACTACTTTTGGATTCAAAATTATGCCGAGAAGCACAAAGATATGCCAAGTATCTTCCGATATGACAAATGGCGAAAAAGCCTTAAAATCCAAGACTTATCGCTATTTGCCGAGATATGAAAAGATAATCTGAAAATTTGCTTGAGGTTTGAAATAATTATGGCTATCGCCAAAGATTGAATACTCTTTGACAAAAGTTCAAGGTGCAAAATCTCTTAAGTTGTTGGCATTGGTTCCATTAAACCCCTGCCAAATGGGAGTACATTTCCTTTGAAATCCCGGTATTAATCATCCTTGATACCCTTTAAGGGTATCAAGGATGATTATGGCAGAATGCTCAGACAGAAGCAACCCCGTTCAGCAAGAAATTAAAGAAACAAAATCCGCTTGATAAACATAACTCCAAATAAATGCTGTTATCCTGTGTCAAGTTTTGAAAAAACTTGACTTTTATCATTTAAAGCGTTATAATCTATATATAGTCAACTTCTAAAAAACTGTTTGATTAAGCAAAAATCAGATAGGTGCGGCAGTTGAAGGGAAGCGGTCGAAGGCGGGCTGTTGCCCTCTGAGAGTGTTTGACGCAGCAAATGCCGTGCATAGCTGATTTTTGTAAAAAGAGTTTTTTAGAGGTTGCCTATAAATATTTAAATGAGGTGTTGTCATGAATATACTTGTTGTCGGACTTGGACTTATCGGCGGTTCACTTTGTAAAGCTATGAAAAAATATACTTATCATAACGTGATCGGAAGCGATATTAATTCCGATATAGAATATGCTGCTCTGCGTGATGTGGCGATAGACGAGGTTTTTGACGGAGATTATAGCAAATGCGAACTTATTATTATTGCATTGTTTCCGGAAGCAGCAGAAAAATATCTTCGTGAAAATGCTGAAAAAATCAGTCCAAATACGCTTATCACTGATGTTTGCGGAATCAAGGGCGAATTTTCGGAAAGAATGGAAAAAATAGCTGAGGAAAACGAACTCAGATATGTTGGAATTCATCCCATGACAGGAAAAGAATTCGGAGGATATTATAACAGCTCCGCCGACCTTTTCGTTAAGGCAAATTTTATTGTTGCGCCTTTTGAGGACAGCAGTGAGGCGGATACGGTTCTTCTGAAAAAGCTTGCCGAGGAGATCGGAGCCGGAAAAATTGTTGTAACAACGCCCGAAAACCATGATAAAATGATCGCATATACTTCTCAGCTTGCGCATATTGTTTCAAGCGCATATGTTAAAAGTCCTGAACTTGGACTCGAATGCGGATTCAGCGGCGGAAGCTTTCAGGATATGACCAGAATCGCAACCATGAATGAAAAAATGTGGACCGATCTTTTCATGCAGAATCGTGAACATCTTCAATACGAACTTGATCTGCTTATCGAAAATCTGAAAAAATACAGTGAAGCTCTGATGAATAGTGATGCGGAAACAATGAAAAATCTCATAGCAGAAGGCAGAGAACTTAAAGAAAAGAATCTTCGTCACAGAATCGGTCAGCCAAATTAAAAATGGTTCAGAAAAATTTTTTTTCAAAATCAGGGATTCCGGAAGTTATTTTAAGTTTATTCAAATAGCTGAGCGGAGAAGCTTCCGATAAATTAAATTCAAGGGAATAAGCGCAAAGCTGCTGAAAGAAAGTATTGTAACGCTTGTTTGCCTGTATATCGCCGTATTTTCCGTCCCCGAGCAAAGGAGAGCCAATATGTGACATATGAGCTCTTATCTGATGAGTTCTTCCGGTAAACAATCTGATCTCTACGAGAGAAAGACCATTTTTCTGTTGGATAATTTTATAGCCTGTTTTGATTTCCTTATAGCCGTCGGCAGGGAAATCTGAAATTTTAACAATGTTTGCAGTCTCATCTTTTTTATGGAATGCGACGATTATATCCGCTGCTTTTGGCGGTGGATTTGTGCATATACAGCGATAAATTTTACTTACAGCTCCGTCTTTTATGGCAGAATTGATCTCACGAAGGGATGCCGCATTTTTGGCTGATATTACGAGACCGGAGGTGTTTCTGTCCAGACGGCTGCAAATTGCCGGAGCAAATGAGTTTTCTATTTCGGGATCATATTCTTTTTTATTGTATAGATAGAGTTTTATTCTGTTGATAAGAGTATCTTCGCCGGATGAATCGGAGAAATGTGAATCAAGACCAACAGGTTTGTCGGCGATAAGAATATTTTCATCCTCATAAACTATCTTTGGCTCTTCAGAAACGCTGAGAAAGCTCATGTCATGCTTTTTCGGAGCGGATAATTCATCTTTGACAAATACGGTCACAATATCTCCCTCACAGAGTCTGGTTGATATTTCACACCGCTTTCCGTTGATTTTTATATCTTTTTTTCTTATTAGTTTATACAGCATACCTTTAGGCATATCCGGCATAGCCTTGAGTATGAATTTGTCGATTCTTTGACCGCAATCGTTATTGTTAATAGTAAATTTTTTCATATTATTATTATCCATTCTGACTAATTTGTGGTTAAAATTACCAAAAAATCTCCTATGAAAATATATAATGTTACAAAGTTTAGCTGTTGGTTTGTTTTTTATTTAAAACAGTTGCAATTTATTTGTGAACATGTTATAATTACAAAAGAGTAACATTTTAAAAAAATCTGTAACTGAATTTTACTTAAAAATATTTTAAGGAGGAGATACATCATGAAGAAAGAAAGCCTCATTTTTTCTTCAGTTGTTTCAATAGTTCTTGCCGGATTATCGGTTATTCCGGCGTTTCCCGCTGCGGAAGACAATGCGGATTCTTTCAGCAGTTCGCAAACGGATGATTCGCTCTCTCTATATGATACCACAAATGATGATAAAAGTAAAGACGAACCTGAAATAACAGATATTGAAAAAGATTCTTCAGATAAAACAACCGACAGTGAAACACCGTTTAATGTTTTTGATATTTATAATGCTTATGTCGCTTCGGTTGAACCTCCTGATATTCATTTGATGTCCAAGGGCATAGACGTTTCTCAGTGGCAGGGAAATATCGACTGGCAGGCTGTTAAAGACAGCGGAATTGATTTTGCTATTATAAGAGCCGGATATGGCAAGCTTGTTTCGCAGAAAGATCCTACATTTGATTATAATGTTCAGAATGCTCAGCGAGTCGGTCTGAATTGCGGAACTTACTGGTATAGCTACGCACTGACTGTTGAGGATGCACAGGCTGAAGCGGAAGCCTGCTATGAGATCATCAAAAATTATGATTTCAATTATCCGGTTTATTTCGATATTGAAGATCCTTCGCAGTCAGGCTTATCCGCAGCACAGGTTTCTGCTATTATCGAAACATTCTGCACAACTCTTCAGGAGAAAGGCTGTTATGTGGGACTATACAGCTACGCAAATTTCCTTACGACTCATGTTTTTGAAACTGTTCTGAAAAAATATGATGTGTGGGTCGCACATTTTGACGTAATGCAGCCGGACTTTAACGGGGAGTATGGGATGTGGCAGTATTCGAGTACGGGTGCTGTAAATGGAATAAACGGTAATGTGGATATGGATTACTCGTATATAAACTATCCTTATCTGATTTCTCCGGAAACCTATACGCCGCCGACAGCAACGACCGCTCCCCAAAGCATTCTAACGACTACCACTGTTACAACTACCGCTTCTGTTGATAATGGGATTATTGCAAAGGGAATAAATGTCAGTGCATTTCAGGGTGATGTTGACTGGCAGGCGGTTAAAGACGGTGGAATTGATTATGCTATAATTCGTGCCGGATATGGAAAGTTCGCTTCTCAGAAGGATGAGAAGTTTGAGCAGAATATTCTTGGAGCAAAATCTGCCGGAATAGACTGCGGAGCGTACTGGTACAGTTATGCTGTTACCGTTGAAGAGGCTCTTCAGGAAGCCGAATTATTTTATGAGACTATAAAGGATTATCAGTTTGAATATCCGGTTTATTTCAATATTGAAGACCCGATTTTCTCAGATTTGAGTAAAGAAGAAATAACTGCAATAACAGACGCTTTCTGCTCATTTATGGAAAGCAAAGGATATTATGTCGGAATAATGAGTTATGTAAATTTTCTGAATAACAAACTTGATGCGTCTATTTTTGACAAATATGATGTTTCAGCAGCTCATTATGGCGTTAAAGCTCCTGACTTTTCACGCTTTTTTGGCTTGTGGAACTATACTAATACAGGTTCAGCAAACGGTGTGGAAGGAAATGTTTATTTAAGTAATTGTTACGAGGACTATCCTCTTATTATGACTTCAAAGCATCTTAACGGATTTTGATTTTTGTATATATCGACATGGAATTTGTCGGTATTTTATGGCAGTCTCTAAAAACCGCTTTTGAGAAAAACAGGTTTTTCAGAGGCTGCCGTATTTTATTGAATGGATGTGGCTTATGGTTGAATTTATAATTGGTCAGGCAGGAAGCGGAAAAACCACTCTTATGTTTGAACGTATAAAAAATAATACTGATAAATCGTGTATAATAGTTCCGGAACAGTTTTCATATGAGTTTGACAAAACTTTATATTTTTATCTTGGCGCTGAAAAATTCAACGAGCAGACTTCGCTGAGCTTTACCGGACTTTCACGAGAACTTTTTCAGCTTTTCGGAGAACCTGACAGAAAAGGCGAATATGCCAACGAATATGCACGGATGATAATGATCTATCAAGCGATAAATTCAGTGAGAAATCAGCCTGAATCGCTTAATTTCTTTCGCCGTCAAAGCTTGCAGAGCGGATTTGCTGAAGAGGTTCTCGATATCATAAACGATATGAAACGCTCCGGAATAGAGCCTCAGCAGCTTTTGAATAAGGCTGTTATGATGGATAAGCGGCTTATGGATAAAACGACGGATATTTCTATGATCTATCTTGAATATGAGCAGCTTATGAAGAAATATGGTTTTAAAAATATTCTCGATAATATAAAAGAAGCTGCCGTTATTGCTGATAAAAACAACTATTTCGGCGGTAAGAGCGTGTTTATAGACGAATTTGAAAGTTTTACCGGAGATCAGATAAAAATGCTTCGTGTAATGATTTCATCAGCTAAAAACGTTACAATTAATCTGCGGACTGACGATGTGGATGCAGGGGAATTTACTCTTTTTGAAACGGTAAACGGCACATACCGTAAAATTGCCAATATATGCCGTGAATACAAAAAGGAGTATAAAATAACGAAGTGCGGCAGGAGCTATAGATTTAAGCATCCTGATCTTGAATATCTCAGCGGACATATTATGCGTAATTTCAGATATTCTCCTCAGGACGCTCCGAAAGTTGAAAATATCCGAATTTTTGAAGCTAAGGATATGTACAGTGAAGCTGAATATGTCTGCGCTTCAATAAAAAGGCTCGTTCACAATGATAAATCGCTGAAATACCGTGATTTTGCAGTTGTATCAAATGATATTGCAAATTATTCCGACGTTTTGAAAGCCGCATTCAGCCGATATGAGATACCGTATTTTCTCAGCATTGAAAGAGCTGTTACTCACACGGCAGTCATGGTATTTTTCACGTCTCTGCTTAATATTTTATCTGCGAAAAAATTCCGCTCAGAGCAAATTTTCAGAATTATGAAAAGCGGACTTCTGGATATTTCGCTGACGGATGTTTCCTTGCTTGAAAATTATTGCTATAAATGGGGTGTTGACGGAGATATCTGGAGAGAAGCTTTTACAGCGGAGGATAAAGAGCTTGAAAGAATCGAATCCATTCGATCTTCGTTTATTGAACCGATAATTGTTCTGAAAAAAAGGCTTAATAAAAAAGATGTAACGGCTGAAAAAATCTGCCGTATTTTGTATGATTATCTTGTAAACTGCGGCGCTGAACGTAATACCGGAAGATTAATGTCGGGACTTATTAAAGAGAATCTTGATTTTGAAGCGTCGGAAGTCAAAAGAATGTGGGGATGTCTTATTGATATTCTCGACAGCGTTGCCGGAACTTTGAAAGAAAATATAATACCGTTTAATGAACTTGCAAAAATAATCAAGTCGATGATAGGCAAAATAAATTATTCTGTTCCGCCCCAGACTCTTGATTCGGTCATAGCTGCTTCTGCAAGAACTGCAAGACTTAATTCGCCTAAAGTCGTTTTTGCGATAGGTTCAACAGACGGCGATTTTCCGAATCAGATCAGTATGCATGGGCTGTTTTCCGAATCAGATAAAATGATTCTTGCTAAAAACGGAATTGAGATATCACGTCCGCTTGCCGATCTTATAGCGTCTGAACGTCTGGTTGTTTATAAAACGCTTTCATCAGCCTCTGATAAGCTTTATATCACATATCCTCTTTCAGATCTGTCCGGGCAGGCAAAATATCCCGCACCGGCTGTTGACCAGATCATGAAAATGTTTGGCGATAAAAAAATGCTGATTACTCAGGATGATATTCCTCCCCATTATTATGCTGTTACGATCCACTCGGCTTATTATCATTATATGCAGAACAGAGGACTTAATAACAGCGAAATTGCTTCGATTAAGGAAGTTCTTCTGCAAAATCAGGAATACAGCAGAAGAATAGTTCAGGTTTTAAGCCGTTATGGATATAAGCAGAATTACAAAATTGATGAAGATATAATGAAAAAGTTGAAAAGCTTTACTCCTTTGAAGCTTTCTGCAACTGCTCTTAATGAGTATAATCTGTGTCATTTCAAGTATTTCTGCGAAAAATGTCTGAAGCTTCAGACCTGTGAAAAGGTTGAGCTTGATGCAAGAGCAAGCGGAGAATTTGCTCATCTTTGCTTCAGTGAGATACTGGCTTCACGCACAAAAGAAAAGTTTATCGGGCTTTCTTATAATGAGCTTCAAAACGAGATCTCTTCGTGTGCCGAAAAATACCGCAAAGAAAAAATGGCAGGAGATTTTGGAAAGAAGCCGAAATTTGAGCTTATTTATAATAAAACCGCCGAACGTCTGACTAATGTTTTTCTTCATACCCAGCAATCTCTCATGTGTTCTTCGTTTACTCCGCACGCCTTTGAGCTTGATATGCGTGATAAGAATGCGGTAGTTCTTGATTTCGGGAAAAAATACAAACTTACTTTTGGCGGAATTGTTGACAGAGTTGACATATGCGAGGTTGACGGAAAAAATTATATTTGTATCGTCGATTATAAGAGCAGTCAGAAGAAAATTACTCCCATCTCACTTGGCAGCGGAATAGATCTGCAAATGCTTCTGTATCTTTTTGCAGTGACGGATAAGGGCGGAGTTTATGAAAATTACGAACCTGCTGGAGTGCTTTATTCTCCGATTCAGATTTCAGCAGTTGAATCTGACGACTATAAGATCAATAGCCTGAATAGTTCGGTTCTTAATTCCGAGCTGAAAACAAGCGGACTTGTTATAAGCGATAAAACCGTTCTCAATGCAATGGAAAACGGTATCGGAGGAAAATATATTCCCGTAAAACTGCTGAAATCAGGGGAATTTGACAGGTATTCAACCTGTATATCAAGAGGAGGCATAAAAAAGCTCCGGGATTTTACATATTCAAAACTTATAGAAATGGCCGAATCTCTTTTAAGCGGCGATGCCGAAGCCGAACCGCTTGTGAAAAAGAAAGAGAATCCCTGTGAATACTGCGGATATGTGAATATATGCGATAATTCCCGTCTGGAAAGATTTAAAACTCCTGATGCGGAAAGCGTTGCCGAGGCGGAAGAAATTCTCAGCCGAAAAATTGATGTTTCTGAAGAAGAGGAGGAATAAATATGGCATGGACTCAGCAGCAGGAAAACGCTATAAACGCAAGAGGTTCGTCCGTGATAGTATCTGCCGCTGCCGGAAGCGGAAAAACATCTGTTTTGACAGAACGTCTTGCGAAGCTGATTGCCGATCCGGAATCGGGAGTAAGAGCAGACAGAATGGTTGTTGTTACGTTTACTAACGACGCTGCATCGGAGATGAAAAAACGTCTTGATATGAATTTAAGAGCGATGATAAATGAAGATCCTTTCAACAGACATCTTTTGAAGCAGCAGACTCTTCTTCAAAATGCGAAAATCTCGACCATAAATTCGTTTTGCTTTGAACTGATAAGAGATAATATTACCGATCAGGGGATAACTTCCGGATTTGCAATTCTTGATGAATCTGAATCCAAGATACTGAAATCACAGGCTATGGAGGAGCTTTTCGATTATTACAGTGAGAATGATTATGAAAAAATATCCTTTTTATACGATCGTTTCTGTATTAAAAACGAAAAGTCGCTTATTGAGGTTATACAGCTTGCAGACAATTTTCTTGCTTCAGTCGCTCTAAGAGAAAAATGGTTTGAAAAGGCTGAAAGCGAATATAATAAAAAATTAAGCGATTCCGTTTATTTTGATTTTCTTATGGGATATGTTGCGAAAAAGCTTGAAAAAGCCCTTTGTCTTGCGGATGAATGTCTCGGTATGATAAAAGATATATTCCCGGATATAGAAGGTTATCCTCAGGCGAAAAAGTCTTTTGCAGTTGCCGAGAACGATTGTGACAAAATTTCAGATCTGTTCGGAATTATTAAAAGCGGACGTTTTCCGTCAGAGGGTGAGTGCGCAGCGCTTCTTGGATTTTCCGATTTACCGAGAGTAACGGCGAAAACTCCATGCAATGCAAAGCTTCGTGAAGTTTATAAGGCAAAAAGAAATAAAATGAAGAAAACGACTTGCGAATCGATATCGATACTAAAAAATGTTGAGGAGGATTTTGAAGAATCCAGAGAAGTAACAGCCGTTCTTATAGAGATTCTGAAAAAATATCAGGAAATTATCTGGAGCAGAAAATGTGAGAAAAACGCTATAAGCTTTGATGACGGCGAGCGCCTTGCGCTGGAGATTCTTGCTGAAACAGATGAAAGCGGAAAAATTATTCAATCTGAAACGGCGGTAAGGACTGCTGAATATTACGATATTATCATGATCGACGAATATCAGGATTCCAATAATAAACAGGATCTGATTTTCAAGCTTATTTCAAAAAATTATAAGCATGGTCCGGAAGGGGAGCCGATGTATGGCGATAATGCTTTTCTTGTAGGAGATGTAAAGCAGTCGATTTATCGTTTCCGGCTTGCAAATCCGAAAAATTTTATAGCAACGCTAAAAAGCTCCGAACCGTACAGTAAAGAAAGCTCCTGTCCGAATAAAGCGATTTTTCTTAACAGAAACTTCCGAAGCTCGAAAATGGTAATCGATTCCGTAAATTTTATATTTAGTCAGATAATGACCGAGCAGTGCGGTGATATTGATTATAACGAAAATGAAATGCTCTACTTTGGAGCGAAGGATTATGAACCATACAACAATGAATGCCGCACTCATATTACTTTTATAAATACTGATTCGGATGAAGTTTCTGATGATGATTCATCTGAAAATGAAAAGAAAACTTCAACGCAGAATATTTTTCAGAAGAAAAATCCGGAAGCCGTTTATACTGCCGGAAAAATTGCTGAAATGATAAAAAGCGGAGCGCCTGTTATAACTGTCGGAGGAAAAAAACGTCCCTGTCGGCCGTCTGATTTCTGTATTCTTGTCAGAGCGAACGATTATATAAACATTTATGCCGAAGAGCTTAACAAGAGGGGGATTCCTGCGAAAGGAAGCGGAGAAAAGGGATATCTCAAATCACGTGAAATTGCGCTTTTGATAGATATGCTCAGAATAATAAACAATCCTTTGCTTGATATTTCTATGATGGCAGTTATGACCTCGCCGATGTATATGTTCAGCATTCAGGAAATGGCTTTCATAAAATCGCTGGATAATTCAAGACCGATATATTCTGTTCTTCTTGAAATTTCACATGGTGAATACAGTGAACTATGCGATATGTTTTTCATGGAACGATGTAGGGATTTCCTCAGTGCTGTGGATTCATTCCGTCTTGATTCCGTTACGATGACCATAGGAGAACTTATCAGTGCAATATACGATACAACGGACTTTATTTCAGTTATGCAGCTTTACAGTGACGGCGAGAAAAAAAGAGCAAATCTGCGTTTGCTTATACAATATGCTCAGAATTATGAAAATTCGGCTGCTGCCGAAGGTCTCGGCGGTCTTGGAGGATTTTTAAGGCATATTGACCGTGTAATGGAAAACGGTGATTTTTCTCAGGGAAAGACTTCGGCGGCATCGGGCGATTATGTTTCAATACAAACTCATCATGGTTCAAAGGGATTGGAATATCCATTTGTGTTTCTTGCTGAAACTTCCCATGAGTTTATGTACGATTCAAAAACCGTAATGTGTTCGGATGACGGAAGGATAGGCTATAGATTATACGATCCCAAGCTTTTGAGAAAATATAAAACCTTTCAGCAGATTATGCTCAGCGAAGAGGAAAAGAATAATACCAAAAGCGAAGAAATGCGGCTTATGTATGTCGCTATGACAAGAGCTAAGCAGAAACTTTTTATAAATCTTAAATATGGAGAAAAAAACCGAAAATCAATAAGATCTAATCTGGAACAATGTATTTTATGTCATGGAGATATAAGCGATGCGGTTAAAGAAGCGGAATGCTTTGCGGACTGGATATGGCTTTCATTGATAAAAGCCGACGGCTTTGCTGAAGCTGCCGAGCGTCTTGAAATTTGCAGCCGTGAAGAAGCTTCTTCTGTTTCAGAGAATGCTGAACCGATTTTTGAGTTTGAATTTGATGAAGTCAAAGATGCCTGTATTGAGGAAAGTGAACTGATTGAGGCGGACGCTGAATCTGATCCGGAAATATGCATGGATATAAATGAAATGATTCATTCGGATTATGATTCTTCTCTTTCAGAGCTGCCTGCCAAGCTTAGTGTTACACAGATTACTAAAAAATTTGAAAAGGAAGAGGAATTTGATTTCAGACTGAAACGTCCGAAATTTCTTACATCCGCTTCACGTCTTACCGGAGCAGAGCGTGGTACGGCTATACATACCTTTTTTCAGTACTGCGATTTTGAAAATGCAAAAAAAGCTCCTGAATCAGAGATCGTTCGTATGACGGAAATGGGTTATATAAATCAGGCTCAGGCAGATTCTATTAATATAGAGAACGTTGCAGCGTTTTTTGAAAGCGAATTATATTCAAGGATGATATCTGCCAAAAATGCCTGTCGTGAAAAAAAGTTTATGGTTGCTGTAGCTCAGCTCGAAATTGAAAATGAGCTTATGGAACGTTTAAAGAAGTCGGACGGAATGATAAAAGGAATTGTTGATCTTATGTTTGAAGAGAATGACGGAATCGTTATTGTCGATTATAAATCAGATCACGGTGTTTCTGCGGAAAAGCTTGCAGAAAGATACAACGTTCAGCTAAAACTTTATAAATCCGCTATTGAGCTTACTGCTAAAAAAAGAGTTAAAGAAGCATTTCTTTATTCGTTTGAACTGAGAAAAGCTATACCGATCAAATTGACGCAATAAAGCCTGTGTTCATAGGATAAACCGTACATCTTTTTGGTAAATTTTGCTGATGACTGCGTTGAAAAAGTTCATCATACGACAGTATGCTTTCACTTTTTCGGGCCTCGATTGTCATCTCGGTCGGTGTTTCTGTTTCGCAGGGGTGTCCACAGGACACCCGCACCCTTGTTCTCAGCAAAATTATGCTCAAAAATTTGCACATCTTCCCTATGAACACAGGCTCCAATGCAAAAAAGGTCTGCTGCACAGAAAATACAGCAGACCTTTTCATATCTGTTTATAGGTTAAAAAACAGATATGTTAAAAGGAGAATAGAAGATTTTTTTAATTATCATTGTCTTTATCCTTATCGGATACATTAGTTTTTTCGGCATTAGCCTCTTCAAGGGTCAAAGTGATCTTAACATCCATATCATTTCGATTGACCGTAAGAGTTATTGTATCTCCGGCTTTATACTGGCTTTTTATCTTATTAAGCTCATCTGCCGTTGTAACAGGTTCACCTTCAATATCAATAATAACATCGCCCTTTCTAAGTCCTGCCTCTTCGGCAGCGCTTCCGGGTTCAACAGTTACCACGTAAACGCCCATAGGAATATTCAGATAACTTGAATAGGCTTCTGTGATATCACGGGTAGTAATTCCCATTTGCGGTCTGCCCTTAACGTAATTATAGTTGATGAGATCGTCTATAATGGCTTTAGCTTCAGTTATGGGGATGGCGAATCCAAGACCTTCAACGCTTGCGTTCCCGCTGGAATAATTAGATGAAATTTTAGCGGAATTTATTCCTATTACCTGACCGCAGCTGTTGAGAAGCGGTCCGCCGGAGTTACCGGAATTTATAGGAGCGTCAGTCTGGATAAGAGTCATGCTTTTTTCGTTTATATCAATTTTTCTGTTCAGTGCAGAAACAATACCATGTGTTACAGAACCGAAAAGATCAAGTCCAAGCGGATTTCCGACTGCAATAACAAGTTCGCCTACTCTGAGATCATCACTGTTTCCAAGAACGGCAGGTTTAAGACCTGTTTCGTCAACTTTCAGAACGGCAATATCTGTTTCTGTATCATAAGCAATTATTTTTGCATCATGCTGAGTTTCATCACTGAACATGATCGAAACGCTTACGGCTTCACCGGCATTATACTCACTTTCATCATAGATTACATGGGCGTTCGTGACGATATAACCGTCATCAGAAATAATAAAACCGGTTCCCGTTCCGAGCATTTGTCTTTCCTGAGGACCGGAATCCCATCCGAAAAATCCATAAGACTGAGTAAACTCAAAATTGGAGGAAACTCCGACGACCGACGGCATAATATCGTCAACAATATCCGGAAGAGCCTTAGCGTCTGTTCTTGCAGCAAGCTTGATTATGCTTGGATAATCATCGTCGTCGTTTGTTTCATTGTTTGAAATTGAAATATCAGAATAATCGGAATCGCTGTCTTTATCGGCATTAAATTCGTCAAGTTCCGACTTATCCTTGTTGTCCTTATAAATTTTATATCCCTGAACCGAGCCTACACCGACTATGGCAAGACAAAGAACGAAAGCGACTGCTTTAAGAAGCGGATGTTTTTTGGCTTTTTTGGTTTTTATTGAATCATTTGCTGTGTAAGCATATGAGTTTGAATCGGAAACAGGAGGAATATTTCTGTTTTCATTCTGATCTGAGGATTCTGTATAATGGTTCTCATAATATTGAGAATCAGAAGAGTTAAAATCATTAAGATTATCAGACATAGAAATCGTCCTTTCAATTTATTTCATACTTATTATTATAAGCCTTTTTGTGATAAAATTATGATAACATACAGAAAAAATACTGATTAATTTTTTATAACCTGTCCACATAGAAATAATATGCGGATTTTCAAGAAAATTTTTCCGGGTGTAATATGAAAAAACGAAGATATACTGTCGTATGGCGAGTTTTTCCAACGCAGGAATCGGAAAAATTTGCCGAAAATAAGTGTGAAATCTTCTGCGTTGACAGGTTCTTAGTCTGAAAAAGCTCCCGAATTTCGGGAGCTTTTATGTGAATAATATTTATATATTATTTAATTTGGATTTAGTTTTCGCTGTGAATTTTTCTCCATAAACGAGAAAACGTTTATGAGTTCCCTTGCCGATAAGTCCTGCTTCATCGTAAGCTGCGACTTCAAAGGTGAATTCTCTTCCGTTGATTGAGGTGAGAACCGCTTCGGAATAAACTTTCATTCCTTCCGGGGTAGCAGAAACGTGCTGTATATTAAGTTCTGTTCCGACCGTTGTTTCGTCATTTTCCATATAGTCGGCAAGACAATTGCAGGCGGCTTTTTCCATCAGCATAGCCATAACCGGAGTTGCAAACACCTCCAGGCTTCCGCTTCCTGCGTTAACGGCAAGATCGTTGGAAGAAACAGCAAGTTCAGCAATTCCTTTTGTGCCGATTTCGGGATTTTTCATAATTATTCTCCTTCATTATTCTCTGTAATCGGAGATTCGGAATATAGATCACCGACTACCCTGTCGTATGTTAAGACATCAAGTTCTTCATTATTGGGTATTTCGCTGTTATACGCTGTAGAGTAAACAGGAATCTCCTTCATAAACTGCATCATTTTTTCGATGAACGAATCATGCGGAGCGTCGATTATATCAAGAATGACATAAGGCGTATAGAAGAACGAGATCTTTTCATCGGGAACATCAGAAAAATCAGCATCATAATTGCTCCAGAGGAAATATTTCTGCTCATAAAGAATACTGCAATTTTCACTGTTAATACCAAGTTCATTATAGACGCTTGTTTCGCCTCTGAGAGACGGGAAATGATCTCCTACGAAGAATACTAAAGTTGGTTCGTCAATAGTTTTAAGCGACTCAAGAAAAGCATTAAGACCTTCGTTTGAATGCTGAATCCACTGGAGATAGTTGCCGAACTCGTCATCGGGGTCTTCGCCGAGATTATAGGGTTGGTGGTTCTGCATCGTTGTTGTATGGATGTACATCGGCTTGTCAGTTTCGTTTAACAGCTTTATAATCTGATTGAAGATAGTTTTATCATCAACATAAGTGCCGTACCGTTCTATTGGAACGGTGAAATCAGAGTTCTCAGCAGTATCTGTTTCCGGTTTAAGACTATCGTGGAAGATGAGCTGTTTAAAGCCTAATCTCGGATACTTGCTTTTTCGTCCATAGAATGTTGACTGGAAAGGATGAATATAGGCTGTTTCGTATCCCCATGTATCATAGTACTGAGCCATAGCGGGAAGTTCACGCTCTGCAAGCTCTCTCTGCGGCATATTAGGATCATTGATTCCTTTTACAGGAAGCCCGAACATAAGCTCAAATTCCGAACGGACTGTCCAGCTTGCATATGTAGGAGTTATAACGGTACCGCTTTTGCCCTCTTCACAGGCCTTATCAAAATATTTGTAAACCTCGTCGTCAATATCAAGTTGGTCGAATACACGGAAATCTGCGAACGATTCGCTCATAATCACGATAACGTTTGGCTTTTGTCCGTTATTGAAATTTCCGCCTCCGACGACATTTATATCAAGGATATCGTCAACATGAATATCATCATATTCATCCGGTTCGACAATACGGTTCGCATAGCTTTCAGATGCTGTCTGAACAAGGAAAGTGAAGAAGCCGTTATTGTTGAATTTTTCTTTAAGGAGTATATCGTTGTTAGCGGCTGTTGTGTCTATGTGAAAGAAAGAGTATACGGGATTGTAAAAATCCGGGAGCATTACAAATCCTGGAACAAGAAGAAGACAAAAAACAGTCGTAACGATTCTTGGAACGGCTTTCATCTTGCTTTTAGGATTGAAATAAAACACTACAACGAGAAAAGCAATAGCGATTATGTAAGAAATAACAAGTAATGGAGTAATTTTTATGTATGCGAATGATTGAAGACTTTTTACGCTTCTGAATAATTTCATATCGGAAAGAATAAGGTGATTTCCGTTTGTATTGAATTTGAACAGTTCCGTAGTACTAAGGGCAATATATAGAATGCTGTGTGCCAGCATAGCCAGCCAGCCATGCTTGAAAACAGCAAGCATAAGAGCGAAAACAATATAAGTTATAATAAGGGCAAATATCATTGCTCCCGGACTGTGAACCCAGAGACCGAAGAACTTTGAAAGTCCTTTTCCCTCGATACTTGCTGCTAACGTCAGAATAAAAACAGGGAAAATAATCATAAGGAAAGTATTCAGCTTACCATATTTTTCGGTATTTTCTCTGCGTTTATCATTGAATTTTTTCCATTTTGCAAAACGTACTTTTTTCGGAGCGTCTGATGAATCCTCCGATTTTTTGATGTTATTTGAAACATCGTCCATTTTTTCAGCTGTAAAAACAGCATTATTTTTTTTGATTGACTTTTCAGCCATTTATTATCATCCCTCTATTAAAATATAATTTTAAAATTGCAAGTAGTTATATCTTTTCTCCTACAATGACTAATATATCATATTTTGAAATAAAGTTCAAGCCATCTAAAAAAAAATCATTAATTTGTCACTATTTTTCGGCGTTTAGGTAATGTTGCACGTCAGAATGCTGTTTAATTTGTGCATTTTAACGATTATTTTGTTCTAAGAAATCCTTTTGAAGCAGCATCATCTATAATGCTTTGTATTAATTCAGCAAGCTTATCAGAGGCGTCTGCCGAGGAAAGACAGCGTTTTTCAACCTGTTCCTTATAAACTCCGTGTTCTTTCCATGAAATACCGTTTTTGGTGTAGTTCAGGATAACAGGCTGCATTTTGTCAAGAACGGCAGCAAATTTTGAATCGTTTGTCTGATTATCCTCAAACTCACGCCATAAAGAATAGAATTCTTCTTTCTGATCGTCAGGGAGCAGCCCGAAGACTCTTTGAGCGGACTTTTCCTCACGTTCTGCCTTTGTTTTATTTCCGCCCTCATCGTAGCAGTATGTATCTCCGGCATCAATTTCTACAACATCATGTACGAGAACCATTTTCATAACTTTTGTAACGTCTATGGGCACAGAGGCATATTCTGCAAGAAGAAAGGCAAGAATTGCAAGATGCCAGCTATGTTCGGCGTCATTTTCCTTTCTGTCTTCATGAAGAACATAGGTCTGACGGTAGATATTTTTCATTTTATCAAGTTCAAGCATAAAATTTATTTGTTTTTTCAATCTTTCGTTTATCATAGCAAAATCGTCCTTTCAGATAACCATTCCGCCGTTTACGGCGATAACCTGTCCTGTGATATATTCTGACTGTTCAGATGCGAGAAAAGCAACAGAATCGGCAACGTGTTCCGGTCTGCCGAATATTCCGAGAGGAATTTCCGAGCGTATTTCTTCAAGCTCCTCCTGAGAAAAGCGGCTGTTCATTTCCGTCATTATAAATCCGGGAGAAACGCAGTTAACTCGTATTCCCGACGGTGCAACTTCTTTTGCGAGAGCTTTTGTGAATCCGATGATTCCGGCTTTTGAAGCAGAATAATCAACCTCGCAGGAAGCTCCGCATTGTCCCCACATGGACGATATATTGATGATACAGCCCGATTTTCTGCTGATCATGGACGGAAGTACGGCTCTTGAACAGTTCATAGTTCCTATCAGATTTATACTCATGATACGGTTTGCTTTTTCCTGTGGAATATGTGTAAAAAGATCTATTTCCGAAATCCCTGCGTTATTAATAAGAAGGTCTATTTTTCCTGCATCCGAAACAGCTTTTGAGACAGAATCCATATCCGAAACATCAAATTGTATGGCAGTTCCGTGAATTTCTTTGGCAAGCTGTTCAGCTTTTTCTTTTGAGTTAAGATAATTGATCAGAACGAAGCAGCCTTCATTTGCAAGTCTGCGGCAGACTGCTTCACCGATACCCCTGCTTCCTCCGGTAACAAGTGCGGTTTTCAAGATAATTTCTCCTTTCGTATAGCGTTTTCTTAATTATATCACAATGAAATATAAAAATCTATAGTAATACTTGAAAAAAATATAAAATTATGGTACAATTAGAAAAAACGGAAAGGTGAATTAAAATGACTCAGGAAAAAATCGACAGAATCAACGAGCTTGCCAGAAAATCCAAGGCAGAAGGTCTTACCGATGAGGAAAAAGACGAGCAGACTGCTCTCCGAAACGAATACAGGCAGTCGGTAACAGGAAATCTTGCTGCACAGCTTAAAAATACTTATATTATGACTCCGGACGGAAAAAAACATAAAATTAGGAAAAATGGGTGACGATATGACTAATGACGAGCTTTTTTCACTTGCCGTCCAAGCTGCGCAAAAATCTTACAGCAAATATTCCGGATTTCATGTCGGAGCAGCACTTCTGACGGCGGACGGAAAGGTTTTTACGGGATGCAATATTGAAAACGCTTCGTATTCGCTTACTGTTTGTGCAGAGAGAACGGCTGTATTCAAAGCTGTTTCTGAGGGCTGTAATCAGTTCAGAGTGATCGCTGTTGCGGGAAGTTCAGACGATAATTTTATAAAACCGTGCGTTCCGTGCGGAGCGTGTTTGCAGGTAATTAGCGAATTTTGCGGCAACGATCTGAAAATTATTCTGTCTGACGGTGAATACAGTCTGTCGGATTTTCTTCCCATGCGCTTTGATGAAAAAAGTATGGAATGATAATAAATTTCTTTTGGAGGAAATATGTTAAAAGATAAAATTGAAAAACATCTTCTTGAAGTTCAGAAACCGTCACGCTATATTGGCGGAGAAGTCGGAAGCGTGATAAAAGATAAATCCGGAATCGACGTTCGTTTCGCTTTCTGCTTTCCGGATACATATGATATAGGGATGTCGCATCTTGGCATGAAAATTCTTTATTCGCTCATAAACGAGCGAAGTAATTACTGGTGCGAACGCTGTTTTGCTCCGGCGGAGGATTTTGAGACTATAATGCGTGAAAATGACATTTCGCTTTACGCCCTTGAAAGTCTTGATCCCATAAAGGATTTTGATTTCATCGGATTTACAATGCAGTATGAGCTTTCATACACTAATGTTCTTAATATGCTTGATCTTGCCGGAATACCGATATTTGCGGATGAAAGAGGGGAGGAGCTTACACAGCTCGTAGTTGCCGGAGGTCCGTGCGTCTGCAATCCCGAACCGCTTGCGGACTTTTTCGATCTCTTTATTCTTGGAGAGGGTGAAGAAGTTAATCTTGAACTCATGGATCTTTATTATGAAATGAAGAAACAGGGAGCAAACAGAAAAGAATTCCTGAAAAAAGCGGCGCATATAGAGGGAATTTATGTACCGTCGCTTTATCGTTTCAATTATAAGGAGGACGGTACGATAGACAGTGTTGAGGCTCTTGAAGATGCTCCTGAAACTGTAAAAAAGCGTATCATCAAGGATTTCGATAAGGTTTATTATCCTGAGAATTTCGTTGTTCCCTTTACCGAAATAGTTCACGACAGAGCTTCCGTCGAGGTTCTGAGAGGATGCATAAGAGGATGCAGATTCTGTCAGGCTGGCTTTATTTATCGTCCTTTCAGGGAAAAACACAGCGATACGATCTGCCGTGAAACAAAATGTCTTTGTGAAAATACCGGATATGACGAGGTCTCGCTTGCTTCTCTGAGTACGAGCGACCACTCTGAAATCGACGAACTTCTTTCCGAACTTATCGATTATACGGCAGCGGAAAGGATAAATCTTTCTTTGCCGTCATTGCGGGTAGATAACTTCTCGGAGTCGCTTCTTGAAAAAATCAAAAAGGTCAGAAAGAGCGGTCTTACATTTGCTGCCGAGGGCGGCACACAGCGGCTTCGTGACGTTATAAATAAAAATGTCAGCGAAGAGGAGATAATGAACACTTGCCGTATTGCTTTCGAGGGAGGATATTCCAGCGTCAAGCTTTACTTCATGATGGGACTGCCGACTGAAACGGACGAGGATATTGTCGGAATAGCCGAGCTTGCGCAGAGAATAGTCGATTTGTTCTACAGTATTGAAAACCGTCCGAAGGGAAAGAACGTTCAGATTTCGATAAGCGTTGCGACTTTCGTTCCGAAACCATTTACGCCGTTTCAGTTTGAACCGCAGGATACCCGTGAAATGATAGAGCATAAGCAGAAGCTTCTTCTGGATTCTGTAAAATCGAAGAAAATCAAGGTCAGCTATCATGATCCTAATGTGAGTATGCTTGAAGTTATTCTTGCCAAAGGCGACAGAAGGCTTTGTAAGGTCGTTTACGAGGCTTGGAAGAAAGGATGTAAGTTCGATAGCTGGGACGAACATTACCGCTTTGATAAATGGATCGAGGCTTTCAGAGAATGCGGAATCGATATGTCGTTTTATGCGAACAGACGCTTTGAATATGATGAGATTCTGCCATGGGATCATCTTGATTACTATGTTTCAAAGGATTTCTTCATAAGAGAAAACAAAACGGCTCATAACGCTGTAACAACGCCGAATTGCCGGCTGAAATGTTCTGCCTGCGGAGTAAGTAAAGAGATTGGGGGAAGATGTTTTGATTAGAGTAAGAGCCGTTTTCGAGAAAAAAGGCCGTGCCAAATATATCTCACATCTTGATTTGAACAGATGTATGCTGAGAACTTTCCGCCGCTCAGGTCTTCCTATATGGTATACCGAGGGATTCAATCCACATCCCTACTATTCGTTCGCTCTCGCTCTTTCGCTCGGATACGAGAGCGGCTGCGAAATACTTGATTTTAATCTGAACGAGGATATCCCCTTGGACGTGATACGTGATAGGCTTAATGCAGTTATGCCCGAGGGAATGCGTGTAGTCTCGGTTGCAGAGCAGAAAATGAAAATAACCCGCATTGCCAAAGCAGAATACAGCTTTTCACTTTTTTCAGAAAATACGTCTGAACTTCTGAAAGATATAAATGAACTTCTTGAATCAGATCAGATACTTGTTGATAAGAAGACTAAAAAAGGCATAAAAACTGTTGATATCAAGCCTGAAACGGAAGTATGCAAGTGTGAAGCAACGGAAAAATCGGTTGACATGATCATGCGGCTTCCTGCCGGAACTAAGACAAATTACAACCCGAATCTCTTTTTTGAGGCTCTTGTAAAGCATGGCTGCGTACCGTTTACGGCGGAAAAAATATGCCGTACAGGAATTTTTTGCGAAAATAATGAAATTTTTTCATAAAAACACTTGCATTTTTTTTCAAAGTATGATATGATATAAAAGCATTTGAAATCCGTTCGTTATGATTTTGTCATGGCGAATGAGAATTAATGCCGAAAGACATTAAATCGAATAGTCCGCTGCCTGTATTGTCCGGTTATCCGGTTTTACGCTGCTTTAAGCGTGATTTTGTATTTTTTCCTGTATTTTCCGAATTCTGAACGGTTTTTATGGGACGGGTATGAATGTTCGGAAATTTTAGGAGGAAAATTAAAATGGATGCACTCAAATTAATCAGCGAATCAAGCATGAAAGAAAATGTTCCGCAGTTCAACGTAGGTGATACCGTTAAGGTTCACGTTCAGATCAAGGAAGGCGACAAGAGCCGTATCCAGATCTTTGAGGGAACTGTAATTGCTAAAAAGCACGGCGGAATCAGCGAAACATTTACTGTAAGACGTGTTGCTCACGGTTGCGGCATCGAAAGAGTATTCCCGCTTCACTCACCTGTTGTTGATAAGGTAGAGGTTGTAAGATACGGTAAGGTTCGCAGAGCTAAGCTTTATTACCTCAGAGACAGAGTTGGTAAGGCTGCTAAGGTTAAGGAACAGATCCGCTAAAAGGCGGCAGATCGGGTTCAGCCGGTTTATGCCGGCTGACTCGTCTTCTTTCCTTGAGGTGACCTCAAAGGGACTTAAAGTCCCTTTTTTGCTATTAAGACAATTTCAAATTAACATATTACAAGAATTTGCATTCATTTATGACAAGCTGCAATTACTTTTTTTGTGGATACAAATTCTGACTTTTAACAGGAGGCTTACGATGGACGAAAATACAGAGCTTGAAATCGGGAAAGTAGATGAAGAACAGGATAATAAATCCGAAAATGCTACGGAGGAAAAGAAGAATAATCACAAGATCGTTGACGATATTCTGGAGATTGTTGAATCGACAGTTATTACTATGTTTGTGATCATGTTGATTTTTACATTTTTTCTGCATCCGGTCAATGTCGTCGGCGATTCGATGAATCCGACTCTTGTCAATGAGGACAGAATATTTATGTCAACCGTTTATACGGGTCTTGATTACGGCGATATTGTTATTATAAATAACGATTATGCTTACGGTCTTGACAGTGACGGAAATGCCGTTCAGATGAATATCGACGGAAGTCAGCTTAAAGAATGCATCATCAAGAGAATTATTGCAGGCGAAGGACAGACGGTCGATATAAAGGACGGACAGCTCTTGGTTGACGGAAAAATTCTTGATGAACCATACATTGCTTCCGGCGCCAAGACCAATACACTTGATGCGTTCAGCGGAAGTTATCCTATAACAATTCCGGAGGGATATTATTTTGTTATGGGAGATAATCGTGAGCATTCGTCGGACAGCCGTGACAGCAGGGTCGGTCTTATCAAAAAGGATCAGATTTACGGTAAGGCAATAATCAGGTATGCTCCTTTCAGCGAGTTCAGATTCCTTGGAAATACGGTAAATGAATCTTCCGATGAAAGATAAAAAAGGCTTGCCTAAGCCGGTAGAGGCTGTTTTTGGATTTATTGAGACGCTTTTTATAACGATGCTTATAGTCAGTCTGATTTTTACTTATGTTTTCAGGATCACATCCGTAACAGGAGAGTCGATGTCGAAAACGCTTGAATCGGGCGACAAAGTAGTTATAACAACTTTCTGCAAGAATCCGAAACAGGGGGATATAGTTGTGTTTTATGCCGCTGAATCGGTCACTTTTGACGATGAAAATAATTTGTTGATAAATCCGGGTTTAAGACGTAATCTTGTTAAAAGAATTATTGCAACTGAAGGACAAACTGTCGATTTTGACTTCGAAAAAGGTATAGTTTATATCGACGGAGAAATTTTCAGTGAAGATTATATAAGCGGTCTTACGCACAGCGATTCCGGCGCATTTACAGGAAAGTACCCCATAACAGTACCCGAAGGCTATGTTTTTGTTATGGGAGATAATAGAAGAAATTCCATCGACAGCCGCTCTTACGAAATTGGATTTGTGGCTGTTGATAACATAATAGGAAAAGTAATTTTTCGTCTGACTCCATTCAGCAGCATGGGCTTTCTGGAGTAGCGGACAGGAGGTATTTGTGGAAAATACTGATATGAAACAAATCCAGTGGTTTCCCGGTCATATGGCGAAAACAAGACGGCTTATCAACGCAAATCTCAAGCTTGTGGACGCTGTTGTGGAAATCGTTGATTCGAGAGCTCCCCTCAGCAGCCGTAATCCGGAAATGGATTCAATGACTAAGGGTAAACCTCGTCTGGTTCTTCTCAATAAAAGCGATCTTGCCGATGACAGAGCAACGCAGATGTGGATAAATTATTTCAGAAACAACGGCTGCGAGGCGATCACCGTAGACTGCAAGTCCGGAAAGGGACTTAAAAACGTCCTCACAACGATAAAGACTAAGGTTCTGAAAGAACTTATGGAAAAGCGTGAGAAAAACGGCATGACCGGAGCGGCTGTAAGGTTGATGATAGTTGGAATACCAAACGTCGGAAAATCATCGCTGATAAATAAGCTTGCTGGCACAAAACGTGCCAAGGTAGAAGACAGACCGGGCGTTACAAGGACAAAGCAATGGGTAAAGCTTGACGGCAGTACAGAGCTTCTCGATATGCCGGGAGTTCTCTGGCCTAAATTTGAGGATCAGGAAGCTGCTGTAAGACTTGCTTTTACCGGAGCAATCAGCGATGATGTGCTCGATATAGAAACTCTTGCAATGAAATTATTGTCGTTCATGGCTGAGAATTATCCGCAGTCGCTAAAAGAACGTTATAAAATTGAATTTGATGATGAAAATTCCGGTCTTGAGCTTCTTGAAAAAGTCGGAAAAAAGCGTGGAATGATGATTTCCGGAGGCGAGATCAATACTGAAAGAGCTGCGATAACGGTTCTTGACGAGTTCCGCAGCGGAAAGCTCGGACGAATTACTCTCGAACTTCCACAGAAAAGAGATTGACTATGCCGAAAATAATTCTTCATAAAGAGCTTTTTGATTTTGATTCCGAAATACGAAAGGATTATCCGATTATTTGCGGGGTAGACGAAGCGGGAAGAGGTCCTCTTGCCGGAGATGTTTATGCTGCCGCCGTTGTTTTCAGCGAGGGAGTTGAGATCGAATATCTGAACGACAGTAAGAAGATCTCTGAAAAACGCCGTGAACAGCTGTATGACGTTATAGTCGAAAAGGCTGACGCCTATTGCGTAGCAGTTGCTTCGGTTGAGGAGATCGACTCGATGAATATTCTTCGGGCGGCTATGCTTGCCATGAAAAGAGCCGTTGAAGGACTGGGAATAACCCCGGATATTGCTCTCGTGGATGGAAATAAGCTTCCTGATTTAAGCTGCGAAGCAAGGTACGTCATAAAGGGCGATGCGACTTCGGCGTCGATTTCGGCAGCATCGATTCTTGCGAAGGTTTCCCGTGACCGCTATATGAAGCAGATTGCAGAGAAGTATCCTCAGTATGCATTTGAAAAGCATAAGGGATACGGTACGAAGCTTCATTATGAAATGCTCGAAAAATACGGCGTTTCAGATGTTCACAGAAAAACTTTTTTGAGGAAATTCTATGATAACCAAAAGTGAAAAAGGAAAGCTTGGAGAAAGCAAGGTTTGTGAATATCTTGCGGAGCGTGGATATACGATTTTTGCAAGGAATTACCGAATTAAAGGCGGTGAAATTGATATAATTGCCGAAAACGGTGATTACATTGCTTTTGTAGAAGTGAAAACACGAAAGCCTGACAGCATGGTTTCCGGTTTTGAGGCTGTGGACAGGCGAAAAAGGGGTCTTATTATTAAAACTGCCGCTGATTATTGCTGTAAGCATCCGAATATTCTTCAACCCAGATTTGATGTCGCACAAGTCATCATGCAGGGAGATACGGTGCTCAGCATTGATTACATTATAAATGCCTTTGATACAACAGGCTATAAATTTATTTTCTGAAAGGTGATATTATGTTTTATAACAGCACAAGAAACAGCAATGTTAAGGTTAGCAGCGCTGAAGCTATTACTCAGGGAATTTCTGCTGACGGAGGACTTTTCGTTCCGGAAAGTATTCCTGAGCTGTCGCTTGATGAAATAAAAGCTGTCGGTGTGATGAAATATGCTGACAGGGCCGCATTCGTCTTTTCAAAATATCTCACTGATTTTACCGACGCTGAGATTCATTACTGTACAGATAATGCGTATTCGACTAAAAACTTTGAAACCGAAGGCATTGCCGAGCTTGCGCATCTTTTCGACAGAACTTATATGCTCGAACTCTGGCATGGTCCGACCTGTGCATTCAAGGATATGGCTCTCCAGATCCTGCCTTATTTCCTTACGACTTCTGCAAAGAAGATCAACCTTGATAAGAAAATCGTAATTCTTGTTGCCACATCAGGAGATACAGGAAAGGCTGCTCTTGAGGGATTCAGGGACGTTGAGGGAACTTCAATTCTCGTATTCTATCCGGAGGACGGCGTTAGTCCGATGCAGAAGCGTCAGATGAAAACTCAGGAGGGTGAAAACGTCGGAGTATGTGCTATTAAAGGTAACTTTGACGACTGTCAGAACGGAGTTAAGGCTATTTTCACCAACGAAGAGGTAAAGGCTCAGCTTGATGCAAACGGACTTATGTTTTCAAGCGCAAACTCGATAAACTGGGGACGTCTTGTTCCGCAG
The DNA here is from genome assembly GCA_017462565.1 of Ruminococcus sp. Classification (GTDB taxonomy): domain Bacteria; phylum Bacillota; class Clostridia; order Oscillospirales; family Ruminococcaceae; genus Ruminococcus. Next base: position 34,508 of record JAFTQW010000044.1, read on the forward strand.
ATCGTTTACTATATTTCTTCATATGCAGAACTTGTTAAGGACGGTGAGATCGCTCTTGGAGAGAAGATAAACATTGTCGTTCCGACCGGAAACTTCGGAAATATTCTTGCAGCTTATTACGCAAAGCATATGGGAGTTCCGGTAAATAAGCTTATTTGCGCTTCAAATGTCAACAATGTGCTCACAGACTTCATAAATACCGGAGTTTACGACAGAAACCGTCAGTTTTATTCAACAGTTTCTCCTTCAATGGATATCCTTATTTCAAGCAATCTTGAAAGACTGCTATATCTGATGACAGACAAGAACGATGCTGTTATAAGAGAATGGTTCGGCAAGCTTGCTTCCGAGGGCAAATATGAAGTAAGCGGCGATGTTAAGGCTAAGCTTCAGGAAGAATTCTGTGCCGGATTCTGCGACGATGAACAGACTAAGGAAGCTATTCACGCAGTTTATGAGAAGTATTCATACACCTGTGATACTCATACGGCAGTCGCTTTAAAGGTTTACAATGATTACAAGGCTGCAACAGGCGATACAACGAAAACCGTTATCGCCTCAACGGCAAGTCCTTATAAGTTCAGCGCTGCTGTTCTCGAAGCTCTTGAAGGAAAAGTCTCGGATATCGACGAATACGACAAGGTCGACCGAATTGCTGAGCTTTCAAAGATGCCTGTTCCGTCGGCTCTTGCTGATCTTAAAAATAAGCCGGAACGCTTTAACGATGTTATCGATAAGGCTGACCAGAAGAACTATGTTCTGAAAACATTGGGAATCTGATTCATGAGCCTTTACGTTATCGGCGATCTGCACCTCTGTTTCAGTGTGCCTGATAAAACTATGAGCATTTTTGCAGGCTGGCAGGATTATCAGGAACGTATTGAACAGAACTGGCATGAAAAAATCACGGATGAGGATACAGTCGTGCTTGCGGGAGATATTTCTTGGGGAATGTCTTTGCAGCAGGCTGCTCCGGATTTCCATTTTATAAACAGTCTTGCCGGAAAAAAAATTATCATAAAAGGAAACCACGATTACTGGTGGACTACCAAAAAGAAAATGGATGATTTTCTTTTGGCGGAGGGCTGTGATACGATAAAAATTCTGCATAATAATCATTATGCTTATGAAAATTACGGAATCTGCGGAACTCGCGGGTGGGTGAATATGCCGGGAGAAACTCAGGATGAAAAGGTGCTCAGAAGAGAGGTTCAGCGGCTCGAAGCGTCAATTCAGTCGGCTCTTAAAGAAAATCTCGAACCTATAGTTTTTATGCATTATCCACCGATTTTCGCATCCAATTTTAATTACGACATTCTTGAAGTTCTTTATCGCTATAAAATCAAGGACTGCTATTACGGGCATATTCATGGACGTTCTGCTCATGAACTTTGCATTACAAATACATATGACGACATAAATTTTCATCTTATTGCCGGTGATTATTTACAATTTATTCCAGAAAAAGTTGCTTGATTTGTTGAAAATGCAGAAGTATTGATTTTTAGTAGAAAAATAAAATGAAATGTGGTATAATATACCAAGTATGCTACATAAATAATCTGATGGAGGATATATAAATCATGAGTTTAAAATCATCAACTAAAACAGACGTAAATACTACAGAGTTAGTTCTCACAATCGACGCTGAAACATTTGAGGCTGCTGTTGAACAGGAGTATCAGCGCCAGAAGAAAAACATTCAGATCAAGGGATTCAGAAAGGGAAAGGTTTCAAGAAAGCTTGCTGAAAAGGAATTCGGCGAAGGCGCTTTCTATGAGGGAGCTGTAAACGCCCTTATCGGACCGGAGATCGACGCTGCTGTAAGAGAAACAGGTCTTGTTCTCGTTGACAGACCTAATGTCGAGGTTACAACTCTCGATAAGAATGAAGGCGTTGAATTCAAGGCTGTCTGCATCACAAAGCCTGAAATTGAGATCGCTGATTATAAGGGCATCAAGGCTGCCAAGAAGGTTCAGGAAATCACAGAAGAAGATATAGACAAGCAGATCGAAATGATCAGAAAGAAGAATGCTCGGATCGTTTCTGTTGACGACAGAGCAGCTCAGCTTGACGATGAAGTTATTATTGATTTTGAAGGCTTCTTCGGCGACGAAGCTTTTGAAGGCGGCAAGGGTGAGGATCATCCGCTTCGTCTCGGTAGCGGTCAGTTTATCCCGGGATTTGAGGATCAGATCGTTGGTCATAATATCGGCGATGAATTTGATGTTGTTGTAACTTTCCCGGAAGATTATCAGATGACTGATTATGCCGGAAAGGAAGCTACTTTCAAGACAAAGCTCAAGGCTATCAGCTACGAAGAGCTTCCTGAGATTAACGATGATCTCATCAAGGACGCTACTGAATTTGATTCTGTTGAGGAATACAGAAAGGATATCAGAGAAAAGCTTGAAGAATCTGCTGTTAATCAGGCAGAGACATCTTTCGAGAATTCTATCATGAATGCTCTTATCGAAAAGGTTGATTCCCCTATTCCGAATTGTATGTACGAGCAGAGAATAGACGCTCTTATGCGCAGCTTTGACCAGCAGCTCCGTCAGCAGGGTATGGACATGAATCTTTACTTCCAGTATACTGGTATGGATGCTGATTCATTCAGAGATACTTACAGAGAAAGAGCCGAAAGCGAAGTTAAGCTCAGACTTGCTCTTGAAAAGATTGCAGAGCTTGAAAATATCGAGGTTTCTGAGGAAGAAATTAACGCAGGTCTTGCTGAAATCGCTGCTGCAAATAATATGGATGTTGAAATGGTTAAGAGATTTATTCCGGTTGGCGATTACACAACTGATCTCAAGGTTCAGAAGGCTGTTGAGCTTGTTAAGGAAAATGCTGTTGTTGACAATTCTGTTGCAGCAGAAGAGGCTTCAGACGCTGAATAATTAATTTTCGACATTATTGAACATAATATAATGTAATGTTATTTGTCCCACAGCTTTATTTGTGGGACAAGTATTTTAAGAAAGGGCGATGAATTTATGAGCAGTTTTGTACCTTACGTCGTAGAGCAGACAAGCAGAGGAGAAAGATCGTATGATATTTTTTCCCGTCTTCTTAACGACAGAATCATTATGCTTTCAGATCAGGTAAACGATGCAACGGCAAGCCTTGTTGTTGCTCAGCTTCTTTATCTCGAAAGTCAGGACACGGAAAAGGATATTTCGCTTTATATCAACAGTCCCGGCGGCTCTATAACTTCCGGTATGGCGATCTATGATACAATGCAGTATATAAAGTGTGATGTTTCGACAATTTGTATCGGTATGGCTGCTTCAATGGGAGCATTTCTCCTTGCAGCCGGAACAAAGGGAAAGCGTATTGCTCTTCCGAACAGCGAAATTATGATTCATCAGCCGCTTATTTCAGGCGGACTTTCAGGGCAGTGTACCGATATAAAAATTCAGTCGGATCACCTTGTAAGAATTCGTCAGAAAATGAACGAAATGCTTGCCGCTAATACGGGAAAACCGCTTGAACAGGTTCAGGCAGATACTGAGCGTGATAATTATATGACAGCTCAGGAGGCTCTTGAATACGGTCTTATTGATAAGGTTATCGAAAAAAGGTAGGTTATGTAAATGGCTGAAACATTTAAGTCATGCAGCTTTTGCGGCAAGGGTGAAAATAAGGTTCATAGTATGTTTTCCGCCGGAACGTCTAATATATGTGATGAATGCGTGTGCTACTGCTACGAAATGCTTTTCGGTCCGGGCTATTCCAAGGCTCAGAAAAAAGCTGGAAAACGTCAGGAATTGCAGCCGCTTTCTTCAATGAAGCTTCTTAAACCGATGGAGATAAAAACCTTTCTCGATGAGTATGTCATAGGACAGGATGAAGCTAAAATTGCTCTTTCTGTTGCGGTTTACAATCATTATAAGCGTATTCTCACTCAGGAAGAACAGGAAGCGAAGGAGAAGGAACAGGGTAAGAAAAATATTGACGATGTTGAGATTCAGAAAAGCAACGTGCTTCTTCTCGGACCGACAGGCGTTGGTAAAACATTTCTTGCTCAGACATTAGCTAAGCTGCTTAACGTTCCTTTTGCAATTGCGGATGCTACAACTATTACGGAAGCCGGATATGTCGGCGATGATGTTGAAAACGTTCTTCTCAGACTTATTCAGGCGGCAGATTACGATATAAAGGCTGCGGAACGTGGAATCATATATATTGATGAGATCGACAAAATTGCAAGAAAGTCCGAAAATACATCTCTTACCCGTGATGTAAGCGGAGAGGGAGTTCAGCAGGCTCTGCTCAAAATTATTGAGGGAACTGTTTCAAACGTTCCTCCCCAAGGCGGAAGAAAACATCCGAATCAGGAAGTTATTCAGATAAACACCAAAAATATTCTCTTTATTTGCGGCGGAGCTTTCGACGGTCTGGAAAGACAGATTCAGAGGCGTATCGGAAAAGCTCCTATCGGATTCGGCGGCGAGATAAAGTCGAAGCAGGAGGAAAGAGATAATATATTTAAAAAGGTTATCCCGAAGGATCTTGTTAAATTCGGCATGGTTCCGGAATTTGTCGGCAGACTTCCTGTTATAACCGTTCTTGAAGAGCTTGATGAAGATTCCCTTGTAAGAATTCTTACAGAGCCGAGAAACGCTCTGCTTAAACAGTATAGAAAACTGTTTGAGTATGATGATATCGAGCTTGAGATCGAGGATGCTGCTCTTACTGAAATAGCTCGCAAGGCTCTTGCCCAAAAAACAGGAGCAAGAGGTTTAAGAGGGATTCTTGAGGGAATCCTGATGAAAACTATGTATACCGTTCCGTCGGACGGAAGCATCGCCAAGGTTACTGTAACGGCTGAATCTGTAACGAGCGAACGCGAGCCTACTCTTACCAACAGAAGAAATAAGGTTGTATCTTTTTCTGAATAAAATAAGGACTCTGTACCCGAAGGTACAGAGTCCATTTTTTTGGCTTAGCTCAGATTAGCATCCACAACCGTTGTTGTTGCAGCCGCAGCCACAGTCGTTATCATTGTTGCATCCGCATCCGCAGCCGGAGAAGAGGATAATGAAAAGAAGAACAACGAGAATGATGCACCAGCAGTTATTTCCACCAAAATTTGAATTACACATAAAAGAACACTCCTTAAAAAAGATGTATTTGAAACGCTTTTGTCTGCGTTTCATATTACATAGTATGCTATAGCAAAAAAAGTGTTACAAAAATTTTTCGCCTTATTGTTTTCGACCGTTATCGCATGGATTTAGTGGCATAATATGTAAGGAACATTTTAAAGATAAACTCACCATAAATAACGGAGGAGAACAAAATGATAAATACAGATAAGTTTACCAAAAAAGCGGTAAAGATAATTGACGGAGCTGTAACAGCAGCGTCAGAGCTGGGTCATACTTATATAGGAAGCGAGCATATTCTGCTTTCCATGGCTTGTGAGGGTTCTTCAAAAGCCGCTGATATTCTTATTGAAAACGGTGCAGCATATGATGAACTCAGACTTGAAATAATCAATCTTGTGGGACAGGGCTCGCCCTCTATACTGAATCAGCGTTATTTTACAACAGCTGCAAGACGAATTCTTGAAATATCTTACTCAATTGCTTTGAGCGAAAGAAAGAAACAAGCTGCTCCGGAGCATATTCTTGCCGCAATGATAAAAGAGTCCTCATGCAGCGCCTGTACCATAATAAAAAAAGCAGGAGGAAACCTTGCCGGTATTTGCGATGGACTGAATATTATTGGTTCCTCTTCGCTTCAATCCGAGCTTTATGATTCAATAAAGCCTAAAGTCTCTCATCTTCCCAATTTGTTCCGATACGGAAAAAACATAACAGATATTGCAATAATTAAAAAGAATGATCCGCTTATCGGAAGAAACCGTGAGATTGAGCGTGTTATGCAGGTTCTTGCGAGAAGGACGAAAAATAATCCATGTCTTATAGGTGAAGCGGGAGTTGGAAAAACAGCGATAGTCGAGGGCGTTGCAGAGCTTTTTGTGCGCAATCTTGTTCCTGATTCACTGAAAAACAGATTTATTTTCGCTCTCGATTTTACAGCTCTCTTATCAGGAGCAAAATATAGGGGAGATTTTGAAGAACGTGTAAAATCATGTATTGAAGAGGCGGTAAATGCCGGAAATATCATACTTTTTATTGATGAGATACACACAATAGTCGGCGCAGGAGCTGCTGAGGGAGCGATCGACGCTGCAAATATAATGAAACCACGTCTTGCAAGAGGTGAGCTTCAGATAATCGGCGCAACAACTTTTGACGAGTACAAAAAAACAATCGAAAAAGACGCTGCTCTTGAACGCAGATTTCAGCCTGTTCAGATAAGCGAACCGGATAAAAAGAGCTGCATTCAGATAATCAAGGGACTTAAAAGCAATTACGAATCCTTTCACGATGTTGAAATAAGCAGCGAAATTGCCGAACTTGCTGTGGATATGTCCATGCGTTATATCTCCGACCGTTTTTTGCCGGATAAAGCGATAGACATTCTTGACGAGGCTTGCGCTTGTGCAAAAATACGTCATAATTCCGGAGTCTGCGTTAAAGATTCGGAATATATAAAATTAGACGGAAAAAATGTAAACCTGAATACGATCGGCAAGGTTATAAACGGAAAGGCAAGGGCAGAAGTTTCGGAGGATGATATAATTTCAGTTATATCGCTGAGAACTGGTATCCCTCTTAATAAAATCACCGTCGAGGAGGCAAAACAGCTTAGTTTGCTTGAAAGCCGTCTTTCAGAGCGCATAATAGGTCATCAATATGCTGTAAGCAAGGTGGTAAACGCTATATGTCGTGCAAAATCAGGTCTTAAAGATACGAGCAGACCAACGGCTTCTTTTATGTTTGCCGGACCTACAGGCGTTGGAAAAACAGAGCTTGCAAAAGCTCTTGCGGAATGTCTTTTCAATTCTGAAAGTAATCTTATCCGCATTGATATGTCGGAATATATGGAGAAGCATTCAGTCTCAAAGCTTATCGGAGCGCCTCCCGGATATACGGGTTATGATGACAGCGGAAGCAATCTTTGTGAAAGGGTAAGAAGAAACCCATATTCGCTTATTCTTTTTGATGAGATCGAGAAAGCCGATATTGAGGTTCTGAACATTCTCCTACAAATCCTTGACGATGGCATTTTAACTGATTCTTCGATGCGGAGGGTAAGCTTCAGGAACTGTATAATCATAATGACAACTAATGTCGGCGCTGATTCTATCGCCAACAGAGCTTCGCTCGGATTTTCTGAAAGCGGTGATAAAGCTGTTGAGGAACGTGTTTTGTCGGTTGTCAGAAGACATTTTACTCCGGAGTTTATAAACAGAATAGATGAAATGGTTGTATTTCGTTCTCTGGAAAAGGATGATCTATTGCAGATCAGCAGAATTGCACTTGAAAATCTGAAAAAACGTGCTATGAGTCTTGGAATTGAACTCAGCTATTCGCCGAAAGTTATTGAAGCCGTTGCTAAAGTTAAGGAAACTGAAAAATATGGCGCACGTCCTATAAAAAGACGTGTTACAGAGCTTATTGAAAACAAGCTTGCACAGATGATAGTAAGTTCTGATATACGTAAGGGCGAAAAGGTTCGTGTTGATATGACAGATGATCAGATAAGTATTGTTAAGAGCGTTGTTGTCTGAAAACATTCAAATCATTTTCACGGCAACAGTATTTACTTTTTATGTTAATTATAAAGGGGACGCTGCTCCCAACGGTCGCCCCTACCCTCTGTCAGCAAGCTGACATCTCCCTACACTGTAGGGAGTCACCCTTAAACTCCTGCCAAATGGATATCATCCCTTTGGAAACCCACAATTAAATTATTACAAATACCCCATAAAGGGGTATTTGTAATAATTTAGG
>JAFTQW010000045.1 GCA_017462565.1 Ruminococcus sp.
AAATTATTGATGAAAAAGTAACTGAAGATGTTGATGTACAAAAAGAAGTTGATGTAGTAGAAGAAGATTTAAAAACAACTACAACAACTACAACAACTACAACAACTACAACAACTACAACATCTTCTGACACAACTACAACTACATCTTCTGACACGACAACAACAACTACTACAACTACCATACCTGGTCAGCCGGTACTTGACCACTCTTATGCAGAAATCGAAACTGAAATAGGTTTCTACTTCAGCCACGATGACGGCAGACGTGCAGATGGCATGACAGGCGGCTTTGCAAAGGAACAGGTAAATAGCCTTGTTATTTACGATGTTTACACAATTGACGGCGTAGAACAGGAACCTGTAATCAGAGAAGATATTGATATGAGCAAGATCAACTACAATGGTCTTACACCTGCTTCTGTTTACAGCGAAGATCGTACAAACTTCACTTATGATCACGACGTTCAGGTTTACTACGATGACCTTGCTCTCGTAGACAAGGATGGCAACCCACTTTACATTACTGCTTACATTGGTGTTAAGGGTGATGTTAACCTCAACAACGTAACGGATGGTACTGATGCAACACATACCCTTAGATACTATACATTACGTATTTCTGGTCAGGGCGGAGGAGCTATCGATCCGTTAGAGCTTCAGCTTTCAAACAGCGAACTGGTTACTGGACCAAACGATCCGCTTGAGCATCTCGCAGCATTCCTGGGCGATGTTAACGTGGATGAATGGGATCCGGATAACTGGAGAACAAGAAAAGAAGACAGAAATATTGATGGTACAGACGCTACACAGATACTCAGATTCTATACACTTATGATTTCTGGTACACCAGGCGGTACTCTGCCAGACGCTTATGAAACATGGAATGAAGTAGTTCCGTGGAGATTTGGCGGTCAGGAAAACTGATTTTAATTAAAAGAGCAGACCTTCGGGTCTGCTTTTTTATCCATAAATATACAGTTGACAATATATAATTGCTATGGTATAATAAAAATGCAAAAGGAAATTGATTTTTAAAGGGAAAATGTGCTGACAGACTTTTGAAACAAAAAATATTGATGAAATTGTGAAATAAGCACAAAAAAGACATTAATTAATCGTCAATAATTTTTGAAAAAAATAAAGACATCTTCTTGACTTATTGAGAATAATATGTTAAAATGAAATTATGAATTTTTAGGGCAAGCTGTAGGTTTATCTGTAGTAAACCCTGAATTTAAACTCAGATATTCAGTCTTGAACATAAGACTGAATGGAATGAGAAAAAATAATAGAGAGGTATAGAACAATGAAAAATTCATTACTCAAAAGAGCAATCGCTGCAGCAGCAACTGTACCGCTTGCTCTCTCACAGTGTCTGACTTATTCATTCGCTGTAACAGCAGATGATACAGCAGCTCCAACAGCAATTGCTGATGATGCAGCTTCTGCTTCGTCTATCACACTTGATAAGCTCCTTTACATTGCTCCTACAGAAACAAAGTCGAAATGGAATGACCTTGCAGTAAGTGCTATTAAGACAGTGGTTGATTCCGGCAACGTAACTGGTTCTGTTGATGCAAGTGCGATTTTTGATACGCTTGCAAAAAATGCCGGTTCATACAGTGAACTTGCTTCAGCTGTTCTTGGACAGGTAAAAAATGTCAAGTATGAAATTGCATCAAACGGCGACATTACAATAACAGCAGATGTTGACAACATTTCAGAAGCTCTTTCAGGTGACTTTGAAAAGTCGTTCGGAAACGCAGTTAAGAAGCTTGCTGAGGGATTTGATATTCCTGAATTCAGCGACGTTGATTTCACAACAGTTGATGCTTCCGGTGCAATTAAAGTTGTTATTGCTGCTTCAGCACTTGACGCAGGTACAGAACTTCCTGTAACATTTGAATTTGCTCCTTCTGAAGGCGGAAGCCTTGGAACAGTAGCTGCTATCGAGTGGGCAAAAGGTAAGCTTGAGGAATACAGAAAAATTGCATATGATAAGCTTGATAGCATTGCTGCAATGGGAATCAGCTTTGATATAGCAGCTGCAAAGGCTGAAATTGATAAGCCGTTCGATAATTATGCATATCAGCTTAACAGAGCTGAAAATGGCGTTGTTAAGGCAACAAAGAAATCAGCTGCAAGCAAGGAATACGGCATTGCTGAAAATGTTATTGCTGCTGTAAATGCAAAGCTTGCTAAGAAGAATATTAATAGAACTATTCCGCCAACAGGTGCTGCTATTGCTTCAAGCGAGGCAGTTAAGTCAATTTATGACGCAGCTATTTCAGAAATAAATAAGGCAGCTGCTCCTTCAGCAGTAAACATTGAATTATCTGAAATAGGTGCATTTATAGACAGCCTTACAAATGTTAATGCAGGCGCAGAAAATGGTGTGTATACACTTTCAGGTCAGTTTGATGATGCTGAAAAAGATGCTGTTGCTGCATATTATAACAGCAATGATGAACTTGGCGATTACGTAAGCTCATACAAAATTATTACAGGAACAGTAGATCTCAGCGAGGCAAAGGAATCTGCTGCAAGTGTTGATGTTGAAATCGAAAGAGTTGTAGTTACGACTCCTAAGACAACAACTACTACAACTACAACAACAACTACTACAACGTCAGACACAACAACTACAACAACATCAGATACAACAACAACTACTACATCGGATACCACAACCACAACTACCACAACTTCCGTAATGGCTGTTGAAGTTGGCAGATATGCAGAAGTTGAGTCTGATTATGGTTTCTACATCGATTACGACAAGGAATTTAACAAGGAACAGATCACAAGCGCTCAGCTTCACGTTCTTTACAATGACGTTGCTGTAGACGAAGATGGTCTCGAGATTCTTGATGAAGAAGGAAACACTATCGTACTTAAAGAATATGAGAATGTAACTGATATTCTTGAAGATGTTGACTTTGGCGACAAGACTCCAGGAAATACATATACAGAAGATAACGATACTTTCCGTTACGATGTTCCTGTCTCCTATGAAGGCGAAGAGCTGAAGGACGCTGATGGCAATGCTGTCACAGTTGAAGCTTACATTGGTCTTAAGGGCGATGCAAACCTTAATAATGTTGTTGACGGTACAGATGCAACTTTGACACTTCGTTACTACACAGCATTGATATCAGGTGCTGGCGGTGCACAGGTTGATCCATATACACTCACGCTTTCAACAAGCGAATTAGTAGATTCACCTACATCTGTTTATGAAGAGTTCGCAGCATTTCTTTCTGATGTAAATTCCAATCTTACTGATAACTGGAAGATGACAAAGGCAGATAGAAATGTAGACGGTACTGATGCAACACAAATTCTTAGATATTATACTCTTGTAATTTCTAATGAAGAGCCGGGCGAAGCTCTTTGGAATACAATTTTAAACAAATAATTTTATGCTTTTAGTCTGCCGCTTAAACGGCGGCAGATTATATATATTTCATATTAACTGAAAGGAAATGAAAATAATGAAGAAGAATACACTTAAGAGAGCTTTTTCTGCTCTTGCTGTTTCAGCTATGGCTGTATCTGCAACTTCTCTTTCTGCATCTGCACTTTATAGTGTAAATAATCAGGACAATCAGGAAGTTAAATATGTAGACGAATATGATTATCCGCATGGAGATATGGATGCAAGCACATCAGAAGTTAAGCCTCATCTTTGGATTGACAAAGTAGAGCTTACACTTGATGAAGCTAAGAAAAACCCGGTACAGACTATTAACGTTAATGTTGAAGGTGCTGCAAACGAGGTTTCAACAATTGGTATTCATGTAATTTATGATACTCGTATTAAACTTACACCTGATGAATATGGCGATTATTTTACAAGTGGTCCTGCTACTGCTAAATTCTCACCTGACGGACAGTTTGTAGAGCCGGGTCTTCTTACAATCACAGGTATTGCAAGTTCTGAGGCACTCAGAAATGGTGTTATGTATACTATGAATTTCACAATTCCTGATACTGCAAAGCCAGGAGATCTTTACCCGATTGGTTTTAGATATCAGAGCGCTGGCAACACAACTGACCTTTTCTACAGTTCCGATGAAGATGAGCGTGCTAAGCTTATGATGGCTTGGACATTTACACAGGGTATGGAAAACGGTTACATTAAGATTGCTGAAGAGGAAACAACAACAACAACAACAACTACAACCACCACAACAACAACTACAACTACAACAACTACCACAACTACAACCACAACATCTACTACAAATACATCTTCTTACACAACAACTACAACAACTACAACATCTGCTCCAAGAACAACAGGTAAGGTAACAACTACAACAGCTAAGACAACTAAGAAGCCTGCTACAACAACAAAGAAGGCTGATGCACCTAAGACAGGTGTTGCTGGTGTTGGCGTTGCAGTTGCTGGTCTTGCAATTGCAGTAGGTACAGCATTTGTTCTCAGAAAGAAGGAAGACTAATTAATTAGTCAAGTTTCTAACTGAATAAAATTAAATCCTCTCCTTCGGGAGAGGATTTTTTTATTTGTTGATGATGCCCCAGCCGTCGATGTTTCCACGTTTCATTGCCCCGAATATGCGGTCTTTGAAACCATGACTTTGTCTTTCCATATCAGCAATAAATTCTTTTGTTTTTTGCCTGTTGGTTAAGCCGTCGGCAGGACATCCTGACTGAATTATCGGAAGCTCATTTTTCAGCGAAGCTTTTTTTATTTCTCGTTCAGGGGCAAGCACAAGCGGTCGGATCAGATGAATTTGTTTTCGTTCAAGATAGGAAATTGGTGAAAAACAGCCGATTCGTCCCTCAGTGAAAAGATTCATAATAAAAGTTTCAACAACATCATCGTAGTTATGTCCGAGAGCAATTTTGTTGCATTCAAGAGAAACGGTCGCATCATGAAGTGCTCCTCTTCGCATTCTGGCGCATAAACTGCAAGGATTCGGCTCTTTTCTTACATCAAAAACAATTTCACCTATTTGAGTTTTTATGATATGATATTCAATTTCCAATTTTTGGCAAAAATCAGCAATAGGACTGAAATTTCCGGACGAACCGTTAAATCCCATATCCAGAGTAACAGCGATAATATCATAATTTATACCGATAAATCTTTTTAAAAGGAACAGACCGTAAAGAAGAACAAGACTGTCCTTTCCGCCTGAAACGCCAACGCAAATGCGGTCGTTGTCCTGAATAAGATCATATTCGTGAATTGCTTTTCGCATATGGCCAAGAATCTTTTGCATAAAAACCTCCTTTAAGCTTTATTAAGGAATCACTGATTAAATCACGCCTGACGGCTCAGCACGCATCTTACTTGCATATTTCCCGTCATCTTGCACAGAAATTCTTTGACAGGAGTCAGCCTGCCTGCGTCATTTCTATACAATCTGACGAAAAATCTGACTGCGCAATCTGCGCACTTGATCTAATCAGTGCTTCCTTAAGAATTTATATAATTATTCTGAATAAGTATAGCACATTTTTGCTAAATTTGCAATTACATCTTGCAAAAATCAAAAAAATATATTATAATAATAAATATAGAAATATATATGAGAGGACGTATATTATGTCAAGAATACTTGTTACAGGCGGAACTGGTTTTATCGGAAGTCATACTTGTGTTGAGCTTTTGAAAAATAATTTTGAAATTGTCGTTATGGATAATCTTTCAAATTCAAAAAGAGCTGCCGTAGATAGAATTGAAAAAATCAGCGGAAAAAAGATAACGTTCTATAAGACCGATATGTGCGATTATGACGGTGTTACACAGATCTTTAAGGAAAATAGTATTGATGCCGTGGTTCATTTTGCCGGACTTAAGGCTGTTGGCGAATCAGTTAAGATGCCTCTTGAATATTACACTAATAATATTCACGGAACGCTTGTATTGCTTCGTGTTATGCGTGAAAATGGATGTAAGAGAATCGTTTTTTCTTCCTCAGCAACTGTTTATGGAATGAACAACGTTGCTCCTTACACTGAGGATATGCCGACGTCGGCAACTAATCCGTATGGCTATACAAAGGTTATGATTGAGCAAATTCTTAAGGACTGCTGTGTTGCAGACGCTGAAATGAGTGTTGTTGCCCTCAGATATTTCAATCCTATAGGAGCGCATAAAAGCGGTCTTATCGGAGAAGATCCGAATGGAATCCCAAATAATCTGGTTCCGTATATTGCACAGGTTGCCGCAGGAAAACTGGAGCAGCTAAGTGTTTACGGTAACGATTATGATACTCCTGACGGAACAGGTGTGAGGGATTATATCCATGTAGAAGACCTCGCTTCCGGTCACGTTTGTGCGATTGATTATGCGATGAAGAATAAGGGCTTTGAAGCTGTAAATCTCGGAACCGGAAAGGGTTCGAGCGTTCTTGAAGTTGTTGCGGCTTACGAAAAAGCCTGCGGAAAGCCTATAAACAAGAGAATTGCACCCCGCCGTTCGGGCGATATTGCAACTTGCTTTGCCGACGCTTCAAAAGCAAAGAAGCTCTTCGGCTGGGAGGCAAAGGCTGATATAGACGAAATGTGTGCCGATAGCTGGAATTTCACAAAGCTTAATCCAAATGGAATAAACTAAGATTATCACTATAAGAACAACATAGCATATTCTGAAAGAAAGGAATGTATAAATGACTCCACAGTTGAAAAATTTATTGATCCTGTTGGCTGGAATTGTCGTTTTACTGATTGTGATTATTTTTCTTTTCAGCGGTAAAAGCCGTTTCCGACGCATTTTATCAATTTTTCTTGAGGAGAATGATAATGGAGAAAATTCCGGTTCGCAGCGTGTAAATAGCGGAGCAGAAAATTTCAGAAACGAACAACGAAAAACGTCTGAACCGATAGTTGAAATGGCAACGCTTATAAGAAAAAGCGATGATCGGCTTCGTGTTATAGAAAGTACCGGACAGGTCGAGATCAAGGATGCATATTATGAGCTTGTTTTTGTAACGAGAAAAGGACAGAAAGTTGCCATACAATGCTCTCCTGAGGCCTATGAAAAAGTGCCTTTCAATCAACAAGGCTCGCTGACATATAAGCGGAATACGCTGGTTAAGTTTAAATATTACGAGGATACAGTTTACAATTAAAAATAAACGCAAGGGGGCGGTTTATCCGCCCTATTGTGATTATACGTCAATGGAGTGAAATATGGTTAATTTTGAAAACGAATGGGACGAGCTTCTTAAAGATGAATTTGAAAAGGATTATTATCTTCAGTTAAGGCAGAAGCTTATTAACGAGTACAAAACGCAAAGAATTTATCCGGGAATGTATGATATTTTCAACGCAATGAAGCTTACATCATATAATGATGTAAAGTGTGTGATTATCGGTCAGGATCCATATCACGGCGAAGGTCAGGCTCATGGACTGAGCTTTTCGGTTCGCAAAGGAATTGCTCCGCCGCCGTCGCTGGTGAATATATTTAAAGAGATTCGTGACGATGTTGGAATTGATAATCTCGGAAAGCACGGCGAACTTACAAAATGGGCGAAAGAAGGAGTCTTACTGCTTAACTCAGTCCTTACGGTAAGAGCGAATCAAGCTCGCAGTCATCACGGCCTTGGATGGGAAAACTTTACAACAGATGTAATAAAGCTTCTTGATAAGCGTGAAAAGCCTATGGTTTTTATGCTGTGGGGAGCTGATGCAAAGGCTAAACAGATGTTTATCAACAATCCGAATCATCTTATTCTGAAATCAGCGCATCCGAGTCCGCTTTCGGCTTATAATGGTTTTTTTGGCTGTAGACATTTTTCTAAGGCGAACGAATTTCTTAAAGCCAATGGCATGGACGAGATTGATTGGTCAATAGACTGATTTAAAGGAGAATTATTATGCGAATCAAAGATATTTTTGATAAAAAGACAGTTTTTTCTTTCGAGGTTTTTCCACCGAAAAAAACAAGCTCTATAGATACTATTTATAAGACCATTGATGAGCTGCATGATCTTGAACCGGATTTTATCAGTGTAACATACAGTGCCGGAGGAAGCGGAAACGGCGGATTAGCCTGCGAGATAGCGTCAAGGATCAAGGAAACCGGAATTACTCCGGTTATACATCTTCCCTGCATTAATTATACCCGTGAGGAGATTTCAACAACCCTTGATGAAATAAAGTCGAGGGGAATCGAGAATATTCTTGCTCTAAGAGGAGATATAAATCCGGATATTCCTCAGAAACACGATTTTCTTCATGCAAGTGATCTTATTACTTTTATCAAGTCGAAGGGGGATTTCGATATTGCCGGAGCTTGTTATCCCGAGGGACACCCTGATGCGGAAAATTTAGTCGAGGATATAATGAATCTTCGTAAAAAGGTTGAAGCAGGAGCCGATCATCTTATTTCCCAGTTGTTTTTCGACAATGATTGCTTCTATGAGTTTCGCGAGAAAACGATATTAGCGGGGATAAATGTTCCGATTGAAGCCGGAATCATGCCCGTTGTCAATAAAAATCAGATAGAACGCATGGTAACGACCTGCGGAGCAAGTCTGCCTAAGAAATTCGTTAAGATCATGCAGAAATATGAGCATAATCCCGAAGCATTACGTGATGCCGGCATTGCCTATGCTGTTAATCAGATAATTGATCTCGCTGCAAACGGTGTTGACGGAATTCATCTTTATACAATGAATAACGCCTATGTTGCAAGAAAAATCAGTGAAGCAGTTTCGGGCGTGTTGAATATATGATGCAGCTTGAACCAATTTCAAAAAAGGAAGCAGCCCGGTATATGGGGGTTCACGGCGAGCCGGACAGCAATGTTGCAGAGCTTCTTGATAAGGCGGAGCTTTTAGTGCGTAGGAGCGTTCATCCGAAATACGTTTACCGTGAAACGACTGTTGAACAAGTTGACGGAGGAATAAAGCTTGGTTCAGTTGCGTCACTGCTGACCGGTAATGACATCAAAAAGCATCTTGCAGGGTGTAAAAGAGCCGTTCTGCTTGCCGCAACGCTTTCCTCCGAGGCAGATAAGCTTATAAGACAGTCGGCGGTGACCAACATGGCGGAATCTCTTGCCGTAGACTGCATTTGCAGCGCAGCAATCGAACAGGTCTGCAACAGAGCCGAGAAAGAGATTTTTTCGGAAATCAGCGCCGCATATCGCACATGGAGATTCAGTCCCGGATATGGAGATCTGCCGATATCGCTTCAATCGGATATTCTTCTGGCTCTTAATGCTCATAGAAGAATAGGTCTTACAGCTACGGAAAACAGCATACTTATCCCATCAAAGTCTGTTACAGCTATCATCGGAATTTCTGATGAGGCTATTGAACGTGGAAAAAAAGGCTGTGCGGTCTGCAATCTTCGTGAGAGCTGCGCTTTTGTAATAACCGGAGGCGTTTGCAGAAATAGGTGAACTAAATTTTAATCAGATAAAAAAATTGCCAAAATCAACTGATTGTATATATTTTAAAGAGCTTTTAATGTGTAAAATCACTATTATTCTGCTATATTTATATGAAAAATGAATATTGACATTGCAGGCTTAAAAATGTTATAATAATAGAAAAGCGTGTGATTAAATTGCCTTTCTCTCATGGCAGGTTTTTAATAAAGGAGTTTTATAAATGAAAAAATTAAAAGCATTCCTCAGTGTATTGATTATAACAACTGCCGCTTTTTCCGTATCAGCTTGCGGAAACGGAAGCTCTGGCAACAAATCTGAAGACGAAAATAAATATGAAGATCAGACTATGCCGCAGGAGAAAAGAGATCAGATTGTTGAAAGAGTTAAGAACGATTCAGATTCTCTTCTTACAGGCGAGCTTTCCAATAAAACCATCAAGTGGATGTCAACCTGGGATATAAATCCGGATTCTTCGGGAAAAAATACTCCTGCTGATCTTGTTATCTTTCAGGAAGCTTACGGCGGAAACGTTGAATTCCATAAGGTTTCGTTCAGTGAACGCTACGATAAGCTTGCTCAGGCTATAAGCAGCGATGAGGGAATTGATTTTTTCTACGCCGGCGATCTTGATGCTATTCCAAAGGGAGCAATCAGGGGTATGTTTGCTCCTGCGGATGATTATATAGACTTTGAATCGCCTCTCTGGGAAGATGTTAAAGATGTTAACGATAGTCTTATGTGGGATGGAAAGCACTATACTGCCGTTGCTCAGATGACCGGAGATGTTGTTGCAACTGTCTATAACAGAAAAACGATGCAGGAGGCAGGTCTTGAAGATCCCGCTGATCTTTATGAAAAGGGCGAGTGGACTTGGGATGCGTTCCAGTCTATGCTTGAAAGCTTTGTTGATACCGATAATCAGCGTTACGGAATTGACGGCTGGTGGTTTGAATTTGGTCTTATTGATACAATAGGTGTTCCGCCTATCAGCATTGAGGACGGAAAACTTGTAAGCAATTTAGGCGATCCGGCTATGGAACGTGTTCAGAACTGGCTGTATGAGCTGTATCAGCAGAATTTTATCGCTATCGGAGTCGGCGATTACGGCTGGGATGCAAGACCGAATTATATCGGCGAGGGAAAGCTTTTATTCTATCCCGTAGGACTTTATGAGCTTTACGCTAAGCCGGAGATCTGGAAAGCAAAATACGGCGAGGACGTTTTCTTTGTTCCTATGCCGAAGGATCCTGAAGCTGATGAGTATTAT
This sequence comes from Ruminococcus sp., assembly GCA_017462565.1. Classification (GTDB taxonomy): domain Bacteria; phylum Bacillota; class Clostridia; order Oscillospirales; family Ruminococcaceae; genus Ruminococcus. The sequence continues at coordinate 10,649 of JAFTQW010000045.1, forward strand.
ACTCCTACCGGAGTAGAGGCTTATTCTTTTGTTAAAGGCGGACAAAATCCGGAGGGTGTTGCAAAATATCTTGATTGCAAGCGTTTTTGTATAATCGATGAGGAATCATGCGCAATCGCAGATTCGATATTTATCGATGATTACGGCTGGACCGAAGAAATGGTTGAAATGAGAGCTGAAATGAACAGGCTTGCAAGTGAAAATCCTGTTATAGATATTTCAAGAGGAGTTTCAAACGACTGCGGAAAGGTTATTGACGATAATCTTCGCCTTTCATCAAGAGGAATTCCGTGGAATGAAACTTATGATTCAATCTATGCAACAGTTCAGACCTATATTGATGAAATTAACGAAGAGGCTGAAAAATAATTTTTAATTTGTCTGATAAACGCAGAAATAAATCATGATAATATTATTGAAATTTATATTTCAGAAAAGAGGCTAAGATAGATAATGGATACTGTTGTTGTAACGGGCGGATGCGGACTTATCGGTCAGCATATTTGCTCAGGACTTCTGAAAAAAGGATATGCTGTTATAGCTGTAGACAGAGAACCCGGCAATTATAATGAGGGTAAGCTTAATTATTCCTTTATTCAGGCGCTTCCTAACGATAAAAATGCCTATGCTGAAATTTTTGAGAATAATAAGGTCGATGTTCTTATTCATGGCGCTTGTACAGTTGATAACGATCTGGGACCAATTATTACCGAAAAGGAAATGAACGAGGCAAAGCAATGCGATAAATTTATCTATCGTTATGCTATGACTGAAAATGTTGGGAAGATAATTCTTCTCAGTACAGATCAGGTTTATGATTTTCCTAAAACTCGTGAACCGATAAGAGAAGACGGCGATTTGAAGCCAATAACGAATTATGCGATTATGAAGCTGGAATCGGAAAAGGCATTTGTTTCAGAATTGCAGCATCATAAGAATGTTATGGGCTGCATAACGAGATTTTCTCCCGTTTATACGCTCCACTTTACGGATAATCTTGTGGCAAAAATAACCGATCCGAAAGATGGTACAAAATTTGTTCTTGGAAAAGGACAAAACGGCTTTCAGATGTGCTGTGTACATAACCTTGTGGATTTTATTCTCTGTTATGTAAAAAATGCCGATGATATGACTTATGCCGGAGTTTATAATATAAGCGACAAGCTTCTTACAACTGCGGCGGATATTATCTCCTTTATGCGTGAGAACCATAGTCTCGGAGCTGTTTTGCAGAAATCTCCAGGCGGAACATTTTCAAAAATAAAGGGGCTTTTCGGCGGAAATAAGAGCGAAAAAACTAATTATCGCTATCTTGATATGTCTAAGCTTGAAAATAATAATATGCTTGATAACACTAAAGCCGCAAAGCTTACGAACTTCCGCTGGGATATTCACAACACAAAGTAGCATATATTAAGTTTTGTTAATAAAAAAGGACTGCTGAATTTTCAACAGTCCTTAATTTTACGTTTAAAATCTGTGTTCAACCGTCTATAATGGTATAATTATCGGCGGCATTTTCCTTTGTTGCGTGTTCGGCAACGCTAAGAACCTTAACCTTTAGTGGATGAGCACCCATATTTATCTCAATGATATCGCCCACTTTAACGTCATAAGATGCTCTTGCAATTTTTCCGTTTACAGCGATTTTTTCAGCGTCACACGCCTCATTGGCAATGGTTCTGCGCTTGATAAGACGAGTTACTTTAAGATATTTATCAAGTCTCATATAAAATCCTCCTTCCGGCAGTATTGTTTACCTTTTTTGTATATAAGGGGGGACTCTGTCCCCCTGCCCCCCTGCCAAAGGGGAGTACATCCCCTTTGGAAACCCGATATTAATTCTGTTGATACCCTATAAGGGCATCAACAGAATTAGGAAGAATGCCCATGGGATAACGATTCCTTGACAGGAGTACAGGAAGACAAAATCTCTTATAATACAAAATAGTAAACAATGCTGCCAAAATCTAAAAAGCCGCACAGGGGATTGTGCGGCTCAAATTATTCAATTACTTGTTAACAGCCTCTTTAAGAGCCTTTCCAGCCTTGAAAGCAGGAGCCTTGCTTGGAGGACAGGTCATCATCTGCTTTGTTCTTGGATTAAGGCAAGTCTTTTCGCCTCTCTCACGAACCTCAAATGTACCAAAGCCTGTAATTGAAACTTTTTCGCCGTTTACAAGCGCTTCCTGAATGGCAGCAAGTGTAGCTTCAAGAGCGGAAGCAGCGTCTTTTTTTGTGCAGTTAGCTTTATCTGCGATAGAGTTAATAAGTTCTGTTTTAGTCATTGTCAATTTCCTCCGAGTTAATAATATGTTTAGCCTTGTCCCAGTAAACGTCAAGCTCTTCGATAGAAAGCGAGTTCATATCAAGATTATCGGAAGCTGTGAGCTTTTCGGTAACAGCGAAACGCTTAATGAACTTTTCAGTAGCTGATTTAAGAGCAAGCTCCGCATCAATACCAAGATGACGTGCTGCATTTACACATGAAAAGAGCAGATCGCCGAGTTCTTCTTCGATATCAGCCTTATTGCCGGCCGCAATAGCTTTATCAAGTTCAGACTTTTCCGAATTGATACAAGCGACAGCGTCATCAGCAGAGCGGAAGTCCATTCCGGCACGCATAGCACGCTTGCCGACCTTCTGCGCCCTCATCAGAGCAGGAAGTGATTTAGCTACGCTGTTAAGAGTATCGGTATAGCTTTCCTGACCTTTGGTTTTCATTTTGATAGCGTCCCAGTTTTTAAGCACCTGATCGGTGTTATCAGTCGAAACGTCTCCGAAAACGTGGGGATGACGGATAATAAGCTTTTTGCATATCTCGTCGCAGACATCGGCAAAAGCGAACGAACCTGTTTCCTCCTCGATTCTGCAATGGAAAACGACCTGAAGCAGAACGTCGCCAAGCTCTTCACGAAGAAGCTCAGTATCTTTAAGATCAATAGCTTCGATAGCCTCGCAGGTTTCCTCGATAAAATCACTTTTTATAGATTCATGAGTCTGTTCACGATCCCAGGGACATCCGCCATCGCTTCTGAGAAGTCTTACGATGTCGATAAGATCGTTAATAGAATAATTAGGTTTCTGCTGGAATTCAACCATACTTAAACACACTCCCTTTAAGACAGGCTAAGTAATATAATACCTTAAAATTTGATAAAATGCAAGCTGTTTTGACATTTTTGGCAATATAGCACAATAGCTTGCGTAAAGATACGGTTGTTTGTACATTTTGCCGTATGCTCGCAGTAAATCAGGGTCAGGTTTTATCAACAAAACCAACCTTGCGGTAAACCTTTGAAACGATTCTCTGCGAGTATCTGAGGGCTTTTTCAGCACCCTCCGTGTAGCATTTTTTAAGGAAAGCCTTATCCTGAGAAATGCGGGCAAATTCAGTTCTTACCGGTTCAAGATGATCGGCAACAGCCTCACCGACAGCAAGTTTGAAGTCGCCGTATCCTTTTCCGGCAAATTCTGATTCTATAGCGGCAAAATCCTTACCGGTAACGCTCGAATATATGGTCATAAGGTTGTTTATGCCGTCCTTGCCTTCACGGTAGCAGATTTCCGCTTCACTGTCGGTAACGGCACGCTTGAATTTGCGGATAATCGTATCCTTATCATCAAGGATGAGTATAACAGCGTTTGGATTATCGTCTGATTTAGACATTTTCTTAGTCGGATCCTGAAGCGACATTACCTTTGCCCCAACCTTTGGGATATATGGTTCAGGCAGAGTAAAGAAGTCACCGTAACGCTGATTAAAGCGCTGAGCGATATTTCTCGCAAGCTCAAGATGCTGCTTCTGGTCAACACCTACAGGGACGAGATCGGCGTTGTAAGCGAGAATATCGGCTGCCATAAGAACAGGATATGTAAAAAGTCCGGAATTGATGTCGTCGGGATGACGCTGGCTTTTATCCTTGAACTGAGTCATACGGGAAAGCTCGCCGAACTGGGTATTGCATCCGAGAACCCAGCTAAGTTCAGCGTGAGTTTTAACGTGGCTCTGGATGAAGAGAATAGATTTTTCCGGATCAATGCCGCAAGCCATAAGCAGAGCATAGGAATTCATCGTACTCTGACGGAGCTTTACAGGGCCTTGCTTTACCGTAATAGCGTGCATATCGACAACGCAGTAAATGCAGTTGTATTCATCCTGAAGAGGTCCCCAGTTTCTTATTGCGCCGATGTAATTTCCAAGAGTAAACGTGCCGGTTGGCTGAATACCACTGAAAATCAGCTTTTTATTTTCCATATTGAACAAATCTCCTTACTTTGCAGCATTGCGTCTTTCAGCGCTGTCTTTGAGCTGACAGTTTCTGAGTTCATCAAGTACACGCTGATAAAGAACATAAATAGTACGCTTTTCAACTTCTTCTTCGGGAATGCGTCCGGAAGGGAGAGTGGTTTTATAAATGCCGCCCTTTGTTAAAAGGAAGATGTTATGCGCTCTGTTTGTTGGAAGGTCGAATTTGGTTGTCTTTTCGCATTTAGGAAGAAGCTGACCTGCGTTTGCTACGAGAGCGTGGGAAGCCTGAACGAGATTTCTGTATTTCTGAGCAGCTCCGGTATATTCTCCGCCGTTATTGAAATAGAGGTTAGCGGCTCCGTTAATGAAGCATACCATAGTTGTGAGAACCTCGGGCGACATGGGAATATCAATAACAACGCCGAAAACGTCGTTCTTTTTGAAGTTAGCCTTAAAAAAATCAGCAGGGAAGTTGATCGCCTGACCTCTTGTCATGAGGTATTTCTGTGTGACAGAATATCTGCCTGTGTTTCTGTTTGGCATAATAATTTTCCTTTCATTTATGTATATTTTGAGTTATAGGTTAGTCGTAAATAGAGACAAGCAATGTTATATTAACAGGGATTTTTTCCCTATGGCTTCCTTGCCAAGGTAATTAGTCTCTGTTGGGTATTCGCTCTTTGGCAGGAGTATGGGGACAGAATTTTCCTTAGTCTAACATATCTCTTGTCATCTTAGCGAGAATGTCCATACCCTTTTTAATTTGTTCGTTAGTCGGCGTTGAATAATTGAGACGGAATGAACGGCTGACTTCGTTTTCGTCAATGCAGAATGAATTTCCCGGAACAACGGCAATTTTGTAATCCTTAACAGCATTGGTGCAGAAAGCGTTCATATCACATCCCTCCGGAAGAGTACACCAGATGAACAGACCGCCTTCAGGCTTGGTATAAGTGATTTTTTTCGAGAATCCGCTTTCTATAAGACCGCACATAAGCTCGCATTTTTCTTTATAGATCGCACGAAGCTTATTGAAATGCTCTTCACGGTTTACGCTGGACATAAAGCGGTGCGAAACGACCTGCGCCCAGATATTTGAATGAACGTCCGAAACCTGTTTGCAAACGACGATTTTCTGAATGATTGCAGCCGGAGCTGAAACGTAGCCTGTTCTGAATCCGGGAGAGATAAGCTTTGAGAAGGTGCTGGAGTAGATAACTCTGCCTTCGGTATCCAGACTTTTAATAGAGGGGATAGTCTCGCCGGCAAATCTGAGTTCGCCGTAGGGGTCGTCCTCCAGAATAATGAAATCATACTTGCAGGCAAGCTCGTAAACGGCTTTTCTTTTAGCAAACGACATTGTTCTTCCGGTTGGATTCTGGAAATTCGGAATAAGGTAAAGAATTTTGACATTCGGCTCAGTTTTCAGAGCATTTTCGAGCTTTTCAAGATTAATGCCGTCCTCTTCCATATCAATACCTTTGAGATTTACGTTATAAGAGCGGAAAGCGTTCAGCGAACCGATAAAGCTCGGTGATTCACAAAGAAGAGTATCGCCCTCGTTAAGCAGAACCTTGCAGGAAAGCTCGTTTGCCTGCTGTCCGCCTGAAGTGATGACAAGGTCGTCGAATTCCGGATGAAAACAATTTTTTTCGCTCATCCAGTTTTTCAGATAGTCACGAAGCGGAGTGTAACCCTCTGTAATGCTGTATTGAAGAGCAAGAACGGGATCGTTTTTGAGCAGTTCTGCGGAGATCTCGGCAATTGCCTCTTTGGGAAAAGCTTCCGGAGCAGGATTTCCTGCCGCAAAGGATATAACTTCCGGATCGGAGGTATATTTGAGAATCTCACGGATAGCAGAAGCTTTAAGTCCGCTGACTTTATCGGAAAATTTATAATCCATAGTAAAAATTCCTTTCTAAATAATAGAGTTAAAATGCGGATAAGCCGCATAAATTTTCAGAACAAATATATTATACCACATATTTTTGATTTCTGCAACATATATTTTTATGAAAAGTGAAAGCATTTTATCTTTTTTGATATTTTAAGGGGGACTCTGCTCCCAACGGTCGCCCGTGGTCTCACCTGTCGGTTCGGTCGGTGCTTCTCGCTTTGCGAGAGGTCTCCACTGGAGACCCGCACCCCTCTGTCGGCAAGCCGACATCTCCCTACACTGTAGGAAGTCACCCCTGCCCCCTGCCAAAGGGGAGTACATCCCCTTTTGAAACCCGGTATTAATTATATCAAATACCCACAAGGGGTATTTGATATAATTATGGCGATTGCCATAGAGAAAAACACCTTTGCAAGAAGATAAAGGAGATAAACTCCATATTTAATATTAAAAAGATAAACGCTTACAAATCATAAAAAGGATTGATATTATTGAAAAAACAGAATTTTCTTAAAGGCTCGCTGATACTTATGGTCTCGGCAGCGGCGGCAAAGCTGCTGGGGGCGCTGTTCAAAATTCCTCTGACGAATATTCTCGGCGGAGTAGGTATGAGTTATTTCAGCTGCGCATACAGCCTTTTTATGCCGATATATGCTCTTACAGTGACCGGAGTATCTTCTGCTGTTGCAAGAATGACCGCACAGAGTATGGCGCTTGGAATGATTGATAACGCAAAAAAAATTCGTCGGACTGCCCTTATGGTCTTTTCGGCAGCCGGACTTATCGGAAGCGTAATAACGTTTCTTCTTGCACGTCCATTCAGTATTTATTCGGCAAACAGTCCGGAAGCATCTGTTGCTGTAGCAATGATAGCTCCGGCGGTATTTTTCGGATGCATTACGGCTGTTGAGCGTGGATATTACGAGGGATTAAGCAATATGTACCCGACTGCTCTTTCACAGGTAGCAGAGGGAACAGTCAAGGTCGGAGCGGGTCTGTGGCTTTGTAATTTCGTTACGGAAAACAGTGAAGCCGTTATGAAATATTTCCCGAACATTACCGATATAAGAGCTATCGCAGCAGCAGCAGGAATTCTTGGCGTAACTCTTTCTTCGGTTGGAGCAGTTTTGTTTTTTGCAGTTTTAAGACTTTTCATCCGAAGCGAAGTTTCCAAAGAAAAAACAGTTATGGGCAGAAGACAGATAACACGTGAGCTTATCGGCTCTGCTGTTCCGGTCGGAGTAAGTGCCGTTGTCACCAATCTTACTGCTCTTATAGATATGTGGACGGTTATAGGATGTATTTCTTATTTCGGTGCGGGAACGACTCATATTCCATCAGGAATAGCGCCCGAAGAGATTCCGCAGTTCATATACGGTTCTTTTGCTGGAATAGCGCTTACGGTTTTTAATCTTGTCCCATCTGTGACTAATATGCTCGGCAAAGGCGCTCTCACCTGCGTTACTTCTGATTGGGAAAGCGGCAACAGGGACTCGTTAAAAAAAAGCGTAATGCAGGCGCTTGTAACATCGGCAGTTATAGCGATACCTGCGGCGGTGGGACTGGGAGTTCTTTCGTCGGAAATAATGACTTTTCTCTTTCCGCGCCAATCGGACGAGGTTGCAGTATGTGTAAATTCGCTTCGTTTGCTTATGCCGGGAATGGTATTCCTGTGCGTATCGTATCCGCTTTTCAGTATGCTTCAGGCAATAGGAAAAACGTCTCTGCCGCTGAAAATAATGCTTCTCGGAACGGCGGTAAAGCTTATTGGCAATCTTGCTTTGATACCTTTTATGGGAGTTGACGGAGCGGCGTTATCAACTTCGCTTTGCTATGGAATAATTCTTGCAGTATCATTTGCGGTATTTCAAAAAACATCCGGAGTACATATAAGCGCAGCGCCGTTTTTACAAGTTCTTTATGCAGGAATTATGTGCGGAGCTTCGGCATATCTGGTCGCTGCACTTCTTGAAGCAAAAAACATGAGCACCGCAGCAGTTATAATTTTTTCTGCATTAATAGGCGGAATGGTTTATATAGGCGTTATTGTTGCCGTTCTTGGAAAAAAATTAAGAATAAAAAAAGCCTGCGCAAAGGCAGGCTTGTAGGTCGGACAAAATTATTTAAGAAAATCCGAGGGTATTGGCTGAATATTATCCGCAGTTACATCTATCTTGATAACGCTTTCCTTATTGTTAGGATCGTCTTTAGTCGGGAAGAATTTGATGGTAAAGCTGTCTGTTTCAGGTGGAACACGGAATCCGCCGACAATACCTTTGAAAGTTCCGTTTGCAGGAATATTGAACGGATCTGGAGTGTATATATTTTCTTTGAAGTTGTTTGATGCATACATATTTGTTTGAATATGCGAATACACCTCGCAATCCTTAATGTCGATTACTCCATCGCCGTTTTTATCATCAGATACGGCTCCGTCCGGAAGAACGAGAATGAAATTATTAAGGCAGTTAAGGTTATACGATATATCAGAATTGTTTTTTATTTCAACATCCAGATAAACATATTTACGTTCGCCTTCTGTAGTGCTCTGTGCATCAGGAGTTATATAAACAGAATTGAGTTTGAAAACAGTATCGTTTTCATCTGTTTCTTCAGAAATTCCGGCAACTATTTCATTTTTGCCTATTTCACGTTTTGTAGTATTTGTATTATTGTTGTTATTGTAGTTATTGTTGTTGTTTTCGCTTATAGAATTGGATGTATCTGAAGTAGTTGTTTTATCCTTTTTACATCCGACAGCGGAAGTCAGCATTAAGCCTGCGCAAAGCAAGATAGCTGTATATTTGAATTTTTTCATGATTTATGCCTCCAAGTTAAATTAATTGTTTACTGGGCAGCGCCTTAGATATTTATAGTATATCACAAAATACGAAGGTATGTCAAGTGGAAAATTATAAAAAAGGACTGCTGCAATTATATACAGCAGTCCTTGATTTATTTAGTTAAATACATAACCATGTTCTTCAAGATATTCGGATGCATTATAATTTTCTCTTGTATCACCAGATCTGTCCTGATAGATTTTGAGGATAGCAGTGGCATCTTTGCTGTTAATTACTCCATCACCGTCAATATCAGCATATTCGGAAATATATTTGAAATAAGGATGATTTATTCTGTCATCAGGAGTACCGTCAGTACCGGAGATTGAATAGGTATAATAAGAAAGTACGAGGCAAGCGTCAACAGGATCGATCATGCCGTCGTGATTTACATCGCCCATTTCATAAGTTGTTATCGTTGAAAGGTTATCTGTATAAATTTTGAGGATAGTAACAGCGTCCGTTCCGTCTATTACACCGTCGCCGTTAATATCGCCGTTTTCATTAATATGTTCATAACGGGGCGACTGTAACTCTTCACGCAGATCTGAAGCAAAATCAGGATCGTCAGTGTCCTCAGGGCATGATATTGATATGCTGAGTGTATAATAATTAAGCACGAGAGTAGCGTCAATTGCGTCTATAACTCCGTCATGGGTTACATCGCCTATCTCATATACAACAGGCTCGGAATCTTCTGCGGAAACGATCATGGGTGCAGTGGAAAGACTAAGTAACATTGCGGATAATAAAGAAATTGCTTTTTTCATAATATCACCTCATAAAAATTATAACATTATAACATAATATTTTGTATATGTTACATATTATATTAATATTATACAACATCATTTTATATTTGTCAATAGGCTTTAAAAATATTTATTTCTTTATTTTCATAGAAATGTCGAAACACTTGACTGAATGCGTAAGCGCACCGAGAGAAATGATATCAACACCTGTTTCGGCAACAGAGCGGATATTTTCGGCAGTAACATTTCCTGAGGCTTCAAGGAGCGCCTCTCCGGCAGTTATCTCAGCAGCCTTCTTCATTTCATCACAGCTCATGTTATCGAGCATAATTATCTCAACGTTATTATCAAGAGCTTCTTTAAGCTCTTCAAGCGTTCTTACCTCTACCTCGATTTTAATGGTATGACCTATTTTCTCACGAAGAGCCGAAACCGCCGCAGTTATTCCGCCGTAAGCGTCGATATGATTATCTTTAAGCATAGCTGCATCGGAAAGATTGAAGCGGTGATTTTTTCCGCCGCCTACTGTAACAGAGTATTTCTGTAGCGCACGAAGTCCGGGAAGAGTTTTTCTTGTATCGGTAACGGAGGCTTTAGTACCGCTGACAAGCTTTACGCACTTATTAGTCGCAGTTGCGATGCCGGACATATGCTGGAGAAGATTAAGAGCAGTTCTTTCGCCTTTAAGAAGCGTAAGGGTACTTCCCTCAAGTTCGGCAATTATATCGCCCTTTTTAACCTCGGAGCCGTCGTTCATGAGTATTCTGAATTCAACATCTCCGCCTGCAAGCTCGAAAACACGTTTAGCGACTTCGATTCCGCAGACAATTCCGGAATCCTTTGCAACATAATAAGCCGAGCTTTTATGCTCCGGAGGAATAAGATTATCTGCCGCAGCGTCGATGTAATTGATATCCTCCATAAGAGCGGTTGTTATGATATTGTCGATATAGCATTGTAAAAGTTTCATAAAATGATTGTCCTTTCAAGTTCAATTCTGGTAAACGGAGTCGATGCCGAGGTATTCTTCAAGAGTAAGTCCGGAATCGTAAACCGCTTTTGCCGTTTCTGTACCAAGATAGCGGACGTGCCATGCTTCGTATTTATATCCTGTTATATCTTGTTTTCCCTGCGGATAGCGGAGAATAAAACCGTATTTATAACAGTTGGCGGCAATCCACTTTGCCTCCGGAGTTCCGATAAAAGCGTCGGACGCCATATTTATATCTATAGCAAGTCCCGTCTGGTGTTCGGAGTGACCGGCTCTTGCGGAATATGTATCAGCCGCAGCTTTTCCGTCTCTTGCAACATAGGAGTTGTAAAGCTGATCCTGATAGCTGTAAGATCTGAAACCGGAGCACACCCAAAGATTAAGTCCGGCAGCGGCAGCGTCATTTTTCATGCGGTTGAAAGCAGCCTGAGTTTCAGCGGTAAGCGCTCCCGGATTATAGGAAGAGGGAAGAGAGTATGTTTTGTTTGCGATAAGAATGCCGTTAACGTAAGTAACCCCGTTTCTTTTCTCAATATTCTGCTTAGTGAAATTTTCAACATTTCCGTTTTCCCATGTAAGAGTAAAATGAGTTGAATCAATGGGAGTCAGGACGGCGTTGACGTTATTTCCTGCGCCGCCCATCTGGAACGTCAGATTTTCTTCGTCGGCGCTGTATTCAAAGGCTACGCCCATTCCCGTTTTGGAATCAATGTAATTTCCGCTTGTTCCGCTGAAGGTGAAAACTCTGTAGCTGTTTTTTCCGGAAGCAAGCCATTTTCCCGAACCGATAAGCTTTGTGTAATCTACTGAGTTCTGTCTTGTAAAGTTTTCAGTCGTTCCGTCTTCCCATGTAAGAGTAAAATGAGTTGAATCGACAGAAGTCACAGTTGCAGTTACGGAATTATCGGCTCCGCCCATTCGGAAAGCAAGCTTATTGCCGTTTACGCTGTATTCAAAGGCAAGTCCCATTCCTGTTTCGGAGTCTGTGTAGTTTCCGCTTACACCGCTGAAGCTGAATTCTCTTGAACCGTATCCGCCGGAAGCTGTCCACTTTCCGGATCTGATAAGCTTGCTGTAGTCGATAGGATTTTCACCGTAATAGTGAAGAGTTTCAACAGCTCCGCCGTCCCAGCGGAGAACGAGAGCTTTTTCGCTGCTGTAAGAGAAAATGGCGTGCTTTTTATCGGCAAAAATATTTTTGTTGAAATTAAGGTTATGAGAGCTTGCATCGCAGGAAAAATCGGTAGTTTTTCCGGATGTCTGATCTATAACGGTTCCGTTTGTGAAGTTATAATATCTTACGCCTTCATTTCCGTCGGCGATCCAAGTTCCCTGTGGGAGCTTATCAAGCTTGGAATAGAGATTTTTTTTGGCAAGGGCGAGATCGAATGAGTCTATGCAGCCGTCCGAATTCACATCGGCACGTTCAGCTTGTTCCTGAGTAAGCGTATTGTTGTTCAGAATATACTCTTGAAGAAGCTTCATGTCTCCGCCGCCGATAACGTTGTCGCCGCTTATATCTCCTTTAAGCGAATAACCTGCGTTTACAGAAGGAAAATACAGTGACGAAATAACGACTGCTGCGATAGCCGAGAATAGCGTTTTGCTTATTTTAGACATTCTTGTTCCTCTTTTCTTTTGTTTTTCTTTTTTTACTGCATAACTTCTTCAAGGATTATATAAGCGCAGGTGACGATAGACTTTGCGAGAACATAGTCTGCGTCAACAACATATCCTCCGTTAAGAAGATCGTCACGCATTTTCTTGATTTTTTTAAATCCTTCTGCGGCAGCCTGCTTATCAGGAATTACAAAATAACTCTGCTGCATGATATTGCGTGTTTCGGTGCGGTATCCCTTTGGAATGTGTTTGTTTCCGATATGAGCGTCGAAATCAGCATCCTCGAAATCATCAGGTGAATTTTCAAGACGTGAAGCAATGCATTCTGCCGCATGACGTGAGAAAACAAGAGCTTCAAGCAGGGAATTGCTTGCAAGACGGTTGCTGCCGTGAACTCCGGTGTGCGAACATTCTCCGCAGGCGAAAAGGTTGGCAAGGCTTGTCTCGGAGTTGTTGTCAACATCGATTCCGCCCATAAGATAATGCTGGCAGGGGTATATCGGAACAGGCTCTTTAGTGAGATCGTAGCCTTGTTCGAGGAGATTTCTGTATATCATGGGGAAACGTTTTTTGAGAAACTCGCTGTCCTTATAGCTTATGTCGAGGAAAAATTCGGTGGAGTTCTGCTTTCTTGCTTCAAGGACTATAGCGTGGGAAACAACGTCCCTTGGAGCAAGCTCGAGACGTTCGTCGTAATTCTGCATAAAGCGTTCCTTATGGCAGTTAAGAAGATAAGCGCCCTCTCCTCTTACGGCTTCGGAAATGAGGAAGCATTCACGGGTAGCTTTATTGTTGAAAGCGGTCGGATGAAACTGAACATAGCTGAGATTTTTTATCTTTGCGCCCATTTCATAAGCGAACGTAATACCGTCGCCCGTAGCGATAGCGGAATTGGTAGTGTATTTATAAACTCTGCCGATACCTCCTGTTGCAAGTATCATAAAGTGGCAGTTGCACGTTTTATAAACGTCATCCTCGGATTTAAGAAAAACAGAATATCCGGTTGAGGTTTTTTTAGCATTGCACATAATGGTATTTTCTCTTATTTCAACGTTTTCAAGAGTCTGAACGTGAGCAAGAAGCTTTGAAGTTATTTCAGCTCCGGTAGCGTCGGCATGGTGGAAAATACGATGGTGGCTGTGACCTCCCTCAAGCGTTCTGTGATAAGAGCCGTCTGGATTTTTATCGAAATCAACGCCAAGCTCAATGATATGTTCAAGGTCACGGGCAGCTTCACTTACGAGAGTGTGAACTGCGTCAACGTTATTTTTAAAGCTTCCGGCAATGAGAGTATCATTCTGATGATACTGGATATTGTCGGTAGGGGAGTTGTATACTCCGGCGATACCGCCTTGTGCAAGGGATGAATTACATAAATTCAGTTCACGCTTGCAGATAATGAGAATTTTAAGCTGTTTAGGAAGGTTTATAGCTGCATAAAGTCCTGCTGCGCCGCAGCCTGCAATAATAACGTCATAATTTTCAGACATATTCAAGCACGTCCTTTGCTTTTTTGTAATTTGAAAGCTGTTCTCGGAACAGATTCTTATCTATGATTATAACATATTTTTCCATAAATGTCACTATTTATTCTGTATATTTTATTATATTTTATTTTGTTGTTTTTTATTACATTTTATAAGATTTCCGTATTCGCACATAAGCATAAAAGTCATAAGAATAATGAGCAGCGATGGAACGGGAGAGGGCGCTTTATATGTTTTAACGGCTGCTGCCGAAGCAGAGATCACTTCGTTTCTCATCATAAAGGGCATGATAGAGCGGCATATGATAAAACTCAGAATTGCGGCTATAGTGCGCAGGAGAATAAGAGGTTTAAGGGAAAGCTTTCCTGAAACAACGGCGGATATCTGGAATATGACGCATATGCCGCCGAAAGAGGTCAGGGCGCATAGGTATGGGAGCAGGCTGTAATTATTTTCAGGAAGAGCGTTCACGGCTGTGATGTCAAGAAAAGCCGGAAGAAATTCCGCTGAGATATCATGAGATAATCCTGATATCTTTGAGAAAACGTCAGCAGCCGCCGATATTATTCCGTAAGTATCGAGCATGGCTGTAAAAACAGAAAAAGCGATTATCATAAAGCATATTTCAGCAATTGTTTTTCCGCCCGATATGACGCATTCCGTGAGCATTTCTCCTGTTATCGAGAACGAATTCGGCGCATTTTTTTGGATTTCAGAGTCCCTGCGCAGAAAAAATGAAACAAAAAATGCTAATATAACATTAGCTGAAACAGTCGATATAAGAATAATTTTCCCGGCAAGAGAAGAGCTGTAAAGCTGTCCGGATATGCATCCGAAGATGAATGCCGGACCTGCCCCGAAACATATACCCATGAGAAGACCGGCGGATTTTTTGGAAATTTTTCCGCCGCTATAGCCGGTGCAGAGCATCTTCGCTCCGGCAGGATATCCGGCGAACATACTGAACAGAAAAATCGGAAAGGAATTTTCGTTCATGCCGAAAAGAAACCTTCCGACAAACTTGAAAGGCTTTGGAAATTTACTCGTTAAGCCGCTTTTTATTACAAGCGCCGAGACTGTCATCATTGCATAAAGAGAAGGGATTATAATATTTATACATCGTCCCAAAGCTCCGGATACCGCAGTTTTGACCGCTTCTGTTTCGGAAATGCAGAACCAGACTCCTGTTATCAGCAGGAGTATTTTCAAGGCAGTTAAAGTTTTTTCTGGAATTTTCTTCATAATGATCACCCGATTAATCATATTATTTGAAGAGAACAATTAGACCATGAATGTCATGGCTTTATTTTGAGTTATTATTATGGGAGATGCTGTCTCCCATACCCTCTGCCAAAGGGGAGTGCACGCCTAACAGGCGCCCGCCCCCTCTGTCGGCAAGCCGACATCTCCCCACACTGTGGGGAGTCACCCTTTGGAACCCAGTATTAATTATAACAAATCCCAAAAGGGATTTGTTATAATTAGGGCTTGCATCCAGAGTACATACAGCTTTTGCCAAACAGTAAAGAGGACCAGAATCGCCATTATATAACTGAAAATAAAACTATGATATTCTGTATAAATGATAATCCAAGGAGATGATAGTATTGTTCAATAAATTTGCCGACAAGGCGAGAGATACGTTTTATCTGAATCCGCAGATTTATTTCGACTGCAACAATGAGCTTCTTATCGAAAATTGCAGCCGTATAGAGGAATATAACGAGGTTTTTATGCAGCTTGTATCGGGAAAGCTCTGTATACAGATATGGGGGAGCGATCTTCGGGCGTATGATTTCAAGGCAAACGGACTTATTGTAAGGGGAAAAATTTCCAAGGTCGAATTTATTGAAAGGAGCGGAAGAAAAAATGAAGAATCAGCTGAAAGGCAGACTGAGAATTGACGCATCCGGAAAAAATCTGTATAAATTTATAAATGCGCTGCATTCCAGCAGAATAAGCTGTTTCAGTCAATATGTCCGTAAAGATATTTTTTATGCGGAGGTTTACCATAGCGATCTTGCAAGACTTGAAGAAATTGCCGGAGAATTTGATATAGAGCTTAAATACGCTGAATATAACACTCTCGCTTCAAGAGTTCGGCGATATCGAAAAAGATTCGGTATACTTATCGGAGTGATCATCGTCCTTGTCGGCTCGCTTTATTTTTCAAATGTAGTCGTTACAATTGATATTCAGGGGAACTCGATCGTAAGCGACGAAGCAATTCTGGCTGCGCTTGCCGAACTCGATATAAAGCAGGGAACTCCGCTTCGGAAGATAAATTTTCATTACTGCGAAAACGAGCTGAGGGTAATGGTAGACCAGATTTCTTGGGCGGCGATACGTCATACGGGCAACAGAATTGTGGTTGAGGTTACGGAAATCGTTGACAGACCGGAAATGGCTATGGAGCGTGTGCCGTGCAATATAGTTTCCTCGAAAGACGCAGAGATAACCTATACTTCGGTTTACGACGGATTTCTTATGCACAAGGTAGGCGATTATGTTATGCAGGGAACTATGCTTGTAAGCGGAGTTACGACCGACGCTACCGGACATACAACGCTTCATCACGCTATGGGGAAGATACGTGGAGTTTATGAAGAAACGGTCACGTTCACCGGCGACTATAATACGCAGACCTTTGAACCGACCGGAGAAACTTCCAACGAACGCTATCTGAGGCTTTTCAATCTGAAAATACCGATGTTTTTCGGCAAAAATAAATATAAAAATTCCGACAGCGAAACGTTTGAAAACCGTGTGAATCTTTTCGGAAAGGAGCTTCCAATAGGTTTTGTAAAAGAGAAAATAACCGAGAAAAAGCTCTCTGAGGAAACTCTTACCGATGAAGAGCTTTCAGAAAAGCTTATGGAGAAAATTTATCTTTATGAAAAAAATTTTCTCGGCGATGAAACGGAAATAATCGAACGAAAAATAACTGAGGAGAAAACCGAAACTTCTCTTACATATGTTGTGACTTATAAATTGGAGGGCGATATCTGCACTCAGCAGGAGGTTTTTCTTAAATAGAAAAGGCGGAGAATCGCTGATTTAAGGGGATTATATTTTGTTTTGATTTTTTAAACGGAGAGACGAAAAATTTCGATAATTAAAAATATGAAATAAATAAAAACTGCTGTACTGGTTTTATGTACAGCAGTTTTGCATTAAGAGTAAAAATATTACTTCTCGTTTTTTTCACTTAATTCCGCTATAAGGCTCATAACTTTAGTCTTATCCGAAAAGCTTAATTTTGAAAAAGCCTCTGATACTTGTTTAATGGTTTCATCAAATTGTTTTTCATTATAGGAATTGATGATATTTGTGTTTTTTTCTTCTTTTCCCAAAAGATAATCGGCTGAAACATTCAGATATTCGCAAATGAGTAAAATGTATTTTGCCGGAGGATCTGTTCCTCTTGTTTTCCAAGTTGAAAAGGTACTGTCTCTGATTCCTAACTTGTTACACAATTCACTTTGATTTAAATGCTTTTTATCCATTATTTGTATAATGCGATTAATAATACTCATAGTAATCTCCTTCGGTTTGGTACAATTCTATAAATTTTACTCATATGAGTAATTAAAGGTTGACATCTTCTCATTTGCGTATTATAATATAACTATATCACTGAAAGGAGAAAATATCATGGATTTTATTCAAGAATTATATTACGGAAAGGTTCCGCTTTCATTGGACACGTTTAATAAGGGTTCCAGATATGCAAATCTGCTTAATTCGATTAATATTCTCGCAGAAGATCTGAAAAAAATACTTCCTGATGAATACACAAGTCATATTGATTCTATAAGTGAAATGAGGGGAGAATTATTAGCAATATCATCCGTAGAAAATTACGTCTCAGGTTTCCGTGATGGAGCTAAAATAATAATGGATATTTTGCTGGGGGAAAATGATAATCTTATTAAAGAAAAATCTGATTTTGCATAAGATTTAAGAGGAGATTTGGGATTCCCGATATTCCGATGGAGAAATTCCCTCGCTCAGCCGGAACTGACGTACAAAATAATTGTAAGAGGAATATCCGCATTGCTTGGATATTTCGGTAACGGTAAGGTCGGTTTCATTAAGAAGCTTTTTAGCCTTTTCGATGCGGAACTCGATCATTTCCTCGATAATGCTCTTGTTGAAAAAGGACTTGTATATTTTCTGGAGATAGCTTTTGCTGAGATAAAGACTATCTGCAATTTCGCTTATATTCCAATGAAAAGCCGGATCTTTTTTTATTTTGCTGCGAAGCATACAAAGCTTTTCAAACTGAGGATTTTCGCTGCTTTCCGGGATGTTGTAAGATATTATCTTATTTACGGTAGATTTATACATAGCTTCTCCGAGATCGATATTTTCACTTGTATTGAAAGTGAAAAGACCGATTGAGAAATCAACATTGAAATTTCCCCCTTCGCTGAAGCGGCTCTCTTTGACTTTTGAATGAAGCTCGCTGTAAATCTCGTTCACACGGTCTTTCAGTATGGTTATAATACAAAGAGTCTGAGCGCTCCACATTCCGCAGATCTCATTTTCTCTGGTGCATTCTTTAAGGGCAGAAGCGAAAGACGCTGTGATACGGCTGCAATTTTCCTCGCCGCTTCTGTAGTAGATTCTTTTTATGCCGACAAGTTCAATAGTTATACAGTCGAGAGTGCAGTTTTTTTCTTCTGCGGCAAGATGCTCAGAGAATTCCTTTTCAACTCCGCTGCGGCTGAAAAGACCAGTGAGGCTGTCGTATAGAAGAGCTTTATTATTGTTTAAAACAGCGTGGGACAGGGCTGATTTTATACGAACCTGTTCCAGAGCGACGTTGACATAATTTACCCACTGATAGTAAAGACTTCTGAATGCCATTGGATTTTTTCCGAAAGAAATGGCGATATACCCGAAGAAATTATCGTTATAATGAAGAGGCGAGATATAAAATGCCGAGGGATAGCTTTTTTCGGCGCTGAAATCAGGAAGAATTTCGGAGGAGCTGAAATATTCGCCGCTGCCGCATTCTTTTTTAACTGCTGACTTTGCAAGAACAATTTTAACTTCATCTCCGCACCGGAAGCCGAGCTTATCGGAGTATTGTCCTTGTGAAGACTCGATATAGCTTTTCGTAATGCATATTCTGAGATGAGACATTTTATAAAGAAGATAAGTGTAATTATCAAGTTTGTCGGCAAAAATATCCGTGTTATCGGCGTTGGTGATATCAAAGAGCATATCGTCGTAAAGAATGCCCTGTTCAAATCGGCTGTTGATGCTTTTTTCTCTTTGGATGCTGCGGCGCATTTTACGATTCTCTTTGCATCCGCAGCTTTCTCCAATACGAAGAGCGCCCTTTTCATTGGGAATTTTATGGCAGAGTTTTCCGGTAATTATCCTGTAAAGTCTCCTGAAAGCTTCTGCGCCAAGCTGGAAATTAGGTCTTTCATAGCTTGTTATAGACGGAGAAGCTCTATAGCCGTCATCGGAGGCATCATAGCCTGTTACAGCGATATCCTCCGGGATTCTGATGCCATGAGCCATAAGGGATTTGGTAAGCTGGATAGCAGAAACGTCGTTTCCGCAAACTACGGCTTCAGGACGCTCAAGCTCGCCGCTTATAATTTTTTCAGCAAGATTTTTCGCCGATTCCGTCCAGAAATCTCCATACTGATAATAGCTTTTATCATAATAGAGACCATGCTTTTTCATTGAATTAAAATAGCCCTTAAGACGTTCTTCTGCGACAAAAGCTTTTTTCGGACCGGTAAGACAATATATCCTTTTCAGCCCATGAACGTCAATGAGGTGGTCTGTGATATCCTCGAAAGCGTCGCAGTCATCGGCAGAGGTCGTTTCAAAATTCTTATGGTCGCTTGAATCAAGGAGCATGACAGGTTTATCCGAGAGCACAAGAAGTTCATCTATATATTTATGTACCTTTTCTCCGTAAAAGGTGTTGCGGTCGTAAAGAAAACCGTCGAATTTTTGTGAAAGTATGAGATCGCATATTGATTTCTCGGTATCCTTATGAGCTGAATCTGCGTAGAAGTTGCTTAATGGGGAAATAATGGCGATATCGCAGTTGCTTCTGAAAGCCTGAGATATAATTCCACGCATGATCTCGCTTTGAAAATCAACATGACATTCGGTAATAATAACTCCGATAAGAATTCTCTGCTTCATTTCATCAGCTCCTTTCGCAATATGTATTATTCTATCATATTTCAAATCGGATTGCAAGACTATTATGCATATTTTTGCACTGCTTACAAAAAAATCTTATGAAAATGATAGAATATTTCATTGTAAAGCAGTAAAAATTGTGTATAATATTAATATAGATAAATTATGAATCGGTTAGAAAAAACTTTGATTTGCAAAAAAGTTCTTATTTAGTACATTGAATGCTTTCAGGGGGATGATTATTTTTATGAGAAGAAAAATCAAAAAAATTGCCGCAGCAGTTTCAGCGTTGGCTATTGTGAGCGGAACAGTTTCGATTCCTTCAAAAAAACAACCGTTAGAAGCTAATGCGGCAGCAGGAAGCACGAATGTGCTTGAATATCTGAACAGAGGAATTTCTGCAATAAATACAGGTTCGGGAATGCTTGTTAACTGGAGATTTCTTGCAAATGACGATGATAACGCCGTTTTCAGGCTTTACCGTGACGGAACGCTTATTTACACAAGCGAAAAAAACGATGCGACTTGTTATCTTGATAAAGACGGTAAATCAAGCTCGAAATACCGTGTTGATACCGTTGTCGGAGGTAAAGTCGTTTCTTCTGAGGATTGTTCGCTTATTTCAAATAACGCTTATTTTGATATTCCGCTTTCTCCGCCGACAGCTTCCGGATGTACATACAGTCCTAACGATATGTCGGTAGGCGATGTTGACGGCGACGGACAATATGAGCTTTTCATTAAATGGGATCCTTCCAACTCTAAGGATAATTCGCAGAAGGGCAAAACCGATAGAGTTTATATTGATTGCGTAAGGCTTGACGGAACAAGACTCTGGAGAATAGATTTAGGCTACAATATCCGTGCCGGAGCGCACTATACGCAGTTTTTCGTTGCAGATTTCGATTTGGACGGAAAAGCTGAAATGACCTGTAAGACCGCAGACGGAACTAAAGACGGTAAGGGAAATGTAATCGGCGACGGTTCTAAGAACTATCGTGACGGAAATGGATTTATTTACAGCGGCCCTGAATATTACACTCTCTTTGACGGCGCTACAGGCGAGGCGCTTGATACAATTGATTACGAGCCCGGAAGAGGCGATCCGACAAAATGGGGCAAGAGCAGCGACAAGACAAACCGTGTTGACAGATTCTGGGGAACTGTTGCTTATCTTGACGGCGTTCATCCCTGCGTTGTAACAGGACGAGGATATTATGGGCGTATGACAGCGACTGCATACAAGGTTGAAAACAAGAAGCTTGTAAAAATGTGGCTGTTTGACACGGGAACAAGCAGCTCTGCATTAGGTTACGGCGACGGAAATCACAACAGTATGCCGGCGGATGTTGACGGAGACGGAAAACAGGAAATCATCACAGGTTCAACCTGCATCGATGACAATGGAAAGCTGCTCTGGGGACTCAATAAAGGTCACGGCGACGCTATGCACGTAGGCGATCTTGACCCGACCAATCCCGGACTTGAAGCGTGGATATGCCACGAGGATAAGCCGTATGGCGTTTCTCTGGTAGACTGCGATACAGGAAAGATAATTTTTCATAACGACGGTTCAGGCGATACCGGAAGATGTGCCGCAGATAACGTCTGGGCAAAAAATCCCGGAGCAGAGCTTTGGGGCAACGGCAATGAAGTTAAAGACGTTAAGGGAAACACTCTCTCCTGCCGCAGACCGGCTATCAACTTCTTCAGTTACTGGGACGGCGATCTTGAACGTGAAATTCTTGACGGCTATACCGATTCTCCGGCAAAGATCTCAAAAATGAAGGATGACGGAACTCTTACTCAGCTTCTTGAAACGACAGGATTCTACACCTGCAACACAACTAAGGGAACGCCCTGCCTTTCTGCCGACATTTTCGGGGACTGGCGTGAAGAGCTTATTGTAAGAGCCGCCGACAGCAAATCTGTACGAATTTATTGTACTCCCTATGATACTGATTATCGTATAACAACTCTCATGCACGACGCTCATTACCGTATGCAGGTTTCGGCTCAGAATACCGCATATAATCAGCCTCCTCATACAAGCTTTTTCCTTGGAACAGGCTATGATCTTCCTGCAAGACCGCAGGGAACTGTAAACGGCGCTCTTCCGGTGATAAATGGAAAAACAGGTGCGGTTATCGATACGGCTCATAAATACAAGATCAAAAATGCAAACAGCGGACTTTATCTTGAGGTTGCTGATGCAAAAACTGAAAACGGTGCAAACGTTCAGCAGGGAAGCTCTCAGCAGGGCTGGACTTTTGAAGATGCCGGAGACGGATACTACAGAATTTATTCCGAAATAGGCGGCGGAAAAACATTCCTTCTCGATCTCGATTACGGCAAGCAGGATAACGGTACAAACATCGGAATATGGGGAGATACGGCAAGCGACGCTCAACTCTTCAAATTCGTCGATAACGGCGACGGAACATATGCTATATGTACTAAAGCTACTAATGATGAAAGCGGTATAGGCGTAACATCCGCTTCAAAGGAAGCCGGCGCAAATGTAATTCAGTGGGCCTGCAACGACAGTGCAGATCAGAAATGGATTCTTGAGATCAAGGCAGATCCCATAAACGGCAGACTCTTTAAGGAACTTCTTGTTCAGGATACAGCAAACTATCTTGACTGGAAAATAGCCGAATCAGTCTCAGTAGGCGGAGCAGTATTCGGCGATCGTGAATTCACATATGTTTCGCTTCCTGATGAAATAAACGGAGCAGAAGCTGTTCTTACAGCCTGCGATTCCAAGGCGTTTTCGGGCGATCTTGCTTCCTTTAAGGCAGGAGCGGATATGACCGCTTATGTTCTTCTTGATAAGCGTGTCGAAGAAAACGGAGCAGTCCCTGCATGGCTCGGAAGCTGGACACGAACAGATATGACTGCTCAGAGCAGCAACGATGTTACATTTATTGTATACAAAAAGAGCTGTGCTAATGGTGAAAGTGTTCTTCTTGGAACAAACGGAATGAACGGAAACGTTATCAACTACACTGTTTTTGCAAAGAAAAACGCAGAAAGCGGAAGACTTATCAAGTCTCTTGCGGTTAAGGATAACGAGAACGCTTCGGATTGGTCGATATCCGCAGGAGTTAATACCGGTGAAGCTGTATTTGGCGATCGTGATGTAACATACAGCTCTCTCCCTGAATCTCTCAAAGATGCAGAATATATAAGAACAGCCTGCGATTCAAAGAACAGTGAATCGAGTCTTGCTCAGTTCACAGCCGGAGCAGATATAAAGGTTTATGTTGCTCTTGATAAGCGTGTTGAAGAAGCAGGTTCAGTTCCGCAGTGGCTTAGCGGATACGAAAAAACCGGAGAAACAGCAGAAAACTCCAACAACGTTGAATTTGATCTGTATGCGAAGTCCTTTAAAGAGGGCGAAACCGTTGAATTAGGCAGCAACGGCATGAAGGGCAGTGTTGTAAACTATACTGTTTTCGTAACAGAGGATAAAACTCAGCCGACAACTGATCCGATCGAGGAAATACTCTACGGCGATGCAAACTGTGATGGCACGGTAGATATGTCGGATGCGGTTCTTATAATGCAGTCGCTCTCTAATCCTGACGCATACGGTCTTAACGGTTCAAATGAAAGCGCTATTACCGCACAAGGACTGAAAAATGCAGACTGCTGTAATACCGGTGACGGAATTACAAATAATGACGCTCTTGCGATTCAGAAATTCAAACTGGAAATTATTGATTCGCTTCCGGAAGTGTAAACCGGAAAATCAGCTTTACAGGATAATTAATGATATACCCTCCTCTCAAACACCCCTTTCCGTTTTTTCGGAAGGGGTGTTTTTAAGGAAGCACTGATTAAATTTTGTGCGTCAGATACGCCGTCAGATTTTTCGGCAGATTGCATAAAGATTCCGCAGGCAGGCTATCGCCTGTCAAGAAATTTTTGTGTGATATGACGAAAAATATGCAAGTAGATGACGTACAAAGCCGTCAGGCGTGATTTAATCAGTGCTTCCTTAATTATGTAATTTTGTAAAAATATTCTGTTCATCTTGAAAAAATATGTAAAGTATGATATAATAAAAATAAGTTCCGGTTGAAAGGGGTGTTTTTTATGAATATGCAGGCGATTGTAATAACTAATCTCATAGGCTGCGCTATGCTTATAATATTGCTGATAAGCAGTTATCTTGTACGGCAGCGGAAAACGCTCAGCGATAAGCTCTTTACATCTATGATTGTTATGACAGGCTTTGCGTGCATGGTGGAAACGCTCACATTTTTCTGCGATGGAAAAAGTTTTTTCGGAGCGGGTGCGATTATAATGCTGGGCAATACGTACCTTTATTCAACTAATATGTGCGTGTCGGCTCTATGGTGTATTTATACTGTTCTTAAGCTTTATCAGAATACCGAAAGAATAAAAAAATATTATAGAATAATATGCATACCGGCTGTTATTATGATTATTATAATAATTATTAACTTAAAAGGAAGATTCCTGTTTACGATAGATGAGAATAATTCTTACAAAAGACGTCCTTTAATTTATGCTTTATATGGAGTCACAGCGTTTTATCTTGTTTTTACGGTTTTTCTGAGATACCGATACAAAATACGCTGCGGCAGAGTGAAATTTTTCCCTATATGGATGCTCCTTGCGCCTCCTATTATAGGAACGCTGATACAGATATTCAATTACGGCGTGTCTCTTGCGTGGACTTCTGTCGCTCTGGGACTTGTCGGAATCCATATGGCACTGCAAAATGAACATTCGTATATTGATCCGCTGACAAGGCTTTATAACCGGAATTATCTCGATTATGCGCTTGCCGTTATAAGCGGAAAAAGCACCTGTACAGCCGGATTGATGATAGATCTTGATTATTTCAAGTCAATAAATGATAAATACGGTCATTCAGTCGGTGACGAAGCCCTTATTGACGCAGCTTTGATAATTCAGTCGTCTGTTCCGGAAAAGGCGGATGCTATAAGATTTGCCGGAGACGAGTTTATTGTTATCATCCATAACAGCAGTGAAGAGGAAATTAATGAGACTGCTGAAAATATAAAAAGAGCAGTAAAGGATTTTAATGAAAACGGGCAAAAATCTATAAGCTTTCATTTTCAATAGGAAGCAGCATTTTCACTTCCGGAAGCTCTGTGGACGAATTTTTCAGCAGAATGGATGAAAATATGTATTCTGAAAAAAGAGAAAAGCATTCCAGAAACTGCATTTAAGACAACACCGAATACAGATATTTTGCCGGAGCATATTCAGTATTCTCCGGCATGATTTTTACATTTTAAAATTTTTTTGAAAAATTTCAAAAAAGGTATTGACAAACCGGATATCTTGTGATATAATATTAAAGCAGTGAGGGAAATAAAAACCTTGGATGAACGATTTAGTTCTGAGACTGTTGCAATATATGCGAGTGTGCTGGAATAGGCAGACAGGCACGTTTGAGGGGCGTGTGTCAATCGACGTATGGGTTCAAGTCCCATTACTCGCACCATATTTGTGGATATCTTAAATGTCCAACTAAAAAGTCCGTATTGACGGGCTTTTTTTATTATGTTAGTGAAATTCATAAATCAAAAACATGGGAGTTTTATGTAAAAAGTTTAAAGCTGTTTAAGAAAAATTATAAATAAGGTGTAAAATGAAATGGAACATTATGTAGAGATAATTGCTGTTATCAGTATTCTTCTTATGCTTGCTGCAATCATTGCGATTGTTTTATTTTCCTGCACTAAAAGCAGACGAGAGTATAAACGTATAAAAAATATCTCAGAAGCCGAAGGAACTATTATTGACATTAAATTTGTCGGCTCGCTTCATGATCTTGAAAGTTCGTATGAATATTACGTTATAAGCTATTCGTTTACAGACAGCTGCGGAAAAATATATAGTAAAAGCTTTAAAAATCAGCGATTGGATAACTTTAAGGAAGGGGATAAAATTACTGTTTATTATGACATGGATAATCCGGATAAGTGTGTAACTGATTATAAGCTGAAAGCAGATAAAAATAAGTGGTGGCAGGCGCTGATTATTACTGCAATTATAATTGTTGTCCCGCTTGTTATTTCATTTGCGCTTTATACCTGAAATTGATATTGTTCGATTGTACTTCAATAATAAAATGAGCTTATGCAATGATTTGCATAGCTCATTTGTTTTGTATTTACTTTGATTTGCGAAGCTGACGGAAAAATTCCGAAAGAATTCCGGCACATTCCTCTTCCATAATACCTCCTGTAACATTAGGACGATAATTATACGGAAGTTCAAACATCTTTTGAACGGAAACCGCCGATCCGCTTTTTTTATCGTATGCGCCGAAAATCACATCGTCGATACGGGAATTTATTATCGCTCCGCAGCACATCGGGCAGGGTTCAAGAGTGACGTAAATTGCGCAATCCGGAAGTCTCCAGCCTCCGAGAGTACGGCAAGCCATGTCTATAGCCATTATTTCGGCATGAGCAAGAGCGTTTTTGGCGGTTTCTCGCTTGTTTCTGCCTTCGCCGACTATTTCTCCCGTATTTTTGCGTACGACAACTGCTCCGACAGGGACTTCGCCTTCACTAAAGGCGATTTTTGCAAGCTCAAGTGCACGTTTCATATATTTTTCCATAAGAACCTCTAAGAACCGATTTTTATTATAGCTTCCAGAACGCAAAGCAGGGCGACCGCTGAAAACGGAAAAGTTCCGACAGCATAAAAAAGCTGTTTTCTGAATGTAAGCTCTGAATGATATTTGACTAAATAATGCTTGTTTTTCCTTTTTCCGGTGGAAGTAACTATCGCAGTCATTGCGATTCCGGCGATAAAGACGATAATCATAAATAGGTTTCTATGTAAAAATGCTGCAGAATCAGAATTTGCCTCGATAATGATAAGAGCAAGCTGATACATCTTATAAACTATATGGACTATAAATGCTGAAAAGATCGTACCGCTTCGCAGCATTCCTATAGAAGCGACAAGCGAAATCAGAATTGCTGACGGTGCTTCAAGAAAATCTCTTGAAAGAAGACCGGACATAATGGTTGTTATAACTATTGCTAAAACATCTCCGAATTGTCTGAGCGCTGAAAAGACGGCGCCTCTTAGCAGGAACTCGGTAATAACGGATAGAATAATTACATCGAAAATCGTGTAGATAACGAATTCTGTTTGTCCCCAGACAGAAATATCGGTTTCGATGCTTTGAAAATAGTTGTAAATGTCTTTCGTCTCGCTGGAGTAAGCTGTTGGAAGGCATGAGATCGTACATACGATAAGAGCCATACCGATACTTACAATAATTTCGGCGGAATCGCTTACGGTTCGCATAATGCCGGATTTAAGCGTCATTTTAAGCTTTTTGTGAAGATAAACGACGGGAATAAACAAAGCTGCAAAAGAAATGCTCAGCATTACTACAACTATTTCTGTGCCTCCGCCGTAGACGGCAGAATAGAAAAAAGTTGTATGAATATCAAAACCAAGCAATTCGAGCAGATAAATGATCAACTTGCCGATTACAGTCTGCAAAACCACGGAAATAAGCATGGCGATACCGATTATCCGCATAATATTTCCAAGTACCTTTTTTTCTGTTTCGGTTTTGGAGCGGTTTTCAAATCCGCGGCTGTCGCTGAATACACGTTCTTTTTTATTTATTTCAAAGTTGAAAGCAAAGGGATTATCCTTGTTTTTACGCCACTTTTTGAATTCGCTGTTATAGGATGAGGCTGAAACTTCACTGTCAAAATCATCTACGACGTTGATTATATTTTGCTGATCGGTATTTGCTGAATCTTTCATTAAATCACCCCTATACATGGGTTTATACAATTTATCATTTTAATATTATCATAATATTAATACAGTTATGTTATTATTTTAGCTGTATTTTCTTAATAAATTGTAAATCGGTAATAATATTTATTTTTAGATGAAATGCGTGACAAAAGGATAAAAATGGTGTATAATAAAGAAAGTACTATTATGATTGGAGCGATGTTATTATGTCAAAGAAACCTTTTTATATAACGACAGCTATTGCGTATGCTTCTAAAAAGCCTCATATCGGTAATACATACGAGGTTGTATTTACCGACGCTGTTGCAAGATTCAAAAGAATGCAGGGATTTGACGTTTATTTCCTTACCGGAACGGACGAGCATGGTCTTAAAATAGAAGAGCTTGCCAAAACAGAGGGTATAACACCGAAAGAACACGTTGATAAGGTCGCTGCGGAAATTAAAGATATCTGCAAAATAATGAATATCTCCTACGATGGATTTATAAGAACTACTGACGAACAGCATGAAAAGGTGGTTCAGAAAATCTTCAATAAGCTTTATGAAAACGGAGACATCTATAAAAGCTCTTATGAGGGACTCTACTGTACTCCTTGTGAAAGCTTCTGGACGCAGTCCCAGCTTGTGGACGGAAAATGTCCTGACTGCGGAAGAGAAGTTCAGCCTGCGAATGAAGAAGCCTATTTCCTTAAGCTTTCAAAATATCAGAAATGGCTTGAGGACTATATCGAGGAGCATCCTGATTTCATAACTCCTGAAAGTCGCAAAAAAGAAATGCTCAACAACTTTATCAAGCCGGGACTTCAGGATCTCTGCGTTTCAAGAACTACTTTCACATGGAGCATTCCGGTTACTTTCGATCCGAAACACGTTATTTATGTCTGGATAGACGCTCTTTCAAACTATATAACGGCTCTCGGCTATGATCCTGACGGCTCTGATGAGCTTTTCAAGAAATACTGGCCCTGTGACTGTCATGTTATCGGCAAGGATATTATGCGTTTCCACTCTATTTACTGGCCTATCATGCTCCATGCTCTCGGACTGGAGATTCCGAAAAAGCTTTTCGGTCACAACTGGATTCTGTTCGGAGAAGATAAGATGAGTAAGTCAAGAGGAAATGTTATTTACGCAGACGATGTTGTCAAATCATTCGGAGTTGACGGCGCAAGATATTATCTCCTCAGCGAAATGCCTGTTTCTTCCGACGGCTCGATAACTTATGAATCGCTTATTGAGAGATATAATTCCGATCTTGCAAACACACTCGGCAACCTTGTGAACAGAACTGTTGCAATGTCTAAGAAGTATTTCGGCGGCGAGATAAAAGCTCCGGTCTGCCAGGAGGCAGTTGATAATGAGCTTATTGCAAAGGCTGTTGAAATGCCGAAAGCGGTTGCCGGATTTATGGACGAGTACCGCATGGCTGATTCGATTGAGGCTATAATGAGCCTTGCACGCCGTGCAAATAAGTATATCGATGAAACTGCACCGTGGGTTCTTGCTAAGGATGAGACAAAATCGGAGCGCCTTGGAACGGTTCTTTATAATCTCCTTGAAACGATTCGTTTCCTCGGAGTTATTCTTACTCCGTTTATGCCGGAAACTGCTGAAAAAATACTCGATGAAATAGGCGCGGAAGCTCGTGATTTTGCAAGCCTTGAAAACTTCGGAGGTCTTGAAGCCGGAAAGAGCGTTGGCGAACCTGTTCCGCTTTTTGCGAGAATCGACGCTGATAAATTTATGGAAGAAGCTGCCGCTAAAATGGCTGCTCAGATAGCTGCTGCAAAACAGGAAGAGGAGACTGCTGAAGAAATCGAGCTTGCACCGGAGATAACAATAGATGATTTTGCAAAAATAGAGATAAGAGCAGCAAAGGTTGTTGCCTGCGAAAAGGTTAAAAAGTCGAAAAAGCTCCTTTGTCTCCAGCTTGACGACGGAATGGGCGGAAGACAGGTTGTATCCGGAATTGCCCAGTATTATGCTCCGGAAGACCTTATCGGCAAAAAGATTCAGCTTATAGCAAATCTGAAGCCGTGCAAGCTCTGCGGAGTTGACAGCTTCGGAATGATCTGTGCCGCTGATACTCCGGACGGAGTTAAGGTTATTTTTGTTGACGACAGTATTCCGGTCGGTTCAAAAATAAGATAAAAACCTATTTTATAAAAGTTAAAATGAAAAGCGGATTGCTGTATGAGTAGTGCAGCAGTCCGCTTAATTAATTATGTGCTTCTCCTTTTATTGTCCGGAAAGCAGGAATTCCTCAAAAGTACGATTGTCGCCGGATAAAACGAGGGTGTAATATCTGAGTATAAGCGTAGCGTCTACGCCGTCTATTGCCTCATCGGAATTAGCGTTTGCCGATTCCTGCTGAGATTTCGAGAAAATTGTCGGCATACCGCTTATTTTTAAAGTATAATCCCTAAGAGTAAGCGTAGCGTCTATACCGTCTATTTTTCCGTCGAAATTAACATCGCCCAGCATGAAGTTCCCTGCAACCTTTTTATAGGTATCCAGTGCAATATGAGGGTAGCGTATTTCTTTTCCGATACCGTCGAGATTAAGATAAACCTGCGTAAGAAGTCCGTCATCGTCGTGAAGTTCGCCGATAACATCAAGAATCTTTGCCGCTATTGCAAGATGACCTCTCTGGTTCGGGTGGAAATCCTTTTCCTTGCCGCTTTTCTGAATATCAGTAAAATAATAAGCATATCCCGGATTTGCAGCATTCTGAGTTACAGAATCGTCAAGCGAAGTGAATTCGTAGTAAACATCGGCAACTTCAATTCCTTCAACACCGTTAAGCTCGGTTCTGAAGGAATCAAGAATATCCTTGAAGTTCATTCTGAGCTGAGCGATTACATCGGCATATTGACTATCTGCGCCGTATTCTGCTTCTAAAAATTCCGGATCTATTTGGATAGGCTGATAGATAGTCTGAACGATAACCCGTGCATTGGGGTTGATTTCTTTGATTTCAGAAACAGCCGTTTTGATATTGGGCATTATGGAGTTAACGATGTAGCCTTCGTAATTCTTATTGTCAAACCGGCAGTTTCCGGCGATATCTTTTAGAAGACTGGTAAGCTCGTAAGCGGCTGTAAAACCGCTCTGAGCGTATTCGATAAGACCGCCTTTTCCCCTTATATTAGCCATGATCATAAGCTCAGTTATACCGGGATCTTCCGGAATATCGTTTGCTGTGAAGCCTTCGTTAAGAAGATTTCTTTTAGCGCAGAAATCAAGAATTTTTTTGGAAGCGTAGTGTATAATATCGTTTCCGCCGATAGAGATGATAACGACATCCGAGGCGGACACATTCTGCTTCTGTTCGTCGCTGAGATTTGCGAGAACCTCAAGCATATCGGATGTTGTATCGCCTGAAACAGCGTAGTTATCTACATCGCATCCGAGATAATCGCCGATTATCTGACCGTAGTTGTATTCTTTTTCTTTGTCAAGACCATATCCGGAGGCAATGCTGTCACCGAAAATAACTACTCCGCCGGAGACTTCGCCGACTGCGCCGACAGGTAAAATATTAAAAACAGACACTCCCATAATAGCTGAGAGCATGACTGATAACAATTTTTTCATTTTCAATTCCTCCAAAACAAACAAGGGACAAAATTTATATCTTACGCTGATTATATACTATTTTTACTTTAATGTCAAGTAAAAATGCGCATGAAAAGTATTCAGGAAATATTTTTCATAAATCTGTCACAAATCAATTTTCAATTTATTGTTTAATAAGAAAAATATATCACAATTGCTGTTTTAGTTTGTGTATGCTATTGACATACTTGTGAAAAAAGTATATAATAATTATATTGTATTTATTTGCATAATATTACTATGGCAGTATATGCAGCTTTGTTTTACATCATCATCGGAGAAAAATCTGAAAAAGATAAAAATAATAAATTCGTTTCAGCTCCGCTGTATAAATTGATATTAGAACAAATCCCGGACGTTTTAAATTCCGTCCACTCCTGTTTTACGGGTTTTGCGGCTTTGGCTCAATCCCTTAATCAATATATTTTAATATCCAATTGAATAAAATAATGCGGCATTTACCGCCTTTGAGTAATAGGTTTAAGGTACAAGCTTATTATAATTTTATTGAAAAAGGAGGTAATGCACTGTATGAACTTGGAAATCGTTCTTATAATTGTAATTTGCGTTCTTATTGTCGCAGCTGTCGCTGCTGCTGTTCTGGCATACAGCAAGGGCGTTAATGCAGGCATTGAAAGGCGTAAACAGCAGGCGGAAGCGCTCGTTGGTTCTGCTGAGCAGCAGGCGGAGCGCATCATAGATGATGCCAAGAAAGACGCTGATAACAAGAAGAAAAGCGCTCTTGTTGAAGCAAAAGACGAAATACATAAGCTTCGCAGCGAGGCGGAGAAGGAAATCAAGGATCGCAGAGCAGATATGTCACGTCAGGAAAGACGTATTCAGCAGAAAGAAGAAAATCTCGATAAGAAAAATGATAATCTTGAGAAAAAAGAGGATATCCTCAATCAGAAAATCAAATCTGCTGACGAAAAACTTAAAGAAGCTGAAACTATCAAAAAGGGACAGCTTGATGTTTTGGAAAGAATATCTGAATTTACTAAGGATCAGGCTAAGGAATATATAATCTCAAAGCTTGAAGATGATCTCGTTCACGAAAAAGCGGTAAAGGTTGCCGCTTATGAACAGCAGATCAAGGATGAGTGTCAGGAAAAGGCAAGAAGCTATATTTCGCTTGCTATCGCTAAGGTAGCCGCAGATCAGGTTTCAGAAGCTGCCGTTTCCGTTGTTCCTCTTCCGAATGATGAAATGAAAGGCCGTATCATAGGCCGCGAGGGACGTAATATCAGAACGCTTGAAACGCTTACCGGCGTCGATCTCATTATTGATGATACTCCCGAAGCCATTACACTTTCATGCTTCGACCAGATCAGAAGAGAAGTTGCAAGGATCGCTCTTGAAAAGCTTATTGCCGACGGACGTATCCACCCGACAAGAATCGAGGAAATGGTTGATAAGGCTCGCCGTGAGGTAGAATACCGTATCAAGCAGGAGGGTGAACGTGCTGTTATTGAAACTAATGTTCATGGTATAAATCACGAGCTTATCAAGCTTATCGGACGTCTTAAATACCGTACAAGTTACAGACAGAATGTTCTTGATCATTCGATCGAGGTTGCAAAGCTCAGCGGCGTTATCGCTTCAGAGCTCGGCGTAGACGCAAATATGGCAAGAAGAGCCGGACTTCTTCACGATATCGGTAAGGCTCTTACCTCTGAGATCGAAGGCTCGCACGTTCAGATCGGCGTGGATGTTTGTAAGAAGTATAACGAAAATCCTATTATTGTTCATGCCGTTGAAGCTCATCATAATGATGTTGAGCCGAAAACAGTTATTGCCTGTATCGTTCAGGCTGCCGACGCTATCTCCGCCGCAAGACCTGCCGCAAGAAGCGAAAATTATGAAAGCTATATCAAGCGCTTGCAGAAGCTTGAAGAAATCTGCAATTCCTATGAAGGAGTTGAAAAGTGCTTTGCTGTTCAGGCAGGACGTGAAGTCAGAATTATGGTTCTTCCGGAAGTTATCAACGATGAAAAAATGGTTCTCGTTGCAAGACAGATTGCTCAGCAGATTGAAACTGAAATGGATTATCCCGGTCAGATCAAGGTCAATCTTATCCGTGAAAGCCGTGTTACCGACTACGCTAAATAAAGCGGGAACATTTGCGGACGGTTTAAAGCCGTCCGCTTTGATTTTATCAATGATACTGCAAAAAAATAGGCGGTTTGCAGTGTTAAATATAATATCTGTCAAAACAGATGAAAAGGAGTTTTATTATGCAAAAGAAATCAATTTTAGGCAAGGCGGTTTCTGTTGCCGCTTCACTCTCTCTGGCAGCGTCGGCTTTCACGCTGAATGCGTCTGCCGAACGTGAGGTTCTTGGCTACATGGGGGATATCAATCATGATATGCTCGTTAATACAGCCGATCTTGTGACGCTTTCACGTTATCTTCTCGGAACAGGTTCTCTTGACGGCGGAGAATACAATGCGGATCTCAATAAGGACAGTTATATCGATTCGTTTGATCTTGTTCTGCTCCGTCAATATGTTGTTGGCATAAAGGAAAAAGAACCGATTCTCGGCGAGGAGATCATAACTACAACAACGACTACAACAACGACTACAACAACTACCACTACCACTACCACAACTACTACGACTACCGAACAGCCGGTAGAAACAACTACGACTACGATATACTACGAAGACGACGAATTTATTGACGCTCCTATAAAGCAGGTGGAGGCTTATCTTCCGTCACAGGGCGAAGGAAATCTCGTTATTTTCTATGTCGATTTTCCGGACTGCAAATACGATTATGCTCCGTCCGAAAGTGAAATTGACGAAATTGCTTTCGGTGAAGAGGATTTATCCGATGCAAACTATCCTTTCGACAGCATGAGCGCATTCTACTCACGTTCGTCTAAAGGAGCTATGAAGCTTCAGGGCAAGACCTTCCGCTATACTACAAAGGAAAATCAGTCTGCATATGATACGGATAAGGCTAAGCTTGCTATGGAATGCTACAACGCTTTCAAAGACAGCGAAGATTTCTCACGTTTTGACGGAGATAACGACGGCTATATCGACGCAACGCTTTTCACTGTTCCGACTAAAGCAGGCGATACCGATTGGTGGCCGTGCGCAGGTCCTCTCGGACGTGACGAGTATTCTGTTGACGGAGTAAAAGTTGGTCATATTATAACGGGAAACGCTCAGATTGAAAGTATTAACAGCTATAAAAACTTCAACAGCAGCTATCTCCACGAAATGGGACACTGTATGGGACTTCCGGATTATTATCTTTATTCAGGCGGAGACGGAGAGGGTATGCATGGCTCAGCAGGTCTTGAGCTTATGGATATGGACGCTTCTTCCGACTTCGGAGCTTCATCAAAGCTTCAGCTCGGCTGGTTCAGAAAGAATCAGATCAAGGTTTACGATGCTTCGCAGGGCAGCCAGACCTTCACTTTGAATAACGCTCAGCAGGATAATGGAAATTGCGTTATCATTCCTAACGGAAATCTTGATGATAAATATAATTCTGAATATTTTATTATTGAATACAGCACTGCCGACAGAAATAACAGCAATCCGAACTATGGTATCAGAGCCGATTCCGGAATAAGAATTTATCATATTTCCGCCGAACTTTATGATAACGGATGGTGGGTTTCATATAAGTATGCAAGCGGTTCGGAATTTACCAATAATGACAGCGGCAGACGTTTGATCAGAATCATCGACGACACGGATACCGATAACTTCTATCGCACGGGCGATGTTGTGGACAGCAGTATTTCAGGCTTTAAATGGTATGATTCCAGCGATAATCTTAC
The DNA here is from genome assembly GCA_017462565.1 of Ruminococcus sp. Classification (GTDB taxonomy): domain Bacteria; phylum Bacillota; class Clostridia; order Oscillospirales; family Ruminococcaceae; genus Ruminococcus. The sequence goes on from JAFTQW010000045.1 coordinate 45,893, forward strand.
TGTTGATCCCGGATTGAAAATCACAATTGGTGCAGGCAATAACGATACTTACGAAATTACTGTAGATAAAAAATAAGCCGCATCAGATCTATTGGAAAGAAAGGTAAAAAATATGGCAAAGACAATTCTCAAAACATCTGAAAAATCCAATTTTATACTGAATATGACGGAAGAGCAATACTCTAAAATAGCCTCGCTCGGACTTCTTTCCGCTTGCTTTGCCGTTTCGCTTTTTACCATAATTCCGGAAGCGGCTGAAGGCGTTTCATATTCTGTTTCGGCTGCCGGACTCGCTGTTTCAGGCGTTTTCTGTCTTATTCTTGCACTGATCGCACTTGTGAAAAAGTACGTTTCCAAGAGCGTATTGCTTCCTGTTATAGCTTTTGCAGCTATGCTTGGCTGGGGAACAGTTTCGCTTATAGATTCCTATGATATGAACGTGGGATTCTACGGTTTTCCCCAGCGCAGCGAAGGACTTATGGCTCTTATTTTCTATTTCGGAATTTTCGTTACTGCAATTTCTATAAAGCGTGAAAAGGCTTTGAAAACGCTTATCAGCGGAATTATCGGAGTCGGACTTCTTAATTCGGCGGTCGCTCTTATTCAGATTTTCTTCCATAAGCTTTCACATTATACAATGATATCGCTGTATTTCGATTTTGCAGCGTCCGGACTTTCTCAGTCGCCGATTTTTCTTGCAATGGTTTTAACTCTTGCGCTTATTGCATCAAATGTTACAGGAGTTCTTGATGAAAACAAAAACCGCAGGATTTTCTGCATCATAAGTTCATGTATTTTCTCGTTTGTTATTCTTTATACTTTTTCTGTTATGGGAATCTGCGGAATTGCTTTGTCGATTGTTTCAGCGGCAGCTGCTGTTTTCATTAAGAAAAAAACTTCTCCGTTAAGACTTGTACCGCTTATAGCTCCGGCAGCGGCAGGAGTTTTGGCTGTAGTTCTCTGTGTGACGGGAGTTACGTCTATTCTGAATAAATATCCTATTGCCGACGGATACACGCTCTGGACGGGAGATTCCTTTAAAAGAATTTCTGCAAGCGGAAACTATAATCCGAAAACAGTAGATATACAGAAGATTGACGAGGTTTACAGCTATATCAACAGGAAAACCGTTAATATTATCAAAGAGTATCCGCTTACAGGAACAGGTCCGGAACAGCTTGTTTATCCTCAGGTTCATACAACAAGACTTGCTTCCGGAGATGAGTATGCGAATATGCAGGAGATGCTTGCGATTAATACTGGAACATTTGACAAAACCTATAATGAATATCTTTACACTGCCGCAACAAGAGGAATTCCCTCGCTCATAGCTCTTTTGGCAATTATCATTTCTGTTTTATGGATAGGCGTCAAAAAGCTGAAAAAAGATGGATCGGCTGAGAATATCTGCCTTTTCTTTATTACTCTCGGAGGAGTTTTAGTGTTCCTGATCGGATGCAGCAACATCACTTTTTCACCTATATTCTGGGCTTCTGCCGGATTATTGTGTGCAGATGCGAAAAAAGATATACCTAAAAAAGTATCATAAGCAAAGTAAGTTGATGCTAACAGAAATAACTTGATTTTTTCTGAAAATATGATACAATAATATGTAACAGGGAATTGTACATAAAATTTCCCGAATTTTACGGAGGTGCATAGATATGGCATATATTATTTCAGATGATTGCATTAGCTGCGGCGCTTGCGCTGGCGAGTGTCCTGTAGGAGCTATTTCAGAGGGAGACGGCAAATACGTTATCGACGCTGATACTTGCGTAGAGTGCGGTGCTTGCGCTGGCGTTTGTCCTGTTTCAGCTCCTTCAGCTGAATAATCAATCGAAACATTAAAAAGACTGCTGCAAGTGCGGCGGTCTTTTTTTGCATAAAAATAGTAATTCACTTGCCTTATGCAAAGGGATTCTTGTTTTTTCAGGGCAGCAGAATTTACTTTTGTTATCTTTATCAAGCGGATTTTGTTTCTTTAATTTCCTGCTGAACGGTGGATTTCCGTCTGGGTATCCGTAAGGATTAATACCGGGTTTCCAAAGGGTGACTTCCTACAGCGTAGGGAGATGTCAGCTTGCTGACAGAGGGGTGCGGGTCTCCACTGTAGACCTCTCGTAAAGCGAGAAGCACCGACCGAACCGACAGGTGAGATCACGAGCAATCGTTGGGAGCAGAGTCCCCTTTATAATCTTTAAGGCAACACCGCACAATTATTGTCGTACATTTGCTTGCATATTTTCCGTCATCTTACACAAAAACTTCTTGACATACGACAGTATGTCTGCGTCGTTTTTATGCAATCTGACAAAAAATCTGACAGCGCATCTGCACGACAGTAATTGTGCAGTGTTGCCTTAACTAAAAAGTAAATGCAGTTACCCTGAATTTTTTTCAAAATTGTATGGTAATTTTCTGGAAAATGTGTTATAATAAAAAAGTATACTATAAACAGAACAGGAGTGTTACCGCTTATGAAATATAATAGAACCGAGCTTGCCGAGAATATCGGCTTTTCCTCGATCATTGATGAGAAATTCAAAACTGCAATGCTCTCCGTCCGCTTTATAACAAAGCTGGATAAGGATTCGGCAGCGGCAAATTCACTTGGCATAGGAGTTCTTTCTTCTTCTAACGGAAAATATAAAACTCTCGCTGAGATAAATGAAAAGCTTTCTTCTCTTTACGGAGCTTCTTTGGGAACTGCTTCAAAGAAAAGGGGAGACGTTCAGATACTTAGTCTTGCAGCTTCATGGGTGAACAAACGCTTTACTATCGACGGCGAGGACGTTGACGGTGAAATGCTTCAGATCGTAAGAGATTGTATTTTTGCTCCGAATGCCGAAAACGGCGAATTTGCAGCGGATTCTTTTAAAATTACCAAAAAGGATCTTCTTGATCGTATTGACGCCGAGATAAATAATAAACGTGGATATGCTCTTTCAAGAGCAGCCGAAGTAGCTTTTGAGGGCGAACCGGCAGAGCTTTCCTGCTATGGCGACAGAAAAAGTGCTGAAAGCGTTACTTCTTCCGAGGCCTTTGCGGCTTATCAGAAATTTCTTGAAACGGCTCAGGTAGAGATTTATTATATCTCACCGGAGGAAAATCCTGCGGCGGCAGAAATGTTTAAAGAGAGTTTTGCCGCTGTTAAACGTGATTCCAAGGCTGTAAGCTTCAGAAATATAAGTCCGCTTCACAGCGAAGTTGCAGAAGGTTCGGATGAATTTGACGTAAGACAGTGTAAAATGGTTATGACCTTTAAAAGCGATTCGGACGACGCCTTTGCGATAAAGCTTCTTAGTGCGATTTTCGGCGAAACGCCGGTATCCAAGCTTTTTGTGAACGTTCGTGAAAAGCTCAGTCTTTGCTATTACTGCGCCTGCCGTGTGATTTCATCAAAAGGTGCGCTTATGGTGGACAGCGGCGTTGAAAGAGAAAATATTGAGAAAGCCAAAGAGGAAATTCTTCGTCAGCTTGATGAAATACGAAACGGAAATATTTCGGATGAAGAGCTTGAAAGCGCAATTCTGGCTCTTGAGAACGGACTTGAACAGATCGGCGATACGGCTTCTTCTTATGAGAGCTGGTATTTTGAAAGATTCTGTGAGGGAAATGTTGTGACTCCGTCAGAAAGATTAAATGACTATAAAAATGTTACAAAAGCAAGAATAGTTCAGGCGGCAAATTCGTTGAAGCTTGATAGTATTTATCTGATGCTCGATAAAGAGGAGGCTGAATAATGGAAAAAAGTATTATTAAAAGCGAGCGCACCGGCGATAGCTGTATCCATGTTAAACATAAAAGCGGTCTTGATATTTATATCTGCGAAATGCCGGGTTTCAGCAGCGTTGAGGCTCTTTTTGGAACAAAATACGGCTCGGTAAACACTATGTTTAAAATGCGTGACGATGAGGATTATACCGTTGTTCCCGAGGGAATAGCTCATTTCCTCGAGCATAAGCTTTTTGAGAATGAGGACTGCGACGTATTCGAGCTTTATGCAAAAACAGGCGCAAGCGGCAACGCATTTACTTCGTTTGATAAAACCTGCTATCTTTTCAACTGCTCTAAGAATTATCAGGAATCTTTAAGAATACTGCTTGATTTCGTACAGAAACCGTATTTTACTCAGGCAACTGTCGATAAGGAACAGGGAATAATTGGTCAGGAGATAAAAATGACCAACGATAACCCCGACTGGAGACTTTTCTTTAATCTTCTTCGTGGAATGTATCATAATCATCCCGTTAAGATAGACATAGCCGGAACAGTTGAAAGTATTGCTCAGATAGACGCAGAATTGCTTTATAAGTGCTATTATACGTTCTATAATCTCAATAATATGGTTCTTTCTATCGCCGGAAATATCAATGCGGAAGAGGTTCTGGCGATATGCGATGAATGCCTTAAACCATGTGAGGATAAGGGCTTGGAAACCGTTTTCCCGGATGAACCCGACAGCATCGTTACTCCTGAAATTTACGAGAATCAGCCGGTAGGCGCAACTCTTTTCAGCATAGGATACAAGTGCGCAAGCTGTTCCGGTATGGAGAGACTCAAAAAGACTATGGCAGCGTCTATTGCCGCTTCTATGCTTACCGACGCTTCAACTGATATGTATAAAAAGCTTCTTGATGAAGAAATTATAAATTCCAGCTTTGCTTCAGAGGTTTTCTACGGCGACGGTTATTTTACGGTGATTTTCAGCGGTGAATCGGATAAGCCGGAGATAGTTCGCAAGAGCCTTTCCAACGAAATAGGCAGAATTATTGCTGACGGACTGAATGAAAAGGATTTTGCCAGAATTAAAAAATCTACCTACGGTGCGCTTATCAGAGAGCTTAACAACGTTGAAGCTGTTGCAAATCTTCTCATTAACGCTCATATGGACGGAGTTTCGCCCTATGATACCATAAATGTTCTTTCGGAACTTACAAGCGGAGACGTTTATGAATTTATCAAAAACGAACTTTGCGAGGATAAAACGGTTCTCTCCGTTATAAAGGGGGACGGCTGATATGACAGTTGAAAGGATCGCTGATGCAACGCAAATAGAATTCCCGAAACTTGGGTGGGTTTTTCACATAAACCCGACGGCTTTCAAAATCGGAAACATTGAGATACAGTGGTATGGAATTCTTATAACGCTTGGACTGCTGCTTGCATTTCTCTATTGCTTTCCGAAAATGAAACGCTTCGGAATAGACTCAAATAAAGCGATAGACGCTGTTCTCGGCGGAATTATCGGTGGAATACTCGGTGCAAGAATTTATTATGTCGTCTTTAACTGGAGCGAATATAAAGGCGATTTCAAGGAGATAATCAACATCCGGAACGGAGGTCTTGCCATTTACGGCGGCATTATCGGAGCGTTGGCTGTCGGACTTTTAATATGTAAGATCAGGAAAATAAAAATGCTTCCAATGCTCGATATAGCGTCGATCGGTTTCCTCATCGGTCAGGGAATAGGTAGATGGGGCAACTTCGTTAATCAAGAGGCTTACGGCTCTAATACCAATTTCTTCCTCGGTATGACAGGCGGAAGGATTCAGCAGCAGATAACTCAGAATTCGCTTTACCTTGACGGCGATATGTACCAGAAAGGCATTGAGCTTGATCCGTTAAAAATGGTTCATCCGTGCTTTTTGTATGAATCGCTCTGGTGTCTGCTCGGATTTGTGGTTCTTGCATGGTTCTCGAAGCGAAGAAAATATGACGGACAGATTTTTCTTATGTATCTTACGTGGTACGGTGCAGAGAGATTCTTTGTTGAACAGCTCCGTACAGACAGCCTCATGATAGGCGAGCTGAAAGTTTCACAGATACTTTCGGGTATTATAGTTGTCGCTTCGGTAATAGCTCAGATAGTGATAATGTCGAGATATCGCCGGGACAGAGAAAGCTTCGTTCTGTATGTGAATACGGAAGAGGCAAGAACAATGCTCTCTAAGCTTCAGCAGAAAAATATCGGAATACCGCTTGACGATATTGACGAAGAGGACGAAGATTCTTTTTCAGGCATTCTTGATGATGAGGATGAAAATGAAGAGAAAACTGAAAATAATGATGACAAAATTTCTAAGGAGGATAAATAATTATGGCACAGATCATTGACGGAAAGGCAGTTTCAGCAAGCGTTAAACAGGAGGTTGCTGAAGAAGCAGCAAGACTTAAAGAAGAAATGGGACTAAAAATAGGTCTTGCAGTAGTTATTGTGGGAAATAATCCGGCATCAAGGGTTTATGTTAACAATAAGAAAAAAGCTTGCGAGGCTGTTGGATTCAATTCGTATGAGTATGCGCTTGACGAAAACACAACTCAGGAACAGCTTCTCGATCTTATCAATGTTCTCAACCGTGACGACAAGGTGAACGGAATTCTGGTTCAGCTTCCGCTTCCTTCACATATTAACGAGAAAACCGTTATAGAAGCAATTTCCCCTGCAAAGGATGTTGACGCATTCCACGCTGTAAATGTCGGAAAAATCATGATAGGCGAGTACGCTTTCCTGCCATGTACTCCTGCCGGAGTAATGAGACTTATCGAAAGCACGGGAACTGATATAACCGGAAAGAACTGCGTTGTTATCGGAAGAAGCAATATTGTCGGCAAGCCAATGGCTATGCTCCTTCTTCATCAGAATGGAACTGTTACCATATGTCATTCAAAAACCAAGAATCTCAAGGAGATATGCCTTAATGCAGATATTCTTGTTGCAGCAGTCGGAAAAGCTAACTTTGTTACCGGCGATATGATCAAAGAGGGTGCAGTCGTTATTGACGTCGGCATGAACAGACTTGAAAACGGTAAGCTTTGCGGCGATGTTGAGTTTGAATCAGCCGAAAAGAAGGCTTCTTATATAACTCCGGTTCCGGGCGGAGTCGGACCGATGACCATTGCTATGCTTATGAAAAATACTCTTACAGCGGCAATTCAGCAGGCAGGAAAGAAATCGAATAATTAACAAATAACAAAAAAGGACGAACCTTAAATGGGTTCGTCCTTATGATTTTGCATAAAATGAATTTTTTATCCTTGCGATGATAATTTGCGCTTTGGAAAGATGTCGCCGTGCTGTTATTGAGCGGAATCAAGCATTCTTATAGCTTTCATCATGATAGCACATTCAAGACGCTTCTTTTCAAGCTGACATGAAAGCTTGTGAGCAGTTCTGATATCCCCCATATACTGGTAATTGTTAGCGTTGCATCCGCCGGAGCAGTAGAATTTAGCCCAGCACTTTTTACATTCAGGTTTGGAATAAACGTGAGCTTTCGCAAAATCAGCTTTCATGTCCTGATTGAAAGTACCCTCGTCAATATTGCCCATTTTGTATTCGTCAATACCGACAAACTGGTGGCAGGGGAAGATATCTCCGTCAGGAGTAACGGCAATATAGTCGTTTCCGCAGCCGCATCCACGAAGTCGTTTTATAGCGCACGGTCCTTGGTCAAGATCAATCATGAAGTGGAAAAAGTTGAATTTACCGCCGTTTTTCTCGTTTTCGAGAATGCGGTTGGCAAGCTTTTCGTACTCCTTGAAAACAGCCGGAAGATCTTTTTCGGTAAGCGCAAATTCATCGGAATCACCGACAACCGGTTCAACGGAGATCTGGTCGAAACCTTCGTTATAAAGACTAAAAACGTCCTCGGAGAAGTCCGTGTTTCGGTTAGTGAACGTACCCCGAACGTAGTATTCCTTATCGCCTCTGCCGGCAACGAGCTTTTTGAAAGCGGGAAGGATCTTGTCATAACAGCCGCTTCCGTCAACACGAACACGGAAATAATCGTTTATTTCCTTTCTTCCGTCGATGGAGAGAACGACGTTTGACATTTCCTTGTTGATGAAGTCGATTTTATCATCGTCAAGAAGCAAACCGTTAGTTGTAATAGTGAAACGGAACTTCTTGCCGTATTCTCCCTCACGGCTTCTTGCGTATTCAACGATTTTTTTAACGGTATCGAAGTTCATAAGCGGTTCTCCGCCGAAGAAATCAAGTTCGAGATTAGGACGGTCGCCGGAATTTTCGAGAAGAAAATCAATGGCGTGTTTTCCTGTTTCAAAGGACATAAGCTTGCGTCCCTTGCCGAAATCGCCTGTCGAGGCGAAGCAGTATTTGCATCTTAAATTGCAGTCATGAGCGATATTAAGGCACATTGCCTTGACCGGAGAAGCAACGGAATACTGGGCATACTTCTCATAATCATCAGGCGAGAAGAGAATTTTATCGTTATAAAGTTCGACAATTTCAGCATAGCATGATTCGATATCCTCTTTGTTATAGACCTTAGAAAGCTTTTCAATGACCTTTTCGGGACATTTCTCGTCAAAAGGCGGCTCGACATTATCGAGAAGATCGTATGTAAGCTCGTCCACAAGATGAACTCCGCCGCTGTTTACGTCAAGAACGATATTTAAGCCGTTGAGCTTGTATTTATGTATCATATTAAACAAACCTTTCATAAAAATTGAGGCAGTATTAAACAATACCGCCCCGAACGAGTCTTTAATAAACTGTATTAAGCTTTACAGTTACAATTATCTCTCGCACTTCTGGTTAGCAACAGTGCAGGAAGTCTTGCAGGCAGACTGACATGAAGCCTGACACTTACCGCATCCGCCCTTCTGAGCAGACTCCTTAAGGTTAGCCTTGTTGATAGTCTTGATATGTTTCATTCTATTTCCCTCCCAATGCAAAATTAATTTACATTATTATAACACATTTCCTGATTTTTTTCAATAGTTTTTTCAGTAAAAGTGATTTTTGGCAATTTACAACAAATGGTAAATATAGATTGACTGAAAAATTGTGAACTTGTACAAAGGGCATTATTGATCGAGTTCAATAAGAAGCTCGAAATTTTCGTCTATTTTTTGCTTCAAACTCTCTATTTCAAGGCATTTGCTGTTCATAAGCTCGTAATCGCTGTAAACTTCCTCTTTGCCTATTTCTTCGGTAAGAGAATCAATTTTTAACTGAAGCTCGTCTATTTCTTTTTCAAGACGGCGCATCTCGTTTTTTCTTGCTGCGTCAGCGCTTCTCTGTTGTTTGCTGCGATAATTCTTTACTAATTTTTCTTTCGCTGCTTCTGCGTTTCTGGCAAATTTTTCAGCGTCGGCAATACGCTTCTGCTCGGCTTGTTCTTCACGGAGAACGTCGAGATATTTTTCAAAACCATAATTGTGAAGACGAAATCCGCCGTCGGTAAGCTCAATAAGGCGGTCGGCTATTTTGCTGAGCAGGTAACGGTCATGCGATACAAAAATGATAGTTCCGGTATATTCTTCGAGAGCTTCTTCAATGGCTTCTTTTGACGACAGGTCAAGGTGGTTTGTCGGTTCGTCAAGGATGAGAACATTGCCGTGTTCCTGCATCATAATGGCAAAACACAGCTTTGCACGTTCTCCGCCGCTGATGACTCCGGTCTCTTTGAAAACGTTCTCTCCGACCAGTCTTACCTGAGCGAGGAGGCTTCTTACTTCAAGTTCGGACATAGAAGGATAACGGCTGTGGATCTCCTCCATAACGGTAAGCTCACGGTTCAGATTCGTTCCCTCCTGTTCAAAGTAGGAGATTTTAATATTGCTGTTCCAGCGGACGATACCCTTATGCGGAAGCTGTTCCTGAATGATACGCAGGAGCGTGGATTTTCCGATTCCGTTATCGCCGATAATTCCGATTTTTTCGGCTCTGCGAACATCAAAGCTTATATCGTCTACAAGAGTTTTTCTGTTTGTACCTTCGCCGACGGAGATATCGGCATTTTTTACTTTCAGAATATCTATCGGCGGCTCAACAGCGTATGTGAATCTGATTTTTGCGGACTTAGTATCGTGCATTGGTTTCTCAATGCGTTCCATTTTTTCGAGCTGTTTTCGGCGGCTCTGAGCCATTTTCGTTGTTGAGGCACGAACAAGATTTTTCGCCACATATTCCTCCATGTGAGCGATCTGCTTCTGCTGTATCTCATACTCTTTTTCACGGCGTGCGTCATTTTCCTCACGCTGACGGACGAAAGCCGAGTAATTGCCCTTATATCTGGTTAAAATTCCTCTTTCTATTTCGCATATCGACGTGCATAACCTATCCAGAAAATAACGGTCGTGGGAAACTATGAGAACAGCTCCTTTGTAGGATCTGAGGTAATCCTCAAGCCACATAATGGTCTTAAAATCAAGGTGGTTTGTCGGTTCATCGAGGATGAGGAGATTCGGTTCTTCCAGAAGAAGCTTTGAAATGCAGAGACGTGTTTTCTCGCCGCCGCTGAATCCTGATATATTGCGGAAAAGTTCTTCCTCTGAAAATCCCATTCCGTTAAGTATCATTCGTATCTTAACATCAACGTTGTAGCCGTCGTTAGCTTCGAGCCACGATGAAAGCTGCTGATATTCGTCCGCTGAAGAGTTGTCTCCCGTTCCAATTTCAACTTCGATCTCACGCAGGCGCTCTATTGCCTTGTAAACCGAAGCAAATACGCTTCTCATTTCGTCTATCACCGTGCTTTCGGAGTTGAGTCCGCCCATCTGCTCAAGATAGCCGATAGTTGTTTTTGAGGCGAGGGAGACAATGCCGTCTTTTTCGGTAAATCTGTCCGGCTCGACGCTTCCCGTCAGAATTTTCAGCAGAGTTGATTTTCCGCAGCCGTTGTTTCCGACAAGACCGATCTTGTCAGTTTCATCAATGGTCAGCGATACATTGCGGAGAAGTTGGTTTCCGTTGTAAAATTTATTTATATTGATAAGGCTTGCAAGCATAATGTTTCTTCCTTTATTAAATATTCATCATAATGATACCATAAAAATTAATTTTAATCAAGCGTTTTTATCTTAGAAAATGAAACTGTAAAATGGAACAAAAAAACACCGGAATTACTTTGAAAATCCGGTGATTCTGATAAATATTTCCAAACCCTCTTGACATAATTACAATAATATATTATAATTATAAAATGTATCGGTATGAGGAGATTTAGCTTTTTCCGATAGATATTATATCATATCCAAAGTTATTTGTCAATGGTTTTCAGAAAAAATCTTCTCCGCCGCATTTGACGGCAGCCAGTTAAATTATCCGGCTTCAAAGCTGTTGAAAACAGCTTTCAGATCCGGTCGGGCAAAAAAATAAGGAGGTTTCGCCTATGGTGAATGTTACGCCTAAGCAGTTGGGAAAAAATGTCAGAATGAGCTTCGGTAAAATTACCGAGCCTCTCGAAATGCCGAACCTTATAGAGGTTCAGAAAAATTCTTACGAGTGGTTCAGAAACGAGGGTCTGCGTGAAGTTTTCCGTGATATGACCGCTATTACTGACTACAACGGAAATCTTGTTCTCAATTTCAAGGATTACAGATTCGATGATACTCCCAAGTATACTCTCGCAGAATGCAAATCAAGAGGTGCTACTTATCAGGTCGCAATGAGAGCGACAGCTACTCTCTGCAATAAAGAAACAGGCGCTGTAAGCGAAAGCGAAATCTATATGGGCGATTTCCCGCTTATGACGGACAGCGGAACCTTTGTTATCAACGGTGCAGAACGTGTTATCGTTTCACAGCTCGTCCGCTCGCCCGGAGTTTATTACGCTTTTGAAAAGGATAAGACCGGTAAAGATCTTTTCAGTACGACCGTTATCCCGAACCGCGGCGCATGGCTTGAATACGAAATGGATTCAAACGACGTTATTTACGTTCGTATTGACAAAAACAGAAAAATTCCGCTCACTACTTTCATCAGAGCGCTGGGTGTTGGTACAGATGAGGAGATCTATGAGATGTTCGGCGAGGATGAACGTCTTAAACAGACTATTCTCCAGAAAGACCAGACCAAGAATAATTCCGACGCTCTTATAGACGTTTACAAGAAACTCCGTCCGGGCGAGCCTCCGACGGTTGAGAGCGCAGTTACTCACCTCAACAACCTCTTCTTCGACGCAAAGAGATATGATCTCTGCCGCTTCGGAAGATATAAATATAATAAAAAGCTCGGCATTGCTTCACGCCTTGCGGGACATATTCTCGCTCAGCCTGTTATCAATCCTAATACGGGTGAAATTATGGCTGACGAGGGCGAAACAGTTTCATACGAAAAAGCCTGCGAGATCGAACAGGCAGGCATTTACTACGCTTTTGTAAACGTTGAGGCAAAGGAGTATTTCACCGACGAACGTGGCGAAACTTCTATCCGTATGGTTGAGAGAACCGCTAAGATAATCGGTAACGGCATGGTCGATATTGCAGGATATATCGACTTTGACGCAGCTAAATACGGTATTAATGAAAAGGTTTCGTATAAGGTTCTCAGAGAGATAATGGAGACTTCTGCCGATGCGGAAGAGCTTGAAGAAAATATCAAAAAGCGTGCCGACGAGCTTGTTCCAAAGCATATTATTCTCGATGATATTTACGCTACTATAAGCTACTTCCTTAATCTTTGCGAAGGAGTCGGCACAGTCGATGATATCGACCACCTCGGCAACAGACGTATCAGAAGCGTAGGAGAACTTCTCCAGAATCAGTTCAGAATCGGATACGCAAGAATGGAAAGAAGTATCCGTGAAAGAATGAATATCCAGACTCAGGATGTGAATACGCTCACTCCACAGTCTCTTATCAATATAAGACCTATTTCTTCGGCTATGAAGGAATTCTTCTGTTCCTCGCCGCTTTCACAGTTCATGGATCAGAATAATCCTCTTTCCGAGCTTACTCATAAAAGAAGACTTTCAGCCCTCGGACCGGGAGGACTTTCGAGAGACCGTGCCGGATTTGAGGTTCGTGACGTTCACTATAGCCATTACGGAAGAATGTGCCCTATCGAAACTCCTGAAGGTCCTAACATCGGACTTATTTCTTACCTTGCTACTTTTGCAAGAATCAACGAATACGGCTTTATCGAAGCGCCTTACAGAAAGGTTGACAAAGCAACCGGCATCGTTACAAACGACGTTGTCTACATGACTGCCGACGTTGAGGATAACTTCATCGTCGCTCAGGCAAACGAACCTCTTACAGAGGACGGCAAGCTTGCAAGACCTCGTGTAAACGCCCGTTACCGTGACCAGATCCTTGAATGTCCGAGAGAAACTGTCGATTACATGGACGTTTCGCCTAAAATGGTCGTTTCTATTGCAACTTCTATGATACCGTTCCTCGAAAACGACGACGCTAACCGTGCGCTTATGGGAGCTAATATGCAGAAGCAGGCTGTTCCGCTTCTCAAAACAGAGCGTCCTTTCGTTGGAACCGGTATGGAATATAAGGCTGCCGTTGACTCCGGAGTTTGTATCGTTGCTGACTGCGACGGTACTGTAACCTATGTTGACGCTGATAAGATACATCTTATCGGTACTGACGGAATCGAGCATAAATACGAGCTTATCAAGTTCAAGCGTTCAAACCAGGGAACCTGCGTAAATCAGCGTCCTATCGTAACTGTTGGTGAAAAAGTTAAAAAAGGCGACGTTCTTGCAGACGGTCCCGCAACGTCAAACGGCGAAATATCGATCGGAAAAAATGCTCTCATCGGATTCATGACATGGGAGGGCTACAACTACGAGGACGCTGTTCTTCTTAACGAGCGTCTTGTTCGTGAGGACGTATTCACATCCGTTCATATCGAGGAGTACGAGATCGAATGCCGTGATACGAAGCTCGGTCCGGAAGAGATCACCCGTGATATTCCGAATGTCGGCGACGACGCTCTTGCAAATCTTGACGAAAACGGTATCATACGTATTGGTTCGGAAGTTAATTCCGGCGATATCCTTGTCGGCAAGGTAACTCCTAAGGGCGAAACAGAGCTTACTGCCGAGGAAAGACTTCTCCGTGCTATTTTCGGTGAAAAGGCAAGAGAAGTCCGGGATAATTCACTTAAAGTTCCTCACGGCGAATCAGGCGTTATCGTTGACGTTAAGGTATTCACAAGAGAAAACTGCGATGAATTGAGCGCAGGCGTAAATATGCGTGTTATCTGCTATATCGCTCAGAAGCGTAAGATCACTGTCGGCGATAAAATGGCTGGACGTCACGGAAACAAGGGCGTTGTATCCCGTATTCTTCCGGAAGAGGATATGCCTTTCCTTCCGGACGGAACTCCGCTTGATATCGTTCTTAACCCGCTGGGCGTACCTTCCCGTATGAATATCGGTCAGGTTCTTGAAGTTCATCTTGGCATGGCTTGTAAGGCTCTTGGCTGGCATATCATGACTCCTGTATTCGACGGCGCTCACGAGGATGATATCCGTGCCTGCTTCCGTGAAGCAAATGAAAAAAATAAAGATCACCGTGACGACATTTTCGAGCTTAACGCTATGGATAAGGTTATCAATCCAAAGGCTCTTGAAATGAACGAAGACGGTAAGTTTACTCTCTATGACGGACGTACCGGTGAGAAATTCGATAATCGTGTTACTGTTGGTTATATGTATTATCTTAAACTCCACCACCTTGTTGACGATAAGATTCATGCACGTTCTGTCGGACCATACGCTCTCGTTACGCAGCAGCCTCTGGGCGGTAAAGCTCAGTTCGGCGGTCAGCGTTTCGGAGAAATGGAAGTCTGGGCGCTTGAAGCTTACGGCGCAGCTTATACGCTTCAGGAAATCCTTACTGTTAAGTCTGATGATACGATCGGACGTGTAAACACCTACGAGGCTATCGTTAAGGGACAGAATGTTCCTACCCCGGGCATTCCGGAATCCTTCAAGGTTCTTATCAAGGAAATGCAGTCGCTTTGTCTCGATGTTCGTGTTCTTGACGCTAATCAGGAAGAGATCGACCTTAAACAGAGCTTTGACGACGACGATCCGATGCCTGCCGGCGAGACGTTCGCAGATGAGGAAACAGGCGACAGCACAAGCTACTCCGACAGCGATATCGGAGACGCAGGCTTCTCACTCGACGGCGACGACGATGACGATACTTTCACTTCAGTTGATGAATCAGATGAATTCAGCTTTGACGATGATGAGGATGACGAAGATGATTTTGCTATCGGCGACGACGATGACGATCTTTTCGATAGCTTCAGTCTTGATGATTCGTCCGACGAAGACTGATGATCTGATAAACAAGCCTTAAACAATAAAGATTGCTATGCTCCGGCAGAGACGATTCTGCCGGAAAACAGGTGCTCTAATACCTTACTAAATTTGCAGGAGGTAGCAGTTTGGAATTTACAACTTTTGAATCAATTAAAATTGGTCTTGCATCGCCGGAACAGATAAGAAGCTGGTCTTACGGCGTTGTTGAAAGACCTGAAACTATAAATTACAGAACTCAGAAGCCGGAACGTGACGGTCTTTTCTGCGAGAGAATTTTCGGACCAACAAAAGACTGGGAATGTCACTGCGGTAAATTCAAGAAGATACGCTTTAAGGGCAAGGTCTGCGACAGATGCGGCGTTGAAGTTACAAGAGCAAGAGTCCGCCGTGAAAGAATGGGACATATCGAGCTTGCAGCTCCGGTTTCGCATATCTGGTACTTCAAGGGAACTCCTTCCAGAATAGGACAGGTTCTTGAGATATCTCAGAAAAGACTTGAAGAAATCCTCTATTTTACGAAATATATCGTAATTGATCCGGGCAATACCGAGCTTATGAAAAAACAGCTCCTTTCCGAAAAGGAGTACCTCTCGTATCTTGAAAAATACGGCGATGATTTCAAAGCCGAAATGGGTGCAGAGGCTATAAAAAAGCTTCTTAACGAATACGATCCGGCAAGATATGATACTCATAAAACAAGACTTGCCGAAATGGGCAAGATCTCGTTAGGCGGCAAAAAGGTTCAGTGCTTCAATAAGCCTACGGAATGCGAATGCGACGAGTGCCGCAAGTTCGCAGAGCTTGAGGATATCGACTGGAGAAATAATATCGAGATCGTTGCAGACGACCTTAAAGCTGAACTTGTCGGACTTCCGGCAGGACAGAAAAAGGTCAAGATCCTGAAAAGACTCCAGATCATCGAGGCTTTCCGTCTTTCCGGAAATAAGCCTGAATGGATGATACTTGATGTTGTTCCGGTAATTCCTCCGGATATCCGTCCTATGATAATGCTCGACGGCGGACGTTATGCAACATCCGACCTTAATGATCTCTACAGACGTGTTATCAACAGAAACAATCGTCTTAAAAGAATGCTCGAGCTTGACGCTCCTGATATCATCGTAAGAAACGAAAAGAGAATGCTTCAGGAAGCAGTTGACGCTCTTATCGATAACGGCAGACACGGCAGACCTGTTACAGGTCCGAGCAACCGTGCGCTGAAGTCGCTCTCCGATATGCTTAAAGGTAAGCAGGGACGTTTCCGTCAGAACCTTCTCGGTAAGCGTGTTGACTATTCCGGACGTTCGGTTATCGTTGTAGGACCGGAGCTTAAAATGTATCAGTGCGGACTTCCGAAGGAAATGGCTCTCGAGCTTTTCAAGCCGTTCGTTCTGAAAAGACTTGTTGACAAAAAGGCTATTGCCAATATAAAAAGCGCAAGAAAGCTTATTGACCGTGCCGACAATAAGGTCTGGGACGCTCTTGAAGACGTTATCAAGGATCATCCGGTAATGCTTAACCGTGCCCCTACGCTTCACCGTCTTGGCATTCAGGCGTTTGAGCCTATCCTCGTTGAGGGACGTGCAATCAAGCTTCATCCGCTTGTATGTTCAGCATTCAATGCCGACTTTGACGGCGACCAGATGGCTGTTCATCTTCCTCTTTCAGCAGAAGCTCAGGCAGAGGCACGTTTCCTTATGCTTGCTGCAAACAACCTCTTAAAACCGTCTGACGGTAAGCCTGTTGCCGTTCCTTCGCAGGATATGGTTCTTGGTTCTTACTACCTTACTATGGAAAAGCCAGGCGAACCCGGCGAGGGCAAGGTTTTCCGTGATGTAAACGAGGCTCTTATGGCTTACAATGAGCACGACGTTTCGCTTCATGCAAGCATCAGGGTCAAGATCACAAAGGATATCGGAGATAAAAAGGTTTCAAAAATTATCAATGCAACTGTCGGAAGACTTATCTTCAACGAAAATATCCCGCAGAATCTCGGCTACGTTGACAGAACAAATTCCGATAAGCAGTTCGATCTTGAGATTGCTTTCCTCGTTGGAAAGAAACAGCTTTCCGATATCATCGAACGCTGCATCAAGATTCACGGAACAACTACAACATCCGAGGTTCTTGACAGAATCAAGGCTCTTGGATATAAATATTCAACAAGAGCAGCTCTTACCGTTGCTGTCTGCGACGCTACGATTCCTCCGCAGAAAAAGGAGATTCTTGCCGAAGCCGACAAGGAAGTTGAGCAGATCACAACCGAATACGAGTACGGTTATATCTCGGCTCAGGAAAAAACCAAAAAGATTATCTCTCTTTGGACAAATACTACAGATGACGTAACAAAGGCTCTTAAAGCTAATTTCGACAGATATAATCCAATCTGGATGATGGCGGATTCCGGTGCCCGTGGTTCTATTTCACAGATCCGTCAGCTTGCCGGTATGCGTGGACTTATCGCAAATACGTCCGGTACGGTTATCGAGATCCCGATCAGAGCTAACTACCGTGAAGGTCTTAACATCCTCGAATACTTTATCGCATCACGAGGCGCTCGTAAGGGACTTGCCGATACGGCTCTTCGTACAGCAGACTCGGGTTACCTTACACGTCGTCTTGTTGACGTTTCTCAGGATGTTATTATCCGTGAAGAGGACTGCGGTACTACAGACGGTATTGAAGTATTTGAGATCAGAAACGGCAACGAAATTGTTGAACCGTTTGAAGAGCGTCTCATCGGAAGATTCCTTGCAGAGGATCTTCGTGACGAATCCGGCGAGCTTATCGTTTCACGCAATAAAATGATAACAGATGCCGACGCTAAGAAAATTGCAGACACAGGCATTGAGAAGATCGTTATCCGTTCTGTTCTCACCTGTAAAGCAAGAACCGGAGTATGTGCAAAGTGCTACGGAGTCAACCTTGCATTTAACAACGTTGTATCGGTCGGCGAAGCTGTCGGCGTAATAGCAGCTCAGTCTATCGGCGAGCCTGGTACTCAGCTTACGATGAGAACCTTCCATACCGGAGGCGTTGCCTCTGCCGATGCGGAAGATATCACACAGGGTCTCCCTCGTGTTGAGGAACTTTTCGAGAGCAGACGTCCTAAGGGTGCAGCTATTCTTTCAAAAATCTCAGGAAAGATTCACATTGAAGAAGTTAAAACAACTCGCAACATCATAGTTACAAGTGATGAGACAGGCGAGTCTGAAAGCTATATGATTCCTTATAACCTCAAGATCAGAGTTCAGGAGGGCGAATACATCGAAAAGGGCACTCGTCTTACTGAAGGTAACGTTTATCCGACTGATATCCTTAATATTCTTGGAATACAGGCTGTTCAGAACTATATCATCAATGAAGTTCAGAAGGTTTACCGTTTACAGGGTGTTGATATCAACGATAAGCATATTGAAGTTATTGTTCGTCAGATGCTTAGAAAGGTCAAGGTTGAGGAAACAGGAAGCAGTTATCTCCTTCCCGGAACTCTTGTTGACCGCAAGGAAATTGACACTATCAATGAGGAAATTCAGGCAAGAATTGATGCAGGTGAGTATGATCTCCAGCTCGTTCAGACAAGTCCTGTTCTTCAGGGTATTACTAAGGCTTCATCGAATTCCGATAGCTTTATGTCAGCAGCTTCATTCCAGGAGACTACAAAGGCTCTTACAGATGCGGCTATCAGAGGCAAGAGCGATAAGCTCCTCGGACTTAAAGAAAACGTTATTATCGGTAAGCTTATCCCTGCCGGAACAGGTATGGAGTGCTATAACCGTGTTGACGTTGTTAAGAATGAGGGCTATACAGATCACAATGCTCCGCAGAATGTTAGTCCGATAACAAATCCTATAATATAATAAAAATAAAGGGCGAACTGTAATAAGTTCGTCCTTTTTGGCATTTTTAGGTTTTGAGAGATAAATTTAATTTTATAACAATATGCAAAATGCTTGCATTATTTATGGTTTTCTGGTATAATGTTAAAGTAGTATTTGCGCCTGTAGCTCAGGGGATAGAGCAGTGGCCTCCGACGCCATGTGCGCAGGTTCGATTCCTGTCAGGCGTACCATATTGGTGATACTAAATAGCTGTACACCCCTTAAAGCCCGTATCTACGGGCTTTATTTGCGTTTTGGGGATGAAAAATTCAAGGTCAAAACCGTGGCTGTTTTTTCCCCGTTTTCTTCGATTGAGAGGATTCGAACCGATTCAGAGGAATATTTAGGAAAAATTCAAGGCAGATTTGAGAAGAATAATCTTAAATCTGCCTTTTTTAATACATAAAATAGTACCCAAAATTTTAAAAGCCGTTTTGTCTAATATCACAAATTAAAGTGATGTTAAACAAAGCGGCTTTTTTTGTTTTCTGAGGGAGGTGGTTGAATACAGAAACAAAAGGTTGCAAAAAAATGGGAGGAAAAGTCAATGAATAAAAAATTGATAATAAACGCAAATCTGCTCCGTAAGGAGTCAGAGTTCAGAACAAAAAGCTGCGTGGCAGAGAAAGCGATAGGAATTTCTCATGCCGAATTTTTGAATCTGAAACAAAACCCATTGCGTGACAATGAACTGATAGCTGAAAATGTGGAACAGATGTACTGTGACAGTAATGATGTTTATCATTGTCTGTTGATCTATGATGAAGAACAAGGCGACGGTCTCCTGATCGAGTCTGAGGGTACGTCATACGCACGATATGCCCAGTATATTTCGGGAGCAAAAGAACTTGTGGAAAGACATCAGAATCCCGAAATGGCGCTGACAAATGGTGAAAAGAAGCTCCATGATCTGTTGGTTGAAACTGCAGACAGAATAGAGGTCTTTACACGTCTTAGCTATTCAGAATTTTCGTTTGACGATGTTCTGCAGGATCTTGGCTGTGACCTTGATGAAGTGAAAAAAATGCTTGTTGAGTCGGCAGCGGAAATACTGAACAGTAGAAATAATACCTTATCAGTTAAGGTAAACGACCTTGATATTCCGTTTCAGCCGGATATTTCGGTTGAAATTGAAAAAGAAAACGGCTTAGATTTACCCGAAGAACCCGAAATCAACATGACAATGTGAGGAAATGCTTATGTATAACAGAAGAAAAATCGAAAGTATGAAGGCAAGATACCCCGAAGGCACAAGAATATGCCTTGATAACATGGAAAACGATCCTCATCCGATTCCGTCAGGCACAAAAGGAACGGTAATTGCAGTCGATGACGCCAGTCAGTTATTAATGAAATGGGATAACGGACGTTCACTTTCTCTCATTCCCGGCGAAAGGCAAAAGCAAAAAGGCTGCAAAAAATTAGGAGGTATTAATGAAAAAGTTAAAATTTAACAGTACGCTCAATCACAAGCAAAGCGACTATAAAACACGTGAGATCATCGTTGAGAAGTGGACCATACTCAATAAAGTAGACAGAAAAATTAAAAAAGCGATTCAAATTGGACAGGTGACAAAAGGTTATTAGCGGAATGAGGACGATTGAAGTTGTAAAAGTGAATGTATTCAAAAATAGACAAATTCAATTCATCAA
>JAFTQW010000005.1 GCA_017462565.1 Ruminococcus sp.
GGTATTTGAAATAATTAATACTGGGTTTCCAAAGGGTGATTCCCCACAGTGTGGGGAAATGTCACGAAGTGACAAAGGGGACGGGCGACCGTTGGGAGGAATAACCCTTTGGCAGGGGTACGGGGACAGAGTCCCCGCTTAAGTTGTTGGCATTGGTTGCCTAAAATATCCTCAATTGCTTTAAGCGAAAGATGTACAAACATCTCTGCATACATTTTAAAGAGGTGATAACGCATGATTGAGGGAACGATTAAAGAGACAGAGACCGACAGTGAAAAGATATACGAGTACACAACAATATGCAAGTCCGGAACTCGTGCCAATGTAAAGATTATCAGACCAGTTTTAGATGATGAAGAATATGTTCGCCGTCGAAGAGAAGCGGAGCAGGAGCTGATCCGGTTTGCGCAGGGCGTTATCGCCGACGGGCATGACTGGAAAGAACTTGTGCGATTGAGAGAGACCAAGCCCCTTATTTAATAATACCACAGGCGATTTTCTCGCCTGAATTTCCTGAGGGCTGCGTGTGGTAATCGTCCGGAGCAGCGTGTATAATAACAGGATATCCTTTCACCTGCGTCGGCTGAAAACGATTTGTATAAAAGGCGGTCCATGCATATCCGTTATTGCTGAATAATGCAGGAAGATCGCCGGTATGAAAAGGGTGTTCCTCATTGAAAAGGTTCAGGTGAGAGCCTGCATTTGCAAAGGGATCATCTGTATTTCCGCTGCATTCCGTCCCATTATGAATGTGCATGGCGAATACTCTTTTATCCGAGGGAAGATTGAAAATTTCAGCGACTGCCAATGAGCCGTTACAGGCTTTAAAAAATGAAACTGTTCCGTGTATCTCCGGATATTTCGGCGAACCGGAAATGACTGCAATACGGCAGGGACGCTGTAAAAGAAGTTTTGGATTTACTGTGAACATATATTGACCTCCATACTACTATTTAGAAACTGTATTCATAAGATGTGCACATTATCTTGTGAAGACAGGTTCTTATACTATTACATATATGTGTAACGTAAAAAGCGTGTTACTGTTTTTTAAAGGAACAGATAAATTTTTTCGCAGGGCGGCGTTTGCATTAAGTTTTGGAAAATAACAAAAAACAACCGTCGGAGCTTGATTTGCTTCGACTGTTTCGTGTATATACAACAAAAAACAACTATATTCTTTGTAATTATAAACAAACTTTCGGTAAATGTATTGTAATTTGGATAAATATGTGTTATTATTGTAACTAAGAGGTATCTTAATAATCAAATATGCAGTCGAATTGTGGAGTTTTACAATGAAATTTAAGGAAGCACTGATTAAATCCAGTGTGCAAGATGACGGAAAATATGCAAGCAAAGTGCGTGCCGAGCCGTCAGGCGTGATTTAATCAGTGATTCCTTAAAATAAAACTTTAGGGATAGCTTCCGGAATTGTCAGCCGAACTATTATTTAGCTGACGTACTTGCAATACGTCAGCCGTGGGGGATTCAGGCGGTCACAAAATATCTCTATCCTGAACCTGCCAAATTATACAATGTAATATGGTCAGAAATCGAACGCAGCATCCGATACGGCATAAATACTGCGTGGAACAGGGAAAAATCCGGTATGCACAAAATTTTCGGGTTTCGTCCCGCTTTATGTGAACTGATCGTCTATATCGCCGATACTACAATGCAGAAATTTCCGGACTATATAAAAATATGTTTAAATGTTTAAGCCGGTAAATAAAATTTATGCTTGATATATGTTTCGGAAAGGAGGAATATTGCATATTCAAGCCGTTTTTCAGCATTGTATATATACATCGTGAGAACTTTGTTCTAAATTTATTTTATATGAAAGGATGATTTATTATGAAAAAATTCAGGAAAATTTTATCCGCAGTTTCTGCCGCTGTGCTTTGCGCTCTGCCTTTGATTAACTGTGCGGCTGTTAATGCAGCTTCAGAATCTGAAAAAATTAATACTTACAGAGTATACGTTGATGTAAAAGAAAATTCAGGCGTATGCAAATGTATAGTGTCATCATTATATGATGGCGATAATATGCGTTTTCAAGAAACGAAAATAGGGGATCTTGGCGGTGAAGTAAGCAACACATCAGTTGGAAATCAGTATGTTGAGTGTTATTATACAGCTTCCGGCAATCTGGCTCAGGCCGGAACCCTTTTTACCATGAAATATATTTCTAAAAATACCTATGAGGAAAATGAAAAGGATTTTAAAATTTATTCTGAAAATTCTAATGGAGTAAAATTAAGTTCTGATTTAATCAGCCGGACAGCAGTTTTAGTTGGCGATGCTGATGGAGACGGTCGTGTATTTTTGAATGATGTTGTTTGTATAGAACAATTCATTGGTAATCCAGAGAATTATCCTCTTACAAATGTCAGAGCGGCTGATGTAAATAACGACGGCGTTATTACAGATGAAGACGCATTGCTTATTCAAAAATATAATATAAATTTAATTAAACATTTTTAAAATTAGAAAGGACGTATTATTATGAAAAAATTCAAGAAAATTTTATCCGCAGTTTCTGCCGCTGTGCTTTGCGCTATGCCTATGATCAATGGCGCTGCCGCTAATGCGGCTTCTGATGAAGAAAGCTATAAAAAAACCTTTGTAGTATATCATATCGTTGATAATCCCCAGATTGCATATTTTGACTTTACAATCGGTTATAATTCCTGCTTAACGGCAGAACCAAGTATGAAAACTGCTCTTTGCGGTACTAATAGCTTTAATTCGATTCATTACAATATAAGCCGTCAAATTAAGACAACTTACAGCGGAAGCGCTTTTGGTACAACGGGTACGGCGGCTACTACTAAATTCCTTGGAGATTTATCTGTATCAATCGATGATATTTATGACCTCATATCATGTGATAATGTAGCTATAAAAAATGCAAACGGAAAAAGTATGTCAAAAACAGCGTTAGACAATCGAATATATCTTTTGGGCGACGTAAATGGTGATGATTGTGTTGAGATTGCCGACGCTACACTTATTTTACAACATCTTATAAATCCAACTGGTTATCCTCTCCGAGATAATGGAATAGCAGCCGATGTTAATCTTGATGGTGTTATAAATGAAGATGATGCGTTGTTGATTCAGCAATATGACGCCGGTGTGATCAAGCATTTCTGAGATTAGTTTTTGCTGAATTTGAAAGGATGATTACTGTGAAAAAATTTAAAAAGATCTTATCCGCAGTTTCTGCCGCTGTACTTTGCGCGATGCCATTAGCGAATGGTATGGCCGCTAATGCTGCCGGAATCACAAAGACGTATAGAGTTTATTTTGATGTTCCGGCTAACTCCGGCGTTGCTTCAGCGAATTACAGCATGACATATTCTAAACATATGAGCGAAGCATTTTATGATGTTGGAAATCTCGGCGGAAGCGTTAGCAGCGGAGGCAATGGTCAAGGAGTTAATAATATATGCGGTTGTTATTATACAGCCAATGAAGCGCTTGTAAACCCGGGAACTCTTTTCACAATGAAATTTTATGGCGATATGAGCTTTGAAGAAGCTGTGATTAAATATGAACTTACTGCCAAATATTCAAATGGAGCAGAAATGTCCTCTAATCCTATTACTATGGATGTAGTATTGGTTGGAGACGCTGACGGGGATGGCAGTATAACTATTGATGATGCAGTGAGCATTATAATATATGCTGCTAATCCGTCAGGCTATCCGTTAAGCAATCTTCGTGCAGCAGACGCTAACGGAGACGGCGTTGTTACGGAAGAAGATGCAACAATGGTACAGCAGTATCTTGCTCAAATTATTAATCATTTCTGAAAGAAGGTTTTATTATGAAAAAATTCAAGAAAATTTTATCCGCAGTTTCTGCCGGAGTTCTTTGCGCCCTGCCAATGATGAATGGAGCTGCCGCTAATGCTGTCAGACCCGGACAATATGATACTTATATGGTATTCTGTGATGTTGAGGCGAATTCAGGAGTTCAGTATTGCAGTATGATAGTGGTTCATAATGGAGAAGATGGGGCTCAGGCTATGCACGGCAATCTTGGTAACGGTGATATGCAAACTTATATAACAAATAGGGTTGACGGAAAAGTATCTTATGCAACAATGTATGATGCTAACGGCGCTCTGGCAGCGAAAGGAACGGTATTTAAGGTTAAAGTGGTAACTGAACCAAAAGAGCCTGAGGAAGAAATACCATTTGAAGTAGATGAACCATCTGCTTTTGATGTGAACTATACTTTTTTGGGTAAAGGTGTTGCAACCACGGAGATAGTAATGTTAGGCGATGTAAATGGCGATAAATGCGTTAATATATTAGATGCAGTTTTAATCCAACAGCATCTTGCAAATTCAACAAATTATCCGTTGAATAAGAAAGCTTTTCGTGCCGCTGATGTAAATTACGACGGCGTTGTTAATAATGAAGACGCTCTTCTGATTCAAAAATATGAAGCAGGCTCTATAAGTAATTTTTAAGTGATTGCCTAAAAATCAGCCAATGTAATATGTTGTTAGATCGGCTGGGTTTGAATTATAAGTATCAGGGCGTGTTCACAATATTTTTGCATATATCTTTAATGTTCGTATGAATTAGCTCACGTTGAAATGATTTCGGCAATTCTTTATCAGCTTACAAAAGATCTTACCATAGATGAGATAAAAGCAAGCGGTTTTGACACATATTTTGTCGATCATACTACGGGAATTTATCCGATAGCTGCATCAGGAGCGCCTTTTACAGCGGCTTATTTTCAGTCTAAGGGAGATATTATAACGGATCTCCACGAGAATATGGCGGCTGAACAAAAGGCAAGAACAACCTATGATAACATACTTCGTCTTGCGGACGATCCGGATGTAAGAGATCCCATTAAGTTCCTGAGACAGAGGGAGATCGTTCACTATCAGCGATTCGGCGAAGCTCTCCGCATAACGCAGGATAACCTGAATGCACGAAATTTCTATGCCTGCAATCCGGTATTTGATAAAAACTGCGGCAGGAGAAAATAAGTTTTAAGGCATAAGAAAGGAGCTGTTTGTCAGCTCCTTTTTGATTATGAATCAGAATCTGCGGTTTTGGCGGCTGTGCAGAGACATATGGAAAATACTCCGATAGTGCCGCCGAATATTGCTCCTAAAATGAAACCTGCCATTAAAATTTGTCTCCTTTTTATATTGGTGAGATAATTATATTATGGACAGATAAATTTGATTTAAACTGCAATTTATTTTTTCTCAAGAATTGCATATGCCGCATAGTGCAGTATGTCAAATTCATCAGGTGCAATTTCATCCAGAAGAGCCTTATGTTCACATTCCCATTTGTGAAGTTCTTCTTCCGAAAGTGAAGCGCCGACGCCCCGGCACGCTTTCATTCTGCCATGCCAGCTTTCTTTCGTGAAATGGACTTTCAAATCATATTCTTCGTGTTTAATCAGCGTAAAATATTCGTTTGCTTCATCAGGAATCCATATAGGCTTACGCATTTCGCCTGCGCCTGACCAATCCGGATTGTATTTCAGAACCAGTTTTTCACTTTCTCCGGCAATATTATCCTCAAACGGAAGCCACGCCATATATAGAATCAGCAGCTTTCCGTCCGGCTTGAGCATTCTTGCAAGATTGGGGATAACCTTTTTGTGGTCAAAGTACCAGAAACACTGGCAAGCCGTAATAACATCGAATGAATTGTCGGGATAACTGATATCTTCGGCAGAAGTTGTGTAAAATTCGATGTTCATATCCGATTGTTTTGCAAGAAGCTTTGCCTGTTCGATCTGATTTGCCGATATATCCGTACCTGTCCACTCTGCGCCGTATCTGTACATATTTCTGGGAATCACTCCGGTTCCCGTGCCGATATCAAGCGCTCTCTGACCGTTGACACATAGTCCCTGATCTATAATTTTGCCGTAGAATATACGGGGATAAATATCACGGAATTTTGCGTAATCAGCGGAAGTTCGTCCCCAGTCGAAAGCTTTTCCGCCGTCGATTCGTGAATCTATGATATCCATTTTAACATAGTTCCTTTATTTCAGCATTTCAAGAATCTGCTCTTTTGGACGAACTCCAACGGACTGAGCTGTGATAGCTCCGTCTTTGACTACAACGAGGAGCGGAATGCTTTCAACTCTGAAAGCGGCGGCAAGTTCCGGCTGTTCGTCAACGTTTACTTTGCAAACCTTTATCCTGCCGTCATACTCGTCTGCGATTTCTTCGATAACGGGAGCGAGCATCATGCAAGGTCCGCACCAGCTTGCCCAGAAATCGAGCAGAATAGGCATTCCCTTATAATTGCGGACTTCCTCGTCAAAGTTTTCCTTTGTGATAATTATTTCGTTCATTCGATCAATCCTCCAGACTTTTATAATAAAGCATACAATGACAGAATCCCTCAAATTCCGGATCTTCTATCTGCTCACGGAATTCTTTGCACATACATTTATTTTCGGGAGTTCTTGGAATGCGGCACGGACAGTAGCCGTCTTTCTTTTTAAGTCCGTCCTTGATTTTGGCAACAAGCTCCTTATCGGGATTAAGAGTAACTTTCATTTAATTTCAGCCTTTCATAAGCTCGTCTGCCATAGCTTCGATCTGTGCGATGTTTTCAGCTTTAACGCCTGCTTTTATCGAAACTGTGGTATCGAGCCATGTAATATTTTTTGATTTTTCAAACATAGCCTTCATGGTCTTTCCGGCTGTAATTGCCCAGCTTCCGTTTTCAATAAGACCAATAGTGCGGTTCTGGTAGTTTCTTTCAGTAAGATCCTGAATAAAATGCTTCATGAATGGGAAAATATCTGCATTATAAGTTGTTGTTGCAAGAACAAGCTTGCCGTAGCGGAAAGCGTCCTCAACAGCTTCAGCCATATCCTCACGGGCAAGGTCGCAGAAAACAACCTTTGGACAGCCTTTTTCGATAAGCTTGTCTTTAAGAAGCTCGGCAGCTTTTTTGGTGTTTCCGTAAACGGATGTATAGGCTATCATAACGCCCTCGGATTCAACGCCGTAGCTTGACCATGTATTGTAAAGTCCGAGATAATATTCAAGATTTTCGCTGAGAACAGGGCCGTGAAGAGGGCAGATAGTCTGAATATCAAGTGCTGAAGCCTTTTTGAGAACTGCCTGAACCTGCACTCCGTATTTTCCTACGATTCCGAAATAGTAGCGGCGAGCCTCGCAAGCCCAGTCTTCGTCAGCGTCGAGAGCGCCGAATTTTCCGAATGCGTCAGCCGAGAAAAGAACCTTTTCAGCGCTGTCGTAAGTGAACATGACCTCCGGCCAGTGTACCATAGGCGCGAAAACGAAGGTCAGCTCATGTCTGCCGAGAGAAAGAGTATCGCCGTCTTTTACCTCAAGCTTTTTATCAGCGATAAGCGAATCAATGTCCTCGAAATATGCGCTCATCATAGCAAATGTCTTTGCGTTTCCGACTATAACGGTTTCGGGATAAGCTTTTATAAAATTGAGAATATTTGCGGAATGATCTGGTTCCATATGCTGAACTATGAGATAATCGGGCTTTCTTTCCCCAAGAGCATTGCTGATATTTTCAAGCCACTGATCTGTGAAGTTTCCGTCAACTGTATCGAAAACGGCAATTTTTTCATCAAGGATTATATATGAGTTGTAAGCCATTCCGTTCGGAACATCATACTGTCCCTCGAAAAGGTCGATCTCGTGGTCGTTAACGCCGATATAATAAATTTCATTAGCTATTTTATTCATGGAATTTTACCTCGCATTTTTATTTTTTGCAGAACTCTGCAAATTAATTATACCATATTATTACATTAAATAAAAGTGATATTTGCAACAAATTGTATTTTTTTCGGGAATTGTAAAAATTACGTTTTTTGCCTATTTTACGTTGAGGGGAGCGGCAGGGGAGTGATGATGTCAGCTTAAGGGGACTCTGTCCCCTTAAACCCCTGCCAAAGGGGTATCCGCCTAACCGGCGCCCGTCCTCTCTGTCGGCAAGCCGACATCTCCCCACACTGTGGGGAGTCACCCTTTGGAAACCCAGTATTAATTATTTCAAATACCGTTGGTATTTGAAATAATTATGGCTATCGCCAAAGATTGAATACTTTTTGACAAAAGTTCAAGGTGCAAAATCTCTTAAGTTGAAGTTATACTGTTTGCTTATACAAACAATATTTAAGTTTACTGCGGTTAACAAACGTTGATTTTTAAACGAAAATGAGTTACAATAGATAATGAAATATTTTCTATATTGTAACAGAATATTTTCTGTATTTTAAGTGGGACTTGTTTCTCTTTGCTTTCTGTCAAAAGCGTAGCTTCCCCATGGACTGCGTCCAATTATTACAAATGCCCATGTGGGTATTTGTAATAATTTAATTGTGGGTTTCCAAAGGGTGACTCCCCACAGTGTGGGGAGATGTCGGCTTGCCGACAGAGGGGACGGGCGCCGGTTAGGCGGATACCCCTTTGGCAGAGGGTTTAAGGGAGACAGCGTCTCCCTTAATAAAGGAGATGATTCCCGTTAAAACAGTTGAAATTTTTACCGACGGCGCTTGCAGCGGAAATCCCGGTCCGGGCGGCTACGGAGTCGTACTTCGTTACGGCGAAAACGAAAAGGAATTGTCCGGCGGCGACAGCAACACTACAAACAACCGCATGGAGCTGCTTGGAGTTATAGTGGCTCTTTCCGCTTTGAAAGAACCCTGCAAGGTCGTTCTCACTACCGACAGCAAATACGTTGTGGACAGTGTTACAAAAGGCTGGGTTTACGGCTGGAAGAAAAAAGGCTGGATAAAATCTGATAAAAAGCCTGCGCTCAATGTTGATCTGTGGGAACAGCTTCTCCCGCTTCTTGAAAAGCATGAGGTCGATTTTAATTGGGTAAAGGGTCATGCAGGACATCCCGAAAACGAACGCTGCGACCGTCTTGCTGTCGAACAGCGTGATATATATGCTCTAAAATAAAGGAGGATTTTTATAATGGAAAAAAGATTTATATATGCCGACAATGCCGCTACAACTGCGGTTTCTGAAGAAGTTCTCAACGCTATGCTTCCCCATTTCAGAACAGCATACGGAAACGCATCAAGCATTTACAAGCTCGGACGTGACGCTCAGCGTGACGTTGAAGAGGCAAGAGATAAGGTCGCAAAGGCTATCGGCGCAGAGCCTAAGGAGATCTTCTTCACAAGCTGCGGTTCGGAATCCGATAACTGGGCAATAAAGGGCATCGCCGAGACAATGGCTAAAAAGGGCAAGAAGCACATCGTTACTTCCGTTTTCGAGCACCATGCCGTTCTTCATACCTGCGAATACCTTGCAAAGCACGGTTTTGAGATAACTTATGTTCCGGTAAGCGACAAGGGACTTGTTGATCCCGAGGATGTGAAAAACGCTATCCGTGAGGATACCGCTCTTGTTACCATAATGTACGCCAATAACGAGATAGGTACTATTCAGCCTATTGAGGAAATAGCAGCAGTATGCCATGAGAAAAACGTTATTTTCCATACGGACGCAGTTCAGGCAGTCGGTCATGTTGAGATAGACGTTAAAAAACAGGGTATAGATATGCTGTCCCTCTCAGGACATAAAATCCATGCTCAGAAAGGCATCGGCGTTCTTTATGTAAGAAAGGGAATCACTCTTCCGAATCTTATTCACGGCGGCGCTCAGGAGCGCAATAAACGTGCAGGAACGGAAAATGTTCCGGCTATCGTCGGTTTAGGAGTGGCAATAGAGGCTGCAACAAGAAATATTTCCGAAAAGGCAGCAGTTATCATTCCAAGAAGAAACCGCCTTATCGACGGCATTCTCCAGCTTCCCTATACACGTCTTAACGGAGACCGGGAAAAGCGTCTGCCGGGCAACATTAATATTTCTATAGAGGGAATCGAGGGCGAATCCCTGCTTTTGATGCTCGATCAGTACGGTATCTGCGCTTCATCAGGTTCTGCCTGCACCTCCGGTTCGCTCGATCCTTCTCACGTTCTGCTCTCGATCGGACTGAAGCACGAGGTCGCTCACGGTTCGCTCAGACTTTCCATTGAAGACGATGTCACCGACGAGGACGTTGACTATATCCTTGAGGTTGTTCCAAAGGTCGTTGAAAGACTGCGCTCAATGTCTCCTGTCTGGGAAAAAATGATGAACGGCGAAGAAGTAAAATAATTCAATTATATATAAAGGAGAAATAAAATTATGATGTACAGTGAAAAGGTTCTCGACCATTTTTCAAATCCGAGAAATGTAGGCGAGATCGAAAATGCAGACGGCGTCGGCGAGATCGGCAACGCTAAGTGCGGCGATATTATGAAGATGTACCTGAAAATCGACAACGGTATCATCACAGACGCTAAGTTTAAAACATTCGGCTGCGGTGCGGCAATCGCTACGTCTTCCATGGCTACGGAGCTTATCAAAGGAAAGTCTATCGACGACGCCCTCAAGCTCACAAACGATGCTGTTGTAGAGGCTCTTGACGGACTTCCGGCAGTGAAGATACATTGTTCAGTTCTCGCAGAACAGGCTGTAAGATCGGCTCTTTCCGACTATTATACAAAGCAGGGTATCGATCCGCTCCCGATCGTGGGCGAAATCAAAGAACCCGAAGAATAAGCCGCCTTTTACACTTAATGGCTTTTTTAAGGGGAGACGCTGTCTCCCCTTTGAACCCCTCTGCCAAAGGGTTATTCCTCCCAACGGTCGCCCGTCCCCTTTGTCACTTCGTGACATTTCCCCACACTGTGGGGAATCACCCTTTGGAAACCCGGTATTAATAAAAATAAAACCCCATAAAGGGGTTTTTATTTTTATTAGGGCGAATGCCCAAAAAGGACAGATGCTCTTTGACAGAAAGCAATGGGAAAACAATGACTCCTTAAAAAGCCATAAGTATGAAAAGCATTATTCTTGAATTTATATATGTGGTTTTGTGTCCACAATATCTTGTTTAAGGGACTGTTGCTCTATTGGGCGCAGCCCTAATTAATAATGCCCCATTATGGGGCATTATTAATTAATACCGGGATTCTCAAGGGGTGATCACCCCTTGAGCAGGGGGATTGGGGGACGGCGTCCCCCATATATAAGTTTCAGAAAAAATGTTTTTTACTTTGATTTCTTTTTATCATCTTCTGGGGAGTCGTCTAAGATCTTAACGTAATTATCTTCGGCTTCTTTTTCAAGAGCTTCTTTCTGCGCTTTTTTTGCGGCGGCAGTGGCGCTTTTTCGGTTTCTTGCCATAAGAACGACAGCGAAAATTATCACGACGATTATAAGTCCGGCAGCTATGATGACAAATGCGATTCTTTTCAGGCTTTTATCGGAAGCCGTATGCTCGATATTATCGTTTTTGGCGTATTTTTCTGCGGCAGAACCGGACGAAACGTTCATTTTGAATCCGCTTAAACTCAGAGTATTTCCCTCTTCGTCTGAAATTTTACCGAAAGCGTCCTCGCCGATAGTTTCAACCGTTTTCGGTACGCTTACCTGCATAAGATTTTCGCAGTCGTAAAATGCGTTTGCTCCGATAGATTTAAGCCCGTCCTGAAAAATAGTTTTATTCAGCGATGTACAGTTCATGAATGCGCTGTCTCCTATTGATTGGAGCGACAGGGGAAATTCTACCGTTTCAAGAGAAATGTTATTTATAAATGCGCAGGTTCCTATTGAAGAAAGTCCCTCGGTGAAGTCCAGTTTTTTCAATGAAATGCAGTCACGGAAGCAGTTGTCTCCTATCGTCTGAACTGAACCGGGAACAAAAACGTTTTCTATTCCGTAGCAGAGCGAAAAAGCTCCGCCGCCGATAGTCTCAACGGAATCTGCAATGTAAACGTCTCCGGATACATCGTTTGCGGCACGGTATATCTCTTTTTTATTTCTGTCATACAGAATTTTTTCATCGACAACGAATCCGCTGCATCCCTCGGCGTCGATATTGGTGAGGGGAGTGCAGTTGAACGCCATATCGCCAAGCTCGGTAAGAGAATCGGGAAGCTCGATATCCGTCAGACGGGAGCAGACTGCAAAGGCGGAATCGCCTATTTTTGTAACGGTATCGGGAAGTTCGATATCCGTAAGATACGAGCAGCCTAAAAATGCCTGATCCGGTATTTCCGTTACCGAGGATGGAATAGTAACTTTTTGAAGCGATGTGCAGTATGTGAATGCTCCCGAACCGATCTTTTTTACGGACTGTGGGATATTTAATTCAGTTATTCCGGCGCAGTTGCTGAAAGCGCCTTCGGATATTTCAACGATAGGAATGCCGTTTACTATTCCGGGAATAGAGGTTATAATGGTTGCGGTGCATCTTTTAATAGTATATCCGCCGTCTACGGTATCATATATAAACGAACCGTCGCTTAAAACTTCTTCCGCCGTTTCAGGATCGGCAGACGCTGAAAGAGCCGTCGCCGTACACACCGCAAGCAATGCTGCGGCAGATACGGAAAGAATTTTTTTGAATTTATTCTTCATCTTTTTTATCCTCTTTTTGTTTATTTTCAGGTTTTTCAGATTTCTTCTTTTTTGCTTTTGAAACGATAAGCTTTGTTATGAATGCTGCAATAAACGCTGCAATAACTCCTGCGCCGCCGAATAAGATTCCCTTATGAATATTAAGTCCGAGGAAAAGGACGGTATTGCTTACAATGGGGATATTTTTCTTTTCCGCATAATCATAAGCCATGCTGTCCTTATCGGCATATATCTTAAAGCCCTCGATGAGCACATCGTGCGGTTCGCTTTCGTCGTCCGTGCCGGTAATTTCCGAATCGATATTATCCAAATCAGCGTTTTCATTGTAGCATTCGCCGAAAGCTCCTTCGCCGATATATTCAAGCTTATCGTAGAAGCGCAGACTTGTTAAAGCTTTGCAGCCGTAGAAGGCGTCGGCTCCTATTTGTTTAAGATTTTTTGAGAGCTTTGCTTTTTTAAGCTTTTCACATCCCTCAAAAGCATAGTCCCTTAAAATCTCGACTCCCGAAATATCTGCCGATTCAAGATATTTACAGTGATAAAAAGCAGACGGACCGATCTCTTTTACGCTTTTCGGAGCTTTATATTTTTTATCCTTTTTTGCCTGCGGATAGAGGACTATCGCAGTTTTATCCTTGTTGAAAAGAACTCCGTTTTCGGATGAATATATTCCGTCGCCGGAGGTTACCGTTACTGATTCAAGAGATGTGCAGTTAAGGAAAGGCTCTTCATCTTCTCCGCCGAACGAGGTGCAGTTTCCCGAGATAGTGAGATTTTTAACGGAGCTGCATTCTTTAAATAATTCCGTGCCGATAGTAACAGCTTCCGGCATTTCCACCGTTTCAAGGGAAGTGCAGCCGTAGAAGATCTGATTGCCGATAGTAGTCGCACCTCCGGTATTCAGACTTTTAAGGAGAGTACAGCTGTCGAAAGCATTGCTTCTTATTTCGGTAAGACTTTGCGGCAGCTCGATTTTTTTCAGATTGATACAGTTGTAAAATGCCATTTCACGTATCAGAGTGATCGTTTCCGGAAGAATTATCTCTTCAGATGTGCAGTATTGGAATGCTGCCGGATAAACGGCTGTAACCGTTAATCCCTCGATCTCGGAGGGAACGTTGAGAACGGTATCAGCGGAAAGGCAGGCTGTTATCACGGCTTCTCCGTTTACAACGGCATATTCGTAATCTCCGAAGGTTCTTTTTTCAAGGGATTGCTGTTCGGTTATCTGTTCATCCTGTTCGGGAACTCTGAATTCAAAGCTGTTTTCGTAATCGTATTCGCTGTCTGTATCGGTTGCATACGTCTGAGCGGCAGAACCGTAGCTTCCTACGATTATAAAGCTGCTGTCCGGTTTTTGTTCATTGTTTTCGTCAATATAGTAACCGAATGCGCTGTATCCTATTTCTGAGACGGAATCGGGAACAACGATTTTTGAAAGTCCGGTATCTATAAAAGCTGCCTGTCCGATTATTCCAAGATTATCCGGAAGAGTTATTTCACTAAGCTTCTTGCAGCGGCTGAAAGCTGCTCCGGCTATCTCATAAAGCGAATCGGGAAGCAGAACGCTGCTGAGCGCTGAACAGTCCGTAAAAGCGTATAAACCGATAGAAGATACGGCGGTTTTGCTTAAATCGGCAGAGGTAAGCTTTGAATTGCTTCCCAGCGCAAAATATGATATCTCCTTTAAGGTTGAAGGAAACGTTATTTCGCTGAGCTGTGTGTTGTAAATTGAAGCCTCTCCTAAAACAGAAACTCCCTCGGGAATGGAATAGCTGTTTCCCGTTTTTTTCTGTGGATAGCAGACCAGCTTTGATTTATCCTTTGTGAAAAGGACTCCGTCCACCGCAATATAATTTTCATTGGAAGAATCGACGATAATTTCTTTAAGGCTGTCGCAGAACGAAAACGGATTGTCTGACGAAATATATTCAATGGAAGCAGGCAGCGTTATTGTTTCATAGGGTTTGCCGATATCGCTTCCGAAAGCAAGCTTGCCAAGCTCTGTAACGGCGATGCCGTCGATAGTATCGGGAATTACGAGATTTTTTTCTTCGCTTGAACAGTCCTCAATACAGGCAGTGTTATCGTGAGTGAGAGAATAGGAAAATTCTCCGGAAACGATGATTTCTGATTCCTCTTCGCCGGAAGCTTCATCCGCTGCGGAGGTTTCTTCCTCGCCCTCGGCAAAAGCGCTGTAGACCGGTGAGACCGCTGAAACGCTTATAAGCAGACTTAATATAAAGGCTGCAACTTTTTTATGCTTGAACATTTTTTGTACCTCGTTTATTTTAAAATAGAATATCACCACCATATTATATCATAATTGCTTTTTATTTGCAATGAATTTCACATAGTTTATAAAAACTTTTCAGATTTTACGCATAAAAAGTTCTTTTTCGGAGAAAATATTTTCATTGGGTATTATACTCGTCTCTACTCCGGAGCGTATTCACATAAAATGTGCAGCCGTTGATTCTGACGGAATTGTCCGTTTGCATACGCTTCGCTGTGCTCACTGGTTTTGCGGACAGCGTGGAATTATGTCTTATGTTAAATTTGACGTAAGGGTGAGCTTTAATTCCGTTTTTTCGCTCCACGCTGTCCTTTGCAGGGCTTTGCCCCAATCAATGTCAACAACTTAAGCGGGGGACGCTGTCCCCCGTACCCCCAGCCAAAGGGTTATTCAACCCTTTGGAAACCCAGTATTAATTATTTCAAATACCATTGGTATTTGAAATAATTATGGCTGTCGCCAAAGATTGAATACTTTTTTGCAGGAGTTCAAGGTACAAAATCTCTTAAGTTGTTAGCATTGTTGCCCCGACCCCATCAGGGACGCTGTCCCTGAACCCTGCCAAAGGGGAGTACCCGCCTAACAGGCGCCCGTCCCCTCTGTCGGCAAGCCGACATCTCCCCACACTGTGGGGAGTCACCCTTTGGAATCCCATTATTATAAATAACCCACGAGCGGATGTGTTCTGAAACCTTTTTTCGGAAGTAACTTCGTGACTGGGTGCAGCGTCACGCTGCTATAATGGTATTTATAAAAAATCTTTTGAAAATAGTAACCCACGAGCGATGTGTTCTGAAATCTTTTTTCGGAAGTAACTTCGTGACTGGGTGCAGCGTCACGCTGCCGGAGGTGTTTTATGGCAAAATATATTGAAGCCGGAATTTTTCAGCTTGAAAAATCACCAAAAATAGAAAGCTTTGCCGCTGTTGCAGGCAAAAAAGAGGGCGAAGGTCCTCTTGGCGAATACTTCGACGAAGTTATCGAAGACAGTCACTTCGGAAGACAAACATGGGAACAGGCGGAAAGCAGTTTTCAGCTTGAAGCGGTCAGTCTTGCAATAAAAAAAGCAGGACTTGTTAAAGAAGATGTCGATGCGATCTTCTCCGGCGATCTAATTAATCAATGTATCGGTTCAACCTACGGTCTGCGTGAACTCGAGATCCCTTATCTGGGAATTTACGGCGCTTGCTCGACTATGGCGGAGGGACTTCTTATCGCTTCTCTCCTCGTGGACGGAGGTTCTGTAAACAGGGCAGCCGCCGTTACTTCCTCTCACTTTTCAACGGCGGAAAGACAATTCCGTTTTCCTCTTTCATACGGCGGACAGCGTACTCCTACATCGCAATGGACCTGCACTGCTTCCGGAGCTGTTCTGCTCTCTAAAAATATCGGCGGAGCTGAAATAATCGGTGGATGTATCGGAAAAATTACGGACATGGGCGTTACCGATATCAATAATATGGGAAGCGCAATGGCTCCGGCGGCGGCAGGTACGATAAAAAGATATCTTGACGCAACTAAAACCGTCCCCTCCGATTACGATTATATTATAACAGGCGACCTCGGAATCACGGGAAGCAAGCTCCTTGTGGATTTTCTGCTGAAACAGGGCGTAGATATTTCCGTTCAGCACCGTGACTGCGGTGAAATGATTTTTGATGCGGAAACTCAGGACACTCACTGCGGCGGTTCAGGCTGCGGATGCAGTGCAAGCGTTCTCTGCGGCTATTTTCTTCCCATGCTTGAAAACGGACAGACTAAAAATATTCTTTTTGCCGCAACAGGCGCTTTGATGTCGCCCATGTCGCTCCAGCAGGGCGAATCTATTCCAACCATATCTCATCTTGTTCATATTAGAAAGGCGGAAAAATTATGATCGTTGATATTATAAAAGCATTTCTGATCGGCGGAGTTATCTGCGGTATCGGACAGCTTTTTATTGATTACACTAAACTGACTCCGGCGAGAATTCTTACCGGATATGTCGTTGCAGGAGTTCTTATTTCTGCCGTCGGACTGTATAAGCCCCTTGTAGATTTTGCAGGAGCAGGAGCTACCGTTCCGCTGACAGGCTTTGGGCATACTCTCGCAGAAGGCATAAGACGTGCAATTAAAGAGGACGGCTTTGTCGGAATTTTTACCGGCGGCATGACTGCCGCTTCCGGAGGTATCACCGCTGCGCTCCTTTTCGGACTTATCGCTTCGGCTGTTTTTAAGCAAAAGGATAAAAAATAAAAAATGTTTCACATGAAACAATGAAAGTTCGTTTTTTTAAGCAGCAGTATTTGTTATGTTTATCAAGAGGACTTTGATCTTTTAATTCCCTGCTGAATGGAGTTATTTTCCTCTGAGCATCTTTCTAAATTATAAAAAATACCCCTTTACGGGGTATTTTTTATAATTTAATTGTGGGTTTCCAAAGGGATAATATCCCTTTGGCAGGGGTTTAAGGGGACAGCGTCCCCTTTAGAAAATACTGCTCACGATCGGGACGGCTGCGCTTAGTCCGAGGGCAATAAGCATTTGTTTCGAGGTAAGCATAACCGTTTCAAAAACTCCCTGAAGCTGGGGAACGGCTACGGCTGCTGCAAGCGCTCCGACAGAAACTCCTACAGCGAGCAAAAGCTTAACATTGCTGAAAGGATTGATGCGGAAAATCGACTTTTTCTCCGATTTGCATTCAAAAACGTGTATAAGCTGCGACATTACAAGCGTTATAAGAGCAGCAGTTCTTGCCGCTTCAACCGTTCCGCCCATATTAAGAGTAATCGCAAAAGAAGCAAGCGTTGAAAGGCCGATGAAAATACCTCTGAAAATTATTTTTCCCATAAGACCGTCGGAGAAAAATCCCTCTGTAGATTTTCTCGGCGGTCTGTTCATTATATCCTTTTCCGGCGGCTCCATTCCAAGAGCGATAGCCGGAAGTCCGTCCGTAACGAGATTTACCAGAAGAATCTGAACCGGCAGAAGAATTATCGGCATTCCCATAATGATGCCAAGGAACATCGTTAAAACCTCGCCAATGTTGCAGGAAAGAAGATAGCGGACAAATTTCCGTATATTTGAATAAACGCATCTGCCCTGTTCAACTGCGTTTACAAGAGTTGCAAGGTTATCATCGAGCAGAATAACGTCCGCCGCCTGCTTTGTGACGTCCGTTCCGGTAACGCCCATAGCAACTCCCACATCGGCTTCTTTAATGGCGGGAGCGTCGTTTACTCCGTCGCCTGTCATGGTGACTATTTCACCCCTGCGTTTAAAGCTTCTGACTATTCTTAATTTGTGAATCGGCTCAACTCGTGCAAAAACGGTATATTTGCCTATTTCACGGTCTAATTCGCTATCGGAAAGCTTATCGAGTTCTTCTCCGGTCATAGCCTTGCCGCCTTTAAGAAGTCCGGCTTTTTTAGCTACGGCAACGGCAGTATTTTTGTGGTCTCCGGTTATCATGACCGTTTTGACGGAAGCGTTGGCGCACTTTCGGATAGCGGCTTTTGCCTCTTCTCTCGGAGGATCGATCATTCCGGTAAGTCCGAGGAAAATAAGATTTCCCCTTTCAGGATCAAACGTATCGGAAACGCAGAACGCAAGGGCAAGAACTCTTAAAGCCTTATCGGACATTTCTATAACTTTAGCGGAGATTTGTCGGCGTATCTCGGAATTCAGCGGCTTTATTTCGCCGTTTTCGTCCAGAAACTGCGAGCATCTGGGCACAATAACTTCTTCCGCACCCTTAAAATAAAGACGCTTATCGCTTCTTGTAAGACAATGTACCGCCATAAATCTCGTTTCGCTGTCAAAGGGATACTCCTCCAGTTTTCGGCAGCGTTCTTCAAGCTCCGGCTTTTTAATTCCGACCTTTGCTGCGGCAACAAGAATAGCAATTTCGGTCGGATCGCCCGTTACCTGCCATTCGCCCTTGCCGGAAATAGCTCCTCTGCTGCGGCTTCTGGTCTGTTTTGAGGCAGAAATAGAAGCCGTTGAACACATTGCGCCGCATATGAGGGTTTCGGTAAGAGCCTTTTCATTTCGGGGATTAACGGCAATTCCCTCGCCGCCCTTGGTAACTCCGCCGCTTATACGATATCCCATACCGCTGAAATAATAGCTTTCCCCGACTGTAGCAAGTTCGGTCACGGTCATTTTATTTTCGGTGATTGTACCTGTTTTATCCGAGCAGATCACCGAAGCGCATCCAAGAGTTTCAACGCTGTGGAGCTTATTCACAAGAGCTTTTTGTTTCAGCATACGGTTAACGGCAAGCGCAAGAGCTATTGTAACTGTAGCCGGAAGTCCCTCCGGAATGGCGGCAATTGCAATAGTGATTCCGGTCATGAGCATATCGAAAACGTTCTCGCCCCTCAGAACTCCTGCGCCAAAAACCGCAGCGCATACCACAAGACATATAATTGCAACGACCTTTCCAAGCTCTGCAAGACGTTTTTGCAGAGGAGTCATTTCCTTTTCAATGCTGCTGAGCATTTCAGAAATTCTGCCCATCTGAGTTTTCTTGCCCGTTGCAATAACCTTTGCAAGACAAGTACCCTTTGTTGCAGAAGCTCCGCAATAAATAATATTGGCTTTATTAAGCGAATTATCGGTATCGTTTTTATTTCCGGCAAGCTTTGCGACAGCCTCAGATTCGCCTGTTAAAATAGATTCGTCGGAAAAAAATCCTGCCGCTTTCAGAACGGCACAGTCCGCCGGAATACGGTCGCCGGCTTCAAGCTCGATGACGTCGTCGGGAACGAGCCTTGCTGCTTCGATCTCTTTAAGAGTTCCGTCACGGTAGCATTTCGCCGTCGGAGCGGTCATAGATTTAAGCGCCTCAAGAGTATGCTCCGTACGATACTCCTGAATAAATCCCAGAATCGCATTAAGCAGTACGATAAGTATTATCGTAACGGCGTCCGTGATTTCTCCGAGCAGAACAGAAACAACAGTCGCCGCAAGAAGTATCATGACCATAACGTCCTTAAACTGTCCGATAAAAATTCCGGCAGCGCTTGTTCTTTTGCTTTCCTCAAGGACGTTTTCGCCCTCTGTTTTCAGCCTTTCAGCCGCTTCTTTTTCAGTAAGTCCCATAATCTCAATCCTTTCAAAGGAAGTTTTGTCCTTAAAGAATATGCGAAAATAAGACAAGATATTCACAAAAAATCTGCCGACAGCTTTTTAGCTATCGGCAGATGAATTATGTTTTATTCAATATTTAATTCTTATAATTATAATAGTTAATCATCTTTACTCATTTGGTCGATTACATCCTGAGCTTCTTTTAGTATATCTGACTCTGTTTTAGAAGAGTTTAAAGTATATTGACGAAGAATCAGTGCTGCATCAACGCCGTCAACAAAGCCATTGCCATCCACATCTCCGTATTTAGCAATTGTATCACTGTATGGAATATCAGCAGGATCCACATATGCAATCATTAATGTATAGTATCGAAGCGTGATAGCAGCGTCAGTAGCATCAATACGTCCGTCAGCGTTTACATCACCAACCTGAATTTCAGTGAGGGATGTATCGTTTCCTGTTTCAGCAAATGCTGTCATAGGAGCAGCCGTAAGTCCAAGTGCCAATGCTGATAAAAAAGCTGTTAATTTTTTCATAATATTTACCTCCTAATTAATCATTATATATTTCATAAATATCTATCTTGCCTATGTTTCCGTTATACTCTATGCCAGATATTATTGTCGTATAATATTTAAGAAGCAAATCAGCATCCGCTTGTGAAATAAAACCATCTTTATTAACATCAGCAGCATATGCACTTCTTAAGTCTGGAATTTCATTTGTAAAATTTCCATTAATATTTTCGATCTTAATATCTCCGCCATTTAAATCGCACGCCCTTAACACACGTGTCGCATCAATACCGTCAACTACTCCATTTCCATTAATATCTCCTACAAGATATTCATTAGATTCAAGAATTTCAGGAGTATTAATTCCACCCGTTCCATTGGCAGGATTATATATCGTTATATGATGTTCAGCATCAGTAATCATACAAGGTGCATTTGGTATATTATAAAATACAACATTTCCTGTTGAATTAAAAACATTATTTACATCAGTTCTTTCAACATAAAATCCCACAAAATGTCCATTATAATTTTTAGCTGTTGCATTCATTGTTGCAAATGCAAGTTCATGATCATTGATATTTA
The DNA here is from genome assembly GCA_017462565.1 of Ruminococcus sp. Taxonomy (GTDB): domain Bacteria; phylum Bacillota; class Clostridia; order Oscillospirales; family Ruminococcaceae; genus Ruminococcus. The sequence goes on from JAFTQW010000005.1 coordinate 20,957, forward strand.
CCAATGAACCTGCGTAGGGGTTGCCAAATGTTACATAGTCATCTCCTTCATTTGATGTTGTAAATTTAAAACCTTCTCCAAGCTCTACATGGAATCCACTTGTTGTAAAATCCGGCATATTTTCAATCACAACATCTGCTCTAATATCGCCGTCACTTTCAATTGTGAAATCAAGATACATTTTTGGCACACTATTCGTTGCCTGAGCCGCAGATGAATTTATCATAGGAACAGCGGTCATTGTCATTGCAGCTGCAAGTCCTGCTACGATTGTCTTTTTAAACTTCTTCATGTTAATCACTCCTTAATTTAAATCATCCTTTATGATATAATATGCATAAATTGTATATTTTATCACACTTATATTATAACATATCCCTCACAAAATGTCAAGCATATGTTCTATTTTTCTTTTTGAATTACCGCCAATTCTTTTAAAATATATTTGTCGATTCTGCATAAATAAAAACTCTGCCGACAGCAATAAAGCTATCGGCAGTACATATTATTTTATAACCCTGTCTACACCCTCGATAGTGAATTCAATTTTTAAACTCTCTTTAGGCATATTTATCTCGATGTTAGGAGCTTCAGTGTTGTAGATGTTTACAATTTCGATGTAAAGATTTCCGTCGTTGTCCTCAGTTATGATAGGATTGCCTATCGCAGTTACAACATCATCGCAGTAAACAGCTACATCTGAAATTTTCAGAGCGTTTGTATACGGAACGTCCGTGCTTACAAACAGCATATTGAGTCCGTCAGAATCGGACGAGAAATCGTATCCCGAAACTCCGACAGAGTATCTTCCGTCCTCTTTTATTTCAGCGTCAGTGAACGAAGCTCCGGTGTCGATGATATCGTCCTCACCGTCTCCGTCCTGATCCTCGCCCCACTTAATGAGAGTGTTGAACCATTTTGTTTCTGCGCCGTAATTTGAATCGCCGTAAGCGTTTCTGAAAGTATACACCTTTGTCTGGATACCGAAATAAGCGTTGATCGCATTTTTCGACTCTGCCGTTTCACCGCTTACCGACGTTCCTCTTCCGGCCTGCGGATTTTTTTCACTAACGGCATTCACGATTGCCGAAATGATTTCAGGCTGAGTCTGAGTTGCATCGTTTCTGTCGAAAAGACCGAAACCGTATTGTCCATTATAGCCATTGTCCCAATAAACCGGAGTAATTCCGTTTGCAGCGGCTGTTCCGGCGAGGAAGCCGTTGTAGTAAACTCTGTTTTCGGCTATCTGATTGGGAATTCCGGCATTTGCAAGAGTTTTGTCGATGCATCCGTATTCACCGATAACAACCGGAACGCCTTTATCAACAAACTGCGTTTTCAGCTTATTCATCTGCTCTTCGATGTGGTCCTCTTCACCCCAGGTAGCTTTATTTCTTGGATTAGCCTTATTTACATCAATGATCTCCTGTCCTTTATCGCCCCAAAGGAAAGTTTTCTTGCTTTCCTCGCCGCAGTAATCCCACGGATCGTAGCAGTGAACTGAAAGGATGATCCTGTTTTCGCCGGAGGTATTATTATCGTTCGGAAGTTCGAAGCCGTAGTCGCCGCAGGTGAAATTTATATCGGTATTCCATCCGGGAACCATAAGCCAGCGGTGCGTATTTTCCGAACCTGTTCCACGAACGGTATCGACAAAAATCTGATTATAAGCGTTGATATTATCGTAATATTCCGGAACCGGATCATGATATTCTCCGTCGAACTCTTCGTTCATGCTTTCAAAAATAAGGTGTTCGTCGTAATCGGCAAATTTCTCGGCGATCTGAGTCCAGAGAGCCTGATATTTTTCCTTTATGTAATCCTGATCTTCACCGTTGCAAAGAAACCAGCCTCCCGTAACGGTATTATAGCCGTCGCCGTGAACGTTTATGATAACGTTAAGATTCTGATTATAGCAATACTGAACGACCTCTTCAACACGATCGAGCCAAGCCTCATCGACCTTATAGCCGTTGCTGTCGTCGATTTTGCTGAGATACGATACAGGAATCCGAACCGTTTTGAAGCCGGCAGCCGCAACAGCATCAATCATTTCCTGTGAAGCGGCAGGGTTTCCCCATACAGTTTCATTCGGTGTTCCGCCGGAATTGGCTTCGAGGGTGTTGCCATAGTTCCAGCCGGCGCCAAGCTCTTCCGCAATGCTGTCGATAGAGATAGTCGGGCTTACCTCTTTTGTTTTTTCTGCCGAGCCGCTTTCAGAGCTGTTTTTGGACGAACAACCGCTGAATACTGCGGCGGACATTGCAGCGCCGCACATAACCGCTGCAATTTTTTTGTAGATACTCATTTGTTTTCCTCCTGGTGAAAATTTTTGTGTATAATGCCTATAATATAAATTGCACTATCATTATATCATATACGTTAAAAAATTTCAAGAGGAAATGCGAATTAAGACAGGCAACAACATTTACTTTTTTGTTATGTTTATCAAGTGAACCAGTGCTAACAACTTAGCAGGGGACTCTGTCCCCCGTACCCCCTGCCAAAGGGGAGTACATCCCCTTTGGAATCCCGATATTAATTATTTTCATTACCTCGTAAAGAGGTAATGAAAATAATTAGGGCAGAATGCCCATAGAATAGACGTCCCTTTGAAAAGGGTTCGAGGAACAGAATTTCCTAAGTTGTTGGCATTGTCAAGGGGACAGAGTCCCCTTTATAACTAACAGGAAAAGTAAATGCCGTCGTCTCAGATGCTCAGTCCGAAACTGATAGAAAGCGCTGTATTCACCTTATTCATAGACCTGAGATCGAGTTCTCCCATTTTATCCTTCAATCGTTTTTTGTCAATAGTCCGTATTTGTTCAAGAAGGACGATACTGTCCTTTGCAAGTCCGCACTTGTCTGCCTGAACCTCAATATGAGTCGGCAGGTGAGTTTTGTCACGCTGGCTTGTTATTGCAGCAGCTATGACTGTCGGACTGTGCTTGTTTCCAACGTCGTTCTGAACGATAAGTACTGGTCTGATACCGCCTTGCTCTGAGCCGACTACCGGACTCAGATCGGCATAATAAATTTCTCCTCTTTTTACTGACATAATGTTAATCTCCCGAATTTATAATAAATGCTTGCTGTCAATATTATTGCCCCTTGGGGCTGAAATTATACAACTGCAATTTATTATATGCATTTCGGGAGATTAGTGTTTTTATGATTTATCTGTGATTTTACGTTTTATAAATATCACTGCGCAGATTATGGCAGAGCCTGCGGCATAGCAGATCAGATCAACAGGCGAAAAGCTTGTGCCGATGAGCGTACGGAAAAATTTTATGCCGCCAAGACCAAGAAGATTAACGATGTTTATTTTCTGTAAAAATTCGATGATAAATGCAAATATCATAACTCCGGCAGCTGTGATATAACCGTTGAGACGTCCGCCTGCAATCGCCTGTACAAAACAGTAAACTACCCAGACTACGATAACGTCTCCAAGGTAATTTCGGATAAATCCGCCGTGAATAAACAACGCTATAAGAACTTCGGTCAGAGTGAGAAGCAGAAATCCGCATATATACGGTATGCGTTTTTTCATTTTATTTTCCCCGCAAGATCCGGAAAAATCTCAAGGCTTCGTTTCAGGATTCCGTTCATATATGCAAGTGCGATTCCGTAATTGGTGAAAGGAACTTTCTGATCTTCGGCAGTTTTCCTGCGGTAAGCTACCTCACGTTCATTCAGCATACAGCCTCCGCAGTGAATAACGAGACTATAGGGCGAGAGATCCTCCGGAAATTCACGTCCTGATGTAAGACGGATATCGAGATTTTTTCCCGTCGTTTTTTTCAGAAGAGCCGGAAGCTTCACGCTTCCGATATCTCCGCACTGTCTGTGATGAGTACATCCCTCCGAAATAAGAACGCTGTCGCCGTCTTTCAGCATGGGAATCGCCGCTGCTCCGGCAACTGCCGTTTCGAGGAATCCCTTGTATCTCGCCATAAGGATAGAGAATGAGGTCAGGGGGATATCTTCCGGCACTATTTTGCTGACCATAGCGAATGCCTGACTGTCGGTTATTACCATTTTCGGCTTGGAGCCGAGCTTTTCAAGAGCTGCCGCAAGCTGAAATTCTTTTGTTACCGCCGCAATAGCTCCTGCATCAAGAATATCACGCAGAGTCTGCTGCTGGGGAAGAATTATCCGTCCTTTCGGAGCAGCTTCGTCGATAGGGGTAACGAGAACGATAACATCTTCTTCGCTTATCAGGTCTCCGACTATTCTTTTGCCCGAATTGTCGGTTCTGACGAGTGCGGCGATCTTCTCTTTAAGCTCGTGAATATTCGTTTTATCAGCTGCGCTTACGGATATCTCGTTCTCGCTGCCGACGGATTTATTCAGGATATCCGACTTATTATAGGCAATTATATACGGGATATCTTTCTCCTTGAAAAGGCGGACAAGCTGGTTTTCCGTTTCGGTCATACCGACAGTGGAGTCTATAACAAGAACGGCAATATCGGTTTTGTTCAGAATTTGTTTCGTCTTTTTTACACGCAGCTCACCGAGAGCGCCCTCGTCGTCAAATCCGGGAGTATCTATGATAACTACCGCTCCGAGAGGAAGAAGCTCCATTGCCTTTGTAACAGGATCGGTCGTTGTTCCTTTAACATCGGAAACAACGGAAAGCTCCTGTCCCGTAACAGCGTTTACTACGCTGGATTTTCCTGCGTTTCTTCGTCCGAAAAAGCCGATATGAACTCTTTCGCCGGAAGGGGTATCGTTAAGGCTCATAATAAATTACCTCCAAAAAATTCAATGTCAACTACTTAAGCTGGGAACTCTGTCCCCCGCACCCTTTGCCAAAGGGTTATTCAAACCTTTGGAAACCCAGTATTATGGCTATCGCCAATGATAGGATATCCTTTTACAGAAGTTCAAAGTAAAAAATCTCTTAAGTTGTTGGCATTGTCAAAAGAATAAGAACCTGCCGGCATGGACAGGTTCTTTGAAATTGTTTTAGAATGAGATCTGGTCAAGAACGGTTCTGAGAGCTGCCGCACTTTTCTGGAGCTTTTCAACTTCAGCGTCAGTAAGCTTAGGGCATACCTCTTTTTCAATACCGTTGCTTCCGAGTACTGCCGGAAGACTGAGGCAGACATTGTCGATTCCGTATTTATCTTCTATAAGATAGGAAACTGTAATGATGTTGTTAGCGTCACGAAGAATAGAGTCGCAGATCTTGTTTACAGACATTGCGATAGCATAGAAGGTTGCGCCCTTTCTTTTGATAACTTCAGAGCCGGCTTTGCGGACTTCGTCAATGATCTCATCCTCGTTGATATTAACGTGATCCTGATCCTGACAATATTCTTCCATAGGAATACCGGCAATATTCGTGAGCGACCACGGAATAAACGAAGAATCTCCATGCTCGCCGAAAACATAAGCGTGGATGCTGTTCGGGCTGAGTCCCACATGATCGGCAATGCTTGAACGCAGACGTGACGTATCAAGAGCCGTACCCGAACCGATTACCTGCTTAGGCGAAAGGTCTGTACACTGTAAAATTGTATATGTTAAAACGTCGACAGGATTGCTTACAACAACGTAAACTGCGTCCGGAGCGTATTTTGCGATCTGCGGCATAACTTCCTTGATGATGTTTACGTTAGCCTGAGCAAGGTCGAGTCTTGTCTGACCCGGTTTTCTTGCAAGACCGAGAGTAACGACAACGATATCAGAATCCTTTGCGTCCTCGTATGTACCGTCGCAGATCTCGACGTTATGACCGAAGGAAACGCCCTGACGAATATCCATAGCTTCGCCCTTAGCCTTAGCCTTGTTGATGTCAACGAGAACTACGTCGGAGCAGGTTCCTGCAACTGCAAAAGTATATGCGATAGTAGCGCCTACGTTTCCGGCGCCGAGTATAGTAATTTTGCTTCCGTTTTTAGCTTTATCACTCATTAATAATAGCCTCCGTAATCAAATTTGTCAGGAGCGATTCTCCTGATCGCTTTATACTATATTATAGCATATACTTAAAAAATATCAAGTCATTCAGAGAAACTCGCCGAAAAATCGGTAATTCGTACAAAACGCACGAGTTTTTAACAAAATTTTTTCTACATTCATTGAGGAAAAAACTGATTTTTATACTCGATAATAATTTATCAAATGAATAATATGCGAATATTGGTGAATATTTAAGAGAAAAATGAATATTTATTCAATAAGTCTTGACATTGGAAATAATCGGTGTATAATGTTATTATAACATTTTAATGCTGAGATGCATTTGAATTCAGGAGGTTTATTTTTATGGCTAAGGAAATAAAAAAGGTTGTTCTTGCTTATTCGGGCGGACTTGATACATCTATTATCATCCCGTGGCTTAAAGAAAATTATAATAACTGCGAAGTAATCGCTGTTTCCGGCGACGTTGGTCAGGGAACAGAGCTTGACGGTCTGGAGGAAAAGGCTATCAAGACAGGCGCTTCCAAGCTTTACATTGAGGATCTTAAGGAAGAATTCATTCAGGATTACGTTTACCCCACTGTTCAGGCAGGCGCTATTTATGAAAACAGATATATGCTCGGTACTTCTTTCGCTCGTCCGATCATCGCTAAGAGAATCGCTGAGATCGCTATCAAAGAGGGCGCAGACGCTATCTGTCACGGCTGTACAGGCAAGGGCAACGATCAGGTTCGTTTCGAGCTTGCTATCAAGGCTTTTGCTCCGGATATGACTATCATCGCTCCTTGGAGAGAATGGGATCTTAAGTCCCGTGATCAGGAGATCGACTACGCTGAGGCTCATAATATTCCTCTTAAAATAAACAGAGAAACAAACTATTCTAAGGATAAGAATATCTGGCACCTCTCACACGAGGGTCTTGATCTTGAAAATCCTGCAAACGAGCCGCAGTATGAGAAGCCGGGCTTCCTTGAAATGGGCGTTTCTCCTATTGACGCTCCCGACAAGCCGACATATATCACTATCCACTTTGAAAAGGGTATTCCTACAAAGCTCGACGGCAAGGAACTTAACGGAGTTGAAATGGTTTCCGCTCTTAACAAGCTCGGCGGCGAAAATGGAATTGGTCTTGCAGATCTCGTTGAAAACCGTCTCGTTGGTATGAAGTCCAGAGGCGTTTACGAGACTCCCGGCGGCGCAATCCTTTATCACGCTCACGAGGTTCTCGAAACTATCTGCATCGACAAGGAAACTGCAAGAATCAAGCAGTACCTCGGAATCAAGTTTGCCGATATCGTTTACAACGGTCAGTGGTATACTCCTCTCCGTGAGGCTATGAGCGCTTTCGTTACCGAAACTCAGAAAACTGTTACAGGCGATGTTAAGCTCAAGCTCTATAAGGGCAATATCATCAATGCAGGCGTAACTTCTCCTTATACTCTCTATGATGAGGAAGTTGCTACTTTCGATGAGGACGAGGTTTACAATCAGAAGGACGCTGAAGGCTTTATCAACCTCTTCGGTCTCCCGATCCACGTTAAGGCTAAGCTCGATCAGAAGCGCAACAATAAGTAATTTCAATCAATATTTTCAGGCAGGGGAGGCGAAATTCTCCTGCCTGTTATAGTTTAATTGTGTTGTTAAGATAAATCAGAATTTACTTTAGCTTTCTGCACAGCCTATTGAGGGAAACCCTTTTGAAAAAGGGGTCCTCTAACCGAGGCGTGTCCCCTCTGTCCCTTCGGGACATCTCCCCACACTGTGGGGAGTCACCCTCAAACTCCCTTCCTAAAACTAAAAGTCTTTGGAAAGGGGTCTGGGGAAGAACCTTTCCTCAGAAAGGTTTTCCCCAGTATGGTTACACAGAAAACTGTAATAAATTCCGATTTATCTTAATAACACTAAAACGATAGGAGAAAAATTATGGCAGATATGATGTGGGCGGGAAGATTTTCAAAGCAGGTTGACGATACCGTTAATGCTTTTAACTCTTCTATCGCCTTTGACGGACGTATGTACCGTCACGATATACAGGGCAGTATCGCTCATGCGACCATGCTTGGCGACTGCGGAATAATCACAAAAGAGGACAGCCTTGAAATAATCGGCGGTCTTAAAGAAATTCTTGCGGATATTGATTCCGGCAAGCTGGAGCTTGATCCGTCCGCTGAGGATATTCATATGTTTATCGAGGCTGAACTTACAAAGCGTCTCGGCGATGTTGGAAAAAGACTTCACACAGCTCGTTCGAGAAACGATCAGGTCGCTGTTGACCTCAGACTATATCTCCGTGACGAGATCGTTGAGATATCAAAGCTCACCGCCGAACTCGCTTGGACTCTCATAAAAATGGCAAAAGAGCATACCGAAACGATAATGCCCGGTTACACTCATCTTCAGAGAGCGCAGCCGATAACCTTTGCTCATCATCTTATGGCTTACGTCTGGATGCTGCTGCGTGACCTCGAAAGACTTCAGGATACCGCTAAGCGTATGAATTACAGTCCTCTCGGCTGCGGCGCTCTTGCAGGTACTACCTATAAAACAAACCGTAAACAGACGGCAGAGCTGCTCGGATTTACTGCTCCTATGGCAAACAGCCTTGACGGAGTTTCCGACCGTGATTACTGCGTTGAACTCAACTGCGCTCTGTCGCTGCTCATGACGCATCTCTCACGTTTTTCCGAGGAAATAATAATGTGGTGCAGCTGGGAATTCAAGTTCGTTGAGCTGGATGACGCTTTCGCAACAGGCTCTTCTATTATGCCGCAGAAAAAGAATCCCGATGTTACCGAGCTTATCCGTGGTAAGACAGGCAGAGTAAACGGCGATCTGCTCACTCTTCTCACCATGATGAAGGGTATTCCGCTTGCTTACAATAAGGATATGCAGGAGGATAAGGAGGCTATTTTCGACGCTGTTGACAACGTTAAGCTCTGCGTGAAAACGTTTACTCCTATGCTTGCAACAATGCGTGTTCTTAAAGATAATATGAGAAACGCTGCTGCCCGTGGATTTATCAACGCTACGGACTGCGCCGATTATCTCGTTAAAAAGGGTATGCCTTTCCGTGACGCTTATAAGATCACCGGAACTCTCGTTGCGGAATGTATCGGCAAGGGACTTACTCTTGAAACGCTCCCTCTTGAGGAATATAAGAAAATGACCGATATTTTCGATAACGACGTTTACGAGGCTATAAGCCTTGATACCTGCGTTAAGGAGCGTAAGTCCGAGGGCGGTCCTTCTCCGGACGCTGTTAAGGAGCAGATAGCTCTTGCGGAAAAGGCTCTTGAAGCATTTACGGTATGATATGAAGAAAAAAGATCTCGTTTTTACTATCGGTCTGTGCATTTTTATGGGCGTTCTATGGGTAGTTGGAATGCTCGTTATGGGATTGTGGATTCCGGTTCGTCCGAAAACTTATATATGGTGGTTTGTCTTTATCGTTGTCGTTACGCTCGTTATCAGCGTGTGGCACTCCATGAAAGAGGACGAATCCGACCTTAACGATCCGAAACGCCTTAAATATCAGCGCAAGACTAATAAAAGAAAATATAAAAAGAAGAAGAGAAAATAACCTGCCTGCATGAGCAATGTTGTCAATTCAAGGGGACGCTGTCCCCTTAAACCCCTGCCAAAGGGTTATTCAACCCTTTGGAAACCCGGTATTAATTATTTCAAATACCAAGGGTATTTGAAATAATTATGGCTGTCGCCAAAGATCGAATACTATTTGGCAAAAATTCAAGGTGCAGAGTCTCTTAAGTTGACAGCATTGCCTGCAAGTGATTGTTATTATTCTATCAAAATAATATTTGCCTTTTGTCCGGATTATAAGGGAATACTGTTTCTCTATTCGCTGTAAAAGAGAGTATTTACTCTTAGGATATCATCCTAAATATTTCAAATACCCCTTGTGGGTATTTGAAATATTTAATTGTGGGTTTCCAAAGGGTGGATTCACCCTTTGGCAGGGGGTTAAGGGGACAGCGTCCCCTTATAAATCCAGATGAAAGTAAATTTTCTCCCGAAAGGATAAAAATATGTCAGTTAAAGTATATATAGACGGTCAGGAAGGTACTACCGGACTTAAAATCCTTGAGCGTTTCAAGGATAGAAACGATATTGAGCTGCTCCGTATCAGCGAGGATAAGCGTAAGGATTCCGCTGAGAGGGCAAGACTTATAAATATGTCGGATTACACTTTTCTCTGTCTTCCGGATGACGCTGCAAGAGAAGCGGTTTCGTTCGTGGACAACGATAAAGTCAGGATAATCGACGCTTCTACGGCTCACAGAACCAACCCCGACTGGGCTTACGGTTTTCCGGAGCTTTCTCCTCAGCACAGAGAAAAAATCAGAACTTCTAACAGAGTTGCCGTTCCCGGCTGCTATGCGAGCGGATTCGCTTCAATCGTTTATCCGCTGGTGAAAAATAACGTCATTCCCGATGATTTTCCCGTTTTTGCCTATGCGACTTCCGGTTACAGCGGCGCAGGAAAAAAAGCTATTGCCGTTTATGAGGGAAGCGATAAGCCGGAAGAATTCAACAGTCCCAGACAGTACGCTCTCTCGCAGCAGCATAAGCATCTTCCGGAGATGAAAGCCGTTTCCGGACTGAAATTCACTCCGATGTTCAATCCTATGGTCTGCGATTATTTCAGCGGAATGGTCGTAAGCGTTCCGATTCAGACGAGAATGCTCGGTTCTTCCGTTACGGCTGAGTCGGTTCACGATATGTACGCAAAGCACTATGACGGAGCAAAAATGGTCGAGGTTATGCCGCTTATGCCCGCAGACGAGCAGAAGAGCTTTTTCCTTGCTTCAAATACGCTCAGCGGACAGAATAAAATGCAGGTTTTCGTTTTCGGAAACGACGAACAGATTCTCCTTTGCTCACGTCTTGATAATCTCGGAAAAGGCGCAAGCGGAGCGGCTGTTCAGTGCCTTAATATTATGATGGGAATAGACGAGACTACGGGTCTTGTATGAGGATAAAATTATGGAACTTAAAGAAATTAAAGGTTTAAAATTTGTTGACGGCGGAGTCTGCGCCGCTAAAGGTTTCAGGGCAAACGGAATCCAGTGCGGACTTGCTCATAAGCCGCTTGCTGACACGGATAAAAATTCGGCGGAAAGCAATAACGTTCTTCCTTCTGCAAAAAAGAAAAACGATCTTGCTCTTATCGTCGCTGATAAGGAGTGTACTGCCGCAGCCGTTTATACGACAAATAAGGTCAAGGGCGCTCCTATCCTTGTGACTAAGGAGCATCTGAAAAACGGCAGGGCTAAGGCTGTTATCGTGAATTCAGTGAACGCCAACACCTGCAATCCGGACGGCGTTGAGAAAGCCGATAAAATGTGCGCTCTTGCCGCTGCGGAGCTTGGAATCAATGCCGGCGACGTTATCGTTGCTTCAACGGGAGTTATCGGTCAGATACTTCCTATCGAGCCTATTGCAAACGGTATGAAAGAGCTTGTCGGCGGACTTTCCTATGACGGCAATCCCCGTGCTGTTGAAGCTATTATGACTACAGATACCATGCCGAAGGAACTTGCTGTTCAGTTCGAGCTTGGCGGAAAAACCTGCACAATGGGCGGTATGCTCAAGGGAAGCGGCATGATACATCCGAATATGGCTACTACGCTTACTTTTATCACCACCGACGCCGATATTTCCGCAGAGCTTCTCCAGCGTGCTCTCAGCGACGTTGTAAAGGTTACTCTTAACCGTGTAAGCGTTGACGGCGATACCTCCACAAACGATATGGTCTGCGTTCTTGCCGCCGGTACTGCCGGAAATAAGCCTGTCGTTCATGAGGACGAGGACTTCGAGAAGTTTGAAACGGCTCTGTACGGAGTTATGATGAATCTCGCCCGCCTTATGGCTCGTGACGGCGAGGGAGCTACTAAGCTTATCGAGTGCGTATGCTCCGGAGCAGATACGGAGAAAACCGCTGAAATTGTCGCTAAGTCCGTAATTACATCCAGTCTTTTTAAAGCCGCTATGTTCGGCGAGGATGCAAACTGGGGCAGAATCCTTTGCGCCGTAGGCTATGCGGACGCTGATTTTGATATCAATATGGTCGATGTTTCGATCGGTTCGGTAAAGGGAAGCGTCGATGTCTGCAAAAACGGCGCAGGTCTGGAATTCTCCGAGGAAAAGGCAAAGGAGATTCTCGAAGAGGAAGAAATTCTTATCAGCATTTCAATCGGAAACGGCTCCGGTTCTGCCGTTGCGTGGGGATGCGACCTCACTTACGATTATGTGAAGATCAACGGCGATTATCGCTCTTAGGCAACGGTATTTTCAGGGGGACGCTGTCCCCCTGAAACCCCCTGCCAAAGGGATATCATCCCTTTGGAAACCCGGTATTAATTATTTCTTATACCCGTAAAGGGCATAAGAAATAATTAGGGCAGAATGCCCGAAAAGAATAATACCATAAGCAGGAAGTTAAAGAAAACAAAATCCCCGGCAATGCCTATGAACGATAAACGCTTTTGCCGGAGTATTGCGGTATATATTTTGAAGGGAAAAATAAAAATGGAAAAAATTTCAAACAGCGGCAAATCGCAGGTTCTTATCGACGCTTTGCCGTATATTCAGAAATATAACAATAAAATCCTTGTCATCAAGTACGGCGGCAACGCTATGACCAACAAAGAACTCAAAGACGCTGTTATGACGGATATCGTTCTGCTTTCGCTCGTTGGAGTTAAGGTCGTTCTCGTTCACGGAGGCGGTCCGGAAATCAACGATATGCTCGGCAGACTCGGTATCGAGAGCAGATTTATAAACGGTCTGCGCTATACGGACGAGGAAACTGTAAATGTTGTGAAAATGGTTCTCGCAGGAAAGGTGAACAAGGAGCTTGTTCAGCTTCTCGCTCAGCATAAGGGAAGCGCAGTCGGTCTTTGCGGTATCGACGGCGAGATGCTTACGGCGGAGAAAAAGATGACCGACGACGGTCAGGATCTCGGCTATGTAGGCGAAATAACAAAGGTCAACACCAAGCCTATTCTCGACGCTCTTGCAAACGGAAATATCCCCGTTATCGCAACCGTTGCCACAGATGCAGAGGGCAACACATATAATGTAAACGCAGATACTGCCGCTGCAAGGATAGCCGCCGAGCTTGGGGCTGAAAATCTCATACTTATGACCGATATCGCCGGTCTGCTTCGTGATAAGGACGATCCGAAAACTCTCATTCCCGAAGTGAACGTAAGCGAAGTTCCGTTTTTGAAAAGACAGGGAATCATCTCCGGCGGAATGATTCCTAAAATCGACTGCTGCGTTGAAGCCGTAAGAAGAGGCGTGAACAAAACCGTTATCATCGACGGCAGGGTACCTCATTCTATCCTTATCGAAATTCTTTCAAACGAAGGCATAGGTACTCAGTTTGTATGAGAATAAATTCCTTATAAGAATATAATTTTACTTATAAACTGAAAATTTACGAAATAAAACTCTCTGGTTATTGATTTTATATAGCATTCAGCGTTATAATTATTATATATAATGGAAATCATGAATATCTTGTCCCTGAGGAGGAAAAATTATGGGAAGCAATGAAAAAACAATCGAAAAATTCAACAGCCATGTGGCGCAGTCCTACGGGCGTTATCCTCTCGCTATGAAAAAGGGACAGGGCAGACGATGCGTTGACGAAAGCGGTAAGGAATATATTGATCTCGGAAGCGGAATAGGCGTTAATTCTCTCGGCTTCTGCGATGAAAAATGGGCGGACGCCGTTTGCAGTCAGGTAAGATCGCTTCAGCATAACTCAAATTATTATTATACCGAGGTTCAGGCTGAATTTGCGGAAAAGCTCTGTAATGCAACAGGCTATGCTTCCGTATTTTTCGGAAACAGCGGTGCGGAAGCCAATGAATGCGCTATCAAAGCCGCAAGAAAATACAGTTTCGATAAATACGGCAGGGGCAGACATAATATCATTACTCTTGTCAATTCCTTCCACGGCAGAACCATGGCTACTCTTTCGGCTACAGGTCAGGATGTTTTTCATAATTACTTCTTCCCGTTCCTTGAGGGATTCATTAATGTCAGGGCTAACGATATTGACGATCTCAAAGCTAAACTGGATGATACGGTTTGCGCAGTTATGATGGAATACGTTCAGGGCGAGGGCGGAGTGAACGCTCTGGAACAGGAGTTTGTTGACGCTGTTTACAGCCTTTGCGCTGAAAAGGACGTCCTTGTTATTGCCGATGAGATTCAGACCGGCGTTGGAAGAACGGCAACTCTTCTTGCCGGAGATGTTTTCGGCAAAAAAGCCGATATTACGACTCTTGCAAAAGGTATAGCAGGCGGTATTCCTATGGGCGCCTGTCTGTTTTCGGAAAAGTGCAGCGGAGTTCTTACCCCCGGAACACACGGCTCAACATTCGGCGGAAATCCTATTGCCTGCGCCGGAGGTCTTGCGGTTCTTGAAAGAGTGACAGAAGACGGTTTCCTCGAGGAAGTTGGCAAAAAAGCTGATTACATAAGGTCTAAGCTTGAAAAATGCGGCGAGGTTGAAGCTGTAAGCGGTATCGGTCTTATGATTGGCATTTCTCTTAAAACCAAAAAAGCCGCCGATGCGGCAAGAGAAGCTTTTGAAAGGGGAGTGCTTGTTCTTACCGCAAAGGAAAAAATAAGACTTCTTCCGCCTCTTAACATATCTTATGAAGAGATCGACAGCGGGCTGGATATACTTATCAATATACTGGAGGAATGAGCATGGAGTTATTAGTAGCATCAAAAGGCAGCAAATATATTGTTGAGGACAAAAAGTCCAGACTTTTGTATACGGTCAAGAAAAAAGGATTCAGCCCACGCTATATTCTTCTGGATGCAAGCAACTATAACCTTTATACGCTGCTTCAGACAGGCGACGACAGAAAACCGGCTTTTACGGTTATTCTTAATGACGATGAATTTCTTAAAATGGAGTGTAAATCGCTCTTCCTCGATCCGACTATCACTGCCGAGGGAAAGGATATGAAATTCGTTATCGCAAGCAAGGACAGAAAAAATTTCGATATTATTCTCAATGATATAACGGTCGGTCATATTAAAACAAAAACAGCTGTGTCAGGAGGTCTGCAATATGATCTCGATATCGAAAACACTGCGTTTGACGACTATATACCGCTTTTTGCCGTTGCGATCGACAGAGCTTTCGGCGAAATGAATAAAAGCTGATATATCAGATTCAGAAAGGACAAAATATAATGAAACATTTACTTAAAATGCTCGATCTCACTTCTGAGGAAATCATTGATATCCTCAATCTTGCAGATCAGCTTAAATATGAACTCAAACACGGAATCCCGCATCCACACCTTAAAGGCAAAACCCTCGGAATGATTTTCCAGAAGGCTTCTACACGTACAAGAGTTTCCTTTGAAACAGGTATGTATCAGCTCGGCGGTTATCCTTTGTTCCTCTCTTCAAACGATCTTCAGATCGGAAGAGGCGAGCCTGTTCAGGATACGGCAAGAGTTCTTTCACGCTACCTTGACGGAATTATGATCCGTACATTTGAGCAGAAAGAGGTTGAGGATCTTGCCGAATACGGAAGCATTCCGATAATCAACGGTCTTACCGACTTCTGTCATCCGTGTCAGGTTCTTGCCGACCTTATGACTATCCGTGAATTCAAGGGCAGTTTCGACGGACTGAAAATGTGTTTTATCGGCGATGGAAACAATATGGCAAATTCTCTTATTGTCGGCTGCCTTAAAGTAGGTATGGCAGTATCTGTCGCTTGTCCGGACGATTATCAGCCGCCTAAGGAGATTCTTGATTTTGCTGCTGCTTATGATAATTTCGAGCTGACAAATTCTCCCGTTCAGGCTGCTAAGGATGCGGACGTACTTATTACCGACGTCTGGGCTTCTATGGGTCAGGAGGGTGAAGCTGAGAAGAGAAAGAAGGCTTTCGCCGGATATCAGATCAACGATGAGCTTATGGCCGTTGCTAAGCCGGACGCTATGGTTCTTCACTGCCTCCCTGCACACCGTGAAGAGGAAATTACAGAGAAGGTTTTCGAGGCTCACGCCAAGGAGATCTTTGAAGAGGCTGAAAACCGTCTCCACGCTCAGAAGGCCGTTATGGTCAAGCTTATGGCGTAAAATAAAATGGCAGGAGTACTTGCCAGGATAACAACATTTACTTTTTATTGTGTTTATCAAGCAGACTTTGTTTCCCTGATTCCTTGTAAAAAGAGGTTATTTACATCAGGGCCTCCTGCCCTAATCCTTGAGGATACCCTATATGGGGTATCTTCAAGGATTAATATCGGGATTCCAAAGGGACTGTACGTCCCTTTGGCAGGGGTAAGGGGACAGAGTCCCCTTAATAATTAACACGAAAAGTAAACGCTGTTGTCCTGACAGGAAATCCTGCCCTTTCTGTTTGAGGTGATAAAATGGCAAATCTCATTTGGGGTATAATCGGGCTTGGGATAGCTCTGATTGCCGCTGTTTTCCTTGTAAGGCTTGTGATTCTGAATAAGCGTGGAATCGTGGTTCTGGCGGAGGTTATTGCTGTGAAAGAAAAACAGCACACCGTCAGAAGTTCAAAAACAAGATTTAAAACTGAGAGGAAAACGGATTCATATATTCATACTATGCGTTATAAAATCGGTGAGGATTTAATGGAGGCTGACGATAGGGCTGAATATATTCAGCCGTTTGAAATCGGCTCTACTCATCTGATAATATGCGACCCGAAAAATCCGGAGAAATTTGAGTACGAAAGCGATATTAAACGCAATATTATGCTGTTTGCCGTTATGGCAGCGGTTGCGGTTTTATTCTCGCTTAAATGGATTTTTGTCAATAAATAATAAATGGATGCTGCATGAAAATGCGGCGTCTTTTTTTATGTCATACTAATCCCCGAAATGTTGATAGATAAAATTGCGAGCAGAAATTTCATCAGGCAAGGAGAGCACCGCAAGACAGGCTGCTCGAACGAGCCGTCCCCTCTGTCACTTCGTGACATCTCCCCACACCGTGGGGAGTCACCTGTCGAGGATGCTCGACGCAGCATGGTAGAATTTATGCCGCAAGTTTATCTATTGTTATTTTGGGGATTAGTATCAGAAAAGATGCATAAGTGATGCGGAAATTACATCTATACTTTTTAATTTTGTGATGGTATACTTTAAGCATAATAAAGGCGGCAGGCGTTTTCAGCGTGACGCTGTCTGAAAATTTGTGGAGGTTTTATTATGAAAAACTTAAAAAAGGTATTTATTTTCAAATCTATCCTATGCGCTATAGGAACTGCACTTGGGGTTTTGGTGACTATTTGGGGATTCAACACTTCTGATCATGGTTGTTATTTTGACATTGTAAAATTTGGCGGAGATTTTTATAATTATATTTACTCTGCAACAAAATCGGCTGCATACCAGGCAAGCTATGCGGTAGAGGCGCTTAAATACGCTGTTGTAGGCTTAGGATTTTTCATTGTTTTTATTTCTCTGTTTTTATGGCTGCATTCACTCGAATCATATTTGAGAAATAAAAATATTTTTGAAATGATAAAAGCTGTTCATGAAAATCAGAGTGAAGAGATTGAATAAAAGGAGATTTATTATGAAGAAGAGGTTATTTGCCGTATTTATGGCTTCATTGACAATTTTAAGCTGTGTTGGATGTGGAAGAAATGGCGGCGGCACTACGGAAACTGCAACAGAAGCTACAACGGAAGCATTAACTGTTGATTACCAGACATTAGGTATAACTCCGGAGAAATTTGTGGACAAATTTAATAAAAGCGGCTCTTTTACAGTGAGTTTCAGCAGTGATTATACGACTGTAGACATTGGAGAGGGAAAAAGCAGTTTTGAAATAACTAATGTTGTTGGCGGAATGCGCTACAAGGGAGAATTGGAAAATGAAACTAAAGAAATAATATCAATCGAATGCATTTATGAACCGGAATCAGGAACGGATAAAGATGTTGCGCGAATGGTAGGAACCAGTTTGTGTACTTTTCCCATAAAATGTATTTTTGACGTATCTGATGATGAGGCTATGAATAAAGCGGTAGCATGGAGTACATTATCAGATACTACTGAATATAAAGGCGCAACGGTTAGACTTGGAGAGAAATCTGATGGAACTATAAGGTTAATAATAACAAAAGAGCAGTAAATCATGAAAGGTTGATAAAGATTATGAAAATAAAAAATTTTATAGTGGGAATGGCGGTTATAGCTGCTTGTACTTTTACGTTAAGCGGATGCGGCGGAGCAAAATCGAGCGAGTCGGAAAAAATGACCCAGCAGGCAAAATCCGTTAGCAGTATGATTACCGAGCTGCCGGAAGAATATTCAGCGGAAGCAGACGATGCAATTATTGCAGCAAGAACAGCATATGACGCTTTAAGCGACGAAGAGAAGGATACTGTTGACGATTCGGCTCTGAGCGTTCTTGAACAGGCAAAAAATCAGGAAGATGCTGATGCGATTAATAAGGAAATTAATGAAATCACGGTAAAAAATGGAAATTATTACGATTTAAATACTTCAAAAAAGTCCGTTTCAGGCGTTATGGATGAGATTGCCAATTTGTCGCCGGAAGTGGATAAGCTGATAAATTATGATTCGCTTCTGAAAAAAATAGATGATATTTCAAGCGAATATACAGATACGATATTAGATGCCGATAATGATATAAATGCTATGAATGATATCATGACAAAGCTTAATAGCATTAATAATAGTTATTCGTCGGCATCAAAGTATGGATATGCTTGTGATATCTATAATGATGTGTCTAAGTTATCAACTAATCTTTCATCCATAAAAAATAAATTGCTTGCACCTGCTAACGATTTGAAAGATACTTGTCTTTATGGTGAAGATTTTGATATAACTTTAGCAGTACTTGATATTGTAAAAGAAATTCCGGAAAATTCTACTGAGCATTACGATCCGTATTTGAATGATACAGAATTTGTCGATGATTGCCTCAAGTGGCAGCAGATCGTTCAGGAAAAAATAGAAGAGAATAAAGCCGAATCAAGCTCAGAACCTGAGACGGATTGATTAAGGTGCAAGAAGAATTTCGGTCTTTTTCCAAAAAATTAAGGGAGTTATAAATCATGAAAAAGAAAATATTAACAATTCTGACAGTAGGAATTATGGCTTTGAGCGCTGCTGCGGCTATGACAGGCTGTGACGATTCGTCGGACGGCGGCGGAACTCGCATATGTCAGTTTGACGGATGTACAAGAAAAGCAACAAGCGCAGGAGGAGAGTTTTGTTCATATCATTCAAAAATGCTGAATGATTATTGGGATGCCGAGAATGCGGCAAAAAATTATAAAAATTAAAGAGCTTCCTGATACAGGGACAATAACTTAGGAAGAATTTGAAAGAATGAAAAATGGATAATTGGCATTTAACAGCAAAGGCAGTCGGCATGGCTGCCTTTAGTTGTTGAAATAATATAGTTTTGCAATTATGCAATTGTAACAAAAAACGACAAATAATATTTATGATTATTTCCTTGACAAACCTTAAAAAAGGTGCTATAATAAAAAAGCTGTCGGAGAGGGAGTCAAGGGCAAGCGAGGGCAAACGGGAAGATCTGAACGCAAGGCAAAGACGTTTAACAGAGCCTGGAGCCTGAGGGAGAGAGCTTTGGAAAAAAGTTTTCAAA
>JAFTQW010000046.1 GCA_017462565.1 Ruminococcus sp.
ATGCGGTCAAAAAAATTCTTTGTTTCTGTCGCTTCAATTTGTTCCGCCGACAGTTCTTTTTTCTTAAACATTTTCCGTTACCTCCATACATTCTTCTCCCTCAATATCGGGAATTTCATCTCCGGTCATGCTCGTGCTGAAATACAGCGCAAGCATTAATAATATCCTTACTGCAATTCAAACTGCTATTGATTTTACTTTCATATTATTGCAAATTTATACGGATTGTTTCAGTATTGACAAAAAAGGAAATGAGACTTGATTATTCAGAAAAACGAAAATAAAATAATCTGAAATAATCAGCACCAGTCTTAACGTACCTGTTACCTTATCTGATAACAGACAAAAACACTGAAATCAAATATGATTCACTTTAGGTTAAATTACACTTACACATCATTTTCATCTACATCATAGTGCTTATCCTTATCAGAACCATACTTTACAACCCAGGACTTATCTCCAGTAACTTTTTTGATATATTCCAAAAAAGAGTATATCTCTGCATAACTTCCACCGAACATTTTCCCATCAATATAGCTTACAGAATTCATTACAAAATGAGTATGATACACAGAAGCACAACTTCCACATTTTTTGGAACACGGCTTTTTATGTATACACCATATCATCTGGAACTTGTCCGAAAAATATGATGCAATAATACGGCTCATATATTCGGCTCTTTCAATATTATCTCCCAATGTAGATTTTGCATCATACACCACAATAAAATGAAACGCAGGATTTCCACTGGTCTTATAAAAATATTTCTTTACCAATAAAAATTGCTCATAAGCATTATCAATATCAGTATTAAAGCTATATCTTTTATCATAATCGGTATGTACGTAAAGCACATAATTCAGGGCATTGTACATATATTGTAATCCATCATCTATATTTCTTATCACTTTAAAGATTCCCATATCTCATAACCTCCCTCTACAAAAAGACCGATATTATTTTCAAGTTTATCATACTTTTCCTGCGGTGTGAGTGGTGTAAATAATCCTTCAAAATCATGTGATTTTTGTCTTAGTTCCTCTCTACGAATATATTCTCTTTCGTCAAGACTATCCGCAATATCTTTCACAATATTAACCATTTCCTGCATCTTAACAGCCATATACGGTGTAATGCCCTGATTACTATGCAAGGCACAATCCAGCATATACTCGCTAAACTTCATGCCTTTTTGCTCTGCCTGTTCCATAATCTGCTGTTCCTGCTGCGGTGACATCTTAATGGACTTCGTAACTGATTTTTTCTCATTTTCACTTTTCATAATGTACCTCCATATGATAATTATTATATATACTATTTATATCTATTATATAGTATATATACTTATATTAAATATTTTTATTTATAATTACAATACTTTATATATTTAACACTATCTGCAAGACAGAGGTAATCGTAATACCTCTGTCTTTTTGTGTTTATAAGCATTCGTATTCAAGTAACAGATATCAATTTTTCAGTTTATAGGTAATACCTTTTATCTTTATGTTAGTATTGTAGTAAAAAAAGTAATACTGTTTTTCTTTGGTTATATATTATTGAAGTGCTACAGTAAGCTCTGCCAATAATTTTGGTAGGAGCATAGGAGCGTAACGAATCAGCAAAGGAGATGAAAAAATGTTTAACAATCAACGTTATCTGACAAAAGGAGTTCAGGCAGAAATACCGCTTGAACTCCAACTTTTTATGTGGGAATGTATCAACAGGCTTCCCGAAGAACAAGACTATTTTCAGGTATTCAAAATGGAAAGTCTGAACGGCATTCAGAAAATCACACACTTTTCGGAGCAACCTGAATATCACAGGGAATATCTTGTCCCGACAGAAAATCCCATAACAGCAAAAGTTTACATCATAAACAGTGACACATACTCAACAATGCTTTTGGCAGAAGAATATTAACTCAATGCAAAACCCTCCCGATTCATTTCGGGAGGGCAATTTTTATTTATGGAGGAAATTAAAATGGAAGAAAAAATCTACTGTTCCCACTTCGGAATATTCATTGACACGGACGATTAAGGCGAACTGGACGGTGAAATTTTATGCTCCGACTGCCTTGACGATTACACAACGGTCTGCGACTGCTGCGGTGCAAGAATCTGGAACGATGATGCCGAGAGTGACGACTATACAACGCTTTGTCAGCACTGTTACGATTATCACTACACCCGTTGCGAGGAATGCGATGCACTTATTCACAACGATGATGCTTATGAGTACGATGATGAATATTTTTGTCATGAATGTTATCAGAGAATACGCAAAAACGCACCGATTCACGAATACGGTTACAAGCCCGAACCTATTTTCTACGGTGATTCTAATCGTTATTTCGGTGTTGAACTGGAAATCGACGGAGCAGGCAAGGACAATGATTATGCTACGGAACTCCTTGATATTGGCAATATGCATGACGAACATATCTACATCAAAACGGACGGTTCTCTTGATGATGGTATGGAGATAGTTACTCACCCGATGTCACTTGAATACCACAAAGATTTCTGCTGGGAAGACATAATGCACCATGCCGTAAGACTCGGATACCGTTCACATCAGACAAGCACCTGCGGTCTGCACGTTCATGTCAATCGTGATTCCCTCGGTGAATATCGTGAGGAGCAGGACGAAGTTATCAGCCGTATACTTTACTTTGTGGAACACCACTGGAACGAAATACTGAAATTTTCGAGACGTTCAGAATATGCTATGAACCGCTGGTCGTAATACGCTTAGGGAACTCTCTCTCTGCCGATTAAAAGATGCCAACACCCCAGAAAAACACCGAAACTTCGTTAATTCTCTTTGAAATCGGAATACGTCTGTTTGGATTTAAGCATTTTCCGACTTCAATATGTTCAATAAAGTCGGCTAACACTTCTGAGGTAAGTTCCTCGATGGCATCATATTTTTTGATTGCTGTGTACAGCATTTTCACTTTGCTGTTGACTTCATTTTTGTCATTCAGTTTGCCAATGTACTCAGCAATCATCTTATTCAGTTGTACCTTTTCATCATCGTAGGTTGATTTCAGGCTTGCAAATAACGAGCCGTCAATTTCTCCTTTGACCTTTGCTTCAAATAAGCCCTGAATGTACTTGTCAATTTCTGTGATTCTCAGCTGAGCCTTTTCAAGCTCACTTTGCATGACTGCTTTGCTTCCGTCAGACCGCTTCTCCAAGCGTTTCTGAACAGTATTGCGGAACTCATCGGGATTGGACTTTGCGGTTTGTAAGACCCTCTGTATCTCCTTGAAATGCACAAAGCTCGCCTATTCTGATACCGGTAGACATAGACAAAGCGATTCCAAGCGTTGAATGATTTGGATTTTCGGCAATATACTGCTGCAGCTTCTCTTGCTGTGTCTCGTCAAGCAGTTCAATCTCCGGCTTCTGCATCTTCGGCAATGTGATACCGTCCAAAGGATTTATGAAGTGATAGGTTCTGGAAGCGTATTTAAAAACAGATTTCATCATGATTATAATATCCGAGATATAGCGATTTGAAAGTCCGGATTTCTGCCTTGATTCTATAAAAGAGTAGATATCCGATTCCGTGACTGCATCTGCATTCATATCCGAAAATGCAGGAAGCACGTGCTTTTCAGCCTTCATACGGTAATTAGCAGCGGTGGACTCTTTTACACGATGTTGAATACTCTGAAACCATTCAGAAAAGATCTGTCCAAAAGTTTTACTGCAATTACCGCTAAATTCTTGTCTGCGGATTGCTGTCATCTTATCCTGAACCTCTTCACGGCTATGCCCGAAGAAATATTGAAAACGCCTCTTGCCGTTTTGACGCTTTCCTCTTGCAATCCTACCTTCATAACGCCCATCACGTCTGTGATAAATGTTAAACAGTTTCATAGCACGACCTCCTGATTTGTTAAAAGTGTACAAAGAATTAGAGACAATTTCTATGTAATTCACTTGACGAAATTTGTTGATACAGCTTGACTTTTCAGGAAAAATGTGATATGCTAAAGAAAAGTCATATGTACAATTATATCACCTTTTCGCAAAAGGATATATTTTGCGAAAGACTTGTCAACACCGAATCGTATCTCAATCAAGATGCAATTCGGCTTTTTTGTACCCAAAACGGAATTGTACCATCAAAGTTGACATCTGCCACAAAAATAATGTATAATATTTACGGATCACAGCGTTTGCAAGGCTCGTATCCCTGCAGGATGAGGTCATCACGATCACCAGCATACTCTTTTTTGTTATGCTCTGCCATTAAATCCACGCTTGGACAATCAGGATAGTGAAATTTTCCTGTATTTAGGTTGATGATATAGTCAATGCCCACTGTTTCGTCTACGGTCGCAGGTTCAGTGTAGACAACGCTCCTATTGTCATTGGAACTATCACAGCTCACAAATAAAATCATCGAAATTACGGCAAAAATCAGAGCAGAAATTCGTTTCATGAACATCTCCTCTGGTGAATAGTACCAATCAAAATCACGGATATATCTCTCCTTGCAGCGATTATCGGCAGATATTTCGTAGAATTCAGGATTTAGCGAATTTTCACTCAGAAATTGACCGCCAAACGCTCCATATACTTGATTTTCTGCTCAAATGAGGAGTGAACGTACCGATTCAGCGTCAATTCTACAGTGGAATGCCCCAATAATTCTGATAATGCCTTCACATCAAATCCCAGTTTAACGCAAGTTGAGACAAAAATATGGCGGAGTGCATGGAAATGAACTGACGGCAATTTTACGTTTTTTAAGATTTTCTGGAAACGATACTGCATTGATCTTGGCTCAATTGGCTTTTCCTTGCCCGAAAGGATATAGTCGCTGTCTTTGCCCTTGAACTTCTCCAGAAATGCAATCATTCCTTTTGGAATCGGAATTTTTCTGCGTGAGGATTCGCTTTTTGGTTCTGTAATAACCAGTTTTGTTTTCTTATCGCTGCCTTGAATCTGCACTCGCTGCATGGTCTTGCTGACGGTCAAAATACGTTTTTCAAGATTGATATCCTTCCACTGCAAGGCACAAAGCTCACCGATACGAATACCTGTGGTCATAGAAAGAGCCACTCCGAGAGTGGCTTTGTTCTGATTATGACCAATATACTCCTTCAATTTCGCCTGTTCATTCTCATCAAGCAGCGTAATTTCGGGATTTTTTGCACGTGGCATTTTGATATATTCCATCGGATTGTAGATATGATAAGTGCGAACTGCGTACTTGAACATGGATTTCATCACGATCAGCATATCAGATATGTAGCGATTAGACAAACCGACTTTCTGCTTGGATTCGATGAAGGCATAGATCTCCGTATCTTCAATGGACTCTGCCGATTTATCGCCAAATGCAGGCAGAATATGCTTATTTGCTTTCAGATAGTAGTTTGCTGCTGTTGACTCCTTAACTTTGTGTTTAATGCTACTATGCCACTCACTGAAAAGCTGCGTGACAGTTAAGGGAAAATTGCTCTTTTTACGTCGTTCCTTTGCCATTTTCTCACGGACATCTTCCTCTGTTTTGCCGAAAAAATACTGAAATCGTCTTGTTCCGTTGCTTCGTTTTCCCCGTGAAATGCGCCCTTCGAACCGTCCGTCCCGTCTTTGATAAATATTCATGCCGACCTCCTAAAATTTCATTTGACATAATGAACAAAATATGCTATAATATCAGCAGATTAATTTTTCGTAAAATCCTGAATTTTACGAAATTTTTTATGCCCTTTTGAGGATATTACTACCTATATTACGCATTTTATGAGTAACAGTCAATTACCATAGTGGACAAGAACTTCAGGCGATATTTGTGGATATTAGCTGCTGAAAAAATGGAAAAGTGCCGTCAGGAAAATCTATTTCAAGTCCAAATCAAAAGAAAAACGGCACAGCATAACACTGCACCGCAAAAAACGTAAAATGACCGTCAAAAAAATCGGCTCAGTTCACAATGACTAAGCCGACTAACTTTACAATTATTATGCTACCTTGCCGTTCGCCACATTCTCAACAAGTTCAATAGAAACTTTGAGAGAATTAGCAATTTCTTCATATGTCAGTTTTCCGAGCATGAGAAGTGCTTTAATAGCATCAATTTTTTCTTCATAGACTTTTTCATTCGCACGTTCTTCAACTATTTTACACATTTCGCTCATACCTCCTTCGGTTTCCTTAAAATGGCGGAATCTTTCTATCAACTCTGAATTGTACATATCATCTGCATGAACGCACTTGAAATCATGCATCAATCTGCCGATGCTGTCATTTGGATTCTCATAAGCACCATTCACAAATATAATATGCGCTTCATCACCTAAATACTCTCCCGTTTCTTCACATCGTCTGTCAAAATGATACAGCGGCAAATCCCTGCCCATCACATCGTTTTCAGTGATGAATATGACAAACGTCTCAGAAAGCTGATCAAACTTCTCTTTTTTCTTCAGAAGTTTGGTATCAAGCATACTGCTGTGAAACCTTGCTCTTTTAGGTGAAGCTCCTACATCTGCCCGCTGCACCTCAATATTGTACTTCTTGCCTAACTGATCTTCTGCATAGATATCCAGTGTAATAGAACGACCCGCTAAACTTCTGTACTCACTTTGTGTTTCACTTCGAAGTATTTTCAAATCATTTCTTTGCAGAATGACGCTGAGGATGAAGTGGACGCCGTCCGGATTATCATTGAAATAAAGCCTCAAAAAATCATCATCGATCAAGCGCAGCTGCTCAGCCGTTCTTCGGTTCTTTTCTTGTTCTGTCGCCATTGGAATCACCCTTTCTGATCATTTATAGTATACCATATTCCCTTACTTTTTTCAAGTGATTTTTAAATAAATTTACCTCACAAAATTCGCTGAATCCATTTTTATACAATCCATTTTATTTTCCAGTGCTTCTTCAAACGCCCTATTCATCAGTTTGATCCTCCGTCACAAACCCGAAGTCTCAGCATTACCCTTAACGCTCACGGCTGGGATGATGTGCAGGAACTGATTGCAGGCATCAATGCTATAGGAAAGTATGTCTGCCTGTATTGTTCGCCATTTTTTATGAAAATAGTAATTCCGTAGAAAAGTCCGGAATATTTCAGAGAATAAATGCGTACATTGAAAATATAATGTATTTTAAGGCGGTGCGTAATGAAGAAAACAAAATGGACAGAGCTATTAATATTTATCATCGGAACGGAGCTTGTCGGTGCACTTTCAAGTTTGTTATCAGGAAATTTCTCGTCCTTCTATGACGAACTTGTCAAGCCGCCACTTGCACCACTGGGAATTCTCTTTTCGATTGTGTGGGCAATCCTTTATGCTTTAATGGGAATATCAGCATATATGATCTATGTTTCAGATGCCGAAACCGGTAAAAAGGCCAAAGCTCTTACGCTGTATGCAGTGCAGCTGTTTGTAAATTTCATGTGGAGTATTGTGTTCTTCCGATTTGAACAAATAGGCGCAGCGGCCGCTGTTCTTATTCTGCTTATCATTCTTATAACTATGATGGTTGTGATATTCAAGAAAATTCGACCGCTGGCAGGACACCTAAACATACCATATTTACTCTGGGTGATATTCGCAGCATATCTGAATATTGGATTTTTACTTCTGAACTAAGTCGATTGCAAGAGCAGTCGGCTCAGTTCTTTTTTTGGTGATTTTATAAAGGAAATTCTGATAAAGCTCGCACTGGACATTCTCATCCGGTATTGTGTGTTCAATTAGCCGCTTATCCAGTGCAGGAGTCAGATAATTTTTTCTGAAAGTCGGACAACGCGACAATCCAAGACGATTCATGATCTCAGCAGCTGAAAGTTCCTCATTACCTAACGCAGCAAGCAATCTGTTGACCGGACTATCTTGGTCACTGTCTTGGTCGGTTGACCGACCAACAACATTTGTGTCTTTCAGCGTATCACAAAAACGTACAGCTATCCATTGAATGTTCCTTCTTAGTATTACATCAAACCTTTTCCGCTGCCCCAAGCATCTCCGACCTTTTCGCCAATCACATGATATGCTCTGTTAAATGGATCGAAGCAAATCGGAGCAGCTTTGCTGACATCTACCTTACCGTCTGTGAGTGCGAATTCATCCACGCTGACATTTACTATCTCGCCTCTGAGAATGCAAGTTTCCTCATCATAGCTGATAACCCTGCACTCCATGCACACTGCCAGTTCATTGATGATCGGTGCATTCACAAGCTCGCTTTTTGCGGCAGTAAATCCGGCTTTTGCAAACTTATCCTCAGTATTATTTCCGGAAACGATTCCGACATAATCACATCCTGCAAAATGAGCCGCATCAGCCATGCTAATCGTAAACGCTCCTGTTTTTGCAAAATTCTTACAGGTTTTGTGATTCGGCGACAGACAAACCGATACTTCATTTTCCTCGCTGATACCGCCCAAGCTGCGTTCATAGCATTGGGTTTACCATTCTCATCATACGTTGCAATAATGAAAACCGGCTGTGGATAGCAATAGGCCTTTGCTCCAAAATTTTTTCTGCTCATAGTAACTTCCTCCTGTATATAAAAATATTACATTCTAATTATATCACCTTTTGGGGATTTATTCAATATATTTTTCAGTGCTTCTTCAAACGCCTTATTCTGCTCCCCTGTCCGTTTGGGCATTCCTTTCAATATTCCGCCGCTTTGGCGAATCTTCTTACCGGAATAGGCAACAGGGATTTCCGATGCGTCTGAAAAATACGGAGGATTTGAATAGACATGAAGCTTCTCACTGCTATCTGCAAGTTTTTTTCTTGCGGTCAAATCCCATTCCGCAAGTTCTTCGATGGCATTTTTGACAGAATCATTTACGCCTGTAATAATTTCAAGCTGATTTTCGCAGAAGTCACGCTGCAAATGCGGATCATCGAAAGGGTGAGAAGTTTGGGCAAGTCTGCCGTTTTTATCAATTCGGAGCGTTTCACGTTCCAATCCAAATCCGCCCTCAAAAAAATAGTTGCTGAATGTATCCATCACATCACCTCAAAAGCGTCCGCCTGATAATATCAAGCAGACGCTGCTTTTCAGATTAAATTGTATAGTCCAATTTTCTTTCATCAATGATTCGCTTTGATTTATGCTCCGAACGTGTATCAAGACCACCGTCTGGATGTACAATAACTTTGTAAGGCTTTACGCCGATTCTTGCTTTTAATGCCGCTGAAACCGTCTCTGCAACAGAATCATCAGATGCAGGATTATCAGAATTTTTCTCGATCTCAACAGAATATTTGCAGGTGAAATCCTTTTCAAATACACGAATAAGATATTCGCCTGTCACGCCGTCAAGTTCTCTGATAACAGCCTCAATATCGCTTGGGAACACATTAACAGCCGAAACTATAAACATATCGTCCTTTCTGCCGTTGATGTGGATTCTGCCGTGAGTGCGTCCGCATTTGCAGGGCTTGTTATCTATGTAGCCGATGTCGCCTGTCTTGAAACGAATGAGAGGTCTTGCGTGTTTACGGAGTGTTGTAAACACCAGCTCGCCTACTTCACCGGGCGGCAGAATCTCACCTGTATGAATGTCAACCGTTTCCACAAGAATATGATTTTCTGCAATGTGCAGACCGTCATGATACTCGCATTGTGCGGCACAAGCACCAAAAATATCGGAAAGTCCGTAAAAGTCGTAAACCTCAGCGCCCCATAGATCTTCAATTGCCTTTCGTGTTGCGTCAATAGAACCGCCAAGCTCTCCTGCAACGATAATTTTCTTAATAGACAAATCTTTTTTCGGATCGATGCCTGCTTTTTTCGCCTTTTCGCCCAACTGCCATGCATAGGACGGGCTTGTCCAGATAATTGTTGGCTGGTAGGTTTTCAGAATAAACAGCAGTCTTTCGCTGGGGAGAGTGCCGCCCCAGATACACAATGCACCAAGGTTCTGTGCGCCGATTACATCAGGACCACCAACATACAGGGAGAAATTCAGAGCGTGAACATAACGGTCATTTGGTCTCATGCCCACCTGCCAAAACCAGCGGCTTTCTGTATCCTGAAATTCGTCAAAGTCCTTTTTAGTAAACGGACTCATTGTAGGCACTCCTGTCGAACCTGACGATGTTGAAATAAACACAACATCTTCTTCGGGAACGGCACATAATTCACCAAGGAACGAGCCTACGCCTTGTGTGTCACGCTGCGTGGTCTTGTTAATGAAGGGAAACTTTTGAATATCGGCAAGAGTGTGAATATCCTCCGGCTTTACACCTGCTTCATCAAATGAACGCTTGTAATAGGGGGCGTTGTCATAAGCAAACTTCACAATCTCTTTCAAATCTTCAAGCTGCTTCTTTTCAAGCTCCTCACGGGGCATTGTTTCAAGTTCCTCATTCCAGAATTTATTGTTAATGTCTTTTGTACTCATGTTACATTACCTCCAATTATTTCACAGGGGTTCCTGTTCTGTTATTATTATATACCTATTTTGCCTATTTGTCTAATATGTATTATCTATAACAAGCTATAGATTCAATCTATAGTGCATTACTTTCTCCAACGCAAAAGATACTGCTGAAATCTGTTAAACAGAAATGTCACAGCAATAACGACAATACCAATGACCAGCAGACCGGTAATCGTGCGTGTATAATCGCCAAAGTCAGAGTAGTACTTGACATAATAGCCCATACCGTCCCTTGCTCCGATCATCTCGGCAGACGTCAGGAGAATAAATGACACGCTGAGTCCCTGATTGCAGCCAAGGAAAATTTGCGGAAGTGATGCCGGAAGAATAACCGATGTCAGCATGGCAGGCTTTTTCACGTTCAGAACCTTTGCGGAATCCACGATTTTCTTGTCAACATTCAGTACACCACTCATTGTACCTGCAAATATTGGCCAGAACGATGCCAGAAAGATTACAAATATCGAAACGGAACGGAATGTGGGTAAAAGTGCTATTCCGTATGGAATATATACGATTGGCGGAATAGAGCTGAAAAACTTTGTCAAATATGATGCAGCGTTTCCAAGCCTCGCATTCAATCCAATCAGAAGCCCTAAAGGTATAGCCGCCACCACTGCCAGTAAAAATCCTTGAATGATAATTCCCACAGAGCTTTTTATATTGGTTAATATAACAGTTTTATCCTCCGCAAACTGAGAAATAACTTTTCCGGGAGCAGGAAAAAGTAAATCGTTAAGCAAATCAAATTTAGCTGTTACCAAAGTCCATACTGTCAGAAAGACATAAATAAAGCCAAAAATATCAAGTGTCAGCGACAACGATTCTTTTCTCTTTATCAAAAAGGACAATATGATCACAACGGCTTCTGCAACAATTGCAAAAACAATCAAACTTGAAGTGCAAACTTCTTTTTGCGATTTATCAGGCAAAAGCTGTATAAGCATAAGAATTGTGAAAAAAATATGCGTCATTCTTAAAAATCTTGCTTTTATCGTCATAATACCACCTCATTTCCGCCGATCCTGTCGACAATATCGTGGTAGAACATGGACAGCAGCCTGCTGCGGAATGCGGCATAATCTTTACGTGCAATCAACTCTTCACGATTTCTCGGACGCTCAAAGGGAACTGCTACAATATCATAAACTGTTCCCGGATGAGATGTCAGGACAACAATTTTATCGGAAAGAAAAATCGCTTCGTCAATGTCGTGGGTCACAAATACCACTGTTTTTTTATTTTCAGAGTTTTCTCCCTCCCACAATTTCAAAAGCAGCTCCTGCAATGCAATACGATTTTTCGCGTCAAGAGCGCTAAATGGTTCGTCCATAAGAAGAATTTCCGTATCCATTGCCAACGCTCTTGCAATTGCTGCTCTTTGCTGCATACCGCCTGAAAGCTGGGAAGGATATTTATTTCTGAACTCGCTTAGTCCCACTTTGTCCAGAAATTCATCTGCGACTTGCAGACGCTGCGTTCGGGATAATTCCTTTCGCACCTGCTGAATACCAAAAGCCACATTTTTTCGTGTTGTCATCCACGGAAAAAGGGAATAATGCTGAAACACAACGCTGCGATTGCTGCCAGTGCCATTCACCTTTTCACCGTCTATCAGCACCTCACCCTCCGCAGGTTTGTTGATGCCCTCTAAAACACTAAGAAGTGTGGACTTTCCACAGCCACTTGCACCGATAATGCTGACAAATTCGCCGTCATTGATAGGAAAGCTGACATTTTTCAAAGCCGTGAAGTTCTTCTTTTTCTCGATATAATCTACAGTCAGATTTCTAATTTCTATTTTACTCGTACTCATTGAAATGCTCCTGCAACTGATGATATATAGCATTATCTGGATTTTTCTTTATCACTTCTGCCAATGCGCTCTTGTATATATCTGTATTGTAAAGAGGTTCGATGTCATAATCCTCCGTATAGCCAAGTGCCACAATCGTATCTTTCAAGGCAAGCGTACCCTGCTTGTCGGGATCGGGACTGCTATAGCCATAACCGCCGTAAACCTCAGTACGAATATAATCTTCGTCAATATCGATGTATTTCTTAACATATTTAATCGTGCCGTCTTCATTGGTTTGGGTGAAGTTATACGCACGAATTAAGGCACGCTCAAATGCTGTGAACTTCTCTGTGTTATCTTTGAGATTGGACGTTGCAGCGACCTGACGGCAGCAGGGCTGATTCTGCAATGCAGGTTCTTCGGAGCATCTGTATACAATATCATAGCCTTGTCCCTCCGCAAGAGAGGCATATGGAGAGTAGACGGAAGCGGCATCAATGCTGTCATTCATTAGTGCGGCGTAGGCGTCCTTCTGACTGTCAAAATAAACGATGTTTACCTCATCACTGCCATCGCCAATAGAAATGCCTGCATCTTTCAGCAGAATTTGCAGCTCGGCATCCTGAATGCTGTTCTTGACCGATGCCACATTTCTGCCTTTGAGGATAGAAATGTCAACGGTGTCAGCATTTTTTGTAAATTCAGGCTTGATGACATAGCCATGACCATTTGTCATTGCACCGCCAAAGATAGTCAGATCGTGACCATTGCTTTGAAATGTCAAGGACGGAACAGAGCCGATAAATGCAACGTCTAATTTGCCTGATTCCAGACCATTTGAAAGTTCTGCCGCACTGGAAAACTGTGTCAATGTGGCATTTACTCCCTCATCTTTAAAGTAGCCTTCTTCTTGTGCTACAAATGCAAGCAGATGTGCCATTGAATTCAGATATCCAATAGAAACATCATATTCAATTGAAACATCACTTTTTTCTGACTCATTTTTTCCGCAGCCTGTAAATGTACTAAGCAAGCTGAGTGCAACCACTCCTGCAATAATTGATTTTTTCATGTGATTCACCATTCCTTTCCTTCTGATAATTCTATTATATACCTATTTTACATAGTTGTCCAATATGTATTATCTATAAAAAGCGATAGAGTGAATCTATAAGCGGAAAAATGGGCGAGCATATTGCTCACCCATTTTTCAGACTTTCAAATATTCTTTCAGTTTTCTGATATATACATTTCCGACTTCGCTTAGAAGTGCGTTTTTTCTCGTAATATAGCCGATCTCCATAATGCTGTCATCTTCAATTGGTACGGCAGCATAGTCATCACCGTTAAGACTGCCGCAAATAATTCCGGAGCAAAACGTGTAACCGTTCAGACCTTTCATCAGGTTCAGCATGGTGGAACGATCTGATGCTTTTATCACTCGTGCATAATCCGATGTGCTGTAGATCTCCTCTGCAAAGTAAAACGAGCTTTTATCTCCCTGTTCAAAGGTCAGGCACGGATAGCTTTCAAGCTCCTCAAAAGTTATTTTTTTACTGCTTGCAAGGGGATGTTCTTTCCAGAGGTAGACATAGACTCCGCAGTCAATGAGGTGATGAAACTCCAAATGATTTGTTTGCAGAATTTTAGTGATAACCTGTCTGTTGAAGTCACTGAGATACAGCAGACCGATTTCACTTTTCATGGAAGCTACATCATTTATCACTTCAGGCGTTTTCGTTTCATAGACTGCAAATTCATATTCAAAGGTGTCAAATTCCTTGACGGTGTTCACAAATGCCTTGACTGCAAAGGAGTAGTGCTGTGCAGAAACGCCGAACTTTTTCTTGACCTTTCCGCCTAAATATTTCTCCTGCAAGATTTCATACTGCTGATATAGCTGCCTTGCATAAGTCAAAAATTCTGCACCGTCAGCGGTTAGAGATACACCCTTTCCGCTGCGGTAAAAAATCGTAATTCCAATTTCCTTTTCAATCTCATGCACAGCGCTGGTCAAGGACGGCTGTGCGATAAAAAGCTGCTCTGCCGCTTTATTCATAGAGCCTGTGTCGGAAATGGTGATAATGTAATTTAATTGCTGTAAAGTCATGATATTATCCTCGCAGCTTTATTTTCTTTCTTATGTCCGCAAGACGATTCAGAGCTTCATTCAGTGTGTCGTTCTTCTTTGCAAAATGCAGGCGAATATAACGGTTTTCAGGCTCTTTGAAAAAGCTCGAACCCGGTACAGCTCCCACGCCTACATCCCTTGCAAGCGTCTCGCAAAATTCCAAATCGCTGTCATATCCGAACTCTGATATATCAAGAAGAATATAATATGCTCCTTGTGGAACGGTATGACGGATGTTCAAATCGTCCAGACCACCCAGGAACAAATTGCGCTTCTCGGTGTATTTTTCTTGCAGCCATTTATAGTACTCATCACCGAATTTCAGCCCCGTTACGGCAGCCTCCTGCAACGGTGCGGCAGCTCCGACTGTAAGAAAATCATGGACTTTTTTTACCGTGTCGATCACATCAGGCGATGCAATAACATAGCCCAGCCGCCAGCCCGTAATGGAATAGGTTTTCGACAGCGAACTGCACTGAATGGTACGTTCCCACATTCTCGGCAAAGCAGCAAAATAAGTATGTTTATTCGGCTCATAGATGATATGTTCGTATACCTCGTCTGTGATAACAAAGGTGTCATATTTTTCTGCAAAATCAGCGATGATCTGCAATTCCTCAAGGCTGAAAACCTTTCCGCAAGGGTTGGATGGATTGCATAAAATGAGCGCTTTCGGGTGCTGTTGAAATGCCAATTCCAGTACATCCACATCAAAATTAAATTCAGGCGGATTCAACGGAACATATATCGGTTCAGCTCCCGAAAGAATGGTGTCTGCTCCATAATTTTCGTAAAAAGGCGAAAATACAATGACTTTATCTCCCGGGTTTGTCACGCTCATCATAGCCGCCATCATTGCTTCTGTACTGCCGCAGGTTACAACGATTTCGCTGTTCGGGTCTATTGCCCTGCCCGAAAAACGTTCGTACTTTTCAGCAAGCGCTTCACGAAAATTCTGTGCGCCCCATGTGATGGAATACTGGTGAAAATCCTCCTTTGTCACCTGTGCGAGACGGTCTAAAATTTCTCTTGGCGGCTCAAAATCCGGAAATCCCTGTGACAGGTTCACAGCTCCGTACCTGTTGGAAATTCTCGTCATTCTGCGGATAACGGAGTCCGTGAAATCCGCTGTTCTGTTTGATAATGTGGGCATATTACTTTCTCCAATCTCTGCGAATCTTCTCCCATTTTGCATCACGGGACTGAATAATCATCTGAATGTCCTCGTCTGTCAAATGTCTGAATCGACTTTGTTTTTTCAGATAATCCGAGACACTTGTAAATTCCTTTGGGTCATGATTCAATGTAAATTTGCCGTTTTCGTACTCCGCAAGATACCACAAACCGCAGTCCACAATTTCTCTTGCGGAGTCAATCGTATCGCTGACAGGGATTCCCCAACCCGTAGGGCATGGTGCGATAACGTGAATATACTTCGTCCCCTTGATTTTCGACGCTTTTTCCACCTTGTTCAAAAAATCCGTCATATATCCCACTGTAGCCGTTGCAGCATAAGGAATATCATGAGCCGCCACGATTTCAAACATATTCTTTTTCGGACGAATATTTCCGTGTATATTTTTACCTGTCGGCGTAGTTGTTGTCTTTGCGCCAAAAGGCGTAAGACCGCTTTTCTGGATTCCCGTATTCATGTAGGCTTCGTTGTCATAGCAGATATAGATGATATTATCGTCACGGTCAATAGCTCCCGAAAGTGCCTGTATTCCGATGTCTGCCGTACCGCCGTCACCTGCGAATCCGACCGCTGTAAAGTCTTTGATACCTCTTGCACGAAAACCCGCTTCAATACCTGTCAGCATAGATGCCGTGCCTGCGAATGTAGAAATTATGGCATTATTCGCAAAACAGAGCTGCGGGAAATTAAATCCCACTGCCGACATACAGCCTGCCGGAAGAACGGCGACTGCGTTTTTTCCCAAAACCTTCAAGGCATTTCTAACCGCAAGACTTCCACCGCATCCTGCACAAGCCTTGTGTCCATAGAAAAATTCGTCCCTGCACAAATTTTTTGCTGTCACGCTCATTTATTTCACCTCAATTCCGATAAAATTCACACGTTCTGCACCGTTTTCTATTTCAGAAAAAATATTCTCAATATCCGACCGGGAGATATTTCGTCCGCCAAGTCCGCCTATAAAATTGTAAGACGGAACCTGCAGCTCCGCACCGTGCAGAGCAGAGTTGACATTTGTAAATACAGTTCCCTCGCTGCCGAAAGAAATATCTTTTTCCAGCACTCCTACAGCCTTTGCATTTTTTACGGATTCCACAAGTTCAGCAGTCGGGAACGGTCTTAGGTAACGAAGTCTGACAACACCGACTTTCTTGCCCTCTGCTCTCAGTTTATCAGCAGTTTCACGGCAAAGTCCAGTGATACTTCCGATCGTTATCAAAATAAATTCGGCATCTTCCGTTTTGTAATTTTCAGTCAGGCCACTGTATTTTCTGCCGAATATTTCCGCAAATTTTTTCTCCGATTCAGCTATCACGGAAACGGCGTTCAGCATCTCCTGATGCTCCTTGAATTTGAAAATATAGTTGTAGTCAGGACCGGCTGAAAATGCCATATTTTTTGAATTTTCCAGGTCAAGCTTATTATCCGTTTCAAATTTCGGAAGAAATTTATCTGCCTGCTCCTCATCCGGAATATTCACTTCTTCATAAGTATGAGTGAGAATAAAACCGTCCAGATTCACCATAAAAGGCGTTGCTGTTTTTTCGGCAATATAGTAGCTCATCAGTGCAAGGTCAAGGCTCTCCTGTGCATTTTCTGCATACGCTTGAATCCAACCGCTGTCAAGCTGTGAAATGCTGTCGCGCTGGTCGCCATAAATATTCCAAGGAAGAGCAGTTGAACGGTTCGCATTCATCATCACAATCGGAAAACGTCCTCCTGATGCGTAATAAAGGCACTCTGCCATATAAAGAAGTCCCTGAGATGAAGTCGCCGTAAACGCACGTACTCCCGCCGCACTTGCTCCCATGGCACATGAAAGTGCAGAATGCTCAGACTCAACATGAATAAATTCAGATGCAAGGCTTCCGCTTTCTACCATTTCCGAAAGACGTTCCACAACGATAGTTTGCGGAGTAATGGGATATGCCGAGATTATGGCAGGTTTTGCAAGTCTGATACCCTCTGCAAACGCTTCGTCACCTGATAAAAATTTCTTCATTTTCTCTCAGCCTCCATTTCTATCGCATTTGGCTTGCAGATTTTTTTGCAGATACCGCAGCCTTTGCAGAAATCATAATCTATCACAGCCTTGTTGTTTTCAATAGAAATCACACCGTCAGGACAGTATAAATAACACTGCATACAACCCACGCATTTTTCCATGTCAATTATCGGTCTGATACTTCGCCAACCAGCATTTTTGCTCACAAGATAGCCTGCTTCAAAGGAAGTATCCGAGGGAACTTCCGCAAATGAGAAGCTTGTTTTTTCTCTCAGATATGGTTTCATTTCAGTACCTCCTCCGCAGATTTTCTGACCGCCTGTTTATTTTTATCACGAATTTTTTCAGGCATATATCCGTCAATGGAACGCTCTATGTCCTCCACTGAAACAGCTCCCGATACCGCTGAAAAAATACCAAGCAGAATTGTGTTGACTGTTGGCAAGCGTAGTTCCCTTGCAATGGAATCGCAGTCAAAAGAAATTATTTTTTCATCAGCGATTTTTCTGCCGTTGATGATGATCTTACCGTTATTTTTTAGCAGTTTTTTTAGTGAATCGCTATACAGTGTATCGTCAAGAATTATGATATAATCCGCTTTTTCAGTTTCACTGCGATCAAGAACAGGTTTGCTGCTGAGCTTTGTAAACGCCCTCACCGGAGCGCCGCGTCTTTCAGGTCCGAAAGAAGGAAATGCAAGGGCATGGTATTCACTGCCCTTGTCGGCATATGCTGCTCCAAGCAGCTTTGCGGCTGTAAACGCACCCTGTCCGCCTCTGCCAAGCCATATTATTTCTGTCATGTAATTACACCTCTGCTTCTGTATTTATCATTTTCATAAAATATCATGTATCGTCCCACAAGACGGTCATTATACGATGTTGCCTTAATTATTCAATACGTATTAGCCTCAATTTATTATTCCACCGCCCAGAACAATTTCACCATCATACAATACAACAGCTTGTCCTTTGGTAATTGCCCTCTGCGGTTCGTCAAAACGGATATGCACATTTTTTTCACCTATTACATTAATTTCAGCCCACTGTTCCTCGTGATGATATCGTATTTTTGCTTTTGCACGAAATTTTTCAGGCGGCGTATCAAATGCTATCCAGTTGAAATCAACTGCATTTAAATCACAACTTAATAGTTCCCGACTTTCTCCAAGAATAACAGCATTGTCAAGAATATCAATTCCGCATACATAAAGTGGATTCCTTGCGGAAATTCCAAGTCCTTTCCGCTGTCCAATCGTATAATGAATAATGCCCTTGTGCTGACCTAAAACAGTTCCGTTTCTATCAATAAAATTTCCAACTGGATATTTCTTTCCGCTGTATTGTTCAATGAATGCAGAATAATTTCCATCTGGAACAAAGCAAATATCCTGACTGTCGGGCTTATCAGCATTGAAAAATCCCTGCTTTTCAGCAATTTTTCGTATTTCAGATTTTTCAAGTTCTCCGCACGGAAAAACTGTGTGTGCAAGCTGTTCCTGTGTCATAGCATACAGTACATAGCTTTGGTCTTTTGATAAATCCACAGCTTTTTTCAGAATGAATCGTCCATTTCCATTCACTATTCGTGCGTAATGTCCTGTTGCAATCTTTTCACATTCAAGAATTTCCGCACGATGATACAATGCATCAAATTTTAAATAACGATTGCAGTCAATACATGGATTCGGCGTTCTGCCACTTTCATACGCTGAAATAAAAGGCTGAATCACTTTTTCAGCAAAATGATTCGTAAAATTGAATGTATAGTGTGACATTCCAAGACGAAACGCAACACTTTTTGCATCTTCAACATCATTCAAAGAGCAACAGGTTTTTTTATATTCTATGCCTATGTCCTCATTGTGAAACAGCTTCATTGTGACACCGATGCAATCATATTCCGACTGTTTCATCAAATATGCGGCAACGGAGGAATCCACACCTCCGCTCATAGCAATCAATGCTTTTTTCATATTATCCCAACTCAATCATTCTGTCAATACATTTTCGTGCATCACGGATCACATTTTCCGGCAAAATGATCTCCTTTCCACAGCCTTGTACCGCACGATATACGTCCATAAGCGTTGTAACTTTCATGTTATGGCACACTAAATCTTTTGACAGCGGATAGAAATGCTTGTCAGGCAATTCGTAAGATAAAGATTCTGCAATACTAATTTCCGTGCCTATAATAAACTTTTTATATTCGGATTTTCTTGCAAATTCCATGATACCTGTGGTAGAACCGATAAAATCGGCAAGTGCAACAACATCTGGCTTGCATTCGGGGTGTACAAGAAGCAGTGCATCGGGATGTGCAGCCTTTGCTTTTTTTACATCTGAAACTGAAATTCTTGCATGAGTGGGACAACCGCCGCTGAGTAATTTGAAAGTTTTTTCAGGAATTTGCTTTGCTATATAATCACCCAAATTGCAATCGGGAACAAACAGGATTTTTTTGTCGGGAAGATTTTTCACGATTTTAACTGCCGATGATGAGGTTACGCACGCATCGCAAATCGTTTTCAGTTCAGCTGTTGTATTGATATATGCAACTACCGCATAACCGGGATACTGCCTTTTGACTGCGGATATAATGTCCTTGTCCATCTGTTCTGCCATTGGACAGCCTGCTTCGCTGTTGGCAAGTATGACTGTCTTTTCAGGTGAAAGAATTTTGACTGTTTCAGCCATAAAATTCACGCCGCACATGACGATAGTTTTCTGCTCCGCCTTTGCCGCCTGCACAGATAATCCAAAGGAATCCCCAGTATAATCTGCAATTTCTTGTATCTCGTGTGCCTGATAGGAATGAGCAAGAATACAGACATCATTTTCTTTTTTCAGGCAAAGTATCTCGTTTTGTAATTCATGTATTGTCATGAAACACCTCATTCACAAGTTATGCAGTGACCGCAGTTTTCGCAATCGGGAAATATGGCGGCATCGTAGGGAATATTATTTTTCTTGTAGTAATCAAGCACTGCCGATTTGATTGCTTCCTCTGCAAGTACAGAGCAATGGAGCTTATGTGCAGGCAGTCCATCCAATGCTTCAACAACTGCTTTGTTGGAAAGAGTCAGCACCTCGCTAAGCGGCTTACCCTTAATCATCTCCGTAGCCATTGAGCTTGAAGCAATTGCAGAGCCGCATCCGAATGTTTCAAATTTTACATCGGTGATAATATCGTTTTGGATTTTTAAGTATATCTTCATAATATCACCACACTTGGCATTGCCTACTTCACCGATGCCATCTGCATTCTCAATAGAACCGACATTTCTCGGATTCATAAAATGATCCATTACTTTTTCGCTATATAGAGCCATTTCAGTTCCTCACTTTAAAATAAAATTTTTTCTTCCGCTGATTTTATCATGCCAAAGCGGTGACATTTTTCTGAGATACTCCACGACCTCACGGACAGACTGTATGATATATTCCACTTCATTTTCCGTAGTATTCTCATCAAGAGAAAGCCGCAGCGAACCATGCGCAATCTCATGTACTCTGCCAATCGAAAGCAACACATGACTTGGGTCAAGAGAACCGGAAGTACACGCAGAGCCAGATGATGCGCAGATTCCTTTTGCATCAAGCAATAGTAACAGACTTTCTCCCTCAATTCCCTCAAAACAGAAATGCACATTGGACGGCAGACGTTTTTCCCTATCACCATTCAAAATGGAATGCGAAATTTCGGAAAATCCTTCAATGAGTCTGTCACGGAGCTTTATCAGCTTTGCAGTATTTTCGTTTATATGTTCATTGGCTTCCTCCAAAGCAGCAGCCATTCCCATAATTGCCGGAATATTTTCCGTACCAGCTCGCTTACCACGCTCCTGTGCACCGCCCTCAATGATGTTCGATAAAACAATACCTTTTCTGGCATACAGCACGCCAATGCCTTTCGGACCGTGAAATTTATGTGCCGAAAGGGACAACATATCAATGTTCTGGGCTTGTACATCAATTGCAAGATGTCCTGCCGCCTGCACCGCATCGGTGTGGAACAGCACTCCTTTTTCATGGCAAACCGCACCGATCTCCGCAATGGGTTGTACCGAGCCGATCTCGTTATTGGCATACATAACAGTTACAAGGCAGGTATCTTCACGAATTGCATTTTTTATCTGTTCCGCAGTAACAAGTCCAAATTCTCCCACGTCTAAAAGTTCTACTTCAAAGCCCTGATTTTCCAGCTTTTGCAGTGTATGCAAAACGGCATGATGTTCAAAAGCTGTAGAAATAATGTGCTTTTTACCTTTACGTTCGCCAATTTTTGCTGCTGAAACAATTGCCTGATTATCTGCTTCACTGCCGCCGGAAGTAAAAGTGATCTCTCTTGGATGACAGTTGAGAATTATGGAAATGCTTTCCCTCGCATTGTACAAAGCTTCCGCTGCCTTTTGTCCCGATGTATGCAGGCTGGACGGATTACCATAGACCTCATCAAAATAAGGGATCATCGCATTTACTGCCGTTTTGCTCATTTTGGTGGTCGCCGCATTATCGGCATATATTTTCATATGAATTTCTCTCCTTTTCGTTAATTACTGCACATAGTTCTTAAATATTCCCATGCATTTTCTTTTATACTCTTTATATCCGCATTATACCCGCATACCCTGCAGTTTTCATTTTTATGTGAAAAATCTGCAATTCTTGTTTTCATTGTCAAACCGTCAAAAATAAAGATTTTCCCGATCAGCAGTTCTCCGATACCAAGAAGATATTTTATCGCTTCAAGTGCCTGAATACTCCCAATAATTCCTGCAATTGCTCCTATGACACCTGCCTGACTGCAATTCGGAACATCTTTCGGAATTTCCTCAAAAATACATCTATAACAAGGTTTGTTACCGGGAACATACGTCATAACCTGTCCTTGAAACTGTAAAATACCACCATGACAGAACGGTTTTGCAAGAAGAACACAAGAATCATTGATTAAAAATTTGGTTGCAAAATTATCTGCACAATCAATGATAAAATCATATTGACTAATAATTTTCTCTGCATTTTCTGGAGTAATTTCATAGGAATATGCTGTAACCGAAATCGTATCGTTTAACTTTTCAAGCGTTTTTTTAGCAGACTCTGCTTTATTTATGTTTTCCGATTCTATATTATGCAGTATCTGCCTTTGAAGATTTGAAATACTTACATTATCATTATCCATGATTCCGATTTTTCCGACTCCAGCACCAGCAAGATAAAATGCCACAGGTGAACCGAGACCGCCTGCACCGACAATCAGAACACTTGAATTTTTTAATTTTTTCTGTCCGTCAACACCAATTTCGGAGAGAATTATCTGTCTTTCATACCGGCTTATTTCCGATTGGCTTAAATCATTTAAATTATGTAAAAGCCATTCTCTGAATCCACCTGATAAATTATATGCAGAAAAGCCCTTGTTTCTAAATTTTTCAACAAATACAATGCTGTTTGTGCCAATACTGCAATATAAAATCAGCTTTTTGTCTTTCGGAAGAATATCAAAATTTCCGTTCCACAAAACAGCATTTGTGATATGTCCATGATTGTATGCAATTTCACTTCTCACATCAATAAAAACGTAACTGCATTTGGGCATTTCTGAAATCTGCTCCAACGTCAATTCTTCTGTCATATGATTTCTTTCACCTTTTTAAATACAGCCTCCGCAAGCTGAGCGTGACCCTCAGCAGAGAGATGCTCACGATCGGTCTCGCTTGGCTCTGCAAACTGCGAAGCATCCAAAAATGCAGTATGCTCCTCATGGCTGACCTTGCAGTATGCCTCCGCCAATCCCTTGGAAACATCAACAGAATGATGTGAAAATTCGGGATCAAACTCGTTCTCCCAGACCTGCTGACCTAAATGAATCGGCGAAATCACAAGCACCTTGCTGGTCGGTGCAAAGCGGCGAACCTGTTTCACAAGCCTTGCAACACCCTTGCCGATGACATCGGATGAAGCACCGTAGACCGTTTTGCAGTCATTGGTGCCAAGCATAATGATCGAAAGGTCAATTGGAGCATGAGACTCCAGCAGAGTAGGCAGTACCTTGACACCACACCTGCCGTCACGAAGAGGATCATCGAACACGGTTGTTCTGCCGCACAAGCCCGCCTCCACAACATGATATTTGACCCGACCGAGTTTTTCGCTCAGGATGCTTGTCCAGCGAATGCCCCATGGGAAACGCTCACCTGTTTTCGGAATTAATCCCCATGTATTGGAATCACCGAAGCATAATATCTGTTTCATACTATCACCTTTTATTTTTATACTAATCCCCGAAATATTGATAGATAAAATTGCGAGCAGAAATTTCGTCAGACAAGGAGAACACCGCATGACAGGCTGTCGCCTGTCGAGGACGTTCGACGCAGCATGACGGAATTTATGCCGCAAGTTTACCTATTGCTATTTTGGAGATTAGTATTAACCTGAAGTTCCTGTGCCTTAACCGTTACTCGTAAATCCCTTGCAACAGACTCTGTCACAAAGGCATTACCACCAACGACAACATTTTCCTCAATTACCGTTTCACCGCCAAGAATAGAGGAATTTGAGTATACAGTCACGTTGTCCATCATTGTTGGATGCCGCTTTACACCTTTGAGCTTCTGCCCGCCCTTTGTGGAAAGTCCGCCCAGCGTTACGCCCTGATATATCTTAACGTGTTCACCAATGACAGTCGTTTCGCCAATGACTACACCTGTACCGTGGTCGGTAAAGAAAAATCTGCCAATCTCTGCACCGGGATGAATATCGATACCTGTTACACTATGAGCGTGTTCTGTCATGATCCTCGGTATCATCGGAACATCCAACAAAAACAACTCATGGGCGATTCTGTAGACTGAGATCGCATATATTCCCGGATAGGAAAGAATGACCTCGTCCTTGCTTTTCGCCGCAGGATCGCCGTCAAATGCCGCCTGAATATCAGTATCGAGAAATGCTCTAATCTGCGGTATCTTTTCCATAAAATCATAAGTGATAGTCTCGGCTCTTTCTTCGACCTCGGAATTATTTTCCGTTTTCAAAGTATATCGCAGCACCACCATAATTTGCTTGTGAAGATGATAAATCACATCTTCAATGGCAGCTGACATATTATTTTTCAGGCTATAGCTCCTGTAGACCTTGTCGCCGTAATAGCCGGGATAAATGATCATCATCAGCTTTTCC
Organism: Ruminococcus sp.; assembly: GCA_017462565.1. Classification (GTDB taxonomy): domain Bacteria; phylum Bacillota; class Clostridia; order Oscillospirales; family Ruminococcaceae; genus Ruminococcus. Next base: position 24,766 of record JAFTQW010000046.1, read on the forward strand.
ACAATCTCAATGATTGCTTTCTTGTCAGGACGATTGTAAATATCCCGCTTGTTGATTGCCCTGTTATCATCATAATCAGTGAGTATCGCCTGCACAATATATTCTACACGCTGTTCGTTTAATTTTCCCATTTATTTCTCCTCAGATACTGTAGCTGCCAGCAATAACGATCTCCTCCTGCCAGTCCATCAAATCCGCAAGAGTAATACCCTCCAATGTATCGTGTATCGCTGTATCAAGCTGTCTCCACATTCGGTATGTCACGCACTGATTCTGATTCTTACATGGACTTGCACAGTTCTCTACACATTCTACAGGCGAAAGACTACCCTCTGTAGCAGTCAGAATCTGAAACATGGTGTACTGATCGGGAGGATATTTCAGAAGATAACCGCCCTGATTTCCTTTTACACTCTGAAGCAACGATGCCCTTTGCAGCAGCATCACAATTTGCTCCAAATATTTGACCGAAATATTCTGACGACCGGCAATATCTTTTAATCTTACAGGTGTTCCGTCATTATGGTTTGCTAAATCAAGCAGCATTTTGATTGCATTTTTTCCTCTTGTTGAAATCTGCATCTCACACCTCCCAATCAATTCTCTATGTATATTATACCATACCTATAGGAAAAGTCAAGTAGTTTTTTCCTATAACTTGTTATAGATTCAATCTATAACAAATAGGGCAGACGTATATCTGCCCTGTTGTTCTATTCTTTGTTGACGGGAATAAAATCCTCACCTTGAATCTGATAGCTGTCAGGAACATCATCAAAAAACTTGTAGGAACGCTGTATCATCGCATCCACATCCGTACTGTCTTTTAGCAGACCAATTGCTTTCATATCGGTGCAAACATTCACAAGTGCATCGTATCCGCCCTGCACACTGGGAATGTAATGATAACTTGACAGAATAGCGGCATTGGTTTCCACATCACCGCTGACATACTCTCCTTTGATTTGAATAGCCGCCGCTTCCTCTGGATGTTCTTCCACCCATGCAGAAGCTTTTAGAACTGCTCTGGTGTATGCAGCTGCGATTTTCGGATGATTTTCTGCCAGTTCCTGAGAAACAAAGCTGACACAGCAATATTCAGAGGCATATCAATTATTGCCGAACAGCGGTGTGGACAAATATCTGTCACCGGAATCAGGAAGAAGCGCAACAATAGTCTTTCCTGCATTTTCAGGACGCTGTGCAAGGATAATTGCTGCCTTGAGTGCTGCACCGGAGGAGATACCTACAAGGATTCCTTCGCTCTGTGCAAAACGTCTTCCCTCTGCGAACGCATCTTCATTTTCAATTGTAATAACCTCATCGTAAACGGCGGTATTGAGCGTATCCGGAACAAAACCCGCTCCAATGCCCTGAATCTTATGAGGACCTGCCTTGCCTTCTGAAAGAACGGGGCTGCCAGCTGGTTCAACTGCAACGATCTTCACATTGGGATTCTGCTCTTTCAAATACTCACCGACACCTGTAACCGTACCGCCTGTGCCTACACCTGCAACAAAGATGTCAACCTTACCGTCCGTCTGCTCCCAAATTTCGGGACCTGTTGTTTTCTTATGAATTGCAGGGTTTGCAGGATTGACAAACTGTCCGAGAATGACAGAACCCTCTATCTGCTGATTCAGCTCTTCTGCTTTTGCGATAGCGCCTTTCATTCCCTTTGCCCCCTCAGTCAGCATAAGTTCTGCGCCATATGCTTTGAGGAGATTTCTTCTTTCAACGCTCATGGTATCAGGAAGTGTGAGGATTGCCTTATAGCCCTTTGCAGCAGCCACAGCCGCAAGTCCGATACCCGTGTTGCCTGAAGTCGGTTCGATGATTGTTGCACCGGGCTTCAAAATCCCCTTGGTTTCGGCATCTTCAATCATCGCCAGTGCGATTCTATCCTTCACTGAACCTGCTGGATTGAGATACTCCAGCTTTGCGAGAATGGTTGCATTGTTTATTCCGGCCTTCTTTGTATAGCCGTTAAGTTTAAGCATCGGTGTACCGCCGATCAGTTCCAGTGTGCTTTCCTTAATGTTGCTCATAATAATTACCTCCATAAAATGATTTCTTAGTTTTCCTATTTTTTGTATAGGTTTTATCGGGTATGTGCTTAGTATACACCATATTTTTCATTTTGTCAAGGGGTTTTGAAAAAATTTCGCTATATACAAAATCTATTGCAAACCATAGACTGATTCAATGACCCATACAAAGATTTTTTCTTGCTTGCACAGTCAAAAGAAAATCATGTGTAGAGACGATAAGAATATGATTTTCATCGGCATATTCGTTCAGCACATAACGGACGATTTCAGCACTGCTGGCATCTAAATTTGATGTAGGCTCATCCGCAATCAGAATATCTGTATGAAGCAGTAAAGTTCTTGCCAGTATTACTCTGCGGTATTCTCCGCCGGAAACTTCTGACGGATAAGATTTTTGAATATGTGTGATATGCAGGATTTCAAGCAATTTCTGCAATTCATATTTATCTATACTTCTGCCGCTCAGCTCTATCGGCATTCTTATATTGTTCAAAACATCAAGTTCAGGAATTAGAACGTTTCCCAGCATCATATAGCCTATTTTTGTGCTGCGAAGTTTTGTGCGCTCTTTTTCACACAGCTCAGTAAATATATTTTTGCCGTCAACAAGGATCTCTCCGCTATCGGGACGAAGCATTCCCGAGATGATATTCAGAAGCGTTGTTTTACCGCAGCCAGATTCACCTGTAATGCACAGATATTCTCCGTTATTCAGTGAAAAGCTGACCGGATTCAATCCATTTTTTCCAAAATGTTTTTCTGTATTTTTTATCACTAATCTGTCCATATTTATACTTGTTCCTCCGCCATAATTGCCGGTTCTTGCTTTATAATTCTGATAAATGAAAACGAAACGGAAATTCCCATCATAAGAAGATTTACCGCAAGGACACGGACAAGCACAGTTAATAATTTCGCAATGCCTATGGTTTTGTATGGTATATCTATTATTTGTGAGAGTAATGGATATAACGGATACACAAAAATGCAGACAAGTATCACACCAAAAATGTATCCGATCAGCAGCAGATACAAATACTCATGGATAAATATATTGATGATATGGCTTTTGGAAATTCCCACAGAAAGAAAACTTCCGATTCTGTTTTGCCGCTGCCGAATGCTTAACGTGACAAGTGTAAACAGCGCTGCTGATACGGTAATCATGATAAATCCGTTCAGTATCAGTCCGAACACTTCAAAGTTGTGCAGTTTATCATACAACATACCGATCAAACTGCTGACAGTATAAACCGATGCACCCTTTCCGGCAAGTTCTATACGGAGTCTGCCTGCCACATCTTCTATATCCGCATCTTTCTGCACGCTGACAGTGATTAAAGATACGGGATTTTCCTTATTGTCAAAAAGAAAACTATACTGTCTCGAAGATGTTATTTTCTCAGCATCATCAAATGAAATAAATACTGCTGTGTCATATCCAATTCCCGTTTAAGGCAATACCCTTGCAATATGATATTCATCTCCGTATAACATAATCGTATCACCCTTTTTCATACCAATATCAGAGCCGATTATAACCTCATGCTTTGACAGACTGTTCCTATCCTCGGGAGCAAGCCAGGACTGTACCGAAAAATCTGTATCAGGATTAATTGCGATTACTTCGATATCCCCAGACGAACAGCAGGAAAGACTTAGTGTTTCCATAAAAAGCTGTGAACTAACCTGTGCAACACCGTCTGTACCTCGTATTGTATCAATGGGATTTTCATCAAAAAGAATCGTACATGATTTTCCCTCAAAAAGCACACCCTTTGCATTTTCATCATAGGATGACGGAACGATCAGAATATCAGCGCTCAACTGTCGATTTGTTTCACTAATACCCGCCCTCATGTTCTCCATGCAAAATAGAGAAAGGAACAAAGCAATTGTACTGATAAAAATAAAAAACACAAATACTGTACTCTGAAATTTACGATGTGCAATGTTTTTGACTGCAATCGTTCTAACCGACATCATTGACCTTTCCTCCTTGATTTCAGCACATTTCCGATGATGGAAATAATGGAAATCAATGTCAATAAAAGCGAAGAAATCGTAAGAGCAGGCATTGTTCTGGTATTGCAAACCATAGCAGACATTTCACAACTGCCTATCAGTTTGGGAATCAGCAGCAGTTCAACAGCGGATGCGATAGTTACAACATCCAATAGCAGCAAGGACTTATTTTCTGATGAAATCACTTTGGAAATCCCAAGTAAAGCTATTAATATCAAAATGAGTGCAGAAGCAATTGTACTGTAGTTGCAGCGCATGGCTTTTTCACCGCTGCATGGGTGAAGAAATGTGTTGACAGCCACAAAAACAAAAACAGAAATCAAAAGATTGATGATTCCGGTTATTTTACTTACGTTTAAAACTTTCTTATTCATATTTATAATCTCCTTTAATACAATATACCTTTGATACGGTCAAGCGCCTCTTTCAGAATATTTCTCGGACAGGCAACATTGATACGCTGGAAATCCTCTCCGCTTTTTCCAAAGATTTTTCCGCTGTCAAGCCATAATTTTGCATTATGAATCATTCGCCTGTCAAGCTCCTCCGCAGACAATCCTGTTTTGTGAAAATCAAGCCATACAAGATATGTACCTTCAATGTCAATCATGGAAACATCGGGCATATTTTCAGCGATATACTCTTTTGTAAACTCAATATTTTTCCCCACATATTCAATCATTGACCGATACCATTCCTCGCCTTTGCTGTATGCGGCTTCACAGGCAACAAGTCCCATTATGCCCAACTGGCTTGTACCTGCAGCATCAAGTTCCTTTCGGAATTTTCCTTTCAATTTATGATTCGGAATAAAAATGTTTGACATCATCATACTTGCAAGATTGAATGTTTTGCTTGGTGACGTACAAGTAATGCTGATATTTTCAAATTCTTTTTTCAGAGATGCAAACACATGGTGTCTGCCTTTAAATACAAAATCCGCATGAATTTCATCACTCACAACAATTACACCATGTTTGACGCAAATATCGCCAAGTTTAATAAGTTCTTCTGCCGTCCACACACACCCGACCGGATTATGCGGACTGCAAAGAATAAACAGCCTGACTTTTTCAGAAATAATTTTCTTTTCAAAATCTTCAAAATCAATATGATAGCGATTATCGTCTCCGAGATACAATTCATTTTCAACGATTTTTCTGCCGTTGTCCCGAATGACTTCATAAAACGGATAATATACAGGAGTCTGTATCAGAACACTTTCACCGATTTCCGTATATGCTTTTACTGCCATGGCAAGCGCAAATACAACTCCGGGAGTTTTAATCAGACATTTTTCCTGAACGTCCCAGTTATGATGTTTTTTTAGCCAATTTGCCAGAATTTCAAAATATGGCGTCTGTACTTCACTGTAACCGAAAATCCCATGCTTGGCACATTCAATTAAAGCATCTTCAATATAAGAAGATGTTGCAAAATCCATATCCGCAACCCAGAGTGGAAGCACATCTTCTGGCATTCCTCGACGTTTTGCAAAATCATATTTCAGACATCTTGTATTTCTGCGGTCTATAACTTTGTCAAAATCAAGATTTCTCTCAGACATTCAATTCACGCTCCGTTTCCTGAAATACTTTTTCAAGTTCATAAATCAGATCTTCTGCATTTTCAATGCCTACTGAAAGGCGCAGTGTACTCTCTGTAATTCCATTTTTCTCACGGATTTTCTGCGGTACATCTGCATGAGTCTATAAATGCAGCAAGTTCCTGCTTGAATTTTTTATCATACTTGGACCAGTCAGTCGCTTCAGAACCGCCGCCAATACGGCTCATTGCTCTGCTGTATGCAATATAATCAGCCACGTCTTCATAGGGATAACGGAGAACAGATGCACCGATGCCGCCAAATCTGTTGCGTCCGAGATTCTGAGCATTTGCAAATTCCTTGATGATATTATCTTCCATAGAAAAAGAGCTTTTCTGCATCGCACCGATATTCTGCTCATAAAGACTCTGTGCGGCAAATTCTTTGTACTGATCAAGAGTCTGCATACTTTCAAGCTGATTATCCACTCGGTCAAGAAGGAAGCAGAAATCGAATGGAAGTGAATCCAATCGTTCAACTCCGCCGGAAGTAAGCGGAACATCCACATGGAGATCTTTAAATCTGTTAAGTTCAGGTCTTGCCTCAAAGAAACCGGACGCTTTCATCATAAAAGCATTGATTTCCTTAATTGTTGCATAACCGTTGCGTCTGAGACTTTCACGTTCTGTCTGGGACTTGATAACGCCGCTGTCCATTACGCCGGGAAGCAGCAAGAAACCACGAATCAAAGCTGACTTCTCTCTGTAATGATCCTTCAGATATTTACGAACAAGCATACCGATTATCATAGCGATACCAGAACCGGTACCACCAGCCGCAGATGATACAATGACTACACGAAGAGCGTGTTTCAGCTCATATCCATCTTTCAAGAACAGCTCATCAATTGCCTTATAAAGTTTCTGAATTTCGCTGCTCTTAATAGATGTATTCAGGGCAAGACGGGAAATCGCACGAACCTGACCTGCACCCTCTGATACAGTTTTCGGATAAAGGATAGCATTGTTTGGAAACCAATTTGTCATTGCGTCCTCGTCATTATTCAAATAATCCAATACGCTCTGTGTAGAAGATGTCTGGATAGACACAATACCAGGTCCAAGTTTCTTGATTGTATCAAGGTCATTGGCATTCGTGTCAAGAATGACAAATCTAATGTTTTCTTTTTCTTCCGTATGACATCTTCGTACTACACGGGATACAATATCAGAGCCGATGCCGCCGCAACCAATAAATATCGTTGCAGGCGTCTTATTGCTTTTAATTGTTTCACGTTTGATAGCCATTTGAAATCCTCCTTAAATATGCTTTAATTGACACTCGCAACGGGAAATAATATCAGTCGGAGAGCCTGTTTTCATTTCAATATTGGCGTTCTTAATTATCTGCTCCAGTTTTCTCTTTGAATCAATATCAAGATAAGCTTCTTCAATCCACTTACCATGAGTATTCTTAGCATATATAACACCATTGATCGTGACGTTATATACAACACCGCTCGTTTTGATTTCTACAATACAAATTCGCCGATTTTTAGACTTTACATATCTTCTGTCAACTGCCTTCAATATAAACGTTACAGAACACTTTGCCTCATAATTCTGTTCACACGGCGGAGAGCTTATTTCAATCTTTTTACTTTTACGTTTATATGCACATACTGCTTCCATTCCTTCTTGCGGAGACGGATTTGGAAGAACGTAGAATTGAGTAGAACCGGATAGAATCTTAATATTTTTCGGCAGAACTTTTCTTGTCATCCACCATATTAAAAGTAAAATCAATGCTGCCAATGAGATCAAAAAGGGAATAATCCACGGATATCTTTCAAGCAGAGTCATTCCATCTGAAATATGAAGAACGCCGTCAGCCTGACCTGACCATACATTCATACCGATCTTTTGCTGCAAGCTAACATGAAAGGTAAAATCGCCTATAGCATTATCACGTGGAGAATCATCATAAACAGAAGGATATATCTCAAATACACCTATCTGATCCGTTTTTTTAATCGTCAGATCACCAAGATTTTCCTTTGAAATAAACTCTATTTCAGGAATATCAAGATCATTCCACTCCTCGTTCGTGAGCTGCCTGTCATTCAGTGAAACATTCAAAATTATTGGAGAATCCGCATTCTCAAATCCATCTGTATTGATTTTGTATACATTACTATCATCTATACTGAAGTTCAAGGGCTTGTCCTGAAAAACATCGTAATGCAAAGATGTTGACACTGCATTATAATCAAGATATTCTGCTGTTGCATCAATATCCATAGAGCCTTCAGGAACAGTTATACTATCCCCGTTATAGTATTGTTTACCATCCGATTCTCCGTTAAAACTTACTTTTGCAGAAAAATCGATCTCACCAAGAAGATCTGAATCAGGAAGGATTTCATCTGTACCTGGTTTTACAAAACCGTATTCTAAAGTATATGTACCTTGTGGAATGGGATCTGAGGTAGATAACCGAGTACCTTCAGAGTTTACAAGGTGAATCGCAATATCAACATTTGGTCTATAATACACTTCAATTGTACTTGCACCCGGAGCGTCGACCACATAATCACCGGCATCAAAATCGCCATTGAAATATGCAATTTTTCCAACAAGGTTATCGTTTATAACAACATTTTTATCGTTCTTATAATTTAAGGCAGCAACTTCTGAATATTTTACTTCGACCGGATCAGAACTTGCTTTGATCGCAGAACTATCAAATTTATTTATGCCTTTGATGTTTACATTTTTGCCTTGTGCAAAGACAATCAACTCACTCATCGGAATATCAAATGAAAAATTTCCATTAGCAGGATCAACCTGTAATCTGTTTCTTTCAAAAATGCGATTGCTCATTTCAGTAAGTTTACTAAGAATATCTGTGCTGTTTGCTGCAGAAAATGCATAGATACTCTTTGAATCATTTCCGGAAATATTCAACGCATTATTGCCAATAGCAAGATACATAAGTGAAATATCATCATTTTTCTTATTGAAGAAATCATTCACCTGTGCAATATTCATTTCAGTATTAAAATCTTTTGTAAAAATGCCATCTGTAAGTACAACCAACCATTTTTCATCAGCAGATGACTGAGTCAAATCGGAATATGCTTTCTCGACAGTCTGAAAAGGTGTAGAACTTGCATTAGTCAGCATATTATGAATAACAGCAACATTATCTGCCGGAGCTGAACTTCCTGACAAAGTAATATGAGGTGGAACTTTTGAATAATCTATATCACTATAACTGAAGTCACTCATAGCATAAACGTTCATTGTGTCATTTTCTTCAAGCATTGCAGCAAACACTTCAAGAGCATACTTTGCCTGACACCAGCGGTCAAGATAACCTGATCCATCGTCAATCATACTTCCAGAGTCGTCATATACGAGATTGATTTCCCGTGTTGGCTTTTCTGTCTCTGCGTTGACACCTGCACTAAATGGGGACATTATCATAGAAATACAGAATGTCAGCAAGATTGCTATTATTCGTTTTAGTTTATTTGATTTTATGGTAAACACCCCCATTAAGCATAGAATTTAATTCCTTATGCTGTTTCTATAAACATCAAGTTTGTTTTACAGATTATCTACATACAACACTGTCATACTGCCGTCAGTCATGATCACTAACCAGAACTGTGCAGTTGTATCGGATTCATTAATGCTCTCGATTTTCTGTCTGGCAGTATCTAATGCCTCACCAGAAGTACTGCCGCTGTCAGACCAATCATGTATTTTCTTGATTGTGCTTGGTAAATTTGAAGTATCCATTTGAATTGCTGTAGTTGGATCAGTCATAAAGGTGATGTATAGCTCGTATTGTTCATTTAACAAGGCAATTAAAGCTTGCATAGACCAAGGTTAACCACGTATACCGTCAGAGTCATCATAGACAACGGAAATAATTTTTATGTTCTTACTTTATCTCCAATATCTGCATATGATTGAAATAACCCTACTGTAATATTAGTGTTAAAGCATATACTATAAGTAAAAAATGTTTTTCTTCATTGTATCAGCATTTTCATGAATATTAAATCAGTAGTTTGCTTCTCGTAATGTTCTATTTGTAGACTAATACGTAATAAAAAACTCTGTAGCACGGAAATACAAATAGACGTCGACAAATGATTCGAACAGAATCTATTTTCTCAGATACAATCTTCTAGCTACAGAGTTAATGATTATGATGTTTTAATTTGCGACGATAATAGTTACAACTTTTCAGTAGTTATAAAATAATATTCGCCGATTCGATTACGATACTCGCTAATATACCTGTGATACTCCCCGGATTCAATATCTGCACGTAGTTTCGCGCAACCAATTTCAACAGATTTTGCCTCTGCCGCATTGGCAAATATGGACATTCCATTTCTAAATGACTCCTCCAAGTAAAGTTCAGGTCTTTCAAAACGAGCTCCTAAGAAATTGTCTTTCACATCACTTTTGATATAGTATGGATCAATCCTAAGTATTCTAAAGCCAGAAGAACATAATGAATCAACAATAACATCAATATCAGGCATATATGTTGTTATTAATTCCAATTCATTTGGAAAGTATTTATAAAGCCAATAATTCCTTAACTGCCTATGCGAGCAACTCAGAATGACGAACCTCCCATGGTTAATCACTCTGTTCACTTCATGAAATGCTGTTTGTAGATTCTGAAAGTGGTGACATGCCAATGTACACATACAGCCATCAAATATGCCAGAGTCTAAAGGTATACTATTTACATTTCCGCTAAACCAATTTACATCCGGTCCCTTTACACGAGCTGTTTGCAACATTGTTTCAGAAATATCTAATCCCCACATTCTAAATCCATGATTAGACATTGCCACAGTATAGTTTCCAGGTCCGCAGCCGATATCCAATATTTTAGCATTCGGGGGAACTTTTAGCAGTTCGATTATTGTTGATAGAATAATCGGATCACATGCTCGCGTATAATCGTAATCCACCCCGATTCTATCATAAAGTTGATTCATACTTTCACTCTAACAAACACCATTCGATTTTCAATTGTATCAGTGTTCTCCATTTCGTGGAATACACCATTTGGCAAAATAAAGAAATCTCCTGGCTCATAGGGGTACTCGCCATCTTCATCACGAACCACCCCATGTCCTTGCAGAACAAGCATGACCTCATTGAGTCCTTCGTGGTTATGCCACTCGAATTTTCTACCTACAGGAAGATAACCGTAGGTCATCCCCTGAACATTCTCAATCTCGTTATCATCGAGATAAAGGCGTCTGCCACCACTTCCGCCGTGTGCGCCCTCGCGCTTAACGATCTCTTTAGTTTTTTTGATGACTTTCATAATATAGCCCTCCATTTGAATAATCATTTCAAGTGCCGTTTTACCTCATCCGACTCATGAGTCATTCCAAGTCGCTCAAACATTTCTAAAGCGGATTGAGCATGCTTACTTGCTTTTCTTTTATGTTTACGCATTGCTTCGGATTCAGCAAGCACTTGATAACATCTTCCTATTGTACTTTTCCTATTAACGGATAACGCTAGCTTTAAGCCTTCACTACAAAGCTCTTCTGCTTTCGCATAATCATTCAGTCCAAGGTATGAAAAACCTAAATGACTTAAAGAAACAGCCTGTCCCTCGTAATCGGATATTTCTTTTGCCAAGTCAAGAGACTTTTCAAGCCAACCAATCGCTTTTTGATATTGAGAATTTCTGTTAAAAGTAATGCCGAGTTATTGATAAATCGCCACAATTCCTGCCTTATACCCCGAATCGCTATTCACTCGCCAGTCAGCAAATAATTTCACATCAGCCTTATCTGCCAATTCTAAGGTTTGTAAAACCGACATAAATTTTTCTACGCTTGTTTCGCTATCGTCGGTCATGTGAATTAGAGCTTCAAGTCTTAATACTAAGGCGTTACATGTAGAATCGTTGGTGTTTGACAAGAGACTTTTACAATTTTCTACCGCTTTACTAGCGTTAGTTATGTCGCCTTGCCAGAACTTAACAATTCCAACATAGTATTGATGAATAATTGCCTGTTTGTAATTGCTTGATTGAACTGCCATATCACATGCTAATTCTGACAGCGCGATTCTCTTAGTCCAATAACCACGGCTCCACAAAAACGCGCTTAAATGAGAAATAAGCTGAATTACAGATTCACTGTAATTCGGGATTTTTTTCGACCAGTGAACAATTTTAATTATATTTGTTTGTTCGTTTTCAAGTTTATCATAAGCGGATTTTGTTCCTTTCTCACCATACTCTCTACAAAAATCAATGTAATATTTCAGTAAAGGCTGATAGAACTGTTCGTCATCAATATTGGAATCTTGGTGCTATACTAAAAAAGTAGACAGCAAAAAAGAAAAATGATATAATAGAAGTAAACAGGCAAAGAGAAGATCATCAAGGAGGAAAAACCAATGACAAACAAACAACCGCAGTACGATGAAAACTTTAAAAAGAACA
>JAFTQW010000047.1 GCA_017462565.1 Ruminococcus sp.
ATTTCATACAGGCGATAATCCTGAAAGCCACCATATTCTCCGAAATATCTTCCGCTATTTTCATCAAAACAAGCTTTCCAGCCGGACCCGTTTTTAAAAAGCATGATATAAACCTCCCCGCTTAATCTGTTCGCTAAATTCTTATTTATCGTTCAGTTTATTATCGCACAAAAATCGCATTTTTTCAATACATTCGCCTACCGTATAACGAAAAAACCTCCCGACTTTTCAGGAGGTTCGTAACTGCTTCCGTTACCGAATGTGCTCTAGCCTTTTAACGTGGTCCTAGGCACTACGCTAATATCTATCGTTTCGTTGATAGGTCTTTCGTTCCGCAGTTATTTATTATAATGAAAAAGAACTCGGTAAAAGTGCATTCTAACACTCCTACAAGGCTCTAATGCTTACTTACAGAAAGGAAAGAACTCCCTTTATGCAAAGAAAAAAGGTCTAATACAATTGTATCAAACCTTTGCTTTTCTTATGGTGCGGACAGAGGGTGGTGCTCCGCGCAGCGAATTAACAATACGAATGATTGCCGGTGGCAATCATACCCTAATGCAATCGAACCCCCGACCCACGCCTTAAAAGGGCGCTGCTCTACCAGCTGAGCTATGTCCGCATATATGGCGGAGCGCGCAGAACTCGAACCTGATACCGATTTCTCAGTACGATCCGCGAAGCCCGCGGTCCCCAGACCTTCTGGGTTCACGCTCCATATTATGAATTTGTTGAACAGTATTTTGAGATATGCTATAATCAGTTAAGAATACTTGAATTTGACGAGGTGTAACAAGTGGAAATAGTAATACGAAAATATGAAGAAAAAGATTTGTGTGCGATGATAGAAATCTGGAATGAAATCGTTGAGGAAGGGAAAGCCTTTCCCCAAGAAGAATTCCTGACTCTCGAAAGCGGTGCTCACTTTTTTGAAGAGCAAACCTACACGGGTGTTGCCGTTGATTCTGAAACAGAGAAAATATACGGACTATATATTTTACACCCAAATAATATCGGAAGATGCGGTCATATCTGCAATGCAAGTTATGCAGTGAGTTCTCATAGCAGAGGATTACATATAGGAGAAAAGCTGGTATTGGACTGCATTGAACAAGGGCGTGAACACGGGTTTTCTGTTTTGCAATTTAATGCAGTTGTTGCGACAAATATACATGCAAGACATTTATATGAACGTCTCGGATTCTCTCAATTGGGAACAATACCTAAAGGATTTCGTATGAAAGACGGATATTATGAAGATATTTGTCCTTATTATAGAGCTTTATAAATAAGAATTTGGCGAATAGATAAAAAAACAGCCGCAGGCCCTAATGGTCAGCAACTGTTCGGTTTTTTGTCATGTTATTAGTGCGTTATAGAAATGTTGTCTGTCATACAGAAATTGCTCCGAATACTTCTTAGCATTGGTATTGCGGGTATACACAACGTGAAACGCATGAGGCTTGGTCAAGACGTCAACGGTAAATGTTCCGATATTTTCGTCTTTGGCAACAACGGAATCATACACAAAGCTGATACCGATCCCGGCAGCTACCAAAGCTTTAATAGCAACGAAACTGCTGA
>JAFTQW010000048.1 GCA_017462565.1 Ruminococcus sp.
AGATTTCGTGTGCAATATTTTCAAAAATACTATTATTTCACTAAAAATCGCTGCCCTTAAATTAAAGGACAGCGGTTTTCACTTGCAATGGCAACATTATCATAATGTAACCTTTTGCGTATAATGTTTGATTTGGTGGAGCATAGGGGATTCGAACCCCTGACCCCCACACTGCCAGTGTGATGCGCTCCCAACTGCGCTAATGCCCCGAATATGGCGGAGATGGTGGGATTCGAACCCACGGAGCGTGTTACCGCTCAAACGATTTCGAGTCGTTCTCGTTATGACCACTTCGATACATCTCCAAAGTTTACTATAATATTATATCATACTTTTTCAAAAAAATCAATAGCATTTTAAAAAATAAATTTTATAATCAAATGATAAATTGATATTTACACGGATATTTTTATATGAATTTATTTCAGAGTTTATACTGCATGAAATTATTATTTTTAACAAATCCAAAATCGCTGTATAAATAAACTCCCATACTGGATGCCGTTATCTGAATGGTACCACATCCTTTTTCCCTTGCTTCATTTACAATCCTTGAAAGCAATTCTTTAGCAATGCCCTTTCTTCTGTATGATTTAACTGTAAACATACTTGATAAAAGCCCTATTTTTCCACTTGGACATCCGAAATAAGGCGGCTTTTCTACAATTGATATTCCGCTTGTTCCAACAATTTTTTCGTTATCTAAAGCAATCCACGAAATAAACGTGCCATCCGTCATATGCCGTGTGTAGTAATCTCTTAATGCAGGTTCAAGGTCGAATTTCTTATTAGCGCCTTCTTCACGCAGTTGATTTATCCGCATTTTTATGAATATATCAAGCTCGCTGACAGTTAATTTCCGATAAGAAATTTTCATAAAATTACTCCTTAAATTATAATCATGTTTTTACATTGTAACACATTTCTCAGTAATTTTCAAGCTTACTAAACGAATTAAAGAAAATTTACAGCAAAAAGATTGATTTGAAAATAAAAATGCTGTATAATAAAGTCAGAATTAATTCAGGGGGAAGATATTCTAATGAAAATTAAAAATATTGATGATTACACAAATAAAATAAAACAAATTATTATTACAAAAGAAGAAATAGAAACTGCAATAAAAAAGACCGCCATAAAAATTGATTCTATTTACGACGGAAAACCTATTCTTCTTGTCAGCATTCTTAAAGGAGCTTTTATCTTCATGGCAGATTTGTGCCGTGAAGTGACTGTGCCGTGTGAAATTGCATTTATGTGCGCCAAGAGTTATTACAGCGGAACTGTTTCTTCCGGAAAAGTCGAAATAACAATGGATATCGACAAAGATATCAGCCGTTATCATGTTGTCATTGTTGAAGATATCATTGATACAGGAAGAACCCTGAACGATGTGGTAAATCTTCTGAAGCAGCGTGCTCCACTCTCATTGAACGTAATAACGCTGCTTGATAAGCCTTCAAGAAGAATCGTTGATTTTCAGCCGGATTTAGCTTTGTTTACAATTCCCGACTGTTTTGTGATCGGTTACGGACTCGATTGTGGGGAATATTTCCGAAATCTTCCGTATATAGCCATTTATGGTGAAGATGATGAATAAAGAATTGATGCAATATATGCTCTGCGGACATGGACGCTGTTTTTCACTTATGGAAGAAAACAAAAAGGAGTTCAGGGAGATTCTGAAATACGGTTGCCTTAACAATTTGGCATTCGACTTGCAGTGTGAGGGTTCAAGAGGACTGTTTTTGTACAATCTTGCTATTTTGTATGATGACTATGAATATTTTCTTGAACCTGCAATAGAAAAATTTCTTTCTCCGCATATAAATGAAGATGATGAAATTTTCAACCAGTTGTGTGACTTTATCGAACTTTTTGCGAGCGATTATGGAGATAAAACTGCCGAACCCGTCCTCGAAATCAAATATGGTGAGTTGTATGATCTTATAATGACTTTGAAATGGAGTGCGAAGGCAAATAGGATTCTGAAAAACTATGAATATATTGCTATTGTGATAATACAAGACTGTGATTTTGAACGAGCTGTTAGAATAATGCAGGATATGGGAGCATTTTTCATCCGCCGCAGACGTGCTGATAATAATTCGCTCAGATGGAATTTTGAATGGTTCTGGCACTGCCTTAAAGAAAAATACGGTGAAGATTTTGTTTTGGAAAGCCTTAAAATCAGAAGCAAAAATTCAAAAACAATCCGTAAATTTGCAGAAATCATGTCACATAATGAAAAGATAAGCGGATATGCTTCTGAATCTCTCTCGGCGGACGAATTTATTGCTCTTGCCAAAAATGGAGATATCGTCCGCAGAAACGTTAGGTCTATGAGCCATTCAGACGATGAAGATAAAATCAGGCTTGCAAAAACTGCCATTTCTGAAAGCGATCTGACGATTAAAGCGAATTTGCTGAAAGCATTCACAATATCAAGAAGTAAATTTCCTCTTGAACCTGAATTGCTTATTGATTATACACGCTCACAAAATGCAAAACTCCGGGAAACTGCTCTCGATGCACTGACATTTTTAAACGCTGACTGTATTCACGAATTTGCTCTCGAATTATTGAATCTGCAATACTCTCCCGACGCTTTTGAACTGCTCATCAATAATTACAGAAACATCGATAAAAAGCTTCTGATTGAACTTCTTTGTAAAATTGAAATAGACAAAAACAGTGAAACTCATTGGCATAGGATAGTTCTCAGTATAGTCCGCAGAGGTACTATCGAAAAAATGCCGGACGAAGCCATAATGTTCGTGTATGAACGCTCCATGTGTTCCTGCTGCCGTGAATCAGCGGTCAGCGAGCTTATAAGGCGGAATCTTCTCACAAAAGAACTGTGCGAAGAATGTCTCTGGGATTGCAACAGCGATATCCGTGAAATTGCACGGAATTATGCTGCTCAGGAATATCCGGATATATTGGAATGAAAAATAGTATAAATTTACATTTTATGCGGAATTTGGAGTGAAAAAATAATCTGATATGAGTAAATTCTGATTTACATTATATACTTTAGGAATCACTGATTAAATCACGCCTGATGGCTCAGCACGCATCTTACTTGCATATTTTCCGTTATCTTGCACAGAAATTTCTTGATAGGTGACTCCCCACGGGGTGGGGAGATGTCACGCAGTGACAGAGGGGACGGCTCGTTTGAGCAGCCTGCCTGTAAAATTTCTATACAATCTGACAGTGTAATATGCGCACTGGATTTAATCAGTGCTTCCTTTACACCTCAAACAACAAATAAAAATCCGTACAGAAAATAAAACTCTCTGTACGGATTTTTAAATCTAATGCTGTTAATCGTAATTCTCCGGATATTTAGGCTTTCGCCGATACTTTTTTCCATTGGTATCAGCGATTCTGGTTACCGGATTAAGACCGTTCCAGGTGCCTCTTTTTTCAGAATTGATTTTACGCTGTTCCTTTTTGCTCAATTTTTCATACGAGACAAATTTTTTCATTATTCAACACCTGCCTTGAAGTTGTAAATCGGCTTGATAATATCGTTTATCTCAACAGTATCGCTGATATTACCGACAATATCTTCGATTGATTTGTAAGCCATAGGACATTCGTCAAGCGTCTGCTGATTGACTGAAGTAGTATAAATTCCTTTCATCTGCTTCTTGAATTCAGAAACTGTAAAAGACTCTTTTGCCTGAGAACGTGACATCAGTCTGCCTGCGCCATGAGGAGCAGAACAGTTCCAGTCGGGATTGCCCTTGCCTGTGCAGATAAGACTTCCGTCACGCATATTCACCGGAATCAGCAGTTTTTCGCCGGATTCGGCAGAAACCGCTCCCTTGCGCAGAATCATTTTATCGGTATCTATATAGTTATGAATAGTCGAAAAACGTTCTGTAACGTGAAATCCCATACCTTTGATAATTTCGTCCATCATTGCCTGCCTGTTCAGGGAAGCAAATTGCTGGACTATTTTCATATCGTGAATATACTGCTCGAAAAGCTCGCCCTCACAGTAGGCAAGATGCTTAGGAACACTGGTATGCTTTGTTGAAGTAAGCTTTTTTATTTCGCTCTGAATCTGCTTTTCTTTGCCCTCGGCTTTAAGCCTTTCGATTAGCTCGTTAACTTCCTTTTCAGAAGAATTATTAAGACGGCGGTATGCCTCGTTCTGATAATATTTTGCCGTTTCCACTCCAAGATGACGTGAACCGGAGTGAATTACGATATAGATACTTCCGTCACTGCCTTTATCAGCTTCGATAAAATGATTTCCTCCGCCAAGAGTACCAATGCTCATTTCTGCTCTGAGCGGATCAATATACTTATAGCAGTAAAGCTTGGCAAGGTCGATTTTTTCAATATATCGGTGAGTTTTCCGGCGAATCTCAAATCCTGACGGAATTTTCTCGTAAATAAGCTTATCAAGCTTCTGAACCTCGATATGCTTTTCTTTCAGCCTGATCGTTTCCATTCCGCAGCCGATATCTACTCCGACCAGATTTGGAACGATTTTATCGGAAACAGTCATTGTTGTACCGATAGTACATCCGGCTCCGGCATGAACATCCGGCATAATGCGAATAGATGAATTTTCACTAATAGGCTGATTGCAAAGTTCGATGATCTGAGCAATTGCTCCCTCATCAATAATTTCTGTAAAAACCTTTGCATAATTATATTTTCCATTTAAAATAATCATAAAGTTCCTTTCTCAATCAATAATATTATTTATCCATATATTGCTGCGAACCATAAAAAATCCGATTATCACCTTAACTATTTCAGAAAAAGTTACAACTGCAAACAGCAGATTAATTTCCATTGATGTAAAATGTGCAAGGATATAAGCGAGAGGAATCATAAGAAGCCAAGTGAATCCGAAATCAAACAGAAAAGTTATTCCCGTTTTTCCTCCGCTTCTGAGAGTGAAATAGCAGGCGTTCGTATAAGCCATAAGAGGCATGGCGGCAGCCTGAATAATTATCATATTTGAAGCAAGCGACTGAACAGTCGCTTCGGTGTTGTATATTCTTGGAAAAACTGCTGCCAGCGGAAGCATACAAAGCGCAGTTACAATCGTTGCAGCAACGCTGAAAAACAACAGCTTATTGTCGGTATCACGAGCGTCCTTCAATTTATTTGCGCCAAGCTTTGCTCCTACGATAATACCTATGCAAGCTCCGAGCTGAATATATACAGCACCGAAAAGATTTGTCATCGTACTGGAGATATTTCTTGCGGCAACAACATCAAGTCCTCTGATCGAATAGCACTGAGCTATAACTGACATTCCGGCAGCCCATAGGAATTCATTCACAAGCAGAGGTGTTCCCTTTTTGATCATATTCTTTATAAGTTCTGACGGAATATGCAAACTTTTATAAACTCCGTTTATAAATTTATTTTTGTTTGGGTGCGTATGAGTCCATACGGCTACAACAAGAGCTTCGATGCATTTTGATATAACCGTTGCAACGGCCGCTCCGGCGACTCCCATTTCAGGCAGACCGAATTTACCGAAAATAAGACCGTAGTCGAGAAGAAGATTTATTCCGACTGCCGATAATGCGCCTATCATAGGTATTCTTGTCTCGCCGCATTCACGAATAACGCTTGAATAAGCCTGACCTATTCCGAACGGAATCAGACTGAACAGCATTATCCTCATGTACTGTTTTCCATATTTAAGAGTTTCTGCAATTTTTTCAGGAGTATCATCCTTGCTGAGAAAAAGCGAGATAAGCTGAGTATCAAACAATGAAAAAAGCATAGCGGCAATCGCTATTATAACTGCACAGACCATCAATCTGAAGCGGAATGTATATTTTTGTCCCTCAGAGTCGCCCTTTCCGAAGAATTGCGCACCGAATATGCTTGGACCGGCAACCGCTCCAAAAATAGTTATATTGAACACAAACATAAACTGATTTACGATAGAAACTCCGCTCATTTGTTCAGTGCCGATTTGTCCTACCATAATGTTGTCGATAAGGCTGACGAAATTTGTAATAAGATTCTGCAATATCATCGGGATGACCATAAAAAGAACATTTTTATAAAATAATTTGTCTCCTATAAATTTGTTTTTAAACTTTTTAAACATTTTTCGCTCCTTTCATTATTAAGACAAAACAAAAACGCCTCTGTAAAAACAGAAGCGCATAAAGCCATAATATACAGTTATTTCAGGTATATCAGTCTATTTCAGGCGAACTCTCTGCTCTGTCTGCTTTTATATTAAATTTTATTGTGAGATGTATTTTATTTGAACGCATGAAGTTCACCTTCCTTTCATTAAAATTATGTGTTGTATTATACAACAGTTTTTTTGATTTGTCAATAGCTAATTGGAAAAATTTTAGCAATAGAAGAAATAAATCCGTTAGCAAAGGCTAACATAAGAAAAGATTGCAATTGGTAAATATGCCTGATATTAAACAGTCTAACTGGACTTAATTGTTGAAAGTGAATAATGTTTTTAATTTTATATAAAGTAAAATTGACAAAGTCAAATTCCGTTGATATAATTAAACAAAAGTTAGTAATAACTAACAATAAAATAAAAGGAGTAATTATGAGCGTTGTAATTGTAGGCGGAAATGATTGTATGATAAGAAAATATAAAGAAATATGCGAACAGTATAAATGCAGTTCCAAGATTTTCACCCATATGAAAACAGGAATGAAAAAGCAGATCGGAAATCCTGATCTTCTCGTTTTGTTTACCGGAACAATGTCGCATAAAATGGCAAGATGTGCAATAAGCGAAACAAAAGGACTTAAAACAACGATAGAACGTTCACATTCAGGTTCTGTTTCGGCGCTTAAAAATATTCTTGAAATTCATGCAGTCAAATAACTCGAAGCGAGAGCTGTTTCACATAAGTGATGCAGTTCCGTTTTTTATAATATGTGAAAATTTACTGAAAACTCTTGAAAAAATCTCTGCAAGTTGATATAATAATTTATATGATATCTTATCGGAAATGAGGTAAAATAAATGAAAAAAATATTAGACTGGAATAAATATCTTGAAACTGCCGCAAAAGCCGTTGCAGAAGGAATAGTTATGCTCAAAAACGACAATAATGCTCTGCCGCTTGCTCCGGAAGAAGAAGTTTCTATTTTTGGAAGAATTCAGCTTAATTATTATAAAAGCGGAACGGGTTCCGGGGGCATGGTAAACGTTTCAAAGGTAACAGGAATAGTCGATGGCCTTATTGAAGCCGGAGTTAAAATAAATGAAGAGCTGCTTGAAACATACCGCAAGTGGAGTAAAAATAATCCGTTTGACCTTGGAGAAGGCTGGGGAAGTGAACCATGGTCGCAAAAGGAAATGCCTCTTGATTCTGAAACTGTAAAAAAAGCATCAGAAAAAAGCTCGGCTGCTATTGTTATAATAGGACGAACAGCTGGAGAAGAAATGGATGCAAAGCTTGAAGAGGGTTCATATCTTCTTACCGCAGACGAGCTTGACATGATTGAAAAGGTCAGAAGAGAATTCAAAAAGATGATAGTTCTTCTCAATGTAGGCGGACTTGTCGATATGTCTTTTGTAGATAAATACGCTCCTGATTCTGTTCTTTACGTATGGCAGGGGGGAATGACAGGCGGAACAGGAACGGCAGCCGTTCTCACCGGAAAAATAAGTCCTTCCGGCAAACTTC
This sequence comes from Ruminococcus sp., assembly GCA_017462565.1. Classification (GTDB taxonomy): domain Bacteria; phylum Bacillota; class Clostridia; order Oscillospirales; family Ruminococcaceae; genus Ruminococcus. The sequence continues at coordinate 7,668 of JAFTQW010000048.1, forward strand.
CCGATACGATAGCATATAACGTTTCGGATTATCCGTCAGCTCCGTATTTCGGCGATAAAGAGAGAAATTTCTATAAAGAAGATATTTTCGTCGGATATCGCTGGTTTGAAACATTTGCAAAAGATAAGGTTCGCTATCCTTTCGGATATGGTTTATCGTATACGACTTTTGATATAAAACCGATCAATACAACCGGAAACGGCATTGAAGTCACACTTACCGTTAACGTCACAAACACCGGAAAATACAATGGTAAGGAAGTTGTACAGGTTTATTGCGAAGCTCCGCAGGGGAAACTTGGTAAAGCCTCAAGAATCCTCTGCGGATTTGAAAAAACCAAGGAGCTTGCTCCGGGTGAATCGCAGGAACTTGAAATAAAAATTCAGATCTCAGACCTTATGTCGTATGACGATTCCGGAGCTTCAGGAAATCTCTCATGCTGGGTAATGGAGGCAGGAGATTATACATTCTATGTCGGAAACGACGTAAGAAGCGCCGTTCCTGCGCTGACCGTAACTCAGCCGAATACTGCTGTCTGGAAAAAATGCGTGCAGGCTTTAGCTCCGGTTATTCCATTTGAGCGAATAAGAGCAGTTGGCTCAGGGGATGATCTTACATACAAAACAGAACCGGTTCCGTTGAATAAAGCTGACGAATCCCAGAGAATAATCTACAGACTGCCGAAAGAGATCCCATATACAGGCGACAGGGGAATAAAGCTCGCAGACGTTAAAAATAAAAAGAACAACATGAATGAATTTATCGCACAGCTTTCCGATTATGATCTCGAATGCATAATTCGTGGGGAAGGAATGGGAAGCCCGAGAGTAACTGCCGGAACAGCTTCGGCTTTCGGCGGAGTTACTGATGAGCTTTCTGCATTCGGAATCCCGGCGGGATGCTGTTCCGACGGTCCCTCCGGAATGAGACTCGATTGCGGAACAAAGGCATTCAGCCTGCCTAACGGAACTATGATAGCCTCAACTTTCAATAAAGAGCTTATTACAGAGCTTTTTGAATTTATGGGAACAGAAATGACCGCAAATAATGTAGAATGCTTGCTCGGACCGGGAATGAATATTCACCGTCATCCGCTTAACGGACGAAACTTTGAATACTTCTCGGAAGATCCGTTCCTTACCGGTTCAATGGCGTCGGCTGAGCTTATCGGACTGCACAATGCAGGAGTAACCGGAACGATAAAGCACTTCTGCGGAAATAATCAGGAAACCAACCGTCATTTTCTTGATTCGGTAATATCAGAAAGAGCGCTTCGTGAGATTTATCTTAAAGGATTTGAAATTGCCGTAAAGAGAGGAAAAGCTGATTCTATAATGACAACGTACGGCTCGGTAAACGGTATCTGGACAGCCGGAAGCTTTGATCTTAATACAACGATTCTTCGTGAAGAATGGGGATTCAAGGGCTTTACTATGACCGATTGGTGGGCAAATATCAACGAGAGAGGCTGCAAACCGACAAGAAATAATTTTGCCGCTATGGCAAGAGCTCAGAACGACGTTTATATGGTTTGCGCCGACAGCTCCGATAATGATGATACTACTGCCGAATCTCTTGAAAACGGAACTCTTACAAAAGCTGAACTCCAGAGAAACGCTAAAAATATACTGACATTCCTGTTGAAAACAAACGCTCTTAAACGTCTTTCCGGAGAAGCTGATACCGTTGAAATAATTGGCCGTGACGATTCTGAAAATGAAGAATCCGCTCCGGTGATCTGGTATGATATTGACAAAAAGCTTACAATTGATCTTGAGGGAGTAAAGAGCCAAAAGGGCAGCAACTACAGTTTTGCACTTAAAGTTTCACAAACAGGATGGTATAATATTACCATAACTGCCTCTTCGGAAGCAGGCGAGCTTGCACAGATTCCGGTTACGCTTTTCCTTACGGGTTCAGCAAGCGGAACGTTTACATGGAATGGTACAGACGGAAAGCCGGTTCCGCTGACAAAAGAAGCTCCGATGTTCTCACATTTTACCGCTGTAAGACTTTATTTTGCTCAAAACGGTCTTGATCTTCACAGTATAACCTTTGAGCTTACACGTCCGTCAGGAAATATAGTATCACCGGAAGAGGAATAATATATGAACATACAAATTTTCGGAGCAAAAAAATGCTTCGACACTAAAAAGGCAGAACGCTTTTTTAAAGAGCGTGGAATTAAATATCAGCTTATAGACATGAAAGAAAAGGGAATGAGCAGGGGAGAATTCAACAGCGTTGCAGGCGCTGTCGGAGGTTCTGAAAAGCTTATCAATGAAAATGCCAAAGATAAGGATATGCTTGCTTTACTGAAATATCTTTCGGATGATGACCGCAATGAGAAGATTTTTGAAAATCCTCAGATAATAAAAACTCCTATAGTCAGGAACGGCAAAAAAGCAACAATAGGATATTGTCCGGAAATCTGGAAAGAATGGGAATAAATTTCAGAATTTTACAAAAAATTTCAAAATAGTAGTGCAATTTTCAAAAAAATATGCTATAATAAAAATGTCAGTATTTCTGATGAGTTAATTTATAGGGATTATCCCGAAAGGAGTATTAATTATGGGAATTATTCGTGCCGCTCTTGTCGGAGCAGGTTCAACTATGGCAGATCAGTGGATGGAATTTTACTCATACGATTCCATTCCGGCAAACGTTCTTGTTTTAAGAGCAAAAAAACAGGTCGGTAAGCATTCCTCAAATAAAAAGGGAAGCGATAAGATCATTTCTGACGGAAGTAAGATCGTTGTCAACGAAGGTCAGGCAATGATAATGGTCGATCAGGGAATGGTTATCGAAATCGCAACAACTCCCGGTATTTATACATACAATTCTGCTGATTCTCCAAGTATTTTTTCAAGCTCGCTGGGCGAGGGACTGAAAAATACATTCAAGGAAATGTGGGAACGTATCAAGTTCGGCGGAGACGCTGCAAAGGATCAGAGAATTTATTATTTCAATACAAAAGAGCTTCTTGACAATAAATTCGGAACTCAGAATCCGGTTCCGTTCAGAGTAACGTATGCTGATCTCGGAAGAAGCTTTACAGTCGGAGTTCGCTGCAACGGTACTTATTCCTATCAGATAACAGATCCGGTTCTTTTCTATTCAAACGTATGTGGAAACGTAGCCGGAACTTACACAAGAGATAATCTTGATGCGCAGCTGAAAGCTGAATTTCTTGATTCTCTCCAGCCGGCTTTTGCAAATATTTCCGCAACCGGAATCAGATACGACGAGCTTCCGGGCAAGCAGAGAGAAGTAAGAGACGCTATTAAGCGTGAGCTTACTTCTGACTGGATCGAACGGAGAGGTATTACGCTTGGAGGAGTTTCAATTAATTCCGCAACTATTTCTGCTGAAGATACAAAAAGAATCCAGCAGTTTGAGGACAGAGCATGGAACGCAAATCCCTCTAACGCTGCCGCAACGCTGGTTGAAGCTCAGGCTCAGGCAATGCAGAATGCTGCAAGCAATCCTAACGGAGCAGCTATGGGATTCTACGGAATGGGCATGACGCAGCAGGCAGGTGGCATGAACGCTCAGAATTTATTTGCTATGGGAGCAGCTCAGCAGGCTCAGAATCAGCAGCCTCAAGCTTCGGAAAACTCGTGGAAATGCGATTGTGGAACGTCGAATACAGGCAAATTCTGCGCTAACTGCGGAAAATCAAAGCCGGCTCCGGCAGGTTCATGGAAATGTGAATGCGGAAGTGTAAATACAGGCAAATTCTGTGCGGAATGCGGCAAGCCAAAGCCGGCAAGCTTCGGAGCAGACGGATGGACTTGTTCCTGCGGAGCAGTAAACAAGGGAAAATTCTGCGCTGAATGCGGCAGTCCAAAACCGGCAGGCGCACCTCTTTACAAATGTGATAAATGCGGCTGGGAGCCGGAAGATCCGTTTAATCCTCCTAAATTCTGTGCCGAATGCGGAGATCCGTTTAACGATGCTGATATTGTTAAGTAATTTTCAAAAAAGTTAGTGAGTTGATTTTATGTCAGAATTAATGGAATATCAGTGTCCGTGCTGTTCGGCAAAGCTTGAATTCAATACAGGAACGCAGAACATGAAATGTCCTTATTGCGATTCTGAATTTGATATTGATGCGGTTGTGCAGCATAATAACGAAATGGCTTCAGAAACTGAGGAAATGAAATGGGACACTATCGCAGGAGAACAGTGGAATGAAGCCGAGCTTTCCGGAATGAGCGTTTATTCCTGCAAATCCTGCGGAGCTGAAATCATGACCGATGCTACAACCGGTGCATCGAAATGTCCTTACTGTGACAGTCCTATAGTTATGTCGGGAAGCTTTGCGGGCGATCTGAAACCCGATTGCGTTATTCCGTTCAAGCTTGATAAAGAAGCTGCAAAAGCTGCGCTGAATCGTTATCTTGACGGAAAAATTCTTCTGCCGAAGGTTTTTCGTGAGGAAAATCATATTGATGAGATAAAAGGCGTTTATGTTCCTGTGTGGCTTTTTGATGCCGAGGCAGATGCAAAAATGACCTTTAAGGCTGAAAAGAAACGAACGTGGAGCGATAATTCATATAATTATGTTGAAACGAGTACATATTCGGCTTATCGCTCAGGTAAAGTTGCTTTTGAACTTGTTCCGGTCGATGGCTCTGAGAAAATGGATGACGATCTTATGGAGTCTATAGAACCTTATAATTTCAAGGAGGCAGTGGATTTTAATACAGCTTATCTTTCAGGTTATCTTGCAGACCGCTACGACGTTTCAGCCGAGCAAAGTATAGGCAGAGCCAACGAAAGAATACGAAAAAGTACGGAGGTTGCCTTTGAAGAAACCGTTACGGGATACAGCTCTGTTCTGATAGAGAAAAGCAATATTAAATTGAATAACGGTAAGGCAAAGTATGCCCTCTATCCGGTATGGCTTCTTAACACAACATGGAACGGAGAAAAGTACACATTTGCAATGAACGGACAAACCGGAAAATTTGTAGGAAATCTGCCTGTTGATAAAGTAAAGGCGGCAACGTGGTTTGGTGCGATAACGGTTGTCGGAACAGCTCTTGTGTATGCATTATCGTATTTTCTCGGACTTTAATAGATTAAAGGTGGGTTCGTTTCTGAAATGAATATTCTTGTTTCTTTAATAATAGCAATAATAATTGCTGCAATTGTCGTAGGATGTATGATCTCTCAGTTGAAAACTGTAAGGCATAAATCCGGAGCTTCTGATTATAAAAAACAGGACAGCTTCAGATTAGACGAAAGAAGAGATACTTTTCTTTATAAAAGAGTAACTAAAACTCCGATAAGCGACAATAAAAAATGAAAAATCTGCTGCACATTAAGTGCAGCAGTTAATTGTATTGAGAAAGCCCCCGGATATGCCGGGGGTTCAAAGAAGCTTATAGCTATCAGTCTTGAAAAAATAACTCCTTTTGATTATAATGAATTTGCGGCTGACAACTGCAAAAATAATCAAAAGGAGTTCATTAGAAAGTGAATGACATACATAGTTTATCACATTCGAAGTGAAATTGCAAGTACCACTGAACTGCATCAAAGACTTCGTAGAAAAAGCATAACAGTACATTGAAATGCGAACTATTGATGTATTTTTTTAGAGCGAAAATAACAATATACGTTATTTTAATTGTAAAAATAGTACACGAAGGAAAACAATGATTAAATGCCATTTAAAGACCATTTTAAAGGAGCGCAATTTGTCTCAGAAAGAGCTTTGCAACCTGATAAAAGCACGTCCCTCAACTGTTTGCGACTGGTGCAATAACAACGTTGAGAGCATTCCGCAGATACGTGAACACTTTTCCTCTTTCTCGAAAACTTCAATTCTCTTGATGAAGACTTTTACCAGCTCTGAAGTAAGTATTCGTTATGATCAGTTCCCTGTACTCGCCACGGCTGAGATTGTTCTGCCTTGAAACTGCGGCAATATTGAAATCTTTATACAGCTCCCGGACGTATTCGTCATCGTTGTACGATAAAACAAACCGTCCCTTGATCGCCTTTAATCAGGCATTTAAACGCTTGTGATCGGAGTCTTTAAATTCAGCGTCATAATATTTTTCAGTCTTATTATAGGGCGGATCACAGTAGAATAACGCTCCCGGACGATCGTAAACCTTGATAAGATTCTCGAAGTCCTTATGCTCGATAACCACTCCTGCACCTGTTTTAAGACGTTTTTCAATCTCAGAAAGATAATCAGGGGAGATGTTTTTCTTGTTACATCCGTAAGTACGTCCGTCAGCTCCATAGCTTATCTTTATTTGAATATAAAACATTGCGGCTCGCTGAATATCGGTAAAGCCTCGCATATCGATCTGAGTGCGTATATCCTCGAAGATCTCACGGGCATTTATGTAGCCTAATATCTCACGCTGAAGCTCTTCCCGGTGAAATCTTATGCATCGGAACAAGTTAACTAAATGACCATTAGCGTCGTTGTAAACTTCAAGCTGAGCGTGTTTTTCTTTTGCAAACAATACCGAGCCTCCGCCGCCGAAAACCTCGATATAACGGTCAATTTTCTCAGGAAACATTGATACGATCTTTTTGGCGAGCAGACTTTTGCCGCCGATCCAAGGAATAAATGATTTCATAAATTGTCCTCCTGTATTAAATAGTATAAAATATTTGCCCTCCTGCGAAAACAGGAGGGCAAATATTATTTTTCCATGAGTGTTCCTTCGTAAGTAACGCCATCGACGGTGAGAGTGACGGACTTAGTGCGCTTAGCGGAACTGCCGTAAACGTCCGATTTACTGAGCTTGTAGTGGCTGTAGAAATCAGAGCAAACGCTGTCAACGGTGGTGACGGTCTCATCGCCTTTCCAAAAATTTGAGCTGCGGACGTCAACATGAGCTGCTGTATATGTCACG
>JAFTQW010000049.1 GCA_017462565.1 Ruminococcus sp.
CGGAGCTGTTGACAAACCCACTTTTTTACGGCAAAATGAAATGCCAAAAGAGGATTTGAATCATATTTTCTGTATTCAGGCAATAAAAAAGGGCTACTCACATAGCCTTTACCAGTCGTTTTAAGTTTAATGCGCACGCCGAAAGGAGGCATTGCTCGGTTATTTTTTCAATGCCTCTTTTGAATGTTCGTTTTAAATTGTGTCGCTCTTTCTGATGAGAGAAGTTTCCTTCACACCAGATTTTCCGAAGTCGCATAGCTTCGTAATATTCTGTTGTTCCGTTATTCTTAGCTTGCTCTCTACGAGCTTCTTCATGCATATTACGCTCAATTTTTCGTGGATTATTTGACTTTCCGATGCACTGCTCTTTATACGGACAGCTCATGCAGTCTTTCTTTTTAGCAACATATCGTTTATATCCTTTTTGCTTAAGATAAGAACGATAATGAAGTTCCTTTCCGGCAGGACAAATATACACATTCTTATTACTGTCATACTGAAAATTACCAGGGTTGAAGTCTTCTTCATAATTACAATTTACAACAGGCTTTTGTCTTCGTGGAATGTATGTCTTGATATTTCGTTTAAGCATTGTATCGTAAACCTCAGCGTTATCATATCCTGCATCGGCACAAACAGATTCTGTTTCAAAACCGAATTTATCAATCTGATGTTCAAGTCTTTCAGTATGCGGAGAACAATCATTGACATTTGCAGGTGTTACAAAAACATCAGTAATAATTCCGTTTTCTGCATCAGTCGTCTGATGATTAAGATAACAAAAAGCATTTGGTTTTCCGGGACGATTTAATAATCCACTGTCAGGGTCAGTGATACTTTTCGTAACAGATTTTTTCTTTTCGGGATATACAACAGGCTCTTTGATAAGTCCCATTTCAAATGCTTCACGGTCAAGCTTCTGCATATATTCCGATGGTGTATCAGGAACCTCAATCACTTCTCTCAAATCATTACGAGCATTTGCTCTGATGTGTGTGGAATCGGTAAGCAAAAGCTTTCCTGTTACAAGACCTTCTTCCATACACTTGCGTACAATCTCATCAAATATATCTTGAAATATTGTAGTTCCGCTGAATTTTCTGTGGCGCAGCTGTGAAATTGTAGAATGGTCTGGCACAGGCTCGTCAAGTTCAATTTCGAGAAACCAACGATACGCAATATTTACACGGACTTCCTGTTCAAGTCTGCGTTCTGATTCTATACCATATAGATAACCGATGAGCATCATTTTTATGAGCATAACAGGGTCAACAGACGGACGACCTGTGTTTGAATACAGCGCTTCAACCTTATCGTAGATGAAACTGAAATCAACGCATCTATCTAAATCACGGAGAAAATGCTCCTGTGGCATAAGCTCATCAAGCGTTACCAAACACATCTTCATTTGTCTATTTTCATTCCTGTTAAGCATCGCAACTACCTCGCTTTCTGTACTTCTATTATACCATATTTTAGCAGAAAAGTCGAGATAAATAGGAGTTTGTCAACAGCTCCG
>JAFTQW010000050.1 GCA_017462565.1 Ruminococcus sp.
AGGGTTATTCAACCCTTTGGAAACCCAGTATTAATTATTTCAAATACCATTGGTATTTGAAATAATTATGGCTATCGCCAAAGATTGAATACTTTTTGACAAAAGTTCAAGGTGCAAAATCTCTTAAGTTGTTGGCATTGTAAAGGGGAGACATCGTCTCCCCTTATATAATTACTGATTAAATTTCTCGACCTCTGTTGAAATAACGCCGGTCCAGGCATCACGGAGAGCCGCCCATGAATCAACGGCGTCGCTGCCCTCGAGAAGAGCCTTTTCAAGGTTATCCATAACGCCTCTTGTTTCATAGGTATAATCGCCGCTGCCGTACATAATATCTCCCATACCGTATCCGAAATCGAACATAGGATTAGTATTGCTCGGGTCACGATAAGACAAAATAGCGTCGTACTGCTCTTCTGTAACATAGCTTCTTACAAGTCCGGAAGCTGTTTTGTCAACGATAAGAGCCTTCTGCTTAGCGGCATCAACATATTTTTCCTCAGTCAGAGCAAGTCTTTCACACTTTATATAAGTTGCAACAGCCTCGCCCTTTTTAGAATTTTTAATAAGCATTCTTGCGCCGTAATTGCAGCAGAGGTTATACTCATCGGAATCAGGTGACTTCGGAAAAGGAACTACCATAAGATCCATATCCTCATTTCTGGCGTTTGAAGTTCCAAGCGCCCAGTCTGCCATTGCAAAGAAAAGAGTAGCCTGATTATCCGGGAAATAGCCTATCCATTCAGGATTATAAAGCTGTTTCTGAGCGATCTCCTGCATAAGAAGCTCAGCCTTTTCGATTTCGGGATCGTCGATATTGTTCGAGAATTTTCCGTCCTCATAATTGACGACAGTGTGTCCGGTAGACTGAATAAGAGCCTGACCAAACCAGCCGTTGATACCATATCTTGTCTGACCGCTCGGAGCGTTGGCAACGAATTTTTCCATCATATCCATAAAAGCGTCCCAATCCCATTCGCCGTCCTCATAAAGCTCATAGGGATCGTCAAGACCTTCAGCCTGCATCATTTTTCTGCTGTATGTAATAAGAAGCGGATCGCAGATCGTATAGGGAACAACATAATGCTGACCTTTATATTCAAACATATCGATAACATCGCTCATATCGTCCCAGAGATCAGAATCTATTTCAAGCGTATCGAAGTAAGGATCAAGCGGTTCATACTGATTTTTCATAACGCCGTTAGGAACGGCATCCCACTCATAGGGGAACATATCGACATCGTCGCCCGCAACTATCATTGAAGCGAGCTTATCAAATTTATCACCGGCAGTAGTTGAAACGTAATTTACTTTTCCGCCGTAATAGTCCTCAAAAATAGTAAGCGCAACGGAACGGTCATTATTTCCGCTTGGATTTATATCATAATCACAAAGCCATGTTATAGTCATATTCGGATCTGTTTCTTTCTTTTCACCGCTGACGGCTGCGCCCTCATCTCCGCCGATAACGCTGAGATCAACATCTACGTCATCGTGACCTTTATAAGGTTCGGTAACAGCCTGAGCCTCTTCGCTTTCGCTGCTGCCGTCTGATTTTCCGCACGAAACAGAAGTGGACATAACCGCTGAAACGGCGATAAGTCCGGCAAGAATTCTTTTTAAATTACACATAATGAAAAAACTCCTTTCATAATACCGCATCGCAAGAGGGATAACAACACGGACTGATTCAATAATATTATACAATAAAAGCAGATTTATGTCAAGATTTTTATAGCAAAAAAACAGGGCAACAGTATTATTTCATAAAAAAAGCTGCCGCAAATGCGGCAGCAATTATATTTTGATTAAGCAGCTGACCCACTTAAAGGAAGCGAGTCAATAAGCTCAAGCCTCAGTTTCTGAATGGCAAGAGCGTCCTCGTTTGTTACGCCGTCTCCGGGATTGCAGCAATCGGCATTTTGCATACCCCATTCAGTAATATGAGTAGGCTCTGAACCTTCCAGACCATACTTATCAGGGTTAGAAAGCGACTGCATGATAAGAACTGCGTCTGACATATCTATAGTTCCATCGCAGTTTGAATCGCCGTATACGATACTTGGTCCGCCTGTACCTAAGAACCTGTATTCAACCATTTCAGCATCAGCATCGTCGCACCACCAGATCTGAGCTTCAGCAGATGTAACGCTGTCCGGTATATTGCTTCTTGGGATAGTAATCATGAGTGTTCCATCATTACGGATAACGCCGTCCCACTCGATATTAGTCCATTCATCGCCCATATAGCCTATACAGCCGTTAATAACAGAACCGGCTTTTCCCTCAAAATAGAGCGCAATCATCTGAGTGCTGTTAGAACCTGTAAGATCGAGCTTATACTTCTTTGTATTGTCAACCGGAGGATCAATGACTTCTGCTCCGCCGATTATCGAGATCATTTCAATAGTTGTTTTGCCGTTGGTTCTTGCAAAAAGATGTTCGATTGCCGAAACGTCGCCGCTCCATGCAGATTTTATTGTATCGGATGAATAATAAGCTATGCCGTTCTTCTCGTCAATGTCATAAGCCTGAATCTCGGTCCAGTTGTCCCATGCACCGTCAACTACTGCAATTACAGGAGCGTCGCCTGTGAACTTGATAGCAACGTCTCCGCCTTCAAGCTCTTTCCATGTTGCATTCAGTCCTTCCGTACAGTTGCCGTTAGGAGTATTAGCCGCATCGATAGTGACCGTTTCATTAAGGATTATATTACCCTTTGTGATATCCTCATGGTCATACTGTTTGCCGTATTTCTGACTGCCCCATACGATAGAATCATCGGCGAGGACTTCCATCATCTTGTCAACAACCTGACCGGAATCCTCGTACCATTCAAGAGTATCTCTGTTGAGATAGTCGTGAGCCTCCGACTGATCGGAATTTCCCCTTGCGTCGTTATCCCAGAGTACGCACGGAATGCCGTAGCCCTTCATAAGAGAAATATACTTCTCAGCCCATTCGCAGCGAGCCTCTGTATTGTTGAAGTTTGATGCGCTGAATTCGCCGAGAACAACCGGAATATCCTTTTCGATAAACTGCTTGCGGATACCGTTGAGAATAGTTTCGAGTTCTGTTGCATAAGCTTCTGAGAAAGTGCTGTGGTCGGCAACAGTTTTATCCATTGTGAAGCCGTATGGAGAATATGCGTGGATAGAAGCGGCAACATAATCGTCGTCGGGAACAACAAGAGTAGCCATCATGCTTGAATCGCTTGACGCACAGTAAGGCGGACACATGAGAAGTCTTGTATCCTTGTAAGGAGATTCAACGCTTCTTACAGTATCGACAAAGTCCTGATTGAGCTTGTTGATAGTGTCAACCTCATCCTGTTTTGGACCCCACCATTCGTGGTCTGTGCCGACAGCACGAGGCTCGTTCATTCCCTCAAAGATGAGGTGCTGGTCATAATCCTTGAATTCCTCTGCAATCTGCTTCCAGACAGCCTTGAGCTTCGGAGACATTTCATCGTATGCTGTACCGATATCGGCTCTGTTTATCCATTCCTCGTGATGAAGATTAAGGATAACGTACATATCGTTTTTGTAAGCATAGTCAACTACCTCGTGAACACGAGCCATCCATTCAGGATCGATATTGTTGTTTGAATCGAGATGCGGATACCATGTTGTGGGAAGACGAACGGTATTGAAGCCCTTAGCCTTTACAGCGTCCATCATTTCCTGAGTAGCCTTGGGATTTCCCCATGATGTTTCGGTAGCAAGACCGGAACCGCCGGTAGCGTCGAGCGAGTTGCCGTAGTTCCAGCCTATTTTCATGTTTTCAGTAATCTCAAAAGCAGTCATTACATCAGCCGCCTCAGTCTCAACAGGACTGAAAGGAACCAATCTGACTGCTGAAAACATACACATCGCAGCAACAGAAAGGCCGACAATGCGCTTTGCAGTTTTCTTGTTTTCAGACATAATAAAATCCTCCCAAATTTTATTTGTAATTTTATATTTTGTACGGAAATCCAGTGCAGTAAATTCCCGCTAAAATATTCAAATTCATTTTAACATATTAGTAAAAAAAAGTCAATAGAATTTGTACATATTAAACATAGCGCATATGTACATTTTGGAACGATTATTTTAGTGATCTTGCACAAACATATTTGTTTGCATGAAAACAACTTATTTTGATTATATTATTTCAGCGTATAAGTTCCTATCACAAATCAATGAAAAAATTGTATAAATATATTTTCATGCACAAAACGCTTTAAAATGATAAAATCGGTATATTTCCGAAATATTGACAAGGCTTCAAGATTATCGTATAATTAAAGAGTGATTTTTTAACGCAATTCGGAGAGACTATATATGAAAAATTTTTTTAAATCAATGGCTGTATTCGTAAGAGCGCTTCCGCATTTTCTGCTGTTTGAATTTTTGTATAAGCTTATTCTCACAGCCGCCGGAGCGCCGCTTCTTGCGCTTATCCTGAAACTTACGATGAAAGCTTCGGGGATAAATTATCTTTCGGATGAAAGCATGATGGTTTACCTGAAAAATCCCATAACGCTGGCGTTTATCGTTATATTGCTTTTCTGCTCGGGATTTTTTGCCTTTGTCGAACTTTCTGCGCTTGCCGCCTGCTTCACCTGCTACAGCAAACACAAAAAAATCACGGTAGGAGGAATGCTTCTCACCGGTTTCAGAAGCTTCCGCAAAGCGTTCAGAGGAATTGGCATACTTCGTTTTGCGCTTTTCATGCTTTGTATGCCCTTTGCACATTTCACACTGTCCTCCGGTATGTTTTTAGCTCCGCTTCTTCCTATTTTAAAAAGGGTGTTCGTCAACATCAACGGTCGGCTTGCTATTATATGCTACGTTCTGATACAGTTTCTTTTTATTTTTATCATTGTCGGAAGAAGCTACAGCCTGCATTATCTTGTTCTTACGAGAAAAAAATTCTCTGAATGCGTTAAAAAAAGCTTTGAAAAAATACATAAAAAAAGACTAAGAATGGCGTTTTCATTCTTCCTCTGGACGTTTTTTATCCTTGGAGTAACCGTTGCGGCAACATTCGGCGTAAGCTTTCTTGCAGTTCTGTTCATCAAAGGCTTTTCACGTCCGGATCAGGCTTTCAGAGGCGCTTTGAGCGTGCTTGATTATACCGTGAAAATATTTACGGCTGTTTCGGCATTTTTCTCTGCTCCGGCAATTATGTGCTGGCTCACCGGAAGATTTCTCGGAGATCTTGAGGAAGACGAGAAAATAACTATCCCCGACAGACGCAGAAAAAAAATGCGGCCTGCCCCAAAAGCCGCTCTTATCATAAGCCTTTCCGTTGCCGGAATTTTTATAAACTTATTTTACATAAGAGGCATTTACAGGGGCAATATTAAGCTTAATGTTCCCCTGCACGGAATTCAGGTAAGCGCACACCGTGGATTTTCTTATATTGCTCCGGAAAATACTGTCTACGCTTTTCAGGAGGCTATAGACATTGATGCGGATTATATCGAGCTCGACGTTCAGCTCACTGCCGATAAACAGCTTGTCGTTTTTCATGATAAAAACATCAGCCGTACAACAAACGGTTCAGGCAAAATTTCTGATTATACATATGAAGAGCTTCAGCAGCTTTCAGCCGGAAAATGGTTCGGGGTAGGATTTGAGGACGCTAAAATAATGCTTCTTTCCGATGTTCTTGATTTTGTCGGACATAAAGCGCTGCTTAATATTGAAATAAAAAATATCGGAAACGTAAACGAAACCGTCGAAAAAACCGTGGAGCTTGTTAAGGAATACGGTCTTACTTCTTCATGCTATATAACTTCGTTTTCGTATAAAGCTCTTAAAAAGGTAAAAGAGCTTGAACCCAAAATAAAAACAGCCCTTATCGCCAATATAGCGACATCCACCGCCTATTCGCAGCTTCCCGACATAGACGCCGTAAGCATGAATTATATTTTCGTGAATAAAAGCGTGGTCAATACCGCTCATCAGAACGGCAAGCTTATTTTCGTCTGGACGGTCGACAATGAATCAGATATCCGCAAAATGGTCTCTCTCGGCGTTGACAACATAATCACCAACCGGCCGGACAAAGCCATTGAAATTGTTGATTCCAATAAAGTCGGCGACGTTATACTTTATGTGCTCGATTTTATTTTCAGCAGCTAAGCGAATAAACTTCCCGGCAACGGGGAAAATATAAAAGAGATATCAGGAGACTCTGTCCCCTTGTACAATGCCAGCAACTTAATCGGGGGACGCTGTCCCCCGTACCCCCTGCCAAAGGGTTATTCAACCCTTTGGAAACCCAGTATTAATCATTTCAAATACTAATAGTATTTGAAATGATTATGGCTGTCGCCAAGGATTGAATACTTTTTTGCAAGAGTTCAAGAAACAAAGTTCACCGGATGGGCATAATAAAAAGTAAATGCCGCTGCGATAAATTTAATGTTTTATATTGACAAATTTTCCTTAATTAGGTATAATAATTATAAATATTTATCAGTGAGGATTTTTAAATGGCTAACGGAAAACGTTTTATGAAAATGATTTTGCTAATGACGCTTATTATGGGTATGTTTTCGCTCTCGATCATGCTTTTTTCAAAGGCGAGAGAGGATAATAATACTTACATAGTTGTCAATCCGAATACTATGGAGCTTGTTCAGCTTGAAAAACCGCAGGAAGGCGACCCGATCGCCGTTATAGATACTACCCTCGGAGAAGTAAGGATCCGGCTTTATCCCGAATATTCGCCGGATGCAGTTAAAAACTTTACGGAACTTGCCGAAAAAGGCTATTACGACAACACCTATATTTTTGACGCTCAGGACGGCGCATATTCAGGCTGCGGCTCGGCAGAAAAAAACGGCAGCACAGGAAAAGATTCCAACGAGCGTGTAAAAAGAGAGCTTAATCAGGATCTCTGGCCTTTCCGTGGTGCGGTATGTATGCTCAATACCGAATACGAAAGAAGCTTTAAGGAAAAAATCTTCGGCGGCGGCACTTATTACTGCGGAAGCCGTTTTCTTCTTATAAATTCTATCCAGTTTACGGACGAGGTCGCTTCAGAGCTGCGTGAAGCTTCATCCAGCGAGGCTCTGGCAGAAGCTTTTATTGAAAAAGGCGGTCTTCCGAATCTTTCACAGCAAATGACCATTATCGGTCAGACATACGAGGGACTTGATGTTGTAGACGCTCTTGCTTCACTTGAATCCGAAAAAACCGGAAGCTATAAAACTCCGAAAGAAGATGTGATGATAAATTCGATAACTATCGGAACTTACTCGTCGTCGGAAGAAGAAAAATAATCCGCATATTTTTATGTATTGTCATAAATCTGCGTGTTTCCATAATCAGGTTTAACTAATTATTACAAATTTTAGCGGAAACTATTTACAAAATAGATTTTTTGTAGTATAATAAACAGGTTATAAGGAATTAACTGAAAATTCATATGGCAGCTTCTAAAAAGAGGTTTTCAGTGGCTGCCGCATATATTTATTAAGGAGTGAAGCTTATGTTCAAAAGAGCTTTAATAGCTGTTTTTTGCAGCGTTATCGCTGCTTCTGTGTTCACATCATGCGGAAAGGAAATCAAAGACAGCAAATCGGATTCAAATACTTCAAAAACCGATGACGCTGCTTCCGACACTACTGCTGCCGGAAACGGCGATGATCAGAGCGGAATTCAGGATTCAGATTCGCAGTATAATGCTCTCGGAGAAATAAATATTTCAAGATTTTCCGACAGAAAAGCTCCGGATATAGATCTTGAAAATTCGGCAGTCAAGAATTTTACCACTCCCGAAAAAGGCGAAAAAATCATTATAATGAAGTTCAAGGATTACGAGGGCGAGGTTAAAATAAGACTTTTCCCCGAATACGCAGAGCTTGGCGTTGAAAACTTCATCGGACTTGCTGAAAAAGGCTATTACGACGGTCTTACTTTCCACAGAATCGTTAAGGATTTTATGATACAGGGCGGCGATCCGTTAGGAACAGGTACCGGCGGAGAATCGATCTGGGGCGATAAATTCGACGGCGGAACAAATGAAAACGTTATCCACGCTGCCGGAACTCTCGCTTACGCCAACAGCGGATCAACTGCAACCGACGGAAGCCAGTTCTATATCGTAACAGGCACAACTTTCCCGGAGGAACAGTTTGCCGAAAATTATCCTGCCGACGCAAAGGAAGTTTATAAATCTGTCGGCGGTTCTCCATGGCTTGACGGCAGCTATACTATCTTCGGTCAGGTTTACGACGGTCTTGATATTATCTTCTCGCTTCAGGATACTGAAACCTATCAGGCAAACGCTTTTTCAAGCGAAGTAAGCACTCCTGTCAAGCCTGTTGAGATCGAATATGTTAAGGTCGGCGAATACAACGGTGAAGAACTTAAATGGTTTATCTCGGATTATAATTAAGGTAACACCGTATAAAGCATACCGGATGGCTGACAGATATATTTTAAAATATATCTACAGCATTCTGCTGCTTACCGGTACTGATTCTGATACAGAACAAAAGAAAAAGTTCAGGAGCATAGAAAAATATCCTGATAATTAAGGAGAGAATTTATTTGGATAAGTTTGTTATTAAAGGCGGCAGACGCCTTACCGGAAAGGTTACGATAAGCGGCGCAAAAAATGCGGCAGTTGCTATTCTTCCGGCTGTTATTCTATCAGACGAACCATGTATAATTGAAAACGTTCCCTCGATAAGCGACGTTAATATAAGTCTTCGTATTCTTCAGGAAATGGGAGCCGTTGTTGAGAATATCGGCAAGGACGTTTATAAAATAGATCCGACCGGCATCACCAAATTCTGCGTACCCTATGAAACTGCAAGAAAAATGCGTGCCTCATATTATTTTCTCGGCGCTCTGCTCGGAAAATTCAATAAGGCAAGAGTTTCAATGCCCGGCGGATGTCCTCTCGGCGACCGTCCTATCGACCAGCATCTTAAAGCGTTTTCCGCCCTCGGAGCAAGGTATACTCTTAGTCAGGGAATGATCGACCTCAATGCCGAAAAGCTTCATGGAAGCCAGATATTCTTTGACGTCGTAACAGTCGGAGCAACCATGAACGCTATGCTCGCCGCTGTTAAAGCCGAGGGGCTTACCGTTATCGAAAATGCCGCAAAAGAACCGCATATCGTCGATCTCGCAAACTTTCTCAATTCTATGGGCGCTAATATAATGGGCGCAGGTACTGACGTTATAAAGATCAGAGGCGTTGAAAGACTGCACGGCACTAACTATTCCGTTATTCCCGATCAGATCGAAGCTGGAACGTTTATGATCGCTGCCGCAGCTACCAAGGGAGACATTATCATTGAAAATGTTATACCTAAGCATCTTGAATCCATAACAAAAAAACTCGAAAAAATCGGCGTAAATATAGAACAGTACGATGACAGCATAAGAGTGTGGGTAGACGGTCCGCTCGTTAAGGCAAACGTTAAAACAACCCCTCATCCCGGATTTCCTACCGATATGCAGCCGCAGATAGCTACTCTGCTCACTCTTGCCGAAGGTACAAGCATAGTCACAGAAGGCGTCTGGGAACAGCGTTTCCGCTATGTTGACGAGCTAAGAAGAATGGGGGCTGATATTACTGTAAACGGCAAGGTCGCTCTTATAGAAGGTACAGGCAGTCTTATGGGCGCTCCCGTAAAAGCCTGCGATCTCAGAGCCGGCGCAGCTTTGATCATTGCCGGTCTTGCAGCAAACGGAATCACGGAAATAGAGGATATTTTCCATATCGAAAGAGGCTATGACTGTATGGAGGGCAAACTTCGTGCTCTCGGAGCCGATATCGAAAAAGTCAGCGTTCCCGATAAAGAAGAAAAAAATTCCGAAACCAAAGCCGCTGTATGAGTTAATAAAATAAGTACGCAGAAAACTGCGTACTTTTTTGTATCAGTTTTCTGATGTAGTTGCATCACTGCATTGTATACTTTTAGTATAATAAATGGATGACATTAAAATTCATTATGATTTGTTCAATTTAAACAAAAAATTGCTTTATTCGTTATCAAGCTGAAATTTCCAGCAAAATATTCTTGACATAATATTATGTTTATGCTAAAATAATTAAAAGAGTACATATATTTTGCAAATTCAGAAACCTAACATAATATTTAATGCGATATCATGGCTGTTTGCTGCCGCATCTCTTAATGTGAAAAAGAATTTCCATGATTCACTCGATAATCACAAAGAAACTTACAGTTTTTAACGGACAGGCATACTTTTTCAGAGAGAAAGAAATAAAAAGTGCCATTTTGCATTCTGCAAGGTTTCTGCTATTAGTTTTACAAATAGTAAATATTGAGAGGTAAATATGAGAAATTATTTTAGCTGCCGCTTAAAAAGCAAAGCTATGTTTATGGGCTGCTGCGATTCAAAGGAAATTATTTCCGGTTTTTGCAGCCTTTAAGGAGGGGAAAATAATGATACAAGCTATCACATCAGGGGTTAAGGATAAACGATTGTCGGAAGAGGATATCACAAATAATATGCTGGAGTCTCTTGAAAACGATTCTCAGTTGAATTCTGAAACCAAATCCTCTAAAGGCGTAACAGACTACCCGATTCTTGAATTTGATGAAAATGCACTTCAGCTCTTGCATGAGGGCGTTTCAAATACCCTGAAGTACAGCAAGGTAGTGCCGGCTAAAGGACGGCTATATGAAGCTGCAAAGCGCTTATTTGACATTGTTGCGTCTGCTTGTGCGCTGGCATTGCTGGTCATTCCGATCGGTATAGTGGCTCTTGCTATTTATATTGACGATAAAGGAAATCCGTTTTTTTCACAGGTTCGTCTGACCAAAAACGGCAAACCTTTCAAAATGTACAAGCTGCGTTCGATGTGCATGGATGCGGAATCACGTTTTTCCGAGGTTCAGAAGCAAAACAAATGCGATGGACTGGCATTTAAAAGCGACAATGATCCACGCATTACTAAAATAGGACATTTTATACGCAAAACCTCAATAGACGAGCTTCCCCAGCTCTGGAACGTTCTGAAAGGCGATATGTCGATTATCGGACCTCGTCCGCCTCTGCCCCGTGAGGTTGTATTGTATACGCCGGAACAGATGGATCGTCTGCTTGTAAAAGGCGGTTTATCGTGCATTTGTCAGACAGAGGGCAGAAGCGATGTCGAGTTTGATAAATGGGTCGAGGGTGATGTCCGCTACATAAAAACACGAAGTGCGGCGCTCGACCTCAAGCTTATGTTCAAAACGGTGTATGCCGTTATCCGGCGCAAGGGAGCAAAATAAGAACAGGTTTTAAAATTACGGCGGATGCTTGTAAAACTATATGGAGACAGGGTGCTTTTCCCGATAAATCGATATGAATGGAAAATTAATAGTAATTGAAGGTCTTGACGGAAGCGGAAAGGCTACGCAGGCACAAAAATTGTTTGAAAAACTGAAAGAGCAAGAGAAACAGGTCATCAAGGTCTCTTTTCCCGATTATAACAGTAATTCTTCTGCGCTTGTGAAGATGTATCTGAACGGAGAATTTGGTTCTGAGCCGAATCAGGTAAATCCATATGCGGCTTCAAGCTTTTATGCAATAGACCGTTTTGCAAGCTATACAAAAAACTGGAAAAAATTTTATTTGAACGGCGGAACAGTAATTGCTGACAGATACACAACATCTAACGCAATTCATCAATGCGCAAAGCTTCCGGAGGAACATTGGAATGATTTTATTAACTGGCTGTTCCATTACGAATATGAATTGCTTGGCATTCCGGAGCCGTACCGCACCTTATATCTGCGTGTAGACCCCGAGATCAGCCAGAAGCTTATAACAAAGCGTTATCAGGGCGATGAGAACAAAAAGGATATCCACGAATCCGATCCGGTATATCTCAGACGTTCAAGGGAAGCTGCCGATTATTGTGCCAAAAAACTTGGCTGGACCTTGATCGAATGCGTTAAAAACGGCAGTATAAGATCCATAGACGATATTGCTGCTGATATTTTCAATGCAATATAAGCGCTGTATTCATGGGATAAGCGTTACGCTTTTCGACAAATTTTTCCTGATGGCTGTGTTAAAAAAGCTCACTGTATGTGTTCTCCTATGTTGTTTTTATAAATATGACAGGTCTGATTAATTTTCAATCCGCATTCTTTGATATACCAGAAAATGCGCTGCACATTAATTGTGCAGCGCTGTTTTTTTCGAATGGACTATGACTTATTTGAAAAATCCGTACATTCGTCGAAACTCCTTGTCAGGCGACAGCTTGCCTGCGGATTCTCTCCTAACATACATCAATTTCTGTGCATAGCTATTTTTCAAACAAGCCCTAAAAAAATATCCACGCAAAATTAACCTGCGTGGATATTTTTGCAATTTTATTTTTAGAAAAATTATCTCTTTGAGCTAAACAGTATCGTTTCTCTTAGTTTTAGCATTTTTCAGAAAACGCCTAAAATACGATAAAATCTGCAACTTAGCCTAATCGCCATTGTTGCAAATTTCAAGTTTTATCGTAACTTGGTTCAACTTTGTTGAACAGAAGTTGAACTGACGGACTTGACTATCTCGCCGGTATTCAGAGAATAAGTACTATAATGATCGTGGTGAGGATAAACCGTCTTAATTGTAATATCGAATAGAGGTAATCACAATGAGCAGATATAAAAGTGAACAAACCGTTTATAATCCCCTGAAAAAGAAATATATTCCACTATGTAGACTTGACACCAACACAGTGACCGTTATACACTTCAACTCCGCCACTTTGACCGAGGAGGGCAAAACATATCACACCGACTTCATTAGGTATCATCTCCACTATTCTGAAAGCCATTGTCCCAACAGACTTCGCAGGCTCGTCAACGAGGGCAAGATCTTTCAGTATCTCGATGATACAGAACTGAAAGTCAGTGAAGCTATCAATCGTCAGGTTGAGATTTGGAAGCAGACTGACAGTTGTTATCAAAAGGCTGTCCTTAGCGGTGATGCCGAGAAGATGCTCAACCTTGAAAACTGCTTTGTCGGTATGGCGAGAGAAATTATTTTTGAGTGTATGATTTATATTTAACTTTGTAACGGCTGTGCTTTCGAGTGCAGCCGCTAAATATTTATGCAATCATACTGCGATAGCTTGTTGATTAAGTATTTCATCTATCTTTTTGATAAATTCAGTGCTTTTTGCGACTCTACCGTTTCCTCCTGCTTCTTTATATTTTTTATAGATTTCATTAGATAAGGTCTCTATAATTTTGTCAGTAATTATATCAATGTCAAAATCTTTAAAATCAGTAAATTCTATTTCTCTTTTACCCATTGTTTTTGCAACAATAGCGTATACAACGTAGAACAATAAGTCACTTCGTTCCGCAGGTGTCAAAAGAGAGTTATTCTTCAGGTGTTTCTACGTATCAGCTTCTTTTTTAGAGCCGTCATTTTATCCATACGCTCCTGCTTTGCCTGCATAAATTCATCGTAATCATCAGGGTGAAAACGATCTATTTCTGCTGCGTCAAGATACCCCTTGTATCTGCGGACAAACGAGTCGTAATCCCTTTTAATAGCAGAGTATTCCTGCGTACTTTCCTCAATGATTTTTTCTTTCTGCTGCTTTTGAGCTTCAATGCACTCGGTGGAATGACAGCAGACTTCGCCTCCCGTTCCGAGAAACAGCTTGTGGCAGAATCCAAGATAACGCATATTCAGCAGAAGTTACAACTGCTTTTACTGCAGAATCTGCAACAGAAATATCTACAGAAACTACCACAACTTCTGCCACTACAGAAGCAACGGCTACAGTAACTACAAAAATTATAACAACTACTGAATCATATAAAGATGTAAGTAGTTATATCGGATTCTGGCATAAGGAAAGCATTGGTGAGGAAAGAGAATTAACCATTTCAAGCGTAAAAAGAAATACCGTTATCTTTTCGCTGTGGTATTATCGGATAAATTCCATTGAAGATGTTCCCGCTACGCTTGAAGATAATACAGCATATTTTGATACAGGAGATGTCCAAGGATATCTTACATTTGAAGATGATATTATAACTGTTGTAATCACAAGTTCCTCTCGTGCATATATGAAGCCTGAGGTCATGACTTTTGATGGACGTCATGAACATTCGTGGGAATACGATGGATTTGATACTGCCGCTGATTTTGAGCCATATGTCATTGAGGTTACAAATCCAAAATTAAGTATCTATGATTCACCGAGCTATAGTGCAAATATTGTTGGAGAAATTACGGATAAAAATAAGTATACAATTGTTGAGGAATATATTGAGCCAGGGCAAACTTCAATCGGATACACCTGGGGAAAGCTAAAATCCGGTTCAGGCTGGATAAATATGTACGATGCAACTATAGTCGATGATTCATTTTATGAAGAAGAAACATCAAATGTCTGGTGTCCGAACTGCGGATATGGATTCTTTACAACCGGAGTCGGAACAGAAGGATTCATTTGTCCCAACTGTGGTCATAACTGGTTGCCTTAACAAAAATACTATAAAAGAAAACATCTCTTTCCGTTTATAATTTTTAATACTATAAAAACAGCCGTAATCATAAAAAATTACGGCTGAAATTATAAAAGAAACAGTTGACTTCGTTTCATTTATATCTTATAATATATACAACATCATATTTTGTGAGGTGTTTTCGATGATTTACGGCTATGCAAGATGTTCCACCAATGAGAAAATGCAG
>JAFTQW010000051.1 GCA_017462565.1 Ruminococcus sp.
AGGGTTATTCAACCCTTTGGAAACCCAGTATTAATTATTTCAAATACCATTGGTATTTGAAATAATTATGGCTATCGCCAAAGATTGAATACTTTTTGACAAAAGTTCAAGGTGCAAAATCTCTTAAGTTGTTGGCATTGTTAAGGGGACGAAGTCCCCTTGGAAAGGAGCTTATCTATAACTGCAAGGATTCTGCTGTTCGTATCGGAAAGGTGAAGCCTTGCTGCGCACTCCGACATAATTTCCACCTTATCCGGCGAATTATAGAGATTTTCGATCTCAGCGACTATTTTATCATTTGTAACATCTTTCTGCTCAATAACAACAGCTGCTCCGGCTTTGCCAAGAACCATTGCGTTGTGGTACTGATGATTTCCGGCAACTATCGGTGAGGGAATAAGAATCGAGGCTTTTCCGGCTGCTTCAAGCTCGGCAAGAGTTGAAGCTCCCGAACGGCATATAACAAGATCCGCTGCCGCAAGACAGACATCCATATCGTTTATGTATTCAGTTATCCTCAATCTGTTGCTTTTAAGAGGAATTCCTGCTTCCTTCATTGCCTGCGGAAACGAATCTTTTCCCATTCCGCCGTAGCCGTGGATATGATTTATCCTGAGATTATTTTTGGTATGCCACTTGATAGTTTCCGTCATGGTATCGTTTATACATCCGGCTCCGAGACTTCCTCCGAACGAAAGAATAGTGAAGCTATCGTCCATACCAAGTTTTTTTCTTGCCTCGGCTTTGCTCATCGTATTGATATTGCTTCTTACGGGCAGACCGGTAACAGCATACTCAAATTTGCTTTTATCCATAAAGTCAAGAGCCTCAATAACGGTCAGCATGACAAAATCAACTTCTTTTGAAAGCAGCTTATTTGTAACTCCCGGATAAGCGTTCTGCTCGTGTATAGCAGTCGGAATTCCCATTTTGGCGGCTTTTCTTATTACAGGACCTGCCGCATAGCCTCCCGTTCCTATAGCGATATCGGGCTTGAAATTCCTGATTATCTCTTTTGCTCTTTTCCCTGATGTTGCAAGATAAGCAACAGCCTTTGCGTTTCTGCCGATGTTCTCAAACGAGATTTTCCGCTGAAATCCGGCAACCTTTATCGTTTCAAGCCTGTATCCGGCTTTCGGAACAAGCTTTGATTCCATACCTTTAGGCGTTCCGGCAAAAAGAAATTCTGCATCCGGATATTTTGACTTTATAATATCAGCAATGGCAAGACCGGGATTTATGTGTCCTCCCGTTCCGCCGCAGGCTATTAAAACTCTCATAAAATTGCTCCTTTACGCATTTTTCAGCTCCTGATAAGGCTCCGGCTCTGATTTTCTTCTTCGTCTGGGCGCAGGTTTATCGTCCGGATAATATTTCTGCTGAGAAATATTAAGCATTATTCCCATTTCCGCAAGCTGCATTATCAAAGCCGTTCCGCCGTAGCTGAAAAACGGAAGGCTGATTCCTGTATTCGGAATAAGATTGCTTACAACGGCAAGATTGAAAACAGTCTGAATGCCTATCTGAGTGGTAATTCCAACGGCAATAAGCATTCCGAAACGATCTTTGCAGCGAACGGCTATCGAATATCCCTCAACAACGAGAAGAAAGAAAACAATGATTATTGCAAGCGCTCCAACAAATCCAAGTTCTTCGCATACGATAGGGAAAACAAAGTCATTTTTGGTTTCGGGAAGATATAGATATTTCTGACGTGAATTTCCGAGTCCGAGGCCGAAAAGTCCTCCCGAACCAATAGCAATAATGGAATTTGCAGTCTGCCATGTATCGTTAAGGACATCGGCAAAAGGATCCTGCCATGATTTCATTCTCACGGCAACGTAGCTTCCGGGAGTATTTGCCTGAACAAGGATTACGATAACAGCAACGGCAAGAACAGAAATTCCGAGAACAAGGAACTGCTTTCGATTCGCACCTCCGCAGAGTATCATGGCAACGGAAATTGTTGCAACAAGGACAATACCCGAAAGATGAGGCTGCATAAAAAGAAGCACCGCATAAACTCCCATAAGAACAGCATATTTAACGATTCCAACGCTGAACTTATTCATATTTTTGCCGTCCTTTTCCATGCTGTATGCAAAGAAAACGATTATCGCAAGCTTAGCGACCTCTGATGGCTGAAAACTTATCGGTCCGAGAGCAAGCCATCTTTTAGCTCCCATAGTACCTCCCTCGTCGCTTCCTATAATAAGAACTACAATAAGAAGAACCGCACCGATAACATAAAGCAGACCGGCAATGTTGAATTTTTTCAGAATAGGAAGCTTAATGTTCTTCAGATTATGATAATCCATCTTCATGAAGAATATAAGAGCAGCAAATCCAATCACAGCATTTTTAAGTTGGCTTTTCGCATAAAAAAGACCGTCTCCGTCATGTTCGCTGTAAGCCCACGCATAGCTGGCGGACGACATCATTACAAGTCCGACTACAAGAAGTATCATAACATAGGCGAAGAAAGACAGACTTAAATCACTGCTTCTGCTGTCGCCGACAAATGTTTTCCAGAGAGTCTGGAAAGAGCTTTGTTTCTTTTTTTTACTGGTCGCCATTTTGCTCTCCTTTTAAGATGTGTTTTCTCGTGTTCATTTTCCGCAGGAAATTGCGGAACGCTGTCCCTCCACTATGCCAAAGGGTGGGGGCATCCTTCGAAATCCCGATATCAGGCGTCTTATATTTTATTTTAATAATGTAATTATTCCCAGAACGCCGAAAATAATGCCTGCAAGAGTGAACGTAATAACTATTTTGTATTCGCTGAATCCGCTCATCTCGAAATGATGATGAATAGGAGTCATTTTGAAAATTCTTTTTCCCTGATGATCGGGACTTCTCTTCTTGGTATACTTGAAATAGCTGACCTGAATTACAACGGAAAGCGCTTCAATAATGTAAACGAGTGCAACAAAGAAGAGAAGAAGGTGTTTGTGCAGAACAAGTCCTACCCCTGTTACCGCCGCCCCAAGGAACATCGAACCGGTGTCGCCCATAAAGCATTTAGCCGGATTAAAGTTCCAGATGAGAAAGCCAAGGCAGCCTCCGGCAAGAGCCATTGTAAAGAGTGAAAGCTCCTGTTCTTCAAGAATTGCACAGCAAACCGTGAAAATAAGCATTGCCGCAAATGTTACCGAACCGCAAAGTCCGTCTACACCATCGGTAAGATTGACAGCGTTCGTGAGATAAATAATTACCGGAATCATTAGGATATAGTAGAAAATTCCGAGTGAAGGAGTAGACCAAAATCCGAGATCTATCTTAGTAGATCCGTCGCCGAATTTATACAACGCAAAGAGAAATCCGACAGAAAAAATCACCTGAAGAACAATTTTCTGCATAGGACTTAAACCGTCGTTCTGTTTTCTTACAACCTTTGTGTGATCGTCAATAAAGCCGATTAGTCCGAAAAGAGCCGAAAAAACGATAACGCTGACAAGTCTGTAAAAGGCGTTGAAAGTTTCCTTTTCGGTGAGGTCAAAACCGCCTCTGAGACGGCATATCCAGTAGCCGATAATTGGAACGATTACTGCCGGAATTATAAACATAAATCCGCCCATAGTCGGAGTTCCCTGTTTTTTTGCGTGCCACTGCGGACCATCCTCGGTTTTGATAGGCTGACCGAATTTTATTCTTCTGAGAAACGGAATAAGAAAAATTCCTGAAACTCCTGCTATAACGAACGACAGCATAGTGACTGCCAGATTTATTATCCAATAAGACATTTATATACAACTCCTGATTGATTTTGATTAAAATATATCGGCGGTTTATATTATTACGAAGCAGATTTTATCCCTCTTTTATTCCCTGTTAAGAAGTTATTTCCTCATTGGGCATTCGCCCTAATCATCCCTGACACCAATAAGTGTGTAAGGGATGATTAGTATCGGGTTTCCAAAGGGTGTCTCCCCACAGTGTGGGGGAGATGTCGGCTTGCCGACAGAGAGGACGGGCGCCTGTTAGGCAGATACTCCCCTTTGGCAGGGAGTTCAAGGAGGACAGCGTCCCCCTCTATAACATTCAAAGCAGCTTCAACCCTTCTGCAACTATTTCTCTTTCATCGAAATGGATATGCCTCATACCGGCGAGAACCTGATAATCCTCATGACCTTTTCCTGCAAGAACTATTATATCATCTTTTTCTGCAATTTTCAAGGCATGAAAGATAGCTTCTTTTCTGTCAACAATGACATCATAAGGAATTTCGCAGCCTTCAAGTCCGGCAAGGATATCCTTTATTATAGCTTCCGGATCTTCATTTCTCGGATTATCGGATGTAATTATAAGTTTATCCGCATATTTTGCCGCAGCCGCAGCCATTTTCGGACGTTTTGCAGCGTCACGGTTTCCTCCGCAGCCGAAAAGACAAATAAGATTATGCTTTGCGTATTCCCTTACGCTTCTGATGATATTTTCAACTGCGTCCGGAGTATGAGCGTAGTCGCAGATAACTGTGAAATCTCTTCCTGTCGGAATAACCTCGCATCTTCCCTTAACTCCGTTATATTTCTGAACGGCAGAAATTATGCTCTCGATATCAAGTCCGGCTTTAAGACAGACTGCCATTGCCGCCGTAATATTTGAAACATTGAAAAGTCCGGGGATTCTTGATTTAACTAAATGAGATTTTCCTCCGTCGCAGAACCAGAAGCTTGAACCTGTAGACTTTATTTTTATGCCGTCTGCATAGAACGAAGCGTTTTCCTTAACGCTGAACGTGAACTTATCGCAGTTTATCTCGCTGTAGAGCCTTTTTCCGTAATCATCGTCAATATTGCAGACCGCCGTATCGCATATATCGAAAAGCATTTTCTTTGCCTGATAATAGTTCTCCATGTTCTTATGATAATCAAGATGATCCTGAGTAAGATTCGTAAACACGGCTATATCGAAATGCGAACAGCCTATTCTGTTCTGAACAAGACCAAACGAGCTTACCTCCATAACAACATATTCACATCCTGCGTCCGCCATAGCTGCAAGGAGCTTCATGAAATCGTAGGTCATAGGAGTTGTATTCTCTGTGTGAACTATCTTGTCGCCTATCTCATTCTGAATCGTTCCGACAAGACCCGTTTTATGTCCGTTTGCCATAAGGATATGCTTGATAACGTTAGTTATTGTCGTTTTTCCGTTAGTTCCGGTAACGCCGATAAGCTTCAGCTTTTTTTCCGGATGCCCGAACCATGCGGCGCATATTTTTCCGTAAAGGATCCGTGAATTATCGGTAAGTATCTGTCTGTCTCCAAGACCAAGATCACGCTCGCAGACAACGGCTGCCGCACCTTTTTCCAGCATTTCTGCCGCAGCGTCATGTCCGTCGAAGCTGCCGCCTTTCACGCAGACAAACAAGCTTCCTTTTTCAACCTTTCTCGTATCGTCGGTAATTGAGCTTATTTCCGTATCGCCGATATTTGTAACGGCATTATCTTCAAGCAGTTCATATAATTTCAATTTTCTCAACTCCTGATGTTAATATTTTAAGCAATTAGTCTGAGTTTTCATACACGGTGAATTCCAGCTCAATAGTAGTTCCCTTAGGAACAGTCGTACCCGGCTCAAACGACTGTGAGCTTACTATAGCGTTATCACGCATCGAACCTCTTGCAACGCAATTCAGTTCGCAGTAGGCTATCTGATCGTTTGCCCATTCCGGAGTCATTCCTTTTAGATCGGGAACTGTAGTATACTCAACAGTGTGACCCTTTTCAGTATAGAGGTATACGCATCCGTCCTTAGCAACCGATTTTCCGGTAACAGGCGACTGCGCAACGACCTCGATTCCGTTTCCGATAATTTCGTATCTGATTCCAAGGCCTTCCAGAGTCTGTTTCGCACTATCAAGCGAGCCTTCAAGGAGCGGAATCTTGACATCAAGATTTTCAAGCTCCTCATCGGTGTATTCAGGACTTATTCCAAGATAAGGCAGAACGTCTGTGAGAATATCCCTTGCGGTAGGAACGGCCACCGTACTTCCGTAATATTCGTTATTTGTTTTATGAGGCATATCGGCAAGAACAAGCAGAATAATCTCCGGATCGTCCGCAGGCGTAAAGCAGACATAGGATGCGGCATATTCCTGATCGTCGAAATTTTCCTGCTGGTTTACGTCCGTGTTCTCGTTTACAGTTTCCATAAGACGCTGAGCCGTACCGGATTTTCCTCCGATACGATAGCCCTTGATATTAACGTTTCCGCCGCTGTTATCAGCAACGACATGATAAAGAGCATCTCGCATTATAGCGGAAGTATCTTCCGAAACTACCTGTCTGCGGACAGTACGCTCATTTTTGAAAACAACGTTTCCGTCCTCATCAAGAACTTTGTCAACCACATACGGCTGGAGCAGATAGCCGCCGTTTATTGCAGCACAGTAAGAGGTTATCATTTCAATAGGAGTTATAGTCTCGCCCTGTCCGAAAGAACAAACGGCAAGATCAACATTGGATTTTGTCGGAGGATATACTCCCCAGCTTTCTGCCGGAAGATCTATTCCGGTTTGTTCGCTAAGACCAAAAGCGTCGAAGTAGTCAAAAAACTTTGTAACTCCGATACGTGCGCCTATTTCCATAAAAGCAGGGTTACAAGATTGCGTAAGAGCCTTCTGATAAGACTGCGCTCCGTGTCCAAGGGTATTATGACAGCTTATCGGCTGACTATGACCTTCGATTTTTACTGAACCGCTGCAAAAAAACGAGTCATTATCGAGGTCGATCAGATTTTCTTCAAAAGCCTCTGCACTTGTTATGACCTTGAATACAGAACCTGGTTCATATCTTTCAGAAATATTCTTATTTCTCCACTGCGTTTCACGTTCCTGAGCAAGTTTTTTGTCGGCTTCGTCCTCATTTTGAATCGCCTTTATCTCAGCTTCGGCAGCTTCTGAAACGGCATACGGATTATTCAGATCAAAGCTGGGATACTGAGCCATACCATATATTGCTCCGGTCTTGGCGTTCATGAGGATAGCGCAGGCACGATTTTTTACCTCGAAACGTGTAACCATTTCCTCAAGATGCTTTTCAAGATAACTTTGGATATTCATGTCGATAGTGAGGTAAACATCGTCGCCGTTTTTAGGGGCATACGTTTTCGAGTAACGATAAGGAAGCTCGTTTCCGTTCGAGTCCTTTGCGGAGATAGTTCTTCCGTCGATGCCTGAAAGGTACTCATTATAATAGGATTCAATTCCGTAAATTCCGTTTCCGTCAGCAGTCGTAAATCCGATAACGGAAGCCGCAAGCTCATTCATGGGATAATATCGTTTAGTATCCTCTGTAACGTTAAGCGAGACAAATCCATACTTATTGAAAAAAGCAAGCAATTCGTCTGCTACAGGCTTTTCAACCTGATCCTGAAGAACGCTGTACTGCGTATTCTCTTCCATTGCGGAACGGACTTTTTCCGGAGTTATTCCAAGCTTTTCCGAAAGAAAAGCAACTGTTTCCTCCTGAAAATCGGAAGAGGATTCCGGAAGAGGATTCAGCTCATTACCGTCCTCATCATAGGTCGGCTTATAGTCTCCGTTTGCCTTATCGGCATTTCTTTTGTCGATTCTCTGCTGAAGTTCTTTAAGATCCTCTCTGTAACGTGTAGGATCAAGAAAAACCTTATAAACAGAAGCGCTTTTGGCAAGAGCAGCTCCGTTTGCATCATAAATCGAGCCTCTGTGCGCAGAGATCGTTATAGAACCGAAATGCTGATCGTTCGCCATAGCCTGATATTTATCGTTATTTAAAACTGAGATTCTGAAAAAATTTATCGCAACGGCAGAAAACAAAACAAAAAATACCGCTGTCATAACAAATTTTGTCCTGAACCGCATTGAATTAGATGGATTATAATTAGCCATAAGTCTTCCTTTCTTTGAACAGTTCCATATATATTCCCCCTATTCTAAAACTCACCAGTCTTACAGGCATGAATTCCGTCTGTCTGCGTTGTCCTTCTCACCATACGACAGTATGATTTCGTCATCCGCCTTGACATACGTAATTTCTTCCTGTAATCTTTGGTACATTTTAAAACAGAATGGAGTATAAATAAGAATAAGGCAGGGTAACTTTCATGCTGCCCCGCCTTTGAACATCTTATTTTTATTCCGGATGTCCGTTTCTTTTGATACGACGAAGGATTTATCGCTGTTCAACGTGAAACTGCCGCTCCCGAAGCTTCCTAACGCTCTGAGCCTCGGGAACAAGCAATTCCGATATTCCGATCACCCGCTGTATCTCCGTGTTCTACATATAACCTCGGCGTTTTTATTTTGCCGATAGTATTCATTAATTAAAACGGGCAGTCTCTTTTATATATTTATATTTGTACTACCCTCTGAAATATTCCACACATTTGTCAAAAAAGCCTTTGATCTTTGCCATAAGACCTTCTTCCTGTTCCGGAATATTTACCACGTCACCGGTCTGTATCTTAATGTACTTGATCTGAGAAGAATCTATTCTCTGCATTCCAAGAACATTTTCTGCATAATCTTCGACGTTTTTCGCAGAAAGCTGGCTTTCAAGATCCGCCTGAAGTCTGACATTCTCCGCTTCGGCAAGACTGAGCTTATCATTAAGTGATGAGACTTTATTATAAGCGGTATCTCTTTTATTAAGAGTAAAAATTACCGAGCCGAGCAGTGCTGCCGCAATCAGAGAGAAGAAAATTATTTTTATAACCGAACCGCTTCTCGCTTCTGTCCGTCTCTGTCTGATACGGGGCTTTTCCTCGATTTCAGGTTCCTGATTAACGCCTGTATTCAATGAGCTGTCGGAGTCTGAACTATCAAAGTTTTCTTCATTATAATATCTGATATTACTAACCATTGATATTTCCGCTCCTTTCTATGATCCTGAGCTTTGCGCTTCTGCTTCTGTTGTTTCTTTCAAGTTCCTCATTATTCGCCTCTATAGGCTTTCTGTTCACAAGAATTCCCTGCGGCTTGTGACCGCAAACACACTGGGGAAAATCAGGCGGACAAATACATCCTCTGCACCATCCGGCAAATCTTTGTTTAACAAGCCGGTCTTCCAGCGAATGGAATGTGATAACAGCAAGACGTCCGCCGGCTTTCAGGCTGTAAAAAGCTTCATCAAGACCTTTTGAAAGATGATCAAGCTCTCCGTTTACAGCAATTCTGATTGCCTGAAAAGTCTTTTTGCAAGGGTTTTTATCTCGTCTCGCCTTCTGGGGAACGCTGCTTCTTATGATATCCGCAAGCTGAACAGTGGTTTCGATACGGACGTTTTCACGTTCCTTAACGATATTTGCCGCAATACGCCGTGAAAATTTTTCCTCGCCGTATTCAAAAATAATTCGTGCAAGTTCCTGTTCAGAATAAGTATTGACCACATCGGCTGCACTTATGCCCTCTTTGCTCATACGCATATCAAGCGGAGCGTCAACGTGGTAAGAAAAGCCTCTGCTCCCCTCATCGAGCTGAAAGGACGAAACGCCAAGATCCATCAGGATTCCGTCGACAGCTTCAATGCCAAGTTCATCAAGAACGTCTCTTATCTGAGAATAATTTCTGTGAACAACCTGAACATTGCCGAAAACCGCAAGCCTTTTTGTTGCCGCAGCGACAGCGTCCGGATCACGGTCGAGAGAAATAAGCCTTCCTTTTTCATTAAGCTTTGAAGCAATCAGAGAAGAATGACCGCCGCCTCCGGCAGTACCGTCAACATAGATACCGTCAGGGCGAATATTCAATCCTTCAATACATTCCGCAGCGAGCACGGGGACATGGTAAAATTCCATTATAAGTACCTCTCCTTAAAACAGCCGGGCCTGCAAGCTTTTCAGCCGTAAGCTCACCGGACTTTAAAATGAGCTTAGAACGAGAAAATCAAACTGCTTTCTGCAATTCTGATGATTTTCTCTAAAGAACGAGGTCTGCAAGAGCATCATTGATATCATCAAGGGTAATGCTGCTGCTGAATTCTTCCCATGCAGCTCTGTTCCATATTTCGGCTCTGTTTTCAGAACCTATTACAACAACATCGTCAGTTATGCCAGCGTAATCTCTTAACTGCTGAGCAATAAAAATTCTTCCCTGTTTATCCGGCGTTTGCTTATCGGCGCAGGAAAGTAGGATTCTTCTGATGTCGCTTCCCTTTTTTCCGGGAACGGAAAAGAGCTTGCTTCGGTATGCTTCAAATTCCTCAGGAGAATAAACGGCGATATAGTGATCGTCATGACCGATGCACAAATAGAACTCCGGCCCGAGTATCTCACGAAGCTTGTTCGGGAAGCTCATACGACCTTTCTGGTCGATACTTGGATAATAAGTACCGCATAACGGATCTGCCATGAGTTTCGCCTCGCTTTCCTTCTGACTCGCTTTAGTTGTCGTCACCCTAAAGTTGGTGAAAATTACAACTAATCACCTTTTTTCACCCTATAATTATTTTAACACTTTATAGGAGATTAATCAAGATGGAACATTGCACAAAACTAAGTATTGCAATCATCGCATATTAAGCGATTATATACAAAATTTTTAAAAGAGAAAGAATGCTATAAAACAAACGTTTTAAATTTGGTTATATTTATTAATTTTATTTTACCATTCTTTACCTTTTTCGGAAAAAGCAAGAATTTTCCGGTCTTTGATAAGATTGCCTGTCGCAGTATGTAAAACAGATCCTCAAACAGAATTATTTTCGTTCTGTTCAAGGATCTGTTGAAAAATTATATTAAATAAGCACTTATTAAAAATTTATTCCGAGTCTGATGCTGTATCTGAAGCAGTGTCAGAAGAAGAAGAAGTCGTACTGTGAGCTTCATCGTAATCTTCCTTAAAGTCCGAATCCTCAGGAGATTCAGTCGATTCTTCCGTATAAGCCGGCGGAGTATAAGTAAGATTGAATTTGCAGGATTTAAGTCCCATAGCAAGCGAGAATGCATATGCTCTCACATACATTTGTCCGTCAATAAGAACATCGGTAGCGTAGCCGGTCTGTTCAGAATAGATCGGCTGGATCCAGTTATTCGGATCGTCCGAAAGAGTAATTCCATACTGGGACTGTATACGGTTTCTCAGATCAGATTCGCTTATATATGTAACCGTTCCGTAATGCGGATCGTAAGCGCCGTCATAATCGCTCTGAACGCTGGTAAGATAAGGAATATCCTGATAGAAAACCTCATAGCAGTTTGCCGAGCATCCTCCGCTTGAAGCCGAGAACATGGTAAGAGCATAATCGCCGTCATAGAAAAGAGCCTCGCCAAGAACTTCAGAGCAGGCGTCGATAACTATCTGCGGCGGATTCGGTTTCATTATCAGATCGTTTGCATCGTCGCCGTTATATTTAATATAGGTATAAGCCGCAACAGCCTGAGCCTTTATAGCTTCATATGCCATTGAACCTCCGACCTCGTTATAAACTATCTGTGAAATTACATCAAGCGTTTCCCCGGCAGGAACGTGACCGACAGTAAGTTCTTCTTCATCGGTCATTTCGGTATTCATGAGGTAAGTTCCGGGATAATAATGGAACAGAATATCCTGATAAGTCCAGCCGCTGTATGTAGCGTACATATTTGCGCCGTTCTGGCTCATTCCGACGCCGTGCCCCCAGCCGTATGTAACAAAAGCAAATTCACCCGGCTGAGCATTTACAGACGGATCTCTGTCCGGCGGAACATATCCCACCGGCTTTCCGGAGAGATAAAGCTCAACCTCGGTAGGCTCTGCATTTCTTGATTTTCTTGTAAGAGAGGGCGACGCTTTTTTAATAGCCTTTCGTCTTGCCGTCATAGCCTCAACATCATCCTCTGTAAGCTCTTTTTTCTTGGAGGAAGCCGCCTCGGGGACTTCAAGCATTTCAGGAGTTGTAAGCTCGTAACTGACAAGGGACATACTTGAATCGTACTCGGAAATATCCGTTTTCACCCAATTTATCGGTTCTTCTTCCTCTTCCGGAATAATTTCGTTCTCGTTTGAAGGATTGGAAACAGGTTCTGTTGTTGCAGTTGTTTCCGACACATTTTCCGCAGTTGTATCCTTAACTGCGGATTCAGAAGAAATCACGGTCTCTGTAGCTTCCTGAGCATAAACTAATCCGGAAACTGCTCCCGTAAAAGCAAGAGTTCCAGCCATTAAAGCGGCCGCACTTTTTGTCATTGTTCTTTTTTTCATAAATATAACTCCATTTTCATGGTTATAGTATTCGATTTTTCCATTACAGGCGATATTGTCAACTTAACAAGTCCTGTTTTCTGAACTATTGCAAAGCGTATTTAATCTGTGGCGCAGCCATAATTATTTCAAATGCCGTAGGTATTTGAAATAATTAATACCGGGTTTCCAAAGGGTTGAATAACCCTTTGGCAGGGGTACGGGGACAGAGTCCTCGCTTAAATTGACATTATTGCGCAGTAGTTGTTTCAGGCTCAGGCTGATGAGCCTTTACCCATTCCTCTGTATGAGCGATAGAATTCATATCGCTGACCGTTTCGCCGTCTCTGAGCCGTCTTGCAACTATAATAAAACGTGAGTTATCATAGTTCTGATAGCAGGTTGAAAGCGTTAAAAGCTTATCGCCGTATTCAACGTCGATTCCTGTATCGAGCATAGCCCAGCTCTTACAGCGGTCAACAAAGAAATCAAAATCTTCTTTCGTATCAAGCTCTTCCATATTCCAGTAAACGAAATCATTTCCGTCGTAATTACCGCTCGCCGTCAGAAAAGCAAAAATAACATAGTCGTAATCCCTGTAATTCGAGCTTAAACGTATAAATGGATATTTCTCATACAAGCCGTAATCCTGTCTGTACCATCTAAGCGAACCAAACTGCGAATTGTTTGCCATATCATGACCGTGAATAATAATATTCTCAGATTGCTCCTCTTCATTGCTTCCGAAAACATTACGGTAATCCATGAAGAGCGAGCCTTCTATGTCATAATTTCTGTTTATATCCTTATAAAGATAATAGGAATCGGCGATATAAGCATCCGGACCGTAAAAAGGGTCGCCCTCTTCGATTTCTCCCGGATCAAGAAGAACGGGATAATCGACATTTGTTCCGTCGATTTTAAGATATCCGATAACATCCGGATTTTTCCGCAGAAGCATTCTTGCTCGCTGAGTCATTCCGGTTTCGGAAGGAACATACGGAATATTTTCCGCCCAGTTATCGGGGAGCTGCACTTTCTCTGTAACAGGCTCGGTTATAGGAACTGTCTGCTGTTCGTCAACGCTGCTGAAGGTCGGAACCATTTTCTGCTCTTTATTAATTGAATAAACATACGCTCCAAGTCCGACAGCGACCGCACAGGCAGCACAGGCAGATACGATTTTAACAGGTTTTTTCATTTGAAAAAATACACCTCTGATATTGCTTGGATTGAAGATCTGTATAAGAACCTGTCTTTACAAGATTGGTTCTAAAAATCAGTCCGACTTTTTTTCTCTGATTCATCAGGTCCGTAAGGCACAAACTCTGCATCAGGATTGTAACGATAGCTTGTATCGGCATAACTGTAATAAAGCGACGGCCATTTGATATTCGGATTAGCTTCACTGTTCTGAGTTCCCTCCAATGGATCTTCGCCCTCACGAACAAGTCTTGCAAGAATAATAAGTCTTCCTCTGTCGCCGAGAAGAGTATTGCAGGTTGAAAGCGTTAAAAGCTTATCGCCGTATTTCACATCAACATCATTTGTACGAAGAGTTCTTCTTTTAGCTTCATTGACAAAATCGTAGAAATCCTTTTCATCCTCGAAATTAAGCCTGTTCCAGCAATCAAATTTCGTATCTGTTTCATCTTCTGAATCAAGAATAAAGAACGAAAAAATTTTGTAGGTGTAATGCTCGTAATTGGAATTAAGCTCAATAACAGGATGCAGTCCATAGTAATCGTTATTTCTCTGATAATACTTAAGCGTTCCGAACATTGTCTCATCGCCCATATTATGACCGTAAATAACGAGATTATCGGAATTCGGGTATTTAAGATGTCCCTCATCATCAACATCGTCAAAATGGTTTCTGTAATCGAGGAAAATTTCTCCGGCTCTTGATTCATCACCGTTTATTTTAAGATCAAGATACTTAAAATTATCGTCTGACTGCATTACGGGATTATTTACCGCAGTATCAGGAATTGAAATAACTCCAACAACCTCGCTGTTTATATCGAGAAGCTTTCTTGCTCCGGAAAGCATATGATAAACAGGTCTGTCGTCAGCATCGCTGTTATTTTCATCAACAGTCGGAGGAGACCAATCCTCATCCTCATATGTCCAGTACATATCCATAATCTGATTATTTATTTTCTTGCTGTGCCACAAATCAAGATAATAGTCGGAAACCATATATCCGCAGACGATAATCGCAACTATCGAACCAAGAAAAACGAGCTTTCTTATGCGTTCGCCGATACTGTCGCCTTTCTGCGGAAAAAGACCGAGAAAGCTTTCTTTAAAAGTTTTCTTCTTCTTTTTTTTCTTTTTCTTCTTCTTTTTCACGGGCGGAGCTTTTTTCTCTTCGGCAATAACAGGAGCTGTCGTTTTTTCAGGAATTATCGCCTGATCTGCTATGTTCTTCTCCAAAGCGCCGCTGCATTCCTTTACCGCATCCGGCACGGCAGCAGCATTCTCATTCGCAGCAGCAATCTCCGGAACATTCTCTTCGATCGGAGCTTCAGCGGCAATATCTGTTTCAGAAATCTCCGGTTCGTGACTTTTTGCTTCAAGCTCGTTCAGAATATCTTCTGCTTCCGAGTTTTTGTTTTCCTTAACTTTCTGAACCTTTCTTGCTATTCGTTCCGCAATCTCTCTCTCCCATTCGGATTCGCCTGAATTCTGAACGGAGTTTTTTATCTTACCGATTTTATCGGCACGTACTCTTGCTTCCGGACTGTTCTCTGCTGCCGAATCTTTCAATATATCACTCATTTCGACCTATTCGCCCCCATCAGTGCTTTTTCAATAGTCTCAAAAGCAAAAGCAGCAGACGCATAGCGGATATTTCTGCGGCTTTTATCAGCGAGACCGCTCAGATTGGGCAATCCTACAAACTGCATACCCATAATATCAAAACCTATATAAACGGTTCCGACCGGAGTTTCCTCTGTTCCGCCGTCCGGACCGGCAATTCCTGTAACTGAAATGCATACATCAGCTCCCGAACGTGATTTGAGCCCTCTGACCATACTCAAAGCGACCCGATTGCTTACTACGCCGTATTTCTTTATTTCACTCTCAGGAACTCCCAGAAATTCGTTCTTTATTCTCTCGGAATAAGTACATAAGCCCAGTTCAAAAACCGATGACGCTCCGGGAACAGACGTTATAAGCTCGGATATAAGACCGCCCGTACAGCTTTCAGCCGTAGAGACAGTCAAACCATTCTGTTTTAATAATTTTACAACATTTGTAACCATTTTGTCAAGATTAAAGGGCAGATATTCGTTATTATAGCTATTATTCACTATATCATCTCCATTATTTTTGTTGTTTAATTACAACAGCATTTTAACCAATTTGTAATATCTGGAAATTTCACTTTCCTATGTTAAAGGTTTTCATCTCTGTGTTTTCAACAGCTTTCTGTATAAGAGGTTCAAAATCAAAGCTGTTCTGAGCCTTTTCAACATCCGAAAGCTGCGGTCTTACCTTTGGATGACGAGGAGTAAATACAGTACAGCAATCCTCATAAGGAAGAGTCGAGGTTTCAAATGTGTCTATTTTACGAGCTATCTCAATTATTTCGGTCTTATCCATTCCAACAAGCGGACGGAATACCGGTATACGGCAAACAGCGTCTGTGCAGGCGATCGCCGCCATAGTCTGACTGGCAACCTGTCCGACGCTTTCACCTGTTATCAAAGCAAGGCAATTGTCCTTTTCGGCTATACGCTGAGCAATCTCCATCATAAGCCTTCTCATGATGATAGTGAAATATTCTTCGGGACAGTTATCCTTGATAGCCTCCTGAAGCTCGGTAAACGGAACGCAGTAGAAAGCTATTCCGCCGCAGTAATCAGTAAGTTTTTCGCAAAGCTGCTCAACCTTGAGCTGCGCACGTTCCGATGTGTAAGGCGGACTGACGTAGTGAATAGCGGCAATATGAACTCCCCTTTTCGCCATCATCCATCCGGCAACAGGACTGTCAATTCCGCCCGAAAGCAGAAGCATAGCCTTTCCGCTGCTTCCAACAGGAAGT
Organism: Ruminococcus sp.; assembly: GCA_017462565.1. GTDB lineage: Bacteria > Bacillota > Clostridia > Oscillospirales > Ruminococcaceae > Ruminococcus. The sequence continues at coordinate 16,197 of JAFTQW010000051.1, forward strand.
CCGCCTGCGCCCTTTATATTCTCGGCATGAACATAAGCGTTCGTATCACGTACCTCGACCGTAACGGTCACTTCCGGATTTTTAACGTCAACGGACAGATTCGGGAATTTTTCGAGAAGAATACCGCCCAGTTCCATGCATATCTCCGGCGATTTCATGGGGAAAGCCTTATCCGCACGCTTTGCATTTACCTTGAAAGTTTTTGCACAGCTAAGAATATCTCCGAGATATTCAACACTTTTTTCACAAATATCGGAAAAATCCTTTTCGCACACGCAGGCACGGCAAAGGGCTGCGATACCGAAAATTTTTCCGACACGTTCAACAACCTCAGAGAGATCGATATCATCGTCAGCCGGAGTTATATAAAGCGTAGACTGAGCGCTGGTGCATACAAATTTGCCAAGACCTTTGATTCTGCGCCTGATATTTTTTGTAAGCATATCCTCAAAGGTTTTCTTATTAAGTCCTTTAAGAACCATTTCTCCGTATTTTACAAGTACGATTTCCTTCATGTTAAATTTATTTCCTTTCCTTTTGTCAGCTTCTTATCTTTTTCATTCCCTCAGTGAGAGCGTCAACGAGCAGATCAAGCTCTTCTGCTGTATTTTCAGCGGAAAGACTTATTCTGAGTGCGCTGTCAGCAGATTTCTCCCTGATTCCAAAGCTTCCGAGAACGCCGCTCTGCGCTCCCTTTGAGCAAGCTGAGCCGCTTGAAACGTATATTTCCCTGCTTTCAAGGAAATGAAGCATTATCTCGGAACGCTTTCCTGCGGCTGATATATTTATAATGTAAGGAGAACCGTCTTCCGGCGAATTCACTTCAATTTCATTAATTCCCGAAAGCTTCTCCAGAAGGTGATTTTTCAACTTGGAAACATAGTCCCAGCGTTCAGAAATGCTTGAAGAAAGCTTCTCAACAGCGGCTCCGAATGCAGCAATAAGAGGAACGCTCTCAGTTCCCGAACGAACTCCTTTTTCCTGTTTTCCGCCTGTAACAATTGGAACAACTCTTATTCCCTTTTTTATGTAAAGCGCACCTATTCCCTTTACTCCATGGATCTTATGACCGCTCAGCGAAATAAGGTCTGCATTAAGCGAAGCTGCTTTAACAGGGAGCTTCATATAGCCCTGAACGCAGTCGCAATGGGTTATAATATTGGGAAAACGCCTTTTTACAGCCGAAAAAACCTCTTTCACAGGAAGAATATATCCGGTTTCATTATTGACCATCATCATGCTTATCAGACAGGTGTTTTCATCACAGGCATTAACGAAATCAACGGCATACAGCCTTCCATCGGCTCTTGGGACAACTCTTGCTATCTCAAAGCCTTTTTCTTCAAGAGCGCAGGCAGTCTCTTCAACGGAAGCGTGTTCGACGGCTGAAATGACGATTTTACGCTTTTTTCTTCCATAAGCCTGAGACGCTCCACGCAAAGCAAGATTATTGCTTTCAGTCGCACCGGAAGTAAAATAAATCGTCCCGCTGTCAGCTCCGACAGAGTCGGCAATAATTTTTCTTGCTCTGTCCATTACAAGCTGAGCGTTAAGTCCGGCTTTATGAAGCGAGGAGGGGTTTCCGAAATTCACCGTCATTGCGTCCAATGCCGCAGAAACGGCTTCCGAACATGGTTTGGTTGTAGCTGCATTATCAAGGTAAACAGACATTTTTATCTCTCCAAATTTTTATTAACTTTAATTATAACACAAAACAGGAAAAAAAGCCACTGTTATTTTAAAATTTCTTCTAATTTTCATAAAAACGGCTGCATATATGCATTTTTATTGTACAGCAGTTAATATAGACTACAGTATTTACCTTTTCTGTTAGTTATTAAGGGGACGCTGTCCCCTTAAACCCCTGCCCAAGGGACGTACAGTCCCTTTGGAAACCCGGTATTAATCATTTCTGATACCCTTAAAGGATATCAGAAATGATTAGGGCAGGACGCTCAGACGAAAATATACCGTTCAGCAAGAAATTTAAGACACAAAGTCCACTTAATAAACATAACAAAAAGTAAATGCTGTTACCATGTCAATATTCAAAATTTTCCTTGACCTTTTCCGAAAAAAGGTGTAAAATAGTAAATAGGATTATACGGAATGCGATTCGTGATCCGTAAATATAAAATGGAGGCTGTTTAAAATGTCAAAAAATTTTATTATTGAAACATCTGCACGTCACGTCCACGTTACTCAGGAGCATCTTGAAATTCTCTTTGGTAAGGGCTATGAGCTTACAAAGAAAAAGGATCTTTCCCAGCCGGGTCAGTTTGCCTGCGAAGAAAGAGTTACCGTTGTAGGTCCTAAGAAAGAGCTTGCAGGAGTTTCTATCCTCGGACCAGTACGTCCTGCTACACAGGTTGAGCTTTCCGCTACAGACGCACGTTCTATCGGAATTGCCGCTCCTATCAAGGAATCCGGAGATATCGCAGGTTCAGGAGCTTGCAAGCTTATCGGTCCTGCCGGAGAAGTTGAAATTTCCGAGGGCGTTATCGTTGCAAAAAGACATATCCACCTCACTCCTGCTGACGCTGAAGAACTTGGAGTTAAGGATAAGGACGTTGTATGGGTTAAGGTTGAAACTCCCGAAAGAAGCGCAGTTCTCGGCGACGTAGTCTGTCGTGTTTCCGATAACTATGCTCGTGCAATGCACATTGATACTGATGAATCAAACGCTATCGGCGCTCCGAGAGAGCTTTACGGCGAAATTGTTGAGATCGGCTGATGAGCCGACATAAGAGCGTACGGAAGGATTCGTGCGCTCTTTATTATTATTAAGAAAAGAAGTGAAAACCAATGAACAACCGCAACTTAACCATGCTCGTCGATTTTTACGAGCTTACTATGGCAAACGGATTTTTTGAAAACGGACGTGGAAATGAAATTGCTTATTTCGATATGTTTTTCCGAAAAGTACCTGATAATGCCGGATATGCGGTAATGGCAGGAGTACAGCAGGTTATAGAATATCTGAACGCTCTCGAATTTACCGATGAGGATATTGAGTATCTCCGCAGCAAGAATATGTTCTGCGAGGATTTCCTTGAATATCTGAAAAATTTTCACTTTGAATGCGATGTATGGGCGATTCCGGAGGGAACTCCTATTTTTCCGAACGAACCGCTTATAACGGTCAAAGGACCTGCAATTCAGGCGCAGTTTATTGAAACGATGATCTTACTCACCGTCAATCACCAGTCGCTTATTGCAACAAAGGCAAACAGAATTGTCGAAGCCGCTCAGGGCAGACCTGTAATGGAATTCGGTTCACGGCGTGCTCAAGGATACGACGGAGCAATTTACGGTGCAAGAGCTGCCTATATCGGAGGCTGCGCCGGAACTGCCTGTGCCATTTCAGACCGTGATTTCGGAGTTTCTGCGCTCGGAACTATGGCTCACAGCTGGATTCAGCTCTTTCCGACTGAACTCGAAGCATTTCGTGCCTATGCTAAGGTTTATCCTGATAGCTGCACTCTGCTTATCGACACGTACAGTGTACTCAAATCGGGAGTTCCCAATGCAATAACGGTCTTTAAGGAGCTTGAGGCACAGGGACATAAGGGCGTTGGAGTTCGTATCGACAGCGGAGATATCGCTTATCTTTCAAAAAAAGCGAGAAAAATGTTCGATGAAGCCGGTCTTGATTACATAAAAATCGTTGCTTCAAACTCACTTGATGAGTTTATCATCCGTGACCTTATCGTGCAGGGAGCAAAAATAGACAGCTTCGGTGTTGGCGAACGGCTTGTAACTTCTAAATCCGAGCCTGTTTTCGGCGGAGTTTACAAGCTTGCCGCTGTTGAGGAAAACGGCGAGCTTATACCCAAAATCAAAATTTCGGAAAATATCGTAAAAATAACAAATCCATCTTATAAGAAAGTATGGAGACTTTTCGATAACGGCTCCGGAAAAGCTATCGCCGATGTTATAACTCTTGCCGACGAAATTATCGACGATTCAAAACCGTACACTATTTTTGATCCGGAACAGACCTACAAGAAAACTACACTCACAGATTTTACGGCAAAACAGCTTCAGGTGCAGATTTTTGAAAAGGGCAAATGTATTTACAATTCCCCTGATGTTGAAACCATAAGAGCTTACTGCCGTGAACAGCTTGAAACTATCTGGGATGAGGTAAAGCGATTCGAGAATCCGCATGAATATTATGTCGATCTATCACAACCGCTCTGGGAATTGAAAAACAGGCTTCTTTCCGAACATTTCAGCAGATAAGGAGATTTATATGCATCATTTTGGATTGTCCATGCTCTGGTTCTGGCTGGCATATATCCTGGTGACATCCGTTGGAATAGGTCACACTGTTTTCAATATTCTGGTGCTTCATTACGGTCATATGGATGAAAACAGCATGGGAGAGGGATATGAAAAAACAAAACCTTGGCATCCGCTTTACAATATAATTATTTTTCCGATTTTCGGCTGGCTTTATATGAACGGATTTTCTGAACCGACTCTTGGTGAATCCCTCATAACCGGAGCAATCTGGGCAGGAATATGCATTGTTTTCGACCTTTTCGGCTGGGTTATCATAAAGCATCCGTGGAGCTTATCATTCAGACAGTTCTACGTTGAATATCAGCCTTGGATAACGCTTATCTACATTGCAATTTTCATAGCTCCTGTTATTGGATATCTGTTTGCAAAATAATTAGAAAAAATACTGTGTGTTTAAGTGGATTCTCTCCCGTTTAATCTTTGTTAAAGTCATTATTCATTCTATGGATTTTACTTTGATTATAAAAAATACCCCTTTTATGGGGTATTTTTTATAATAATGGATTGCCAAAGGGGTAAGGGGACAGAGTCCCCTTAATTATCACTGTAATTTTCACGAAGGAATTTTATTTCATTTGCGTAACCGTCTATATCGTTTGGAGTTTCCAGAATGACCGGCAGTCCTCTTAACTTAGGATGATTTATCACGTTGATAAGGGCGTCTGCACCGATATGTCCCTCACCGATCTTAGCGTGTCTGTCCTTATGAGCGCCGCAGGGATTCATACTGTCGTTAAGGTGGATCGCTTTAAGCATATCAATTCCGATAATGCGGTCGAATTCCTCAAGAACTCCGTCAAGGTCGTTCACGATATCGTATCCGCCGTCCCAGACATGACAGGTATCGAAGCAGACTCCGAGCTTGTTTTTAAGCTGAGTACGATCAATAATTTCACGCAGCTCCCCGAAATTCCGTCCGACCTCAGAACCTTTTCCTGCCATAGTTTCAAGAAGAACTATCGTTGACTGTTCTTCAGTAAGAACATCGTTGAGCTGCTTGGAAATAAGCTCTATTCCGACATCCGCACCTTGTTTTACGTGAGAACCGGGATGAAAATTATAGTAATTTCCGGGCGTAGCCTCTATACGTTTCAGGTCATCCGCCATAGCTTCTCTTGCAAAGCGGCGGATATTTTCATCGGCAGCGCAGGCATTCATAGTATACGGAGCGTGAGCTACCAGCTTTCCAAAGCATTTTTCGTCTGAAAGCTCAAGAAATCTCTTGACATCATCCATATCAATAGCCTTAGCCGAACCGCCTCTCGGATTTCTCGTGAAGAAAGCAAACGTATTTGCGTCAATGTCAACCGCCTGCCTTCCCATAGCCTGATAGCCCTTAGAGCTTGATAAATGGCATCCTATATAAAGCATTTTTTACCTCTTATTCCTCAATTGTTACCTTTTTCATAATCTGGGGTTCAAGCGGCTTGTCGCTGTAATCCGTTGCGACCTCAGCAATCTCGTCAACAACTTCAATGCCCTCGATAACCTTTCCGAAAGCGGCATACTGTCCATCGAGATGAGGAGCGTCCTCGTGCATGATGAAGAACTGTGAACCTGCGGAATCCGGCATCATCGAACGAGCCATAGAGAGCACGCCTCTTGTATGTTTAAGATCGTTCTTAACGCCGTTTGAGGAGAATTCGCCCTTGATATTCCAGCCCGGACCGCCAGTTCCGTTGCCTTTAGGACATCCGCCCTGAATCATGAATCCCGGAATTACTCTGTGAAAAGTAAGACCATCGTAAAATCCGCTTTTAACGAGTTTCTCGAAGTTTTCGCATGATATCGGAGCAATATCTGGATAAAGCTCGATTTTGATTTTCTTTCCGTTTTCCATTTCAATTACAACCATTTTAATAGCCTCCGTTATTTAACCTATTTCAATTTCAACAACCGACGGTGTTTGTATTCCGCCGGAGGATTCGTATGGATCGAGATAATCGGGCTGTTCGCTGTCCCAGAATTCATCAAGCATTGATTTTGTTGTCGTAACAACTACATTTTCATCCGAATTCGATTCATCCGGCACAGATTCACTTGGAATAATTGTTTTCTCTGCTGTAGTTCCGACAATTTCATTAGGAGCAGTTGACGCAGCTTCGGTAATTATCGGCGAGGAATAAACAACAGCCGGATTGTTTTTTTCAGATTCCTTATTTTGTTCTTCAATGTTTTTCATGCAGGATCTTCCGGCAAGAACGACCAGTATTGCAGCCGCAACAGCTATCAGAAGCGCAATTGCTCTCTGATTATCCATATTTTTCTCTCCATTCTTAAATTTTGGCAAGACCTGTTAATATTATACTGTTTTTTAAGATATTTGTCAAGCCGAATGATTGTGTTCAGCCTCCTTAGCTGCCATGAAGGCAAGAATCGCTAATACAATGCAGGCAAACGCCATAATTACCGGAACAAAACTGATTTTACCAATACTCCCTTTAATTTCGTTTAATTCGTTTTTCGCAATAAATCCGGCAATCATATTCATGATATATCCTATCATAGGAAAGAATAAAGAAATTCCAAGCGTTTTCAGCGACGATTTTTCCTTTTTCAAGCAGAGCTTAACAATTGCAATAACAGCGAAAATTGCAGCTGTAACAGCCATTATAATGTCAATACCTACAATTATATAAAATAATTTCACTTCATCCTCATTCTCAGCGAAATTCTCAAGAAAATCTTCTAATCCTCTCATTCTTATTGAATTTATGCTATTGGTTATCGGTACTCCACTGAATACCTCATCATTTACCGGATAATAAGCTGCGCTGCGGCAATACGGCAGTATGAATATTCCTATTATAATGAAAATAACAGCCGCCAGAAGAAATATCGGTTTGAATATATCTGTTTTTTTTGCTTCATGGTTCTGCATATTGCCAACGCTGTAATTATATTGATTGTTGTATCCGCAGTTCTGCGGCTGACCATAGTTAACCGGCTGCTGATAAGCTCCCTGAGCCTGACGGCTGTATTCGCCGTAATTTTGATTCTGATAAGCCTGCTGCGGATTTGGATTTGACTTGTGAACCGTATTTCCGCAGTTAGGGCAAAATTCTGAATTATCGGCAAGCTTTGTACCGCAAGTTTTGCAAAACATAATATGACACTCCTTAATCATTAATGAATTTTTTTGATATAATAAACCCTGCCGTTCCGAAAACGGCACACACGATAACCATAAATACAGGGAATAATCCGATCTTTATCGAATCTTCAAAAACACTGTTCATATGATCTACAATAAGCAATCCCAAAGCAAATACGGCTGCGTGACCGACATACTGAATCATCAGCGCAAAGCTAAGAAGAACCGTTACCGCCCTTTTCTTCTTTCCCGAAATCATTCCGAATACCGACGAAAGAGCAGTAAGCGCTGAAATAAATGTCACAATAACAATAATGCACATAACTATATACGAAAACCGCTGGTTATCATCGTTCATTCGTATCAGAAAAATGTCGGTCACACTGCTGTCTGTTGCTTCAAAAATTTTCGCCATTGTAATGCGTTTATCCCTATCAGAACCGCCGAAGCTGTAAACCGTACTGTTAAACATATTTTATATTGAAAATATCAGTCCTGCGATCAAGATCAGAGCTGTAAAAATAAATTTAATAAGCTCCTTTGCCGGTGAAGAATCATGCGGTTTATTTACTTTCGACATAATATTCGCTTCCCTTTAAATTTTAGTAACAAATGGAGTAATAAGAATAACTATCATACAAACCGGACAAACATATTTTATCATAACACGGTAAATAAGCTTTGAACGGAATTGTTTTCCGCCGTACATAACCTCTTCTTCAACAAACTTCGTTTTAACGACATACCCAACGAGTATACAGGTGAGGAATGCCATAATTGGCATCATGAGATTATTTGCAACAAAATCAAAGAAATCAAGGAACTGCATTCCGAAAAGAGTAAAATCAGACCATTCGCTGTAGCCGAGAACAGATACCATTCCAAGAACCAATGTGAAAATAATTACCGCAATACAGCTCTTTGCACGGCTGATGCGGAATTTTTCCATAACGACAGCCGTTACCGTTTCCATAAGTGAAATCGAGGATGTAAGAGCAGCGAGCGCTACAATAATAAAAAATATCGAACCGATTATCTGTCCTCCGGGCATTGAATCAAAAACCTTTGGAAGCGTAATGAACATCAGTCCGGGACCTGCATTAAGTGCGCTTTCGTCTCCGCCGGAAAATACGAAAACTGCCGGAACGATTATCAATCCTGAAAGGAATGCAACGATCGTATCAAAGATTTCTATCTGTCTTACAGAACCTTCAATCGAGTCGTTTTTCCTCATGTAAGAGCCGTATGTAACCATAATTCCCATTGCCAGCGACATTGAATAGAAAAGCTGTCCCATTGCCGCAGCTATGGTTTTAAGCAGTTTGGAGACTGTAAATCCCTCAAAATCGGGAAGAACGTAATATTTCAGTCCCTCGCCTGCTCCGTCAAGAGTAAGGGTATAGATTCCAATTCCGATGATGAGAAGCAGCAGAACCGGCATAAGGAATTTACTGATTTTTTCAATGCCTTTTTCAACTCCGAGGAAAATTACAACGGCTCCGATAAGAACATAGATAATAAAAAACAGCGATGGCTCTCCGGTAAGGCTGATAAAATGCTCGAAGAACGAAAGACCTCCGCCGTCCGCTCCTGCGTCATAGACTTTATTTGCTATTTCAGAGCCTTTTCCCGTTAAAAAAACGGTCATATATTTAAGTACCCAACCGCCTATAACACAATAATAAGGCAAAATAAGCGCAGGTATTGCCGCACCGAGCCAACCCGCAGGAGCAAAACGCTTATCGACCGATTTAAATGCTCCTATAACGCTTTTGCCTGTTTTTCGTCCTATAGCTATTTCTGTAAGCATGAGCGCAAATCCGAATGTGACCGCAAATATCAGGTATACCAGAAGAAATATTCCTCCGCCGTATTTTGCGGCAAGGTATGGAAACCGCCAGATGTTTCCAAGTCCTACTGCCGAGCCTGCCGCTGCGAGGATGAATCCTATTTTCGTACCGAATCCTCCACGCTGCCCTTCATTTTTGTTTACGTTTTTCATAATACCTCCCGTTATTTCTGTCTGCTTTATCTCACAGAACACATAATATGTTAATTATAACATTTTTACATAATATAATCAATAGTATTCCTGCTTTTTTCTGTTTCCGCCAAATTTTTCTACAGTTATTTATTAAAAATAACCGGAAACTCCATGAAGTCTCCGGTTAATTTATGAATTAAAGCTGATTTTTATATTAAATTTTTCATTTCTGCATTCGGCGCAGATTTTTCCGCCGAGAAGCTCTGTGAACTGTTTTGCTATGGCAAGTCCAAGACCTGTATTTCCCTTGGTTCTTGATATATCTGTCGTGTAGAACTCATCGAAAACTCTTGAAGCGTCGAGATCGCTGTCTTTTGTTGTATTTTCAAAATTGATCTCAACACCGCCGTTTCCGGTCTGAACAACGCTTATATCAAGAGCACCCAGACCGTGTTTCAGAGTATTGTTTATCAGATTATCGAATATTCTTACAAGCATATTATGATTTGAGTTCAGTTTGATTTTGTTTACATTGTATTTAAATTCGATAACACGGTTCTGATTGCAGTAATCGTCGTAATAATGCACAATAGACTCTTCAAGAACGGCAATAAGATTGATCTCGCTTAGTTCCGGAGCTTTTCCCTCGGAGATAATTTTTGAAAACTCGAAAAATGAATTAAGAAGCTCTTCAAGACGTATCAGGCGCTTTTCAATTATCTCAAGCTCTTTCTTTTTTTCTTCTTCGGAAACGGAACTGTTTTTAAGAAGTCCGAGATATCCCATTGCGGAAGTCAGCGGAGTCCTCAGATCATGAGAAATATTAGTCGTCATCTGTTCGAGGTCGTGTTTTCTGCGCTGATAGTCTGCTTCACAGCATCGCATTTCTTTAAGCAGGCAGTTTATCTCGTTGATAAGTCCGGAGGATATCATGCCGTGTTCAGAATGGATAAGCTCATTTGTACTATCCGACCGGATTCGTTTTATCTGCTCTGCAAGCTCCTTTGCTTCCCGTTCCTTTATAATAAGAAGGAACAGCATTATGACTACTGTTATACATAAAATTATTGCTATCACTATCATAAATGTGTTCCTTTCTGTAAACAGCATATCCGTTTCTTATTTTATTTCCGACTTCTTGAAAACGGTATATCCCAAAACCGAGAAAACAATAATTTCTGCAAATCCTATAGAAGCACAGGTGAGAATATATTTTGTATCAGGAAGAGTTGAAAGCATTTTCAAGGCTGACTGAAGCTCATATTTCGCCATAAATTCAGATAACGCCTCCGACTCTGTCAGCGAAGACAACGTAGCCATAATTATCTGAAAAAGCATAATGAACGATATGGCGACAGCATTAAACAGTGCAGACCTTTTAAATAGAAATCCGAAAAATATAAGCAGACTTACTATGCCAAGAAGCATGGGAAGCTGATATACTGTTACCGCCAGAGTATTTTTTATCGGTTCGGTATATTCTTTTCCATTGATTATGAAATTCAGCGTATAGGCAAACAAATTCGCCAGAGTTATGAAAATTATCGCTGAAATATAAATCATCGAAATCTTTGAGATAAAATATTTTTTCTTGCTGTATGCTGACGTTATGGTATTTTTGATTGTTTTGTTTGAGAAGTCTGCCATGAGGATTACAAAAACGAGTATTATCATCATGTAATAAAGGTTTATATTTGCTCCAAGAATTTCTCTTACAAAGCCTTTTTTCTGTTGAGCGTCACGATCGGTTTTAAAATTTTTGATAACCTCTACAGCTCCTGATTCTGAAGCTTCGGATATTGTTTCCATATCCTCTTCGCTGATGCTGACCTGCGTATTTCCGATATATCCCGGTTCTGTCATAAAAACGCTTACAGCAGTTGTCAGGATCATTGCTATTATTGCAATATAGAATCCAATTCCCTTTGTTATGCGGTATAAGTCCGCTTTTATCATATTTATCATTACTGAATACCTCCCACAAGAGATTTGAAATAATCTTCAAGCGAAATGCCTGTTTCATAAATTTCAGAAACTCCGATACCCTCGGTCACAAGAGTTCTGTTTATAACCTCTGAACTTATACTTTCATCGTATATACGAATCTCTTTTTCGTCTATAACCTTATAATCGTCTATTCCGAGCTTTTTCTCTATTATAGCCGCTGTAAGCTTTGAATCGGAAGTTTTTACGGCTTTGCACCGCATACATTCGAGATCAAGCTCCTCTTTGGTTATCTCGTTCATGACCTTTCCCTGTTCAATGAAGAGGAAACGATTTGCTACAAGGTAAAGCTCCGATAAAATATGACTTGAAATAAGTATTGTTATGCCTCGCTCACGATTGAGTTTTCCGAATGTTTCACGAAGCTCGCTGATTCCTATAGGGTCAAGACCGTTTATCGGTTCGTCAAGAATTATCAGATCAGGATTATCAAGAAGCGCAAACGCTATTCCAAGACGCTGTTTCATTCCAAGTGAAAATTTGCGGAATTTCTTATTTTTAACATCTTTAAGATTAACAAGCGAAAGAGCTTCGTCTATCTGAGAATGATCGGTTATCCCCTTTTGAATGGCATAGTATTTAAGGTTATTATAGGCTGAAAGATTTCCGAAAAACGCCGGATTCTCTATAAGACATCCTATACGCTTTTTCTGTCTTTCAAGCTCTGCACCCTTTTTGGAGAAGATTTCAAATTCGCCGCCTGACTTTTCTGTGAGTCCTGTGAGAATTTTCATTATAGTTGTTTTTCCTGCGCCGTTCCGTCCGACAAGACCGTATATATCTCCCTTATATACCGTCATATCGGCATTATCAAGCGCCGTGAAGTTTTTGTACCGCTTTGATAGGCTCTTTGTCTGAAGTATAATTTCACGCATTATGTTTACCTCCGTTTTTGTTTATGTTCCCATTATAACATAAACTCCTGAAAAAACACTTAACGGAAATCTTAAATTTGTCTTAAATTTTATTATGCGAAAGGTGATGATTAAAGACGTTTTATGACAGTTTCCGACAAAAAAAGCAAAAAAAATATCGACAAGTATTGACTTTTTCAAAATAATCGAATATAATATAAAGGAAGAGAGCATACCGATAGACGGTCGCTCCCGATAATGAGAAAACTAAAGAAATAGCCGCTCAAAATTGGCAGTTGGGGCGGCTATTTCCTTTTATCATGAAAAATTGTGTATAGTAAACTTGCAGCAGCTGTGAACAGAATTCCAAGCTGAATCAAATCTTGCAATGTTACATAGTTCATAAATATTCACTCCCTTCCGGGAGTAAGGATTTGACCGCCTACCGTTTTTGGTATGCTCTCAACTTTTATTATACAGCTTTTTACATTAATTGTCAATATTTTATTAAGCACTCCACACGGCAACAGCATTTACATTTTATCAGAAAAGTGGTAAAATAGAAGAATGAAGATAGAAAGATTAACAGAACGGCTTTCCGAACTAACAGATCCGAGGAGGACGAGATACGGAAATATCCGACATAAGCTTGAAGAT
>JAFTQW010000006.1 GCA_017462565.1 Ruminococcus sp.
ACGACCTCTAGCGTGACAGGCTAGCGTTCTAACCAACTGAACTACCGGGCCAATGGTGGGGACTACAGGGCTCGAACCTGTGACCCTCTGCTTGTAAGGCAGATGCTCTCCCAGCTGAGCTAAACCCCCACACTTTTTGCCATTTTAGTCGTCAAAGCAACTCATTTTAAGCTCTCTCCTGACGACTATTATATTATATCACAATGGATTTGATTTGTCAACCCTTTTTTGAAATTTTTCCAAAAAAATTTTCTATCACCTGCTAAAAAGCTTCAAAACAGCATAAAACAGCCTTTAATATTATCCATCAATAGAAATAAATTCCATAGCATATTCGATCGTCTCATCGTACGAACCGCCTTGCAGATAAATGCTGCAAACTGCATTAAGAAATGCATTCTTAATCATGCCGTCATATGGTGTAATAATTCCATTCAAATCAATTGCTTCAGCGTTTTTATCAAGGACTTCGAAATAATTCTGACCTCCAAGATCGTCCGTTGCCCATTCATTGAGAATTTCCCTGTTATTAATAATTTCCTTCATAACCATAACATTATTTACATATTCAGGCTTACTATGAGCAAATTCTTTCATAGCGTCAGAATCAACCGCCGCATTATATATAAATGATTGTGCCTCTTCGGCATTATCTGTAGCAGGGTTAACAACTATCCACATTCCTCCCCAGAAATATGGCGAAGGTCCTTCGCAGACAGCCCATTTTCCATAGGATTCAGACGAAACCTGACCAAAGAATACCTGTTCGTCAAATCCCCATGTTGAAACAAAATATCCCATGCAAGAGCCTTTCTTACCGGCATCAAGCCAAGAATCTGCCCATTGCACATTATGCGTTACTCCGACGAAATCCCAGAGTGTTTTTGCATAATCCGCAAACTTTTTGCATGAATCATCAAATACGACTTCGTTATTTATTATCCAAGGCTGAGCTCTGCCGCCGGAAAATGCCTGCCATAATCCTCCCACTGAATCAGCAAGAGCAACCTTTTCTTCGCTGTTGAATGAAACTTCCATAGCTGTAGAAACAAATTCGTCCCAATTACGCATTTTAGCCTGCATTTCCTCCGGAGTTGTCACTCCGAGATATTGCTCGGCCAAATCGGTTCTGTAAGCAAAAGCTCCTGGTGCAGCCTGCCATGAAGCTCCGACTATTTTTCCTGCATTTTTACCGTTTGTAGCTCTTCCTATTTCTGTTGTATAATCATATGCGTTGGCAAAATCAGCGTCGCTGAAACCAAGAGCTTCAAGCGGTGCAGTTCTTCTATCATCATTGATATACTTCAATGCCCAATCAGCCTCGCAGAAATATACATCGAGATCATCTCCGGAAATAAAGAGCTGGTCGTATCTTTCAGATGCATCACCGCCGCCGCAGTCAAAATTTATGAAATCAACATTGTAATAAGAATAGCCGGTATTATTTTCCCACTGATTTAAAAGCTCCGGGACATCTTCTGGATTCCATGAAGCAACTGTAAATGTATCTCCTCCGGTTTTAAGCGTAACTTTTCCGAGATTATTTGTATTTTTATTGGGCAGATTTGATTGGTCAGCTTTGGTAGTAGTCGTTGTGATAATCGGCTGCTTCATAGTTGTTGTCTGAGCATTCATCTGCTCGGATTCTCTTTGTGATTTTTCAATTATCTTCAGCTCATCGTTATACTTTTCGCCCAAAGTAACGTTTTCACAGTCATCGGTCGCTCCTGCCAAATGCGCAGGACTTTCCCAATCCTTTGAGTAATAAACCTTGATATTTCCTCTATCAGCAATTATAAGCCATTCAAGATCAACATCGTGATTTTTCATAAGCTTCTGACGATATTCCTTGGCTTCATCATCAAGGCAATATTCGGGATTATTTGAAATAATTCCGGTAAAACTATAGTCTATTGTATTATATGCAGCTCTGACGAGATTGTCAATTTTTCTTTCCTTTTCCTGCCATGTATCTCCGCAGGCTGTTACGGATACAACAGCTATACAGGCTGCGGTAATTGCCGATATTCTCCTGTTCATTTTATTCCTCCAAAATAAAAGGGGTACAATAAATGTACCCCTTAGTACATTATTTTATTCCTCTGAATTAAGAGCAGAAATAACCTCGGTAAGCAGATTTGAGGGAAGCTGTTCATATCTCATAAAATCAAACGTAAAGCTTCCAAGACCTCTTGTTGTCTGGCGCAGATACATTGCAAAATCATGCATTTCACGCATAGGAACTTCTGCCTGAATCATTGTAACACCATGAGAAACAGGCTCCATTCCGAGCACTCTTCCTCTGCGTTTATTGAGTTCTCCCATAATATCCCCCGTGTTTTCATCCGGAGCGGTAACTTTAAGTTCTCCGATAGGTTCAAGCATTACAGGATCAGCCTTTTTCAGACCCTCCTTATATGCAATTGAAGCAGCTGTTTTAAATGCCATTTCCGACGAATCGACAGGATGATATGAGCCGTCGACAAGAATAGCTTTAAGTCCAACTACCGGACATCCCGCAAGAACGCCTTTTTTAACGGAATCTTCGAGTCCTTTCTGAACTGCCGGGAAGTAGTTTTTAGGAACAGCTCCGCCAAAAACTTTCTCTTCAAAAACAAGCGAATCACTTACGCAAGGTTCAAACTCTATCCAGACATGACCGTATTGTCCATGACCGCCCGACTGTTTTTTATGTTTTCCCTCAACCTTGACCTTCTGACGGATAGTTTCCTTATATGCAATTTTCGGAACGCTTAATTTAACGGAAACTCCGAATTTTCCGCTGAGCTTTGATGCTGCAACTTCAAGGTGCTGCTCACCAAGACCGCTGAGAATCTGCTCCTTTGTATTTTCATCCTGAACGTAACTGAGAGTCGGGTCTTCTTCAAGAAGTCTCTGAATGCTTGCCGATATTTTGGCTTCATCTCCCTGAGCCTTTGCCTTTACGGCCATTGAGTAGCACGGCTTCGGGAAGTCCATTCCTGCAAATTCAAGTATTCTTGAAACATCGGAAAGAGTATCTCCGGTGTTAGCGGAAATTTTTGAAGCAACAACGATATCTCCGGCATAAGCGCAGTTCACTTCAGTCTGCTTCTTTCCGCAGACGAAATAAAGTTTGCCTATTTTCTCTGTATTTCCGGTGGAGGAATTAACAACGTCGCAGTTGGAAGAAAGCTTGCCTGACATTACTTTTATCATCGACATTTTTCCCACAAATGGATCGGCAATAGTTTTGAAAACGTAAGCCGAAAGAGGTTCATCCGCATCGCATTTAACCTCTACAACATCCTTGGACGGAGTATAAGCCTCCGCAGGATATACTTCATCAGGCGCAGGCAGAAGAAGCTCAATTTCTTTAAGAAGCATATCTATTCCTGAAAGATCGGCAGCAGATGTGCAGACAACAGGAGTAATAATTCCTTTGTTCATACCATTGTGAATTCCATCGATAAGCTCTTTCTGAGTAAACGGTTCACCCTCAAAGAATTTCTCCATAAGCTCGTCTGAGGTTTCTGCAACAGCTTCCGAAACGGCTGCAACAAGTCCCTCGATACGGTACTCAAATTTCTCGGATATTTCAGCAGTCGGCATTTCGGTTTCGACAGCATTACCCTTGCCGTCGTACTTATAGGCTTTCATTTCGATGAGATTAACAAATTCAACGATTGAACCGTTGCTTATTACAGGAACGACTACAGGGCATACCGTCGGACCGAAAACAGTTTTCAGTTCTGTAAGAACATTGAAGAAATTAGCGTCCTTATCATCGATCTTAGTAACAACAAACATCTTGGATTTGCCCTGTTTAACAGCTTCGTCATAGGCTTTTCTTGCTCCGATCTTTACACCTGATTTAGCCGAAACAGTAATCATAACCGTATCCGAAGCACGGATTCCTTCAATCATTTCGGCGGCAAAATCAAAAAGACCGGGAGTATCAAGAATATTAATTTTGCAGTCGTTATATTTAAAAGAAGCAAGAGAAGTTCCAATTGAAATTTTTCTCTTTATCTCTTCCGAATCGTAATCACAGACAGTAGTTCCGTCAGCAGTTTTTCCCAGACGTTCTGAAGCGCCTGATTTATATAAAACAGCTTCTGCGAGAGAGGTTTTTCCGGAGCCGTTATGTCCGGCAAAAGCAATATTTCTTACTTTATTTACATCATATTCTTTCATTGAGATTTCTCCTTGAGATAATTTTATTTACAGATTATAAATTCATGCTATAAATTTCATGCACTGTACACAACAATTATAAAGCTTTTTTAAGCAAATTGCAATAGTGATTCGATATTTTCTACATATCACATTACTAAAGGCGTATTCTATTGTGCATTATGTACAACAGAAGCGTTTCTTTTAACTTCAAAAGGTTTTATTTTTCCCAAAATCATAAATACGGCAAAATATCCTGCGCCCCATAACAGAGTGAAAATCATCATTTTCAAAATATTCCCGTCAACTGCTCCGGCAGCACGCATAATAAGTTCGGAGGCACACATAGTCAGATAAGCGTAAAGCACAGGAACAGCTATCAATTTCAGAAATTTGAATTTCATTCCTGTCGTTTTCATAAGCTTTATAAAACGGGAACAGTTTCCAAGAACGTTGCTTGTATAATAAGACGCCGCTATTCCATAAAAGCCGATTTTTGGCACAAAAATAAGTACGATAGCAATACGCACCGTATATTCCGCAAGATAATTCAAAGACGAAAAAGCCTGAAGTCCCATTCCTTTTATCATTGCTTCGAGAATTATTTCCATGTAGATAAAAGGAACGACCGGAGCTATTACCGTTATCATTTTTCCGGCAGTCTCACCTCCCCCGAGAAGCTCGCCTATGGGAGTTCCAAAACGCATCAGAACCGCAGCTGCAAAAATTGAAAACATAAGAGTCCATTCCGTAAGACGTTCAGAAAGACTTTTTATCCGTACTTTGTCCCCTGCCGCCGACGCCCTTGCCGATTCGCTCACTATTATTCCGGACATTGAACAAAGTACAACCGACGGGAAAAACAATGTTGGTATCACAATAGCCTCAAAGATTCCAAATTGACTCAGAGCCTCTGAAACCGAGTCACCGTACTGACGCAGGCAAAGCGGAATCAATGCATCATTTGTGCTGCTAAGAGCGGCTGTAAGGATTCCTCCTCCCATTATCGGAAATGCAAACGCTGCATACTTCTTAAAACCAAGAGAACCTTTACCGTCGGAACGCTCATAATTTTTAGCAAATGCCGTAAGGAAAAATACAAGCGAAAAAAGATTTCCGGCTATAATTCCGGCTATCATGATCTCGCAAACAATACTTTCAGACGGATTATCGGCAACGAGAGTTACTGCGATTATCACTGTCGATTTAACCGCAAATTCAAGAATATCGCCAAGAGCAGTAATTCCGGCTTTTCTTCCGGCATTGAAATATCCTTTAAAACACGATGCGATCGCTCCGGAAATAAGAGCAACGGGCATAAGACGTATGGCGCCTGACATTTCCGCACCGCTGAAAAATCGTCCGCTGATCGGTTCGGCAAGCAAAAAAACTACAGCAGAAACTACAACGCTGAGCATTGTACAAAGTTTTATACCATGCATAAGGATCCTGTTTGGATTTCCTCCGTTTTTTCCGTGTTCTTCCGAAATAAGACGGCTCATACACAAAAATGCATTGCCGTTTGAAATTATTCCCGCAAGATTCAAAAATGAACCCATCAGCGTAAGAATTCCGATAGCCGAAGCTCCGAGCTGTTTTGTAATAAATACATTAAGCAGCAGCGCTGCCGTATCAAGAAATAACTGCATTGCGGTAAGCATAGCCGTATCACGCATAATTTTACTTCTGAAAAACATATCTTCCTCCCATTGTGAACAAGTTCTGATATCTAATTCTATGAAGGAAGTCCAAATTTAATTACAAAAAAACTGCCGCATTTTTCACGCAGCAGTAAAACATTTATTTTAAAAGTCTTTCAAGCATTACATTTCGGCAGTCTTTTTCAAGCTTATCGTCAAGAGGCGCAAGTTCAACAGGAACATCCTCTCCTCTGTTAATGCAATAGTTTATAATATAATCCGAAATTTCCGGATTTTTCGCAAGACACGGTCCGTGCAGATACGTTGCAATAACATTTTTTTCAAAATATCCCTCTGCTTCGCTTGCACAGCAATTTCCGTTTCCGTAAAGAACCTTTCCAAACGGAGTTTTAACCTCCTGCGTCTGTCCGCCGTGATTTTCAAAACCGACTACTTTCACCGGCTCACCGGTAATATCAGTCTGGATGACTATATTCCCGATACATCTTTTTTTACGGCTCGTAGGAGCAATCGTATAATAGTCAAACAAACCAAGTCCGGCTATTTCGTTTCCGTCAGCGTCACGGTAATATTTTCCCATAAGCTGATAGCCTCCGCATATCAGAAAGAGAAAAACTCCTTCATTATACGCCTTGACGATACCCTCTTTGCATTTAAGAAGATCGGCGGAAATATGCTGCTGTTCAAGATCAGCTCCGCCGCCGATATATATAAGGTCATAAGACGAAAAATCAGGCATATCCGAATCAACCGAATACTTATCTGTTTCACACTTTATTCCTCGCATAGAACAGCGGTAATTCAGGATTTCCATGTTTCCGCTGTCGCCGTAAAGATCAAGCATATCCGCATACATATGAAGTATTTTCAATGTTTTCATTCCGATTTACCTCCATGCTTTGAAATATAGCGTTTTAAAGCGCTTCTCGTCGGCTGAACGGCAGTATAGTTTGCGATAACGTATTTTCTTCCCGGAGTTTCCGCAAGACACTCTACAGCTTTGTCAAGCTCCGGACACACTACTATTTTAGACGCTTCAAAGCCGGAGCATTTGATTCTTACAGCAATATCGTACGCTCTTGTTCCTGATGTGACAACTCTTGTAACTCTTTCAAAAATGCTGAAATTTATATCCCATATCCATGATACGTCAAGACCGTCGGCAACATTGTCATTGAGCACGAAAAGAAGCTCTTTTTCGCCGCTTGTTTCATTCATAACACGAAGCGTCATATTCGCTCCGACAGGATTTTTCGCAAGATTAAGAGTTGTTTCTCTATCGCCGAGCATGAAGTTTTCCATACGTCCGTTGTTGACCGTATAGGTGGAAATAACGCTGTTGGTTATCTTCTGATCGATATTATAGAGCTTAGCCGCCGCTGCAACTGCCGTCATATTGTAAACATTATAAATGCTGTTGAGCTTCGGAGAATATTCAAATCCATCCGCCGTAAAAACAGGCTTTTCAAGATCAATTTTTTCCGCAGTTATATACGGTTCGTAATTGCCGAATCCGCATTTTTTACAGGAAAATTTTCCTATATGGGAATATTGATAATACTCGTATTCCAGCGATTCGCCGCAGAACGGACAAAAACGTCCTTCAGAAGCCTCAAAAGCCTTGTCGGTTGCAAAAGCGTAAGGCATTGCATGGAAATATTTAACGTTTTTATTTTTCGGATTCGCCTTGCCGAGACGAGCTGTGTTCGGATCGTCGCCATTGAGTATAAGATTTCCCTCAAAAGTTTTGCAGAATCCGTTTATTTTCTGGATAAGCGTTTCCATTTCGCCGTTTCTGTCAAGCTGATCTCGGAAGAAATTCAGAACAACCAGCGTATCAAGCTTTAACTGAGAATAAACTACAGGAACGTGCGATTCGTCCGTTTCAAGAATAAGGTAATCGGCTTTGACTCTGCCCTTCATATCACAGTGACGAAGCAGCAAAGAGCAGATTCCCGTATCGAGATTATTGCCCTCTTTATTGATTATTATATTTTTTCCGCTTTGTTCAAAAAGTTGAGCGATGCAGTTTGTAACAGAAGTTTTTCCGTTAGTTCCTGTAACAGCGATTATGGGACAATCGACCTTAAACATTGAAACGCACTTGTGTCCTGAAAGATGCCACAGGATAATTCCCGGAAGATTTCCGGCATTTCGTTTGAAAAGCCGCAGCATTTTAACGATGATTTTTCCGATTAAAATAAGTAATCTTTTCACATCTGTCCTCCAAATTTTTTAACTATCGTATAATTTTAAGGAAGCATTGATTAAATCCAGTGCACAGATTGCGTAGTCAGATTTTTCGTCAGATTGTATAGAAATTTCGCAGGCAGGCTGCTTGAACGAGCCGTCCCCTCTGTCACTTCGTGACATATCCCCACCCGGTGGGGAGTCGCCTGTCAAGAAATTTCTGTGCAAGATGGCGGAAAATATGCAAGCAAAATGTGTGCTGAGCCGTCAGGCGTGATTTATTCAGTGGTTCCTTAATTATGCTTTTTTGAAACGATAACGCCGCCGGTTTTATAAATGCTGTTTTCGGGAACAACTCCCCTGACGCAGCTTGTGGGGTAAATATTTGAATTTCTTCCCACTATCGTTCCGGGATTCAGGACGCTGTTACATCCGACCTCAACATAATCACCAAGCATTGCGCCTATTTTTTTTATTCCTGTTTCAATTGATTCGCCGTCTGATTTTATAACCACATTCGTTTTATCCGATTTCACGTTCGACGTTATAGAGCCTGCTCCCATATGCGATTTATAGCCGAGAATACTATCTCCCACATAGTTATAATGAGGAGTCTGAACATTATCGAAAATAATAACGTTTTTTAGCTCCGCCGAATTGCCGACAACGCAGTTTTTTCCGATTATCGCACTTCCTCTGATAAAAGCGCAGTGACGGACTTCCGTTTCTGCTCCGATAATACATGGTGAACCGATATATGCGCTCGGGAATACCTTTGCGGTTTTATGAATCCAGACATTTTCGGACGGATTATCATACTCACCGAGATCCAGCCTGCTTCCGATTTCAATAATCAATTTGCTTATCCCTTTAAGAGCCTCCCAAGGGTAAGTGAAGCCTTTAAGATAATCGGCGGCGATAGTATGTTCAAGATCAAAAAGTTCCGCAATTGTAATATTATTCATATAAAATGCTCCTATCTTTATACTCGCCGCTATTGCAAAATATCCAGTAATGCCGGCAGAAATTCTGCCTGTCTGTGTTGTCGTCATCACCATACATCAGTATGCTTTTCTCCTTCGCCTTGACATACAAAATTTCTGCTCTGCATCCTTTGGACATTTTGCAATAGCGGCGAGTATAACAAAAGAATTTATCAAGTCATAATTTCATCTTACAAAATCATAAGAATATTTTTACGATTTTTCTTATAATATTATAACCCTATTATAAAAAAAAGTCAAGGAAAACGCAGTTCCATTAAAAATATAATAAAACGCTTTACATTTATTTCCCAATATGTTAAAATTAAGGAAGATATTTTTTGCGGAAGTGTATTTATATGAAAAACAGAATTGTAAATCTTATTAAAAGTCCATCGTTTGCCGTATTTCTCTTCATTGCGGCTATGCTGGCAGTTTTATGGGCTTACGGCTCTAAAAAGAACAATGAAAACCCTGCCGGAAATACTAAACCGTCTTCGATAAAAGTTTCGGCAGACGTTGTTACATCTCGTGCAAACGATACAAATATAAATCCGGTCACATCAGTCTCATCATCAATTACGAGAACAAGCACTGCCGCCTTAGTTTCAGCAACAGTAACGTCTTCAACCACTGTCTCAACGACCGTTACTTCTACAACAGTTACGGAAGCTGCTGCAACTGAACCGGAAACCGAATCCAATGAAGCTCCTTCTCCGGGACAGCCTCTTTCGCCTTATCTTTATGCAGGCGAATCCCCCAACAGTGCATTTTATCAGGAACGTCTTGCGATCGCAGGAGATTCTATCGCTTCCGGATTTCATATTTACGGATATATTCCGACAGAACACAATATTGCAACAGAATCTGTCGGAGTCTGTAACTATGAAAATTTTACATTCAACTTCGGATACGGTGAAATGGGAATGGTGGACGCAGCAGCTTATATGCAGCCGAAACTTCTCTATATTTCCATGGGAATGAACGATACGCCCAATAATTCACCCGATTGGTTTGTCGATGAATATTATAATCTGATTACGCAGATTCTTGAAAGAGTTCCGGATGTCAATATAGTTGCCGCAGGAATTACTCCCGTTGCCGATTACGTTTCCTATACAACAAACGAAAATATCCGAAACTATAATGCTTCTCTTGAAAATATGATAAACAGCATTGGCTCGCCGCAGGTCTATTACTTCGACGCATATTCAGTTCTCGCCGACAGCAGCACGCTTGCTCTGAGCAGTGAATATTCTGCCGGAGACGGCATTCATATCTCATCAGACAGCTATAACAATATTCTTACGGCTCTGTTTAATTTTCTTGACACTACTCCTGTTATGGAGCAGATTTTAGCATCCGAATCATAATCATTTTTCTTTATTCAAGAATGAATCTTATACGCAACATCAGTTGAAATTCACATAAAACTATACTATTTTTTGTGCAATCTGCTATCAAATACACTATCCATTTTTTGCATTTCGTGCATTGACGGCTATAACTTATAGTGGTATAATACAATTGTAAAAAATAATGAGCGTTTACGCTCTGAAGGAGGAACTATTTAATGATAGGCAAAAAAATAGTTAGTACGGTTCTTTCTGTCACGACAATGATCGCTGCGATCCCTCTCGGCTTCAAAGCTGAACGTTTTGAAGCTTTCGCAGCAGAAAGTTATCCTGTACAGAAATTCCTTATGGGAATATCGGATACCGACCGCAGCGTTAATGCGTCGGGAACCTCGCTCAAATCCGATACTTCCAACGGAACAAGCTCTGAAGAATGGTCGCTTAATTATGTAAGCGACGGAGTTTACGAAATTGTCAGCGGAGCAAACGGAAACATATTGACAAGCAGCGGCAATGGAGTAACGCTTGCTAAAGATACTGATTCCGCTTCTCAGCGTTGGAAGATTGAGGGAGTTCAGAAGGATTTTGACGGTTATTATCTTTATTATAAGGTAGTAAGCAATGCGGATTCATCAAAAGCTCTCACGTTTAACCCTAATTCCAACAGCTTTACACTTTCTTCATATTCAGGAAACGAATATCAGAAATATAAGATAAATCTTGACGGATGCGAAGGATTCGCAGGCAATTCAATGTGTCAGGAAGGCGAAAAAGCTTGTACGGTAGGAGGCCTTTTCGGTAAAACAATTACAGTAAGCAGCGCCAGCGAATTAAAAAACGCTCTTGATTCCAAAGAGGCTCTGACTATCGTTGTCAGTGCGAACATTGATATGCAATCCGAGGGAAATACACGTATACGAGACAATAAAACCATTGTCGGCTCTTACAGCGCAAACACGATATACGACTGTCAGCTTCGTACAAACGACGCATACGGCGCTGCCGACGACAGTCCGAGCGATAATATCGTTTTCAGAAATATTGATTTTCAGGCAGTAAACGTAAAAAACAGAATACTTATCAATATATGGTCTTCAAGAAATATATGGATAGATCATTGTACTTTCAATAATCGTTTAAGCTATGATAAAACGGGAAACGGTCAGGATGAAGTTGGTAAATTCATATGGATCAATACCCCTTATGAATCATACCTTGACGCTAAAGACAGACTTCGCAGTCCGGATTATATCACTATCTCTTACTGCTCTTTCACCAATCGTTACTGGACTGTAGCATATGGCACTCAGAATGACGAAACCTCAAGGTGCAGAACGACTCTTTGCTATAACAAATGGGATAAAAACGTAAGAAGATGCCCTCAGATCGGCAACGGAAACGGTCATATATACAACAACTATTTTGAAGGAAGCGATTCCGGAAACGGAAGCGGAACTTCTCAGATCATAGGCGGCGACGGTTCAAATATCGTCAGCGAAAACTGCCGATTCCAATCGTATGAAAATACTTATCCATACTGTATATCTGCCGGCGGCGGAAACGATCCATACCGTGACAGCGGCTCGTATTACTCTAAAACAAGCGGAACTGTTCCAACTGCCATGAAAATTTCAATAAAGGTTGCAAGCACATGGTATCCCAATAAGGAAAATTACGGCTACTCGCTTATTTCCGCTTATAATACCAAAGGAACAGACACAAAGGATTTTTGCAATAGCTATGCAGGAGCTTTTAAATCTGAGGGAAAAATAAAATATATAGGCGACAGCGATATGTCAAAATATATTTCTGTGAAATATCCTTCTCCTTTCCTTAAATCGCTTACAGTAACTGAAAATACCGCCGCTGTTATGGATACATCAGTAAAATATATGTTCAAAAATTCAGGCAGCGGATTATACATGGAAGTTGACGGTGCAAAAGCTGAAAGCGGAGCAAATGTTCAGCAATGGGGCGCAGACGGCGAAGCTGTTCACAATACATGGAAACTCAAAGACGCAGGCGACGGCTATTACTACATCCGTTCATGCGTAGGAGACGGCAAAACATATTATCTTGATCTTGCATACGGAAAAGCCGACAACGGAACAAACATCGGTATATGGACAAATGACGAATCGGATGCACGAAAGTTCAAGTTTGTTGATAACGGTGACGGAACTTATACGATACTTACAAAATCCAGCAAGGATGCAAGCTGCATAAGCGTTGAAAGCGATTCCTTGCAATCCGGCGCAAATGTTATTCAATGGCAGTGCAACGGTAAGGATTCGCAGAAATGGATAGCAGAAAAGATTACTATTAAGGACGGCGCTGAAATCAATACAAGCAAAAATTATATGATCCAGAACGTAAACAGCGGTCAGTTTATGGAGGTTCAGGACGGAAAAGCAGAATCGGGCGCAAATGTTCAGCAATGGGGAGCAGATACAGGCAATCCGTCGGCTCACAACGTATGGCGCTTAAAAGCAGTTAACTGGGGATACTACTACATTTATTCCGGCATGGCAGACGGAGACACTCTTCTCCTTAACTGTACTGACGGAAAAAACGGTACGAATATTTATATCGACGAATTTCTTAAATCCAGCACACAATATTTCAAGTTTGTTGATAACGAGGACGGAACTTATACGATTGTTACACGTTCATCAAAGGATTTATCATGTGTTGAAATTGCCGACGCTTCCAAAGCGTCCGGAGCAAACGTTCAGCAATGGCAGTGGAATGATAACAACTGCCAGAAATGGAAGCTTATCCCTGTTGATTATACTCTTCCATGCCAGACCACGACAACAACCACTACAACAACTACTACGTCAACAACGATCTCCACAACAACAACTACTACAACTGTTCCGTCAGACGTTAAAGGCGATGTTAACAGTGACGGCACATTCAATATTGCCGATTTGGTTCTTCTTCAGAAATGGCTGCTCGACGTTCCTGACGCTAAGCTTGAAAATTGGACAGCAGCTGATTTATGCGAGGATAACAAGCTTGATTCATTTGATCTCTGTATAATGAGAAAAATATTGCTTGAACAAATCAAAAAATAAAAGCAATTTATGATAATCTTTAAGGCAACAGCGAAATGATGCCATATTTTCAGGCAGATATCAAGTCCGGAATGTATGGTATATTCAAAAAACAGTCACATGATCTTTTGAAGAGCGTGTGACTGTTTTTCTTTTTCTTAGTTTAATAGCATAAAAAAGCCATTCTATAATTTTCTCATACCATCCGTTTTTCTGATGATCTTGATTATCAGAATTCTCTTTTTTTGTAAAAAATTATGGATAATCCCCACGATATCAGGAATAACATAGCTACGGCAGCAGCTATGATTATTTTTAACAGACCGCCCATATCCGAAAAGATCAATGCTAAATTTAACTCCTCACTGTTTACAAATACGGAAGCAGAACCACCGATGAATCCAGCAAAAATCATTGCTGCAATTCTGGCTTTTGCTGTTCCGAGTTTAAAGTTGAACGGAAGAATTACCATAGGAAAAATCAATCCTACGATGATTAATGCTTCGATAAGCGATAAAAACGATGACCATACAAATTCGTTTTCTTTGTTGATATTCAAGCCTATAAATCCTGAAAAAGCAGCAAGAATAATCGAAATTGAAATCAATATCAGCGTAAAAATATATTTTGATGAAACGATATTGCTTCTTTTTTCGGGAATTATCAAGGAATAAATATCCCATCTGCTTGTTTCATCAAAGGTCATATAGCTTGATGGAATTATTGATATAAAAACCGGAGCAAACACGATCATCTGAGATTGTCCCATTATTCCGGCGAACATAATAAAAATAAGAAATATTATCGGAGCGATACAATTTTTCCTGAACATGATAAATTCTTTAATAAGAAGTCCTTTCATTTTACTTCTCCTCCTTTGACATATAAACAAATAATTCTTCAATCGTTACAGGCTTCACATCAAAGCTTGACGGAACTTTCTCCCTTACGATAACGGCTTCCGTACCGAATTTATGCGATTTTTTACCCTTGACCGCAGACTTGTCAAGTCCGGCAAGAACCTCTTCGCTTGTGTTTATGAAGCCGTATTTTTCAAGAAGAATGTCCTTTTCCTCACAAAGAGTGATTTTTCCGTTGTGGATAAAAGTAATGTAGTCGCAGATTTTTTCAAGGTCACTTACGATATGCGAAGAAATAAGTATAGAATGAGTTTCATCCCGTGTAAAATCATTGAAAATGTCGATTATCTCATCTCTCACCAGCGGATCAAGACCGCTTGTCGGTTCATCAAGTATAAGCAGCTTTGCATTATGAGAAAGAGCAATGGCGATTCCAAGTTTCATTTTCATTCCCTTTGAAAAAGTTTTAAATGCTTTTTTATCAGGAAGACTGAATTTTTTTATATAATCATAAAACACATTGCTGTCCCATTTTGTGAAAATATTTTTCATTATAGAATCAACATCTTTGATATTGAACTGTATTGGTATTCCGATCTCATCAAGAACTACTCCGATATCGTTTTTCATTTCGGAGGTCGGTTCTTTTCCGAAGATACTTATTTTTCCGCCGTCTGGATGAATGAGTCCGAGAACCGACTTTATAACAGTAGTTTTTCCGGCGCCGTTTTCGCCGATAAGTCCCATGATACAGCCGGTTGGGAGACTTATCGAGACGTTATCAAGAGAGAATCCCTTAAATTTTTTGGTCAGATTTTTAATTTCAATTGCATTCATAATTTGATCTCCTATTCATCAAGAATTTCAAGCATTTCGATAATATCGCTTTTGCCGAGATTGCAGGATTTAGCCAGCTTCTGAATCTGCAAAAGATATTCTTCGATTTTTTTCAGGTTTTCCTCACGAAGCAGCTCCGTATTTTTTGGAGCGACAAAGCATCCCTTTGCCGGAAGAGTATAAATAAAGCCTTCCTTTTCAAGCTCATCGTAAGCACGTTTTGTGGTTACTACGCTTATCCGAAGGTCTTTCGCAAGATTCCGGATAGACGGCAGGGGTTCGTTTTCATTAAGTTCGCCGCTTATTATCAGATTTTTTATCTGAGTATATATCTGATCGTAAATCGGCGAGCCGCTTTTATTATCAAGAAAAATATTCACTTTTTCCCTCCTCTTGTATACTGTATATATACAGTATACACAGCTATAACAGATTTGTCAAGTACTTTTGCAAAAAAATTCGGTTTATGAAAAAATTCATAAACCGATTCTTATTTTAATATTTATATAAGCTTTCTTTCATCACAGTATTCACATTCAAGAAGAGTCTCATCTCCGCTTGCACGAAAGCTTTTTGGAAGATATTCTTCATGGTTTGTGATACATCTCGGATTATCGCAGCGAACTCCGGCATAAACTTTTCCCTTCAATGTTTCAGAAGCTTTCTGCTCGGAAAGAATCGTGAGGATAAGAGCCATTCTTGCGAAAACGCCGTATTTTGCCTGAGTGAAATACATTGCTCGGGAGTCGTCGTCAACCTCAACGGTTATCTCGTCAACTCTTGGAAGAGGATGCATAACGATCATGTCTCTTTTGGCAAGCTGCATTTTCTGTCTGTCAAGAACATAAGTATTTTTCTGAGCAAGGTATTCTTCAGTACTTGAAAAACGTTCCTGCTGAATACGGGTCATATAAAGCACATCAAGCCGGGAAATAGCCTCTTCAAGCGTATCAACTTCTTCAAAAGTACTTCCGTTTGCCTTTATGATATCCTTTATGTAAGCCGGCATTCTTAATTCCGGAGTGGAAATAAACACGAATTTGTTGTTTTTGAACATACTAAGCGCCTTGCAGAGCGAATGAACGGTTCTGCCGTTTATAAGGTCGCCGCACATACCAATTGTAAGGTCGGAGAGAGTTTTCTTCTCGATTTTCAGGGTAAGAAGATCGGTAAGAGTCTGAGTAGGGTGGAGATGACCGCCGTCTCCGGCATTAATGACAGAGCAATCCGCAGTAAGTGAAGCCGCTTTAGCCGCTCCGGCAACCGGATGACGTATAACAAGCACATCCGCATAGCTGCTTACGATCTTGGTCGTATCCTTAATGGTTTCGCCCTTTGAAACGGACGAATTTGCCGGATTATCGAAACCGATTATCTGCCCCCCAAGTCTTATCATAGCCGTCTGGAACGACATCTGGGTTCGTGTAGAAGGCTCGTAGAAAAGAGTCGCCATAACCTTTCCGTCGCAGGCGTGTGCGAATTTTGAAGGATCATTTTTGATCTTTTCACCCAGCTCGACTATCTTAGTCCACCAAGATACCGGGTAATCGCTTAAATCAATAAGATGCTGATACTGTGACTGCATAATAATTTATACCTCCATTTATTTTCAATAAATCATTTTTACTTTTTGTGTTATCCAGAGAACGTTTTCCCCTTGATACTTGCCAGTCTGTATCATCTTATGGGCAATCGCCCTAATCTATACAAATCTCCTTTAAGGGGATTTGTATAGATTAATACTGGGTTTCCAAAGGGTGGATTCACCCTTTGGCAGGGGTTTCAGGGGACAGCGTCCCCTGAATAAAACGGAAAGTAAAAATTGATCTATTAATAACTGCCGTTATTTTCAAAATAGACCTTATACCACACAAGGAAGATATATATAGTCCAGATTTTTCTGCTGTTATCGGCTTTTCCGTCACGATGATCGTCGAGAAGCCGTATAAGCGGAGCAGTATTGAAGAATTTCTTTGAGCTTTCGCTTTCAAAAGCGTTCCGGACGATATTATAATATTTTTCCTCTTTAAGCCATACTCTTATCGGAACAGGGAAGCCGAGCTTCTTTTTTGCAGCCGTTTTAGCGGTCTGTTCGGGAGTATCTTTTTTAGCGGCAAGGCGCATCGCATATTTGGTTATATATTTAGTCTCGTCCGTTTTATTTTTATGAGTAACTCTGTATTCGGTCGGGATCTTCTCAGCCAGAGCCATTATCTCTTTATCGAGGAACGGCACACGGAGTTCGAGCGAATTCGCCATACTCATTTTATCGGCTTTAAGGAGAATATCGCCTGCCATCCACATATGAAGGTCGAGATACTGCATTTTAGTGACATCGTCCAAACCCTTGACATTATTATAAAACGGCTTGGTAAGAGCTGTCGGGTCGGGAGCGTCCGTCCTGATTTTTAGAATAGATCTACGCTGTTCCGGAGTGAACATATAAGCGTTTCCGATAAAGCGTTCTTCAACGTCTTTTCCTTTGCGGACGAAGAAATTTACTCCTCGCTTTGCCGGAAGCTTGGAAGCGATACTGCCTATTCCACGTTTTATCGGCTTTGGAAGCTTATCATACAAAGTGCCGTCGGGGTCGCTGTAAACGTTATATCCGCCGAAAATCTCGTCTGCTCCCTCGCCGGAAAGAACGACCTTGAGCTTTTCCGAGGCGATATTGCACACAAAATAAAGTGCAACGGCAGAGGGGTCGGCAAGGGGTTCATCCATATGATATTGTATCATAGGAATGCTGTCCCAATAATCTTCCGGAGAGATGACCTTGCTTGTATTTTCTTTTCCGATAGCGCTTGAAAATCTTTTTGCCCAGCCTATCTCGTTATATTTTTCGTCTTTGCCGAAACCGACCGTGAATGTCTTATCGACGTCTGCAACTGCGGCAACGTAGCTTGAATCAACGCCGCTTGAAAGAAACGAGCCGACTTCTACATCAGCTATTTTATGAGCCTCAACGGAATTGCGGAACGTATCGGAAATTCTGTTTACCCATTCATCAAGTGAAACGTTCTTATCGGCGTTGAAATTCACATCCCAGTAGCGTTTTATTTCGAGTTTGCCGTCACTGTATCTGAAATAATGAGCTGGAGGAAGCTTGTATACGTTTTTAAAAAAGGTCTCGTTGGAAGGGGAATACTGAAACGTTAAATAATTTTCCAAAGCGGCGGTATTGAGTTCCTTTTTGAATTCGGGATGAGCGAGGAAGCTTTTTATTTCCGAACCAAACATAAAGGTTTTATCCATCAAAGCGTAATACATCGGCTTTATACCGAAGAAATCTCTTGCGCCGAATAGTTCCTTTTTATTCTTATCCCATATCACGAAAGAAAACATACCACGGAGCATATTAAGAAGTTTTTCTCCGTATTGCTCATAGCCGTGGATAAGAACCTCGGTATCGGTATTGGTTGAAAACTTATGTCCTGCATCGACGAGGTTTTTTCGTATTTCCTGATAATTATAGATTTCGCCGTTGAAAACAATAACAAGCGAACCGTCTTCGTTAAAAATAGGCTGATCGCCCTGTGAGCTTACGTCAATAATGCTGAGCCGTCTGTGACCGAGAGCGACCGAGCTGTCGACATACTTTCCCTCTGCATCCGGACCACGATGTCGGATTCTATCCATCATATCATCAATGACCTTATTAGAATTGTCAATATTATTTGTGAAACCAACGATTCCGCACATATTAAAGAATACCTCCGGTTTAATATCAATTCCGCATTATATAATTTTTCTTTATCTAAAATCTTGTGTTCATAAGATAAATCGTGCGTTTTTGGCATATTCTGCCGCTTACTGTGTCAAAAATCCTTACCATACGTGATCTGCCCTGTAGGACAATGCTGTCAACTTAAGCAGAGACGCTGTCCCCGTACCCCTGCCAAAGGGTTATACAACCCTTTGAAAACCCAGTATTAATTATTTACAATGCCTCATAAAGAGGCATTGTAAATAATTAGAGCAAAATGCCCACAGAATCACATTCTCTTTAACAAGAGCGTAAGGAATAACGTTTCTTAAGTTAACAACATTGCCTTGTAGGAAAAGCGTCAGCGCAGCTGACAAAGATGCTGACCGACAGGCCAGTATGCCTGCGGATTTTTTACTTGTAAATCCGCACACCTTCACTATGAACACAGGCACTAATTTATTATACTACATAATGAAATTTTTTGCAACATAAATCGAAAAAAATTACCGGAAAAAGTATTTACTTTTTTGTTATAGAGATATTAAAGTATGTTTGCAGCAACACCATAACCAGTCATGAATCTGACTTTTTCAGCGATCAAACCGATCAATTCCGAATTGCTTGGCTTTCCGACAGAATAGCCAAAGAAATTTTCAAAGCGTTTAGGATTTTTATAGTAAACTGATTCAATAGCAGTCCTTATAGAACGTTCCACACATCCCACATTTGTCTGACACCGCTTGGCGACTTCCACATACAGATGCATAATTTCTTTTCGGAATAAGTTTTGATTTTTAACTGCCAGTTCTATTGAAATTTTCAGGTATTCATAGCCTTTTAAATTAGCCGGAACGCCTAACTCCAGCAATGTTTTTATAATATATTTACTGATCTGCGCATCTTTGTCAATCCTTTTTAGATGATATTTCAAAATCTCACATATGCAATCCTCACCGAGAAATTTTGAAATGTACAAAATTCCATCCTTTTCGATTATGTATCTGTTGGGATCTGAATTATCAGTCAGGATTATTTTTATTGTGTCATAGGACGAATCAATGTCAGCGTTAATATCACACAGTATTATACAATAATTTTCATATTCACGTATATTGTACGAAATTTTAACATAATCATCTTGTGAAACTGCATAAAATCCCAGTCTGGTCATATGCGAAGCGATTTTTACAAATGGATTGACGTCAATTTCTATAGTGTTCGTGTTTGCCATGGTTGTACCTCGCCTTTTTATATAATACATTTTATTATATTATATCAGCTAAGGATTCAATTTCATAGTTTAATTATGTAGAATTTTGTCGTTTTATGTCGAATAATGTTGATTAAATCTGATGTGCATTTTGTC
The DNA here is from genome assembly GCA_017462565.1 of Ruminococcus sp. GTDB lineage: Bacteria > Bacillota > Clostridia > Oscillospirales > Ruminococcaceae > Ruminococcus. The sequence goes on from JAFTQW010000006.1 coordinate 20,176, forward strand.
TGCACATTTTCGTCATCCTGCGCAGAATTTTCTATGTAAACAGATTCATAGAACCTGTATTTATAGGAGAATTTGCACGTCTTTTCAGCGAATTTTGCCGCTTACTGCGTCAAAGATCCTTGCAATACGTCAGTATTCCTGTGGATTTTTCTTGTAATCGGCAAAATTACGCTCGAAAATCCACACATATTTCCTATGAATACAGGTTCTTAATGCAGACATAAACCGCATTCAGATTTTCCAAAGTTATTTTCCGGAACGAAATTTTTTTAAATAGATCGGTTAGATGTCTTGAAAAAATCAATGTTTTATTGTATAATAAAATAAAACGTTACAGTAAGGCTTAAAAAAGCGTAGTAGCGGTCTTTTAAGAGGTGAATAAAATGAAAAAATTTCGTCTGCTTGCCTGTATTGCAGCAGCTGTATGCTGTATGTCCAGTGTATCTGCAATTCCGGCAGCTTCTAAAGAAAAAGAACCAACACTGCTGGATGTTTCACAATTTTCTGTCATGGATGAAAATCTGGTATACCTGGGGGCAGATTATTTGAATGATGCTTCCGTGCTGTTTGACGATCAGGACAAAGTGCCCTCGTCTGTCACACAATTGAATGTAGGAACAGAATTGTGGAATGCAACGTCCCGTACCAATTGGAAACCCAATCTACAGGCAGAATATGGGGAAGATTCCTTTTACATTGACCTGGGTGCAAATTACGTCATAACAGGCATTTGTTTTCTGGATGCAAATGGCATTCAGGATTGGAAAGTGGAATATGGCGAACCCTTTGCATGGCAGACTCTTACAAAATTTACCACCGATCAGTATATGTCATGGCGCAGTGTCACACCCACAGATTCTCATCCCACACGTTATTTGCGTTTTTCCACAGCCTGTGGGGACAGCGGCGTCAGTGAACTGGCATTGTATGGGTATCAGGTATCTGAATTGACGGAGGCACAAAAATCCAAAACTGCTGCAAAACCTTCCGGCAGCAAGAAAACATCCCTGACTGCCGGACAGAAAATCGGCTTCAATGCATTTATTGACGATCCCATGACTGCCATTATGGCGGCTGGGAATGTCCGTGAATATCACAATTTCAGCTGGCTGCTGGATGAAAACGGCAAGGTCAAGTTCACACAAGGTACTTGGGGCGATATGGACAGCTACTACGCATCTATGAAAGCGCAAAACATCAGCATTATCCCCTGCTTTCAGGGCGGCAGTTCTGTTGTATCGGGCGGCGACGACCCACCGGAAATCCCCGCAGCAGCCGGAGCAGATACCACCGACCCGGCAAGCTACGCCGTTCATGCTCAGGCAATGTATCAGGTTGCCGCAAGATACGGCAGCAACACAGCAATTGACCCTGCGACCTTAAATGTTGCCGACGGCAGCAAAGAAAAAATCGGTCTTGGACTGCTCGGTGCTGCTGAAAACTCCAATGAACCGAATAAAACATGGGGCGGCAAGGGAGATTATTTCACGCCATATGAATTGGCTGCTATGTGTTCCGCCGATTATGACGGACATGAAGGAACGATTTCCAATGCCGGCGTTAAAACGGCTGATCCTGATTTTAAACTTGCAGTAGGCGGATTGCTGACAACGGATTTCGTGCTGGATTATCTGTCGGAGATGAAGCTGTGGTTTGACTACAACCGTTCCGACGGGAAATTTGCAGTGGATATCATCAATATCCACCTTGGTCCAAATACCACAGATCCGGAAAAATCCGGTATGGTCAACAAAATCCATGAAATTCAGGATTGGATCGACAAAAACGCACCGGGAACAGAATTGTGGATCTCTGAATTTGAAGTACCTATGAGTGACTGTGAAACGGAGGGTGTGGACAATCACAAAAATGAAACCTACCAGCTTCGCTATGCTCAGCGTGTGGCAAGAACCTATCTAACAGCCATTGGCGCAGGCGTGGATCGTATGACAAAATTCCAGCTGCGGGATGAGGGCAGCGGCGTGTACGCTGATTCCGGTCTGGTCACTGAAAAAGGCAAGTGGGACAAAAAACTGGCGTGGTATTACGTTTCCTGCATGACAACGGTTCTGGAGCACGCCGACCTTCTCGATACGTCCACAGAAAACGGAATTTGCTGTGAGACATTTACGGATCGCACCAATGGAAATACGATTTATTGCCTTTGGTCACCTACTTCTGACGGAACGCTTATTCCGGGACATTCTATTTTAGTCGGCAATGCAGCCCATGCTTATCTGACCGTGCCGGGTACATATGCTGAGGGAATTACAACAGAGCTGGAGATCAGCAATGGAAGCGTTGCTTTGGATATTTCCGAAACTCCCGTATTTCTCACTGTTTCCGGACAAAAACAAACGATTGTCAATGGCAAGGGACGGTACATTAAGCCGCAATTTCTCTGTCTCAGCATTGACAACAGCACAGAACAATGCGATTTGTCTGCGGCACCATCCGACAGCACCTTGAATCAATTCTACCGTATGTTTGATGAACCGGATACCATGCCTCAGTTTTATTACAGCAACACTTCTGCTCTGGAAACTCCACAAACGAATGTTACAGCTTCCGGCATTACTTGTTACGTGACTTTGGATATGCCTTACGTCCTGAGCGGATTCGGCGTTTACGATACTTTCGGAACAGGCAGTCTGAAAATCTATGATGCCAACACAGATACACTTTTATGGTCCAGTGATATGGGCGGCTATATGTATCGCAATATTTCCCTGATTGAAGAAAGTCAGCCCACAGACAAGCTGAAAATTGTTAAGGGAGGCGGCGATCTGAATGAACTCGCCATATATGGCTATCCTGCACCTGAAGAAAAAATAGTGCCTGGTGATGTAAATGCCGACGGTGAATTCAATATTTCTGATATCGTGATGATGCAGAATTGGCTGATTGCTGCGCCGGATGTAAAACTTGCTGATTGGAAAGCAGGCGATCTGTGCGAGGATAATATGATAGATTCATTTGATCTGTGTATGATGAGAAGAATGCTAATAGAACAGCTCTGAACAATAAATTCTTAGCGCAATGGAAATTGAAATATAAGCGCATAAAGCAGCGCCGCCGCAGTAATCAAATATTACTGCGGCGGTTATTTTTTCAAGACCTTATAATGTTAAAACAGTAAGACTGTCCTCAGAGGTGGCAGAAATTCCATTATCCCAATACAGCGTATACGAACAATCGGGATAGCCAAGGCTATGCATCGCAGATATTTCAAGCCTTTCTTTCACATAAATTTTGTTGCTGTCAAAACACTCGCAAGAGCCCAGAGCGATGATTTCAAGATTGGGAACTATGCTTAAAAGCATCATCAGATAGCAGATTTTTGTATCAATATTCGCCCCTGACAGCACGGATATATTGGTCGGTTCTACGCTGAAAAAGGCTATCTCAGCTTTGTCGGTTTTCACTCCGAAACGAGTAAAGCGTTCAAAGCCGATAAGACTCTGAACAGCATTATTTCTTCTTTTTGCCATGATTTTCAAGCCGGAACAGAAACTTACTCAGAGAAAATCACCGATGCTCTTGTTTACCACCATAGTACTTATCAATGAATCTTTTCCAAATATCTATATATTTATCAAGGTCAATTTCGTATTCATAGTTATTGAGATCCAAAATATTAGATGCATGGCAAGAAAAAGCAAAAGAGTAATATCCTAAATCCTTGTTTTTAGTTTCTTCAAAAACAGTTGGCATATTTTCGCTTAAATAAAATTCAAATTTACGTTTACTAAATTCTCTTTTTTCAGAAATAAATATACTTGGACGTGGTTTTTCGCTTCCAAGAATGTGGTCTCAATATGCTTCGAATAATCAAGGTGTTTGTTTCATATTTAACAAAAGTAAAATACTTAAAAAGTTGAATGACACAAATCACGTCTATATGGTTGGCAATGTAAACTATAGACCGTTGTATAATCCATATAGAATAACTCTTGACGAATTTAATGAAACTTATAATCTTATTACTACCCAATATAACGATGCAATTAAAACGATGATAAGAAATCAATTTCCATATCTTAAGTATGACTTCTTTAGTAAACTATCTGACTGGAGTAGTGAAAATGAATTTAGAATTATATTGGCTAAAAGCAATAGAGAATGTTCTTTATCAATTCGCAAAGGTGTACCTTTACAAACACTCAAAAATTAAGCAATATAAGCTCAAAATCACGTTCGTAAATATTCAAAAAAATTGCCGAACGTTCGCAAACAATCATTGACTTTTGCGAACAGATATGATATAATTCAATCATAAAAATTTCATATAAAAGGAGCTTTCATAATGATTTACGGATAAACTCACATAAATTTCACCGAAATCAGCGGTTTTGATTGGATGCTGCTCCATGCCCTCAAAAAAGCCGTCGGAGCATTGACCGATCAGGTGACTGCGCAGATCTTCCAATTCATTGCCTGTTAAATTCTCAGTAATTTGGCATTCAAACACTCCCATGAGTTCGCCGTTTATCTCCTTGACCGATGGTATAGCTGAGAAAACTTTTTCGCCAACTGCCGGATTATCGCCAAAATAGACCATAAGTCCACGATGTTCTTCTTCCGGTTCTGAATAATCCTGAATGAAATCGTTGATCTCATCTGCACAATCTACTGCATACTTTGACGAAATTTTTTTCCGTTCATCTACGACTTCTTCATCAAACTCATAACATCTTAAACTCTTTTTTATATCTGCCCAGTATTCAATAGTATAAGTACTTTCAATGAAGAAATCGGTAAGCGCAATTTTCAGCTATCCTAAATATCTGAAAAACAACGAAATTCATGGTTTTGAAATTTGTGTTTCTGAATTTCGTACGCACAAACTATGAAGAAGATATACAAAAAGCAGACCGTCTCCGATCTGCTGATATGTAATATTAAATTTCATTGCAACCTAATTACAGATTCAAAAACTTTGTGCGTTCCTCAAAGCTGAGGTTCGGATGAGTTTTAAAACTGTCAATGACCT
>JAFTQW010000052.1 GCA_017462565.1 Ruminococcus sp.
GCAAATCAATCCCCCTTTGCGGATTGACGGCATCCTTATGACGATGGTAATGCCCCGCACGAACATCTCCAAGGAAATCACCGCTACGGTAAGAAGTGCCTACGGACAGAAAATCAAGGTGTTTGATACCCAGATACCCCAGAACGGCAGGCTTGTGGTGGTGGCGAAAAAGGCGGACTGACTTGACCGCAAAATCCCAGAAGATACGGCGTATCTTCGGAAAGGAGGTTTTCTATGGCTGATATAAAGACCAGAGATGCGGTCAAAGGGACGATTAAGACCATTGATAAGGCGGCTGTCGCTTCGGAGCGTATGAAAGCCGCCTATGCAAAGACCAAGGACAAGGCGGAACAGGGCTATTATGCGGAGGAAAACTCTGCCACCGAGTATGCGGCGGATAAAATCTCCCATACCGCAGACCGTGTAAAGGACGAGGGCATTATGGCATCAATCGTAAAAAGAAAAAACCGCTACTCCGTTGTTTATACTTACACGGACGAAAGCGGTGCAAAACGGCAGAAGTGGGAAACCTTTGCGACTAATGCGGAAGCAAAGAAGCGGAAAAAGCAAATTGAATTTGAGCAGGATACAGGGACATTCATTCTCCCCACAGCTAAGACAGTCAGCGACCTGCTTGAAGAATATATGTCTATCTACGGCGTGAACACTTGGGCAATGTCAACCTATGAAGCCAGACGGAGCTTGATTTTCAATTATATCAATCCTTTAATCGGTGACTTGAAACTGGACGATATAACGCCGAGGACGATGGATAAATTCTATCAAAGTCTGCTCACGGTCAAGGCAAAGGTGGTAAACAACCGCAAGCCGAATAATGAGTACCTCACCGCCCATACGGTCAGAGAGATACACAAGCTGCTCCGAAACGCATTTAACCAAGGCGTGAAATGGGAGTTGATGTCGAGAAATCCCGTACTTAATGCGACACTTCCGAAAGAGGAACATAAACAGCGTGACATCTGGACTGCCGAAACGCTTTTCAAAGCCTTGGAGGTCTGCGATGACGATGTTCTGGCGTTGGCATTAAACCTTGCTTTTTCCTGCTCTCTTCGCATCGGGGAGCTGCTCGGCTTGACTTGGGACTGCATCGACATATCGGAGAACAGCATCAAGGGAGGCAACGCCTATATCTTTGTGAACAAGGAATTGCAGCGGGTAAACCGTGACGCTCTGGAGCAGTTAAGCGAAAAGGGCGTGATACTCAAATTCCCGCCTGCTCTCTCAAGCACCCACACAGCGTTGGTACTGAAAGAGCCGAAAACCAAAACGAGCGTCCGAAAGATATTCCTGCCGAAAACGGTAGCCGAAATGCTTGTGAAACGCTATGAGGAAGTTGAAAATCTTAAGGAACTGTTTGGCGATGAATACACGGATTATAATCTGGTATTCGCTTCGTCCTGCGGCAGACCCATAGAGGGACAGGTCATCAATCGGGCATTGAAAAAACTCATTGACGATAACGACCTACCGCCCGTGGTGTTCCACAGCTTCCGACACTCCAGTATCACATATAAACTGAAGCTCAACGGCGGCGATATGAAATCGGTGCAGGGCGATTCTGGACACGCACAGGTTAAAATGGTGGCTGATGTGTATTCGCATATTATAGATGATGACAGACGGCTGAACGCACAACGGTTTGAGGAACAGTTTTACCAGACAAAAGAAACTCCGCAAGCCGAAGAAGCACAGCAGAAAACAGAGCCATCGGTATCACCGACAGACCAAGAAATGCTGCTGAAGCTGCTTGCCAATCCAGAGATGGCAACACTCTTGAAGTCGTTGGCGAAAAACTTATAAGTTTATGAGGGACAATCCGTAATAGGGTTGTCCTTTATTTTACATAGCCTAATTGCAAAGTCGGTAAAGATATGCTAATATATACACAGTTAATTACTGGCGTTGCTGTAAAGCAAAACAGATAACACAAAGTGGCACGAGTGGAGGAATACCCGTATAGGATAGACCGAAGTTGACACTGTAACAAATCCCAAATTGCAGGTGTGGTGCTAATCTTCTGCAAAATACAGAGGTTAAAAACACATAAAATTAGCAGAAAAACGGCGGTACGAGATAACATTCGTAAGCCGTGAAAAGCCAGTAGATATGGGGATTATCTAACACAGTAAGGGAGTTGCTTAATGGCGGATAGCGTCACTCCTAAGCGGTAGATCGGAGGTTCAAGTCCTCTCCGGGACGCCAGAAACAACGCCGAAAGCCTTGATTTTACAGGGCTTTCGGCTTTTCTTATTTCCTCCAAACCTTTAGCCGGATACCGTTACTTCTTCTCTTATATTCCATCGGAAAAATTTTACTGATAGCGTCTCTTACTGAAATCCCTGCTAATCAAATTAGCAGGATTTTCTCGTTTTTGCTAATCAAAATCGTGATTCTGCTAATCGCTCGAAAAATCCTGCTAAAATTCCTGCTAATTGAAAAGTGTGCTTATTTGTGTCCTATCTCGTTTTACCCTGTCTTTTTTGTTCTCTTTCTTAGAGCTTCCCTGATAGTCCTCTTACCTATTTATAAATAAAGATTGCCGCTTGTTTCTCTTATTTTGAGAAGCAGGCGGCTTTTTTGCGTTTTGGAGGAGCTTGAAAAAATTTTTTCAAATTAGGGTTGGAATCCACCCTCTCTCAGTGGGAATAGGTGAAGGGGTTAAAACCACTCCTAAACGGAGTGCCTCCCTTCGCTGCATTTTGACAACTGAATATACAGGCACTAAGGACTTTATTTCTGATGTCATTATAACTGTTTGGTAACCACACTCTTTTGAATTGAGGGTTAAGTTTTGAAACAAGTATAGAATTATTTGGGACAATATATTTATTACTACTAATCTCACTACCTTTTTCTATTACTGGTAATTTGTATTCATCAAAAGCTGGAATACTGTAGTGAAGAAAAATCTTTTCAGGTGTTTCAAATGGTGATACCGATTCCGTTACAATATCAGCAAAGTCGGAAAGTGATATAACTCTCCACTCTTTAGGAATATTTCGTTGTAGTTCATCATTCCAAACGGTACAAGCGGTTTTGTTATATTTCAGTTCATTCTGTAAAGCTGAAAGCTTTTTCTGTATTTTTAGTAATTCTGTAACATCGTTACTAAATCCATTTTCTATAGTGGCTATTTTTTTTGTATATTCTTCTTCAATAGGTAGCTCGAATTTCGTAACAACCGTAAAATACTGCCCCGCAGAAAGAGAATACTTTCTTTTAGCTATGTCATCATACGGAACAACAGCGGAGAAATTTTGTATTTTCTTTCTGTGTACAAATGTATCGACAATGCTATCGATCTCCTGATCGTTTAGCCTGCGTTTTTTATTTTTTCCATCTTGATATTCTTCACCAAGTTTTTCGGCATCGATAAGAATAACATTATCATTGCTTTTTGCCATATCAAAGAATACAACAGAAACATTAGTGCCAGTATTTGCAAAGACGTTTGCAGGCATTTTTATTGCACCAGATACAATTCGTTCATCAACAATCTGTTTCAAAATCTTATTCTCAATTCCCGTTTTGGCAGTTAAAAAACCAGTTGGTACAACAATAGCTCCTTTTCCATTTGCTTTCAAAGAGTTAATCAGGTGCTGAATAAAGCAAGTATATATAGCCATACTTTCTTTTTTGTTGGCAGGAACATTAGGAACACCCGCCAAAAACCTTGCAGGCATTGCTGCGATTTTTTCTCTTGTATCCGAAAAGTCCATCTTAAACGGCGGATTTGACACTACATAATCAAACTGCCTGAGAGACTGTCCATCATCACTCTTATGATACGGAGCAAGGAGCGTATCGCCCTGGATAGCGTGATCGAGCGAGGAAACCAGCCCGTTCAGTATAAGATTGAGTTTCAGCATCTTGTTACTGCGCTGGGAAATATCCTGAGCGAAGATAGTACATCTGTCTTCACCGATCTGATGACCGAGAGCCATTAACAGTGTACCCGTACCTGCCGAGGGATCGTAGCACTCTATGTTATGTAAGTCTGTATCATCACCGACCAAGAGCCTTGCCATAATGGTAGCGATAGCGTGAGGAGTATAGTATTCCGCATACTTACCGCCGCCTGCCGTGTTGTAGTCCTTGATAAGATACTCAAAGATAGCGGCGAAAAAGTCATAATGCTCCGAGAATGTCTCCTCAAAGGAGAAATTTACGAGCTTGTCCACCAACGCACGGGCGAAAGGCGCTCTTTGGGCTTCATCTGTAACATACTGCGTGAGCTTCTCAAACAGAGGTATTTTCGTATTCTGCGTAGTCTGAGTTGAGAATATATCTATATTCTTATCGGCAATATCGATCATTGTCTGATCGAAAATAAGGTCAAAATCGCCTTTTGCCTGCTGATTCCACAGGTGCGAGATAAGGTGTTCAGGATTAAGTCGAGGAATATCGGGATTCATCGTGTCAAATAAATCTTCACGCTCATCTTCCGACAACTCAGAATAAGCAATCTCCCACTTTTCAGCCGAAGCGACACGTTCGTTGAGCTTCTTGATCTCATAGCCAAATTTATCATTCAGATACTTATACAGGAATACCTGAGTTATGATTTTATACTCGTTTCCGTCATTTCCCATACCATAGGTCTGGCAGGTCGATTTCAGAGAGTCAATAAGAGATATTGTTTTTTCTTTTATCTGCGAATCTATTGATTATACTCCTAATTGTCAAGCGCTCGGATAGGTTGCATTGTACTGGCTGAGGTACTGAGAAGATATGCGGGATTGAATGAATACTCTGTCCTCTCTTGTACCCTTTATGCCCAATGTATCCATACCTTGCTTGATTTGTGACATTACGGTCTGCTCAAAGTAAGCATCTTTCTTCAATATATCGTTGCGGTCAAAGACCTTTTGGTCTATGTCGAACTTGATTGATTTCAGAGCTTCCAAAATTTCCTCCTCATAGCCTGAGATGATAGGTGCAGTTCCTTTTGCTTTCCTCTGAGCGTTTTCTTCCCTTATCCTCTTATGCACCCTTGCAAATTTCGGATCACCGTCATATTTACGCATAAGAGCCTTATTCCTTTTCTGAAGCTCTGCCAGTTTTTTGAGGACTTCATCTAATGCCTTAGAACGCTCCGTGAACTCGTGGACAGTATCGGCAGTGAAGCCAAATTCCTTAAACCTTTGCATAAAGGCTTCTCTAATGGAGATAAATTCGGGATCGTCCTGATCTATGTTCTCAGTAAAGGACTGTATCGTTCTCCGCCATTTTTCGTGCGATGAATATTTATTTACTGTACAAACAGCATCTATACTCCATATAATTATAGCACAAATCGCACAATTAGTCAATCTACAAATCGACGTTTTTCTCCATTTTCACCGAAGAAAAAAGCGCTCTAACCATCAAGGCTAAAACGCTTCACATATTATATCCATTATAAGTGTCGGTAGGTACTGCTACGGGTATAGTTGCAGATGTGTATTCGCACATTATTGACGATGACAGACGCATAAACGCTCAAAGATTTGAGGACACTTTCTATAATCCAAAAGAGCCAACAATTTCTGAAAGTGAAGCTGCTGATTCTCAGCCAATAGCACAGGTCAATGCAGAACTGGTTGCTCAGTTAATAGCAAATCCCGGTTTTCTTACGGCAGTTCAAAAGGCTATGAATGAAATGAAAAGTTAGAAAAAAACGGTGTAGTGATAGAAATTGCTATACCGTTTTTATTTTCGGCAGAGATGCGGGATAAAGCGTAAAAAACTATCATTCAGAAGTACCATTCAAACTAACAAGGGAAACAAACCTTTTCCCTTATTTCTAAAGCGAGCTAATTTCCATCCAAAAAGCAGGACTGAAAATCCTCAAAATTAGCAATAATCAGCCAACACAACTCAGCACAGACAATGTTGAAAAGCCGTTGAAAATACTGCATTTTCCAGCATAAATTATAACCCCAAAACACAGGCTCGGCATATCTCCTAAGCAGAAGACCGGAGGTTCAACTCCTCTTTTGGACGCCAAAAAGGCTGTTTCATTAATTTGAAGCAGCCTTTGTTTTATATTTGGTTTTATTTGTCGGAGGAGTTTTACAGCAGCTTGCACAGTGAACTTCTTTTACTCCGCTTTTTATAAGAATTTTTGCGATTTCTGCAAGAGTATTTCCCGTTGTACAGATATCGTCGATAATGAGGACGCTTTTTCCATTTAAAGTCTTTGGCTCTGCAACGGAAAATGCTTTCAGAATATTTAACGTTCGCATTATCCTGTTCAGGTTTTTCTGAGGAGCAGTTCTGCGGATTTTGATAACGGATCGTGTGGAAACGGGGATGTCAAGCGCTTTTCCAACCGTTTTGGCTATAAGCTCCGATTGATTATATCCCCTTGCTCTTTTGTCAGAGCTGAACATAGGAACCGGAACTATAACATCAATGAGTCCGGCGATTCCGTTTTCTGCAAGTCTTTTGGCAAGCTCGTTTCCGAGTGCAAAATCAGCATTTCCGCAGATACCGTCTTTGAGAAGATTTATTGCCGGAGTGATATTTCCATCATAGACAAATGCGGCAGTGAAGCTTTTTACGTTTCTTATCTTAAAATTTCCTGTGTAGTGATTGATGTTTTTATAGCATTCGCCGCAGAAGCTTTCGGAAGCGTTTATAATTTCTCCGCAGACCGGACATCGTGTAGGATAGAAAAGATGCAGCAGTTTTCGTTTGAATTCACAATTCATTTTAATCAGCAGGCAGGCTTTCAAAGCCGGACGATATATCAATGGCTTCAACTGCGCTTAGTTTTCGATTTATCTGACGTGTACGGACTCCGACAAGCCTTTCAAGATCGTCGTCTACTTTTTTGATATGCTTCTGAGTATCCTCAAGCGCCTTGGTAAAGGTAAGAAATTCCGATTTGACAGAGCCGAGGATCTCCCAGACCTGACTGCTTTTCTTTTGTATAGCAAGCGTACGGAATCCCATCTGGAGCGAATTAAGCATTGCTGCCATTGTTGACGGACCGCAGACGTTGATGCTGAAATCACGTTGGAGAATTTCAAGCATTCCGCTGTTCACGACCTCTGCATAAAGTCCTTCAAACGGCAGGAACATAATTCCGAAATTGGTCGTATAAGGCGTTTCAACGTATTTGTCACGTATATCCTTTGCACATTTTTTGATGACGGTCTGAAGATTTTTCTTTGCTGAAGCTATCAGCTCCTGATTTCCGGAATCGTATGCATCCTGAAGAGCGGAGAAAGTGTCTCCGGGGAATTTTGAATCTATCGGCAGATAAATGCACTTATCATCGCTGCTGCCCGGAAGCTTTACAGCAAATTCTACTCTGTTGGCGCTGTTCGGGATAGTGGCGATATCTCTTTCATACTGTTCAGGAGCGAGGATATCCTCAAGAATTGCTCCAAGCTGTATTTCGCCGAGAATACCACGATTTTTTACATTTGAAAGAACCTTTTTCAGATCTCCGACTCCCGATGCGATATTCTGCATTTCTCCGAGTCCCTTATATACCTGTTCAAGGCGGTCGCTGACAAGCTTAAAGGATTCGTTCATTTTATTTTCGAGCTTTTCGTTTACGGTAGTCTGAATTGCGTCCAACTTTTTGTTGTTTTCCTCCTGAATGCCTATAAGGTGCTTGGTCATGGAAGAACGGATAGCTTCAAGCTTTATTTCGTTGCTTGATTCCAGCGATTTAAAGCGGTTTTCCAACAGCTTTAGCTGTTCGTTCACGGCATCGCCGGAATTTTTCTGAGTTGATGCAAGCATATCTCCGAGAGCTTTGACGCTTGTCTGGACGCTTGATGCAACTTCTTCTCGCAGAAGCCTGTCCGAGGAAGCATTTTCATTTCGTACAGCCTGAACGATGGCTTTTACATCGCTGTCGGAGCTTTGGGGCGAATTTAGCTTCATGAGGATGACGAGCATGAGAATTATAAGTACGATGCCAATAATAAGTAAAATAATGTCCATTAAAATCTCCTAAAAATACATATAAAGCTGACACTTTATCATGCCGTTGTAAAGTTTTCTGCGCTTTGAGGCGTTTTTACCGAAGTACAACTCAAATTGTTCATGTGGAGAGATTATATAGCTTTGCTTATTGCCGCCTTTGCCGAGAACTTTTCCCATACGGCGGTAAACTTCCTCGGCTTCACGCAGTTCAAGAAGCCTCTCTCCGTACGGAGGATTGCAGATAACGATAGAATTATCAGGCTGATGAAATTTGGATATATCAGCCTGTTCTATTTTCAGACGTGATTTTATTCCCGCTTTATGAGCGTTATCAAGTGTAAGAGCCACAGCTGCATCGTCAATATCTGCGCCGATCCCCTTAAATTCAGCGCTTCGGTCAACGTTGTCGATAGCACGGCTTCGTTCTTCTCTCCAGACGCCGGAATCAATACTGCTCCACTTTTCAGCGGCGAATCGACGATTTATTCCGGGAGCTATCCTCAGAGCCTTTAAAGCGGCTTCGATAAGCAATGTTCCGCTTCCGCAGAACGGATCGCAGACGATCGAATCAGGTTTTACACGGGCAAGATCTACGATTCCTGCCGCAAGCGTTTCTTTGATAGGAGCGGCGTTTGAATTGCGGCGGTATCCTCTTTTATGAAGTCCGGTTCCGCTTGTATCAAGATAGATCGTTACCACGTCTTTAAGGATGCTGAATTTTATCTGAACAGCCGGACCGCTTTCGCTGAACCAGCTTATTCCGTACTTTGATCTGAGACGCTCGACCGCCGCTTTTTTTATTATTGCCTGACAATCCGGAACGCTGTGAAGCGTGGAATTCAGCGAATATCCCTTAACGGGAAAAGCGTCGTCTTTGCCGATATATTGTTCAAAGGCAATAGATTTGACTCCCTGAAAAAGCTCTTCAAAAGAAACAGCCTTGAATTCGAGAAGTTCTATCATAACTCGTTCAGCGGTTGCAAGACAGAGATTAGCTCTTGCGAGGATGTTTTCATCCCCGCTGAAGCTTATCTTTCCATCGCTGACTTTAAGGTCGGTTCCGCCGATTTTGAGTATTTCATATTTTAATACGCTTTCCAGACCAAAATGGCATGGACAGCAAAGTCTTATTAAATTATTCAAATTAAAATCACCTGCTTACCATTCTCCGTATTCACCGCCGGGATTCTCTCCGCCGGTCTGGTTCCCGCCCGGATCATTACCGCCGGGATTTTCGCCTCCGGTTTGATTGCCGCCTGGATTCTCTCCGCCGCTCTGATTGCCGCCGGGATTTTCGCCTCCGGTCTGGTTTCCGCCGGGATTCTCTCCGCCGGTCTGATTTCCTCCCGGATTTTCACCGCCGGGATTCTCTCCGCCGGTTTGATTTCCGTTCGGATCATCATTATTGTCAGCAGCGTCTGTCGGGTCTGGAGCCACCCAGTGTGAACCGTCGCAGGTCGGAGCGTTTGTTGATTTCCAGTATCCCATCTGACTGCTCTTGGGACAATACTGTCCGGCTATTTTTCCCGTCTGAGTACACCACGGAGATTCAATAACGCCCTTTACAGGGTCGAAGTCTGCCGGAGTATCAAGGTATTCGGTGTCAATATAATCTCCGATGATATTTTTCCATATTTGTGCGGAGTTTATTGAAAGCGGAAGCTGCATATCTTCTCTGTATCCCTTATAACCGATGGTTATTCCGCTTACAAAGTCTCTTGTAAGTCCTACAAACGTAAGATCCCACCAGTTTTCATTAGTACCCGTTTTGCCGCAGACAACCTTATTATTGAGTTTAGCTCTGTTACCTGTACCGTTATCGACTACATTTTTAAGCAGTCGGTTCATTACCCACGCCGTTTCAGAGCTTACAGCTTCACGTGGATTTCCGTTGTTTTCGTAGATGACATTACCGTTGCTGTCCTCAATTTTGGTGATAATATGAGCCTCGCTGTAGATTCCCTCGTTTCCGTAAGGAATATAGGCGTTTACAAGGTTTTCAAGCGTAATGCCGTATGTTAAAGAGCCGACAGAAAGCGGCGAGATCGCTTCATCGGACGGATCAAGAGCCACACCGAGTTTCTCTGTAGAGAATTTATATACTGCTGACGGAGTAAGCGTCTGACAGATCTGAGCCGGAACGGTATTGAATGATTTCTGGAGAAAGTAGTACATGAAGTTGGTTTCTCCGGTGATGTATATATTGTCTCCTGTGGAGTAGTTGGTAGGCCATGGTTTGCCGTTTACTTCCATAACGGATTTATCCTGGAAAACGGAACCCCAGTGTATCTCGTCGGTTTCAAGAGCGAGTCCGTATGTTGAGATAGGCTTGATAGTTGAACCGACAGAACGCTTATCACGAACGGCATAGTTTGTAATAAGCGAATCTTTTTTCTCGCCCCAGTTGCCTACAGCCGCCTTGACAGAACCGTCGTAATCGAGGGCTACAAATGCAACGTGGGGAAGGCTTTCGCTGTCGTCGATCTCACCGTCGCCGTCTATATCGACCCAATTTCTTACGCTGTCGGACGGTACGATATTATCGAGATTCAGGAATTTTTCTTCAACATATTCCTGCATTTTCTCATCGACACGGGAATATATTTTATATCCTCCGCTGTTTATGCGGTTTATAGCCTCAAGCTCATCGTCAATGTTTAATTCCTCCATAAGAAAATCTGCGGCTTCATAGTAAATTGCGTCTATCATCCATGAGTACACCTTCTGCTCATCTTCAAGCTGTTCAACAGCGTCCTCCGGATGTTCCCGCAGATATTCCTCTGAATCGGTATAAATTATCGGCGTGTTAAGGTATTCCTGATACTCATTATAAGTAATTGCGCCGTTTTCATAAAGTTTATAAAGAACATATCGCTGACGTATCTTATTATTGGCTCGTCCGTCTACCAGAACCGGGTTTCGTGGGTCATCGTCCTCGTGATATTCCACGAACGGGCCGTATTCATTAGGACTTTTCGGAATAGCCGCAAGAACGGCAGCTTCCGGAATCGTTATCTCGTCTACAGTTTTTCCGAAATAATTGATGCAGGCGGTTTCGATACCGTTGAAAGCCCCTCCGAAACCGATATAATTCAGATATTCTTCAAGAATTTCGTCTTTGGAGTAGGTTCTTTCAAGCTGCATTGCACTGAAAATTTCTCGTATCTTACGCTGAGGGGACTGTTCATCGTCGCCGGTAAGGTTCTTGATAAGCTGCTGCGTTATGGTAGAACCTCCCTGATTCGTATCGTAGAAATGCAGGAACATATTCAGGAAAGCGGAAAACGTTCGCTTATAGTCGACGCCGTCATGAACGTAGAAACGCTCATCCTCGGTATAAACGAATGCGTCACGAACGTGCTGCGGAATTTTGTCGATAGAAACGGGGATACGCTGAACAGTATTCTTGATTCTGTGCAGCTGTACGATTTTTTCGTTGCCGTTTTCATCGGTCTGAAGTCCGTAGAAGAAGGTGTCGCTTCCGGATTCAAGCTCCTGAAAAGTGATGGTGGTGCTGTCGTCCATAAAGTCGAGAACGTAGACCGTAAGGGCGGTCGCAACTATTGTTCCCGTTATTATCATGACGAGAAACAGCGAAAGCAGAGTAGTTGCAATAACTGTCAGAAGCTTTTTGAAGATTCTGAAAGGAAGACTGTGCTTCTTTTTCTTCTTCTTTTTGGGCGGCGGACTTGTTCTGATCTCTCCTTCTCCAGCCGGTTCGCCGAAAGGCTGAAGCGGAGCGTTTAAAATAGTATCGTTCATTTTTCCAGAGTTTCTCTGATAAAAGAGAAACAGCTCCTTTCAAAGATTTTCATATAATTATACATAATATATTATACCATATTTTTTCGGTGATGTTAAGAGCTTTTTTCAAAAAATCATCTTTTTGTATAATATAGAAAAAAACGGTAATACTATTTACAATTATTTAGGCAAAGGAGCATGAAAGATGAGGAAGATTTTTGATAAGAGAATTTATTTCACAGTGCTTACGGCATTGACCATATCAGGCTTTATGGTCATATGCACGCTGGGGCAGACTATACGTCAGAAGAGGATAGACACAAAGCTTGCCGCTGCGGCAACCGAGGAACAGAATGATCCATTATATATCTTAAAGGAGCATGAGGGCAGAATTGCAGTTTTTTGCCGTGGAATGGCAGAGCCTTACCGGTATATAGACTACAGTGTTTCGCTTCTTCCCGAATATGACCGTGAGCAGCTTCGGGAAGGGATAGCTTTTGATACGGAGCAGGAATTGAAAGCATATTTGCAGGATGTTGAAGCCTGAAAATAAAGCTGCCGCACTGTTATTCAGTGCAGCAGCTTTAAGAACAAGCCTTAAATTTTATTTCTTTTTTGTAAGCAGAAACATAACTCCGCTGTATGGAGGAATATCCATATTAATTTTACCGTTTGTATATGTGAAGGCAGTTTTTCCATCGGGAGTAGAACCGCTGTAGGTCTGATTGTCGGAATCAATGAGAAGCTTTGCTTTGTATCCTTCTCCGACAGTGACAGTATAATCGGGCTGAAACCAGTCGGAAAAATTGAGAATTGCGAGAATATCTCCGTCCGCACTTTTTCTTCTTATAGCGTAAACACAGCGGTCAGTACTGCTGCAATCTTCCCACATGAAGTTAGTCGGGTCGTAATCATAATGCAGAGCGTTGTATTTAAGATAAATGTGATTCAATTCCTTTATATAGCGGTTGAACGAATCATGAAGAGGATATTTCAGCATATCCCAATCTTGTTCCCGGCTTACATCCCATTCACGGAGCTGAGCGATCTCATTTCCCATAAAATTCAGCTTTTTGCCGGGATGAGCGATCATATACATATACATTGCCCTTGCCTGCGGAAATTTATCCTCATATTGACCATGCATTTTCTGAACGATAGTCGCTTTGCCGTGAACTACTTCATCATGCGAAAACGGCAGAACGAACTTTTCATTATAGAAATAAAGCATGGAGAATGTAAGCTTATGATACTCTCCGCTCCGGTATATCGGTGAACTCTGGAAGTATTCCAGTGTATCATGCATCCAGCCGAGATCCCATTTATAATCAAATCCAAGTCCGCCGTCAAAAACAGGAGCGGTAACTTTGGGGTATGCAGAGGAATCCTCCGCTGAAATAATCGCCGAGGGATGTCTTGCTTTTAGTCCACAGTTCATGGATTTCAGAAATTCAATTGCACAGCGGTTTTCACCACGGCTTTCGTCGCCATTCCAGTATATCATGTTGCGGATAGCGTCCATACGCAGCCCGTCGAAGTGGTAAACGCTTAGCCAGTAATTTGCCGCCGATTGAATAAACGAACGGACTTCTCCTTTTGAATGCATGAAGTTTCGGCTTCCCCATTCATTATAGCCGATATCGTCGCTTGGATATTCATAAAGCTTAGTACCGTCGTATTCGGTGAGCGCATAATGGTCAACGGCAAAATGTACGGGAACGAAATCGACTATAACCCCGATATTTTTTTGGTGGCATTTATCAACGAATGCCATAAGGTCTTTCGGCGTTCCGTAGCGTGAAGTCGGAGCAAAGAAACCGGTGCTCTGATATCCCCACGATTCATCGCAGGGATGCTCGTTAAGAGGCATAAGCTCAATGAAATTGTAACCGTTTTCAATAACATGGGCGATAAGCTGGTCGGCTATTTCCGAGTATGTGAACCAGCTTGCGGTATCTTCTTCAGCCGGCTTCTTTCTCCATGAACCGAGATGAACCTCGTAAATATTCATAGGCTTGTCCTTAAAGTCTGTACGGCGGCTCATCCAGTCGGAATCCTTGAAACGATAGCCGGAAATGCTTCTTATAACCGAGCAGGTTCCGGGACGTACTTCCATGCTGAAGCCATAAGGATCGCAGTGATCGATAAATTTGTTCTGCCTGTCATAAATCCGGAACTTATAACGCATACCTTCCTTGACTTCCGGAACGTACAACTCATAGAAATTTCCGTCGGCTGTTTTTTCCATAGGTATATCGTTCCAGTCGCTGAAATCGCCTATCAGCGAGACTTTGGATGCATTCGGGGCATAGGTTCGGAATGTTGTTCCTTTTGCAGAAGTATGCGCTCCGAGAAATTCATAGGCGGAGAAATCCTCTCCCTTGTAAAAACCGTAGATGTCCATTATAAATCAACTCCTGAAGCTTTATTGACATATGTCTGAATTTATATTATAATTTAAGGAAGCACTGATTAAATCCAGTGCGCAGATTGCGCAGTCAGATTTTTCATCAGATTGTATAGAAATGACGCAGGCAGGCTGCTCGAACAAGCCGTCCCCTTTGTCACTTCGTGACATCTCCCCACCCCGTGGGGAGTCACCTGTCAAGGAATTTCTATGCAAGATGACGGGAAATATGCAAGCAAGATGCGTGCTGAGCCGTCAGGCGTACTTTGTGCGGTATTGCTTTAAGAACCTGCCATTTTCGGATAGGTTCTGATACTTATTATATGACAAAAAACGTCATATTACAATAAACAGTTTTTTACACACGTTGTTTAATAGACTATTGTCTAAAATATGTCGAGATACGGAGGAATATTGCCATGGATCTGAGAGTGGAAAAAACCAAAAGAAGCATTATAAATGCATTTTTAAAGCTTCGTTCGCAGAAGCCTCTTGAAAAAATAACCGTTAAAGAGCTTGCTTCGCTTGCAGAAATAAATAAGGCGACATTTTATCTTCACTATCATGATATTTACGATCTGTCTGAAACTCTTGAGCGTGAAGTGGTTCAGTCCACGCTTAACAGTATTCAGCATCCCGAGGCGATTTTCCGTAATAACAGGAGCTTTGTCCGTGAACTTGGCGACGCCTTTGCGGCTAATGAACAGATGATAAAAATTCTTTTTGAAGGCAGCCGCAGCGGAAGCTTTCTTTCAATTTTCGAGGAGGAGCTGATGACTGTTATACACAGTGTTTATCCCGAATATCAGCCTAATATCGAAAACAGAATGATGATGACATATATGATCTACGGCGGATATTATACTTATTTTAAATATTGTGACAACGGTATAAAATCCGTTCTTGGAATTATGGAAAAGTTTTCCGACGGAATTATGAAAATTTACGATTGATATGAATTTGACCTTTTGCAATTAATCTGTTATAATGTAGTAAGTATATTCTGGAGATGATAAAATGAATGGAACAACACTTACTTCCGTAATTGAAGAAATAACAGCGACAACCTCTGCTGCTGTTTCTGAAATAACCGAAACTGAGTCAACTCACGCTACGATTCAGGAGCAGGTCACAAAAACTGCAACACTGCTTGAACGTATGATAATACATATAAAAAATGCAGTACCATCATTAATAATGGCTGTTGTGATTCTGGCAGTCGGAATGCTTATTGTAAGGCTCGCTTCGGGATTTGCGAAAAAAACTCTGAAAAAATCAAATATCGACGGTGCGGCAAGAAGTTTTCTTGTATCGCTGATTAGAATAATTCTGTATATGGTTGTCATAATAATGGTTTTATCGGTTCTGAACGTTCCGATGTCGTCGGTAATCACCATTTTTGGCGC
Organism: Ruminococcus sp.; assembly: GCA_017462565.1. Lineage (GTDB taxonomy): Bacteria > Bacillota > Clostridia > Oscillospirales > Ruminococcaceae > Ruminococcus. The sequence continues at coordinate 15,505 of JAFTQW010000052.1, forward strand.
TGCCGGACTCGCAGTCAGCCTTGCGCTTCAGAATTGTCTTTCAAACCTCTGCGGAGGATTCATTATTCTTTTCTCTAAACCCTTTGTTGCAGGCGATACCATTGAGCTGGACGGTTCTGTCGGTAAGGTTAAGTCGATAAGCATTCTTTATACGAAGATATCAACCTTCGATGGCAAGACTATTTTTATACCTAACGGCAAGGTTTCTGACGCTAAGATAATCAACTACACGGAAAGTCCGGAAAGACGTATAGACCTTACATTTGATATCGGCTATAATTCTGATTTCAGAAAGGCAAGGGAGCTTATTCTTAAAATAATTGATGAAGATAGTCTGTTCCTGAAAACTCCTGAACCTATAGTTCGTATGACGTCTCATAATGAAAGCTCGGTCTCAATTGATGTAAAGGTTTTCGTTAAAAATGATGATTATAATACGGCAAGATACAATATTATTGAAGCCGTTAAAGAATCGTTTGATGAAAACGGCATTGAAATTCCGTATAATCAGCTTGACATACATATTAAGGACGTGGTTTCGTGACAGAATATGAAGAGTCTTTCAACAGTGGACAGCAGGAAAAGACCTCAAAATCAAAATATCGTTTCAGAAGAATTTGTGCAGTAATTATTTTGCTTGCTTTTGTATGGTGGTTTAATAATTATACTTTAAAAATAACGGAAATCAGCATAGAATCGCCTAAAATTAAAACTCCTGTGAGAATTGCGGCAATAAGCGATCTTCATGCGTCGTCTCACGGAATAAGCAGCAAAAACATAATTAAAAAAATTAAAAAATCTGATCCCGATATTGTTTTTATACTCGGAGATATGTACACATCCGGAAGTTCATGGGATAAAATACAGATAGCTGTCGATCTTACTGAGGATATCGTAAACGAGGGGTATCCGGTTTATTTTGTGACCGGAGAACATGATACCGATGAAAAATATATCGAAAAAATAGCTGAATCCGGTGCAAAGGTGATGAATTATCAGAGCGATATCATCAATGTAAACGGAAATAATCTGAAAATAATGGGAATCGATAACGTTTACTACAGTTCGACCTTTGATCTTAATAATGAGTTTACCATTGACGATAACTGCTTTAATATTCTTCTTGCGCATATTCCAAATTACGGGAAATTTGCAGAATTTGGTGCGGATCTTACTATCTGCGCTGATACTCATGGGGGAATGGTTCAGCTCCCGTTTGATCTTGGACCGGTTTATTCCTCAGATTATGGGAAATTTTTCCCTCAGCTTACTTTAAAGGGTACTACTGTTTACGATAAAGGACTTTTCAACTATGACGGCGGAGCAATGTTTATAACTTCCGGAATCGGCGACGCTCCTGCCCCTGTAAGATTCAATAACAGACCGGAGATTGCAGTTATTGACATTATTCCGGCTTAGAAGGAGTGAGAAAGTATGTATGCGGATATAGTCGTTATCGGCGGAGGAGCGTCGGGTATTGCTGCTGCGATAAGCGCAAAAAAAGCCTGTCCGCCGGCGAAAATTGTGATCGCTGAACGTCTTGACAAGGTTGGAAGAAAAATCCTATCAACGGGCAACGGACGGTGCAACCTTAGTAATCAGTCAATTCTTCCGGAGCATTATCACGGCTCGGTCAGGAATATTATGAAAATAATTGAGAAAACTCCCTCGGCGGAAGAATTTTTTTCGGATATGGGAATTCTTTGTCGTGCGGACGAACAGGGAAGAATTTACCCCAGAAGTATGAGCGCAGCAACGGTTCTCAGCGCTTTGCGTATGAGACTTTCGGAGCTTGACATAGCCGAAATATGCGGATTTGAACTTGTTTCGATTGAAAAAAAGAAAAGTTATGAGGTTGTATCCTTAAATGGGGATAGAATTTCATGCAGAAAAATTGTAATAGCTGCCGGAGGTTATGCAGCTCCTCAGTTTGGAACGGATGGTTCGGTAATGCGTATTTTTCGTGAAAGAGGCTATAAAACGGCGAAAATTTGTCCGTCAGTCGCTCCGCTCAGAGTGTCTCCGGAAAGCGTTAAGGGGCTTAAAGGAGTTCGTGCAAAGGGATGCGCTGCTGCATTTTCAGGCGGAAAAAAACTTAAAGAGGAATTCGGCGAGATACAGTTCACGGAAAATTCTCTTTCGGGAATCTGTGTGTTTAATCTTGCGAGATTTTTTCAGCAGTACGAGGGCGGTCTTACTTTGCAAATTGATTTTGCTCCCGATATGACTTTGCAGCAGATAACGGATTATCTTAATATAGTTAAAAAGCAACGGGCAGAGCGTTCTATTGATGAATTGTTAACCGGATTTTTTGTGAAGAATCTTGCGGTTTTTATCGTCAGGAAAGCTATTTCACGTTCGTTGTCGGATAAGATATATACGTTGACAAAAGAAGATATTACCGATATTGCTTGGAAAATAAAAAATTTTCAATTCAGTATAACAGGAAGTTCACCATGGAAAAATGCTCAGGTCACTGCCGGAGGAATTCACGGTGACTGCGTTGATGACAGACTGGAATCAAAGCTGGACAGAGGTATTTTTTTCTGCGGAGAAATTCTCGATGCAGACGGAGACTGCGGCGGATTTAACCTTCAATGGGCTTGGTCTTCGGGACTCTGGGCAGGACAAAATTGCGCTGAATCACTGAGAGGAGAAAGATTATGATACGAGTTGGCAATATAAGAGTTCCCCTCAATTTTGATTTTACAGCTTTGCCGGAGCTTTGTTTCAAAAAGCTTGGAATAAAACCGGACAGGCTAAAAAGCGTTCGTTTATCAAAAAAATCGGTTGACGCACGGAAAAAATCAGATGTTCACTTTATAATTTCACTCGATATAGAGGCAAAAGGCGAGGAAAAGCTTCTGAAAACACTAAAAAATGCTGTTCCTGCGGAGAAATATGAATATAAAATAGTTCCGGTGAAAAAATTAAGTACAAGACCTGTTATAATCGGCTTCGGACCGGCAGGAATGTTCGCTGCCCTTGTTCTTGCAATGGCAGGAGCAAAGCCTATAATTCTTGAGAGAGGAGCAGATGTGGATTCACGCTGTAAGGCGGTCGAACGGTTCAGAAGCGAGGGTGTTCTCGATACAGAATGCAATATTCAGTTCGGAGAGGGCGGAGCCGGAACTTTTTCGGACGGAAAGCTCACTACAGGTATTAGGGATAAGCGGATAGGCTGGATTCTTGAAAAACTTGTTGAATTCGGAGCGCCGGAGGAAATTTTATATCTTGCGAAAGCTCATATTGGCACGGATATGCTTCGGGATGTGGTGAAAAATCTTCGCAAGCGTGTCATTTCTCTTGACGGAGAGGTCGTTTTCGGAGCGAGATTTTGCTCGTTTACTGCGGAAAATGACAGAATTTCGGCTGTTGAATATGAAAGTCAGGGTCAGCGTTATCAGATCGGAACGGAAAACGTGATTCTTGCTTCAGGACACAGCGCAAGGGACGTTTTTGAGCTGATGTTTAATAGTAAAATCAGTCTTTCGCAGAAAAATTTTGCTGTCGGCGTCAGGATCGAACACCGCAGAGAAGATATAGACAAGGCTATGTACGGTGATTTTGCCGGTCATCCGGCTCTTAAAGCGGCAGATTATAAGCTTGCTGTTCATCTTCCCAACGGCAGAACGCTCTATACCTTTTGTATGTGTCCGGGCGGAGAAGTTGTTGCGGCGTCGTCTGAAACCGGTCGGCTTGCGGTCAACGGTATGAGCTGCTTCGCACGAGATGCCGAGAATTCCAACAGCGCTTTGCTCGTTAATGTAGATACGAGCGATTATGCCAGCGATCACCCTCTTGCCGGAATGTATTTTCAGCGTGAGCTTGAAGAAAAAGCTTTTGCTGCCGGAGGCTCGGATTACAGCGCTCCGGTTATAAGCGTTGGTGAGTTCCTGAACGGAAAATCGGTAAATTCAAGAGTAAAGCCGTCTTATCGTCCGTCAGTAAAAAAAGCTTCTCCGGAGGAATATCTCCCCGATTTTGTATGTGAATCGTTAAAAATGGGAATTCCTGAAATGGGCAGAAAGCTTCGTGGATTCGATTCGCCGGCGGCAATTCTTACGGGAATTGAAAGCCGCAGCAGTTCTCCTGTCAGAATCAACAGGGGAGAGGATTTTCAGTCTGTTTCATTGAGAGGACTTTTTCCATGCGGAGAGGGCGCAGGCTATGCCGGAGGAATCGTTTCTGCGGCTGTGGACGGAATGAAATGTGCTGAAGCAGTTTTGAAAAATTTGGAGGTGAACTATGAAAATTAACGTTATAGGCGGTGAAATGAGCCGCAGCGAGGTTGACGCTTATATAAAATATGCCGGAGAAAAGCATCCCGGCAGACAGATAAAACAGATTGATATTACCATAGACGGCGAATTTGTTGATTTGAAATTTTATTTTAAAGATATGGATTTTCAACGAGCTTATAGATCGGCGGATTATCTTGTGAACGATATGAACAAATTAAATAACGCAAAACAGTCGGAATTTTCGCAGAAGGTACGGAACGGTATTCAGGAGAAATAAATTATGAATTTAACAAATATAGGCACGGTTAAAGAGATTTTATCAAGACATGGTTTCAGCTTTTCAAAGGGATTGGGACAGAATTTCATCGTAAATCCTGATATATGTCCTAAAATAGCTGAAAACGGAAACGCTCGGGAAGGCTTTGGAATCCTTGAGATCGGTACGGGAATAGGAGTTCTGACCGCTGAACTTGCTAAACGTGCAGACAAAGTCTGCGCTGTTGAAATCGACCAGCGGCTTCTTCCGATACTTGAGGAGACTCTTGACGAATTTGATAATATTAAAATTTTCAATGAGGACGTTATGAAGTGCGATTTACAGCAAATTATCCGGGAGGAATTCGTAGGAATGAAAGCTGCGGTATGCGCTAATCTTCCATACTATATAACTTCTCCTGTAATAATGCTGCTGCTGGAGAGCAGACTGCCTGTGGAATCAATAACGGTTATGGTTCAGAAAGAAGCGGCGCAGCGTCTTTGCGCAAAAGTCGGTACAAGAGAATCGGGAGCAATAACGGTTGCCGTAAATTATTACGGAACTGTCCGAAAGGTTTTTGATGTTTCAAGAGGAAGCTTTATGCCTGCGCCCAATGTTGATTCAGCAGTTATAAAAATCGAGCCGAATCCCGTTCCAAGACTTGATGAAGAGAGCGAAAAGTTCTTTTTCAAAATAGTAAAAAGCGGTTTTTCACAGCGAAGAAAAACTGCTGCAAATGCTCTTTCTTCGCTTGCGGGTATTCCGAAAAGCGATGTGTATGAGGCTCTTGCAGGCATTGGTTTTAATGAAAACGCAAGGCTGGAGCAGCTTGATATGGAACAGCTTATAAATTTTTCACTGAAGCTCAGAGAAATCTCAAATTAATATTGGTTCAGGCAACTGAAAGCGACAGACTTCGCCAAAGAAAAATGGTATAATATGAATTACATTTTTCTTTAAGGGTGATTGGATGTTAAAAGCAAAAACATTTTATACGGATTCAGCCATAGTATCAGTCGGAGCTTTTATTCTTTCGGCTGTGTCCGGTTTCGTACTTTCCGGAGCAAGCATGGCTGGAGTTTCATCATTTGCGGATGCTGCTCTTACCGGAGGACTCGGTCTTCCTTCTTCGGCGGCGGTTCTGACCGGAAGCCTTGTCAGAAGCATTATCGGCGGAACTGTTGGCAGAAATATTGTAAAAATTGCGGCAATGGTCATAATTCTCATACTTAAAATGTTCCTCGAACCGAAAAATAATCCGAGACTTTGCGGCATTATAACTTTTGTGGGAATTTTTGTTTCAGGCGCTGCCGTTTCAATGCTCATGGGCGAGGTTTTATATAAGCTGATATTTTACGTTTTTTATGGAGCTCTTGCAGGCTTTACATCGTATTCTGTTTCGCTGATAATAACGGGACTCCGCACTAAAAAGGCTGTTGATCTTTCCGCTCCGTCCGGATGTGCATACGCTGTTTCTTATACTTTACTTATGGCTTCAATGTGTTCTGTACGATTTCCTTTGATAAATATCGGAATTGTTCTGGGAGCGGCAGTTACGCTTTCGGCGGCTTATTTTTACAGGCATACAGGAGGAGTGCTTTGCGGTGCGCTGACTACCTGCGGTGCGTTTCTTTCTTCGTCATCATGCGGTATGACTGTGGTTCTGCTTCCGGCGGCAGGTCTTCTCACCGGATATCTTTATAAGCAGAAAATAAATGTTGCCGCCGCTTTTTTTGTCGGATTGAATTTTATAATGATGATGCTTACCGGAATTTCTCTCGACAGTGTGAGCAGCATGGTGAATATAGCTTGCGGAGCGGCTTTGTTTCTCGTTATTGCACCGTATTATTCCGATAAATGGGTGATAACCGGAGAGGATTTTACATCGGCTCTTCCGGAGATATTAAGCTCACGGATGAGCTTTCTTTCTGATTCAATAGGAAACGTTCGCAGAGAATCCGAGAAAATTGCAGAAATGCTGTCACAAAATTCCAGCAAAGAAAATGAAACTGAGGAAAGCTCAAACGAGATATGTTCACGCTGTTTCAGGCGACTTTCCTGCTGGAAAACAGATTATGACAGCACTCTCAGAGGATTCCGCAAGCTTTCTCAGCTTAACGAGTTTTCAAAAGAGAGTTTCCCTTATGAAATTACCGACTGTCTACATAAAAGCGAGCTTAGAGAAATGTTTGAAAGAGAGGCAAGAGAAAAAGCTACGGCAAAGCTTCTTGAAATGCGTTATTCCGAGAGCAGAAAGCTCCTTTCAGAGCAGATAAAAATCATTGAGGAAGTAGCAGCTGCAGCAGGCGAACGTGTTGATGTGCGCTATTCAGAGCCTATCAGCAAGATAATCAGATCAAAGCTGAATAAATTCGGATTTAAGCCAAACAGCGTTATCGCCTATTATAATTCACGGAACAGACTTCTTGCAGAGATCTATTTTCCATTTAAGAATGCTCCGGAAAGTATCAGAAGAATCTGCGATCTGGTTTCGGATGAACTTAGAATCCCGCTTGACTGCGCCGATCCTGTTAACTCAGGAAAAGAGGTTCGGCTGAGGCTTTTTGAACGTCCGGAGTATTCGCTTCAGGTTTACGGGGCGTCGGTGTGCGCGGACAATTCAAAGGAAAACGGCGATACTTCTATGATTTTCAGCGACGGAACAGGTATAAGCTATGTTATTCTTTCCGATGGCATGGGAAGCGGAAAAAACGCCGCTGTTGAATCGAGAATAGTTGTAAGAATGTTCCGACGTCTTATAAGCAGCGGTGCGGATTATTCCTCGGCAATAAAGCTTATCAATTCTATTATGCTGACCAAATCACATGATGAGGCTTTTGCTACTCTTGATGCCGCAAGAATAGATCTCGATAACTGCGGTCTTACCGTTATAAAGTCCGGTGCGACAGCAACTCTTATCCGTCATAGGGGAAGCGTTTTGAAGGTTTCATCGCCAACCTTTCCTATAGGAATTTATGAGCAGTCCGATACGTTCTCAAGAAGCTATGATTTTGAAGACGGCGACATTGTTATTATGTTTTCCGACGGAATCAGTGAAAATGCTTACAGCTTTATAAAAGAGCTTCTTTTAAGCGGAGATGATCTGAAAAAAATGGTTGACGAAATATGCATTAAATCCGAAGTGTTCAATCCTTCTTCAAAAAGCGACGATGTTACTGTTATAGGAATTAAAATTATTAAGACATCTCATGTGTGATTTTAACAATGAAAATAGTAACGGGAAATGTTTTTTATGGCAAATTGCACTAAAGAATGATGCAATAATTAGTATAACATCTGAATTTTTGATTGATTTTTAAAAAAAACTTGAATAATTAATCAAATTCTGGTAAAATGTTAATAGCAAAGGAGGCTGAATTATGGCTGCTAATAATAAATCAAATCCAAACGATTTCCCACTGTATCTTTTTTATCAGGGAAAGAATTATGAGGCTTATAAATTTTTCGGAGTTCATAGTGTAAAAAAAGGCAGAGGACGTTCATTCATTTTCAGAGTTTGGGCTCCTAATGCATCAAGCGTTTCCGTTGTAGGCGATTTTAACAATTGGGATAGATCTGAAAATCCTATGAAGCTTATCGCAGACGGCGTTTGGGAAGCTGATATCCCTAAACTTCAGCAGTTTGACGCATACAAATACAGCATTGAAACAAAGGATGGAAGAACTATTCTTAAATCTGATCCATACGGCGCACATTTTGAAACACGTCCGGGAACTGCTTCTAAAATTTACGAAAGCAGCTATAAGTGGAACGATAAAGAATGGTATGAGGAAAAAAAGAAAAAGAGTATATATAAAAGCCCTGTAAATATTTATGAGGTGCATTTAAGCTCCTGGAAATCCAAAGGCGAGGGTATGTTCCCTGATTATATCACTTTCGCCAACGAAATAATTCCATACATTAAAAAAATGTCGTATACTCATATCGAATTTATGCCCCTTACGGAATATCCTTTCGACGGTTCATGGGGATATCAGGTTACAGGATATTTTGCTCCTACTTCACGATACGGAACTCCTGACGATTTCAGAAAAATGGTGGATATGTTCCATGAGGCTGGTATCGGAGTTATCCTTGACTGGGTTCCTGCGCATTTTCCAAAAGACGGCGCTGGTCTTTATGAATTCGACGGCACTTGCTGCTATGAATATACAGATGAACGCAAGAGAGAACATAAATCATGGGGAACAAGAGTTTTTGACTACGGTAAGGCTGAGGTCTGCTCGTTCCTTATTTCAAGCGCTAATTATTGGTTTGATGAGTTCCATGTGGACGGCTTGAGAGTTGACGCTGTCGCTTCAATGCTCTATCTCGATTATGACAGACGTGACGGCGAATGGTGTGCAAATGTCTATGGCGGAAATGAAAATCTTGAGGCTGTAGAGTTCCTTAAACATCTTAATGAAGCTGTTTTCGCAAAGCATCCTGATGCGCTTATGATCGCTGAGGAGTCAACGGCATGGCCTCTTGTTACCAAACCGACCGATATCGGCGGTCTTGGATTCAATTTCAAGTGGAATATGGGCTGGATGAACGATATGCTCAGCTATATGTCGCTTGATCCTATTTACCGTTCGTTCAATCATGATAAGCTCACTTTCTCGTTCTTCTACGCTTTTTCCGAGAACTATATACTTCCTATTTCTCATGATGAGGTCGTATACGGAAAATGCTCGATGATAAATAAAATGCCCGGCGATTACGATCAGAAATTTGCTTCCTACAGAGCTTTTCTTGCCTATATGATGGCTCATCCCGGAAAGAAGCTTCTCTTCATGGGTCAGGAATTCGCTCAGATGAACGAATGGAATTATCAGTCTCAGCTCGATTGGAATCTGCTTGAGTTTGATGCGCATAAAAATCTTCTTAAATTCTCGGAAAAGCTGAATAAATTCTATGCTGAAAATTCTCCTCTTTGGCAGAATGACGATTCATGGAGCGGATTCAGCTGGATTTCTAACGACGATTACAAGCAGAGCGTTATCGCTTTCAGACGTATCGACGATAATGAAGAAGAGGTTATCGCTGTCTGCAATTTCGTTCCCGTTGAACGCAGAGATTATCATATCGGCGTTCCTTACAAGGGAAGGTATAAGCTTGTTTTCAATACTGATGCCGAGGAGTTCGGCGGCTCGGGAATTACTGAAAAAACATTCAAAACTCTCGGAGAGGGTATGCATGGACTGGATGAGAGCATTTCTATGACTCTTGCTCCGCTTTCAGTGATTTATCTGAAATATGCTCCGGTAAAGAAGAGAACTCCTAAAACGGAAAAAACAACCGAAAAAAATACGGTTAAGAAAACAAAGACCGTTTCTAAGGCAAAAGAATCTGCTGAGAACGAATAATCTTGGTTCAAATTGTTAAAATAATTTCAATAGACCTGTTCAATAACCGGAAATGCTTGATGATACAGTATTTTCGGGTTATTGAACACAACTTATACAATATTGGAAAATTTGCGGTATTCTGCGATTTTTCCTGATTCAGGAGGAATAATATGTATACAAAAAAAAGAGTCGTTGCCATGCTCCTTGCAGGCGGTCAGGGAAGCAGACTTTATGCCTTGACTAAAAATGTAGCTAAGCCGGCAGTTCCTTACGGCGGAAAATACCGTCTTATCGACTTCCCGCTTTCAAACTGTACAAACTCAGGCATTGATACGGTCGGAGTTCTTACACAGTATCAGCCACTTGTACTTAATGAGTATATCGGAAACGGACAGCCATGGGATCTTGATAAAATGAACGGAGGGGTTCATGTTCTTCCGCCTTATGAGACTCAGGCAGGCGCTTCATGGTATGAGGGAACAGCTAATGCCATTTATCAGAATATCAGATTTATCGAAAGATATAATCCTGAATATGTAGTTGTTCTCGGCGGCGACCATATATATAAAATGGACTATTCCAAAATGGTTGATTTTCATGTTGCCAACAATGCCGATTGTACTATTTCCGTTATTGATGTTCCAAAGGCTGAGGCTTCACGTTTCGGTATAATGATTTGCGACGATCAGAATCAAGTTGTCGATTTTGTTGAAAAGCCAAAGGAGCCGAAGTCTACTCTTGCCTCGATGGGAATTTATGTTTTTAGCTGGGATAAGCTTCGCAAATATCTCGTTGAAAATGAGGAGGACGCTAATGCTAAGCGTGAAAGAGGCGAGGCATGGTCGAAAGATTTCGGTAAGGATATTATTACCTCTATGCTTCGTGATAAACAGCGCCTTTTCGCTTATGAATTTGAAGGCTATTGGAAGGATGTCGGAACTCTCGATTCTCTCTGGGAAGCTAATATGGATCTTCTCAGCCCAAGCGTTCCGCTCGATCTTTATGATCCGAGCTGGAAGATCTATTCAAGAAATAATAATATGCCGCCGCAGTATATCGGCGATAATGCAAATATAGAAAATTCTATGATCTCCGAAGGAAGTATGATCGACGGTACGGTCGATTTCTCAATCGTTTTCTCCGGCGTTACCATAGAAGAAGGCGCAACTGTTAATTACAGTATCCTTATGCCGGGAGCTGTTATTAAATCCGGCGCAGTTGTTGAATATGCAATAGTCGGTGAGGATACCGTGATCGAAAGCGGCGCAAGGATAGGAAAAAGTCCTGAAAACGTTGAAAACAGAGACGACTGGAGCATTGCTGTTGTCGGACATAACGTTACCGTTTCCGAAAATAAGGTTGTTGAGCCGAAACAGATAATCGGCGAAAGTATCTGATTGGAGGAGTTTTAGTATGAGTGTTAATTATAATGTTTTAGGACTTATTTTCGCAAGTATGCACGATTCTTATGTAAGCGAGCTTACAAAGCAGAGAACTATGGGTTCGATACCTTTTGGCGGTCGTTATCGTCTTATTGATTTTCCGCTTTCAAATATGGTAAATTCAAGCGTTTCAGAGGTCGGAGTTATCACAAAATCCAACTACGGCTCTCTTCTCGATCACCTCGGTTCAGGCCGTGACTGGGATCTTTCACGTAAAAAGGGCGGACTGCATCTTCTTCCTCCTTACAGTCAGACCGGAGGTATTTATAAGGGCAGACTCGACGCTTTGAGCAACGTATGGAGCTTTGTTGAGCATTCAAGCGCTAAGTATGTTATTATGGCAAACTGTGATGTTATTACTACTATCGACTTTGACCCGATTCTCAAGCAGCACATGAAGTCTGAGGCTGATATTACTCTTATTTACGGTAAGGCTCATTATGACTGCGAGAAAAATGCAAGCTCGACTGTTCTTGAGTTCGATGAAAACAGCCGCCTGAAAGACGTTCTTGTAACTCCCCAGATCTCAGGCGAGTGCAATATCTGGCTGGAAATGTTAATTATCAGTAAAGAATTCCTCAAGAAGATCGTTTTCGATGCAGCAAGCAGAAATCAGTTCAGCTTTACCCGTGAGATACTTCAGGGCAAAAAAGATGAATACAATATCATGGGTTACGAGCATAAGGAGTTCTTTACCAGAATTGACAGCATTGAAAATTATTATCTTGCAAACAAGATGCTTCTTGATACTAAGAAGAGAAATGCTCTTTTCAAGAAGGAAATGCCTATTTATACTAAAATCGGCGACAACGGACCTGTTAAGTATGGTCTTGAATCAAACATCAAGGATTCTCTTATCGCAGACGGCTGCGTAATTGAGGGAACTGTTGAAAATTCTATCCTTTTCAGAGGCGTTAAGGTCGGAAAGGGCACAGTTGTTAAAAATTCCGTACTGCTTCAGGGTACCAAAATTGGCAATAATGCAAGCGTAACATCTATTATTACTGATAAAAATGTTGAAATAAGCGATGAAAAGGTTCTTACAGGTTCTGAGACGTATCCGCTTTATATCGGAAAAAACGGAAAGATATAACGGCGGTGAGGGATTATGAATATACTTTTTGCCGCCAGTGAGGCTGTACCATTTGCAGCCTCCGGCGGTCTTGCCGATGTGATAGGTTCTCTTCCGAAAGCTATTAAAGCTGACGGTCACGACTGCCGTATCGTTATTCCTCTATATAAAGCAATAAAACCTGAATTAAGGGCAAAGCTGAAATTTATTACAAATATCACTGTTGACGTTTCATGGCGCAAGCAATACTGCGGAATTTTCAGTGCGAAGCTTGATGGGGTTACATATTATTTTATAGATAACGAGTATTATTTCTCCAGGGACGGTCTTTACGGCTTTTACGATGACTGCGAACGTTTTGTCTTTTTTGACAGGGCTGTTCTGGAAATGCTTAAATATATTGATTTTACTCCGGATATTATCAACTGCAACGATTGGCAGACCGCTCTTATACCTGTTTATTATAACATTTATTATAAATATCAGCAGGGATATGACGGAATCAGAACTGTTTTTACTATACATAATATAGAATATCAGGGCAGATACGGAAAAGAAGTTCTTGGTGAAGTTATGGGCATACCTGCGTATAATGCAAATTTGCTCGATTATGACGGATACGTGAACATGATGAAAGGCGCTATTGAAGCGGCAGATATGGTTACAACTGTAAGTCCGAGCTATGCGTGGGAGATTCTTGATCCATGGTATGCTCATGGTCTCGATAGGATCCTTGTTACAAAGCAGTATAAGCTGAGAGGGATTCTTAACGGAATTGATATGGATTTATATAATCCGGAAACCGATCCTGCTATTGCCGGACATTTTTCTGCGGATAATATTTCCGGAAAAGCTGAATGCAAAAAGGCTCTTGTAAGTGAACTTGGTCTTATTGACGATGACAAGCCGATTATCGGAATTGTGACACGTTTTGTAGATCACAAGGGAATTGGTCTTATTCGTTATGCCTTTGAGGAAATGGTCGGTATGGGAATAAAGTTTGCCGTCCTCGGAAGCGGAGAAAGAATGTATGAGGAATTTTTCCGTGAAATGGCAGCGAGATATCCTGACAGGGTTTCGGTAACTCTTGGATTTGTTCCGGAACTTTCTCATAAAATTTATGCAGGAGCTGATATGTTCCTTATGCCTTCAAAGAGCGAGCCATGCGGACTTGCACAAATGATCGCTATGCGATATGGAACGATTCCGATTGTTCGTGAAACAGGCGGACTTCGTGATTCTGTTCGTGATAACGGCGGAGACGAAGGTAACGGATTTACATTTAAAACCTGCAACGCTGATGATATGCTTAATGCAGTTAAAAGGGCTAAAAATGATTTCGGCAACAGGAAAATGTGGAAAGAGCTTGTTCAGCGTGCGATGAAATGTGATTTTAGCTGGCAGGCATCAGCGGAGCTGTATATTGACATTTATAAAGATTTAATAAAATCACATTAAGTAGAAACACCGTCATTAAAGGCGGTGTTTTTTTATTAGAATAATACAGAACAAATTTCATGCAGTGCAGACATATTATCAAATCTTGCTAAGGAGTCTAAAATTAACATTTTATTCACATTAAGTTCATGTTCTGTTTTTTTTTGTGCTAAAATGATAATGTATATAAGAAATCCGCTCGATTTATATACAATTAACATTAAGAGGTGTAGTAAATATGGGAGTTTTAATAAGATATCTTAAAGCCGGACATGGAAGAAAAGAAATAGTTAACGGTCGGGTTAAAGACAAATGGGAAATGGGACCAAATACAGTCGGTTTGATTGGCGTTCAATTTAATGTTAAAAATACGGATGAAACAAGAGATGTAAAATATGTTGCTGTAAATATAATATGTAAAAACATGGTTGGAGATGTAATAGGCGAGAAAGCATTCAGAGTTGAGGAACCACTCACTGCAAACAAGAATGTATCTGATAACAAGCTATTGAATGCAATCGGAAATCAATTGCGAATGAATGAAATAACAGTCAAAAGAGAGGCATTATGGCGTGCTCAGTCATATTGTACGCTTGAGGTTGCAGGCGACGTAATTGTTGAATACATGGATGGTACGATAGAGAAAATTGACAGCAATACGGCAACATATGATCCCTCAGCAGAGGAAGGTGCAAGAAAAATCAAAAGTTTTAAAGGATTCAAGCGCAGTTCTGAAGGAAAAATACTTGGTGGAGTTTGTGCAGCGATCGGCAAAAGGCTTGAAGTTACACCTTGGATATTCAGAATACTTTTCATTCTCTTGCAGCCTTTTGGAATTTTTACATATGCTATTCTTTGCATAATTTTCTCAAAGGAATAATTATTGATTAAGGAGATAATTATTATCCTTAAAATGACATATAAGTATGGCACTGGTAAATATGCATAAAAAAAATATTTTAGTTCACTCCTTTTTTTACTTGACAAAGTAAAAAAAAGGTGCTATAATAAAAAAGCTGTCGGAGAGGGAGTCAAGGGCAAGCGAGGGCAAACGGGAAGATCTGAACGCAAGGCAAAGACGTTTAACAGAGCCTGGAGCCTGAGGGAGAGAGCTTTGGAAA
>JAFTQW010000053.1 GCA_017462565.1 Ruminococcus sp.
AATCTCACATATACAATCTTCACCGAGATTTTTTGAAATATATAGGATTTCATCTTTTTCAATTATGGATCTGTGTGGATCTGAACGATTGGTCAGGATTATTTTTGTTGCGTCATAAGATGAACTAATGTCAGCGCTGCTGTCGCACAGCATTATACAATAATTTTCATATTCACGTATATTGTGTGAAATCTTTACATAGTGGTCTTGTGAAACGGCATAAAATCCCAGTCTGGTCATATGCGAAGCGATTTTTACGAATGGATTGATGTTAATTGCTACAGTGTTTGTCATATTTTTACCTCGTTTTTTAATATAATATTTTTATTATATTATATCAGTTGAGGCTCTTATTTCATAGATTATCTTTGCAAAAGTTTGTCGTATTGTGTCGAATGGTGCAACATCTCTTATATCAAACGAAAAATAGAAAATTTGAGGGAGGAATTTATATTTCGTGTGCAATTTTTTGAAAAAATACTGTTTTTTACTGAAAATATAATTGAAAATGTGAAAGTATATTATAAAAGAAAACTGCTATAAATCGAGGGAAAATTGATACTTTCCGATTTATAGCAGTTTTATATTTGGCGCGGATTGAGAGATTTGAACTCTCGCGCCGGTTTCCCGACCTACTCCCTTAGCAGGGGAGCCCCTTCACCACTTGGGTAAATCCGCAAACATATAAACAAGAGATAAAGTCTCATTAAAATAAATGGCGGAGAGGGTGGGATTCGAACCCACGTGACCGTTAAGTCAAACGGTTTTCAAGACCGCCTCGTTATGACCGCTTCGATACCTCTCCATTTTGCTACTCTCTTGAACCAGCTTTTATATTATATCATGCTCTTTAAAAAATGTCAACATTTTTATGCCACAAAAAAATCTCTATTTTTCTCTGCAAAATTATGCAGTATTACTAAATCAAGCGTAAAACGGCTATAAATTGCATTTTTTTAAAATATAGAAAATATAAAAGGAGAAAATTTCAAAAAAAATCTGATTTTTTAAGAAAATGTACTTTACATATATTGATTTTTAGTGTAAAATATACATAGATTATTTTTGTGAGGTGCTTTATGGAACCAAAGTATAAAAGAATATTATTAAAAGTAAGCGGAGAAGCTCTTGCTGGTGACAACAAAACTGGTCTTAACTATGATGTGATTACGGAAATCTGTAAAAGTATAAAAAAATGTACTGATGCAGGAGTTCAGGTTGCAATTGTAGTCGGCGGAGGAAATTTCTGGAGAGGACGTTCAAGCGGCGCTATGGACAGAACTCGTGCTGATCACATCGGTATGCTCGCAACAGCAATGAATGCTCTTGCACTCGCTGATGTTCTGGAATCTCTTGGATGTGTTGTCCGTGTCCAGACAGCGATTAATATGCAGCAGGTTGCTGAACCTTATATCCGCAACAGAGCTGTAAGACATCTTGATAAAGGCAGAGTAGTTATCTTTGGATGCGGTACAGGCAATCCGTTCTTTTCAACCGATACAGCAGCTTCTTTGCGTGCTGTTGAGATTCAGGCGGATATCTTCCTGAAAGCTACTCTTGTTGACGGCGTTTACGATAAAGATCCACACAAGTTCGATGATGCCAAAAAGTATGATAATCTCACATTCAGTCAGGTGCTTAACGATGGGCTTCAGGTTATGGATTCAACTGCTGCAACACTTTGCCGTGATAACGGAATGAAGATGCTTGTGTTCGACCTTACTCATCCTGATAATATTTATGATGCTGTAATGGGTGAAAGCGTCGGCACTGTTGTTTCAGAAACTTAATTTTAAAATAAAATCAAATTGAAAGGAATTATTAATATGAAAGCTACAATCAATACAGCAAAGGAAAAAATGAATAAGAGCCTTAACGCTCTTGGAAATGAGTTTGCCGCAATTCGTGCAGGAAGAGCAAATCCCACCGTTCTTGATAAGGTTCTTGTTGATTACTACGGAGTGCCTACGCCGGTAAACCAAATGGCTGCTATTTCTGTTTCCGAAGCAAGAATCCTTGTTATCCAGCCTTGGGATAAATCTTCGCTCAAGCTTATAGAAAAGGCTATCCAGGCTTCTGATATAGGAATCAATCCTACAAACGACGGCACAGCCCTTCGTCTTGCATTTCCGCAGCTTACAGAGGAAAGACGTAAAGAGCTGTGCAAAACTATTAAGAAATACGGTGAAGAATGTAAAGTAACCGTTCGTTCAATTCGCCGTGATACAATGGAAAAATTCAAAGCTATGAAGAAGAATGCTGAAATTACAGAGGATGATCTTAAAGACTGCGAGAAGAAGGTTCAGGATCTTACAGATAAATTCTGCGCTGATGTCGATAAGGCCGTTGCAGACAAAGAAAAAGAGATCATGACGGTTTAATGGTGAAATATGGCTTTATTTGGTAAAAAAAATCGGGACGAGATAGCTCTTCCCGAAAATCTTCCCCAACACGTTGGCTTTATTATGGACGGTAATGGCAGATGGGCAAAAAAACGTGGTCTGCCACGCTCATTCGGTCATAGGGAGGGTGCGAAAAACTTCAAAAAGATTGTTCGCTACTGTAAAGATATCGGATTGAAAAATATCTCATTCTATGCCTTTTCAACAGAAAACTGGCAGCGTCCGGCAGATGAAGTGAATACGATAATGGAGCTTTTCCGTGATTATATCGTTGATGTAAGAAACTTTCTCAGTGAAAACACAAGAATGATTTTCCTTGGCGATAAAAGTGCGTTTGATGAAGATCTTCAGGAAAAAATGATAAAGCTTGAAGAGGACACTGCTCATTATGACGAAATGACATTGATGATGGCTGTTAATTACGGCGGACGTGACGAACTTGCTCATGCAGCGAGAATTCTTGCTCAGAAGGCTGTAAACGGCGAAATTCGTCCGGAAGATATCACGGAACAGTCTGTTGCGGACGAGCTTTATACCAAAGGAATTCCCGATGTAGATCTTCTTATCCGTCCGAGCGGCGAGTTAAGGCTTTCAAACTATCTTATCTGGCAGTGCGCCTATGCGGAATATTACTTTACAGATGTCCTCTGGCCTGATTTTGATTCAAAGGAGCTTGACAAGGCTCTTATAGACTTTGACGGACGAAACCGCCGATTCGGAGGTGTCTGATAAATGCTTACAAGAATAATTTCCGGAGCGGTCGGCGTTGCGATAATGGCTGTCGTACTGTATTTTCACAATACAATAGTGCTTCCTATAGCTGTTGCGGCAATGATCGCCGTCATGCTTTATGAGCTGCTTCGTGCGGTAAAGCTGGAAAAGTGTATACCCATATTGTCAGCAGTTGAACTTTGTGGTATTATAACGCCTTTTCTTTGCAATATGCGATTTTCTGCCGTTGATTCAAGAAAAATGTCCTATTCTGCGCTTTATCATTATAGCAATATTGATGATTATGTTGAATATTATGGGAAAGATGCAATCGAACAGCTTTGTGTCAGTAATCAAACGAGTTTGATAGCTTTTGCAGTTACGCTTCTGGCAACATTTGTTATTTTTATCACATGGCTGAAAAAACATAAGGAAATCCGCTATGAACAGGTGTTTTTTGCACTTGCAGTAATGATACTCGTACCTCAGTCAATGAGTACAATGGTGCGTATAGACCGTATGGACAGAGAAATGGGTTTGCTCATGCTCATACTTGGACTTTGCGGCGCTTGGATAGCCGATACCGGAGCTTACTTCACAGGAGTTGCTTTCGGCAAACACAAGCTTTGCCCTGAAATCAGTCCTAAAAAAACTATCGAGGGATTTATCGGCGGAATCGTCACAACAGGAATAGTTTTTGCAGTTATTCCTGTAATTTATAATGGTAGATTCCAGCTTGCTTCGGCTTTGATATTGTTCATTATTGGCGCTGTCTGTGCAATTGTCGGAACGATAGGCGATCTCTCCGCATCAATGGTAAAACGTCAGATAGGCTTCAAGGACTACGGAAAAATTATGCCCGGTCATGGAGGACTTATGGATCGCTTTGACAGTGTTCTTTTCGTGCTGCCAGCATTCTATGCAATGATGGCATTGCTTGAATTTAATTATCCGACATTTTAAATTTATAATTTTGAAAGGAGACTAAACGTATATTAAGCGGATAGTCCCTTTCGCATTTTAATAAGATTTTTTTCATATACTTCTTTAAGAAAAGGAGATCATAATAATGAATAAAACAGTTTCAATACTTGGCTCAACAGGTTCTATCGGAACGCAGTCTCTTGAAGTCTGCGAGAAGCATGGTCTTAAAGTTAAGGCTCTTTCCGCAAACAGCAACACAGAATTGCTCGAACAGCAGGCGAGAAAATTTGAGCCGGAGTGTATCTGTATCTACAGCGAGAGCAAATTCAGTGAAATGAAAAGCCGCCTTGCCGATACGGGGATAAAAGTTCTCTGCGGAATGGACGGACTTTGCGAGATTGCTTCTCTGCCTCAGAGCGATATTGTTCTTAATTCAGTTGTGGGAATGGTGGGACTTCTTCCTACTCTTGTTGCTATAAATTCCGGAAAGGACATAGCTCTTGCCAATAAAGAAACGCTCGTTGCCGGCGGAGAGCTTGTAATGAGCCTTGCTCAGAAAAAAGGCGTTAAAATTTATCCTGTAGACAGCGAGCATTCAGCTATTTTCCAGTGTCTTCAGGGAAACAACCGAAGCCAGCTCAGCAAAATAATCCTTACGGCTTCCGGAGGACCTTTTTTCGGTAAGAATTATGACGATCTCCGCAGCGTAACAAAAGCGGACGCTCTGAAACATCCCAACTGGAGTATGGGAAACAAAATCACCATTGATTCCGCAACGCTGATGAATAAGGGACTTGAATTTATTGAGGCAAAATGGCTCTTCGACCTTGAACCCGATCAAATCGAAATTGTTGTTCATCGCCAGAGCGTCGTCCATTCAGCCGTTGAATACAACGATTATTCAGTAATTGCGCAGCTTGGAGTTCCCGATATGAAAATCCCGATACAGTACGCCCTGCTTTATCCCGAGCGTATGCCGTGTCCGACAGAAAGGCTTTCTCTCACCGATTACGGCAGTCTGACCTTTGAAAAGCCTGATTATGAAACCTTTAAATGTCTGACTGCTGCAATTGATGCAATAAAACTCGGCGGAGCGTATCCGTGTCTTGTAAATTCCGCCAATGAAGAAGCCGTTAAAGCTTTTCTGAATGACGAAATAAAATTCATACAAATCGGCGAGATAGTTTCATCGATTCTGAAAAACTTTAAACGTTTGAATATTTCCGGCTATGACGATGTTATGAAGGCAGATAGACAAGCGAGAGAATTTGTCAGAAACTCGATTGCATCAGCGAAGTAAAGCTATTCTGCATTTTTTGAAAGGATAAATGTACATGGGTATTATTATTGCGATTATTATATTCGGACTTATCGTAACCGTCCATGAATTTGGTCATTTTATATGCGCTAAGCTCAGTGGAATAAGGGTTCTTGAATTTTCTATAGGAATGGGACCGAAAATCATTCAGAAAAAAAAAGGCGAGACAATGTATTCGCTCAGACTTCTTCCCGTCGGAGGTTTTTGTGCTATGGAGGGCGAAGACGATGAAACTGACGATGCGAGAGGATTTCGCAATGCCAAGCTTTGGAAAAGAATGATCGTTCTCGTTGCCGGAGCTTTGATGAACTTTGTTCTCGGATTTATTACACTGATCATAATGGTAAGCATGATGGAAGAAGTTCCGACTACGAAAATAAGCGGTTTTGCCGGAATCCGCAATAATGATGAATCTGTGACGTATTATTCCGAAAGCTATCATTCCGGATTAAGACATGATGATCAGATAATTAAGATAGACGGAACACGTATTTTCAGCGTTCTTGATCTCAGCTATATTTTCAATACCAGCCCAAGTGGAAACGGTACAAGAAGCGTTTCTGTAAAACGTGACGGCGAAACAGTTAATTTTTCAGATGTGAAATTTGGATATACCGATTCTCAGGAAGGTGCTGATGAGATCGACTTTGCTGTGAAATATGTGAAAAAAAATCCTCTTACCGTTGTGAAGGGTTCGGGAGATATATTCATGTCCATGAGCCATATTGTAACGATGTCACTGAAACAGCTTGTAACCGGAAAAGCAGAAAAAGAGGATGTTTCCGGTCCTGTCGGGGTAGTAAACGAAATAAGCGAAGCTGCTAAGGAAAGCGAGAGCAAGAGCGACGCTGTTTTCAATCTTTTGTATATAACATCGCTTATAACTATCAATGTCGGTATTTTTAATCTTCTCCCAATTCCCGGACTCGACGGCGGAAGACTTCTCTTCTGCATTATCGAACTTGTACGCCGCAAACCGGTAAAGCCGGAGCATGAGGGATATGTTCATCTTGCCGGAATGATACTTCTTTTCGGAATAATGATATTTGCAACCTATAATGATATAATCAGACTTTTTACAGGAGGTTAAAAATGAGAAACGTAAAACCAGTAAAGGTCGGGGATTGTATTCTCGACGGAAAACATATATATATTCAATCCATGCTTAATGTCAGATCTGATAATATTGAGGGGAGCGTTAAGCAGGCAAAGGAACTTGAAGCAACCGGATGTGAGATAATTCGTGCCGCTATTCCTGATATGGACGCAGTAAAGCTCATTCCTGCGATAAAAGAAGCAGTTGATATACCTCTTGTCGCCGATATACATTTTGATTATAAGCTTGCACTTGAATCGGCTGCTGCCGGAGTTGACAAAATAAGGATCAATCCCGGCAACATAGGCGGCATGGACAGAGTAAAGAAAGTCGTTGACGTATGCCGCTCACGAAATATTCCTATTCGTATAGGAGTTAATTCCGGTTCGCTTGAAAAGGAAATCCTTGCAAAATACGGCTCTCCGACTCCGGAAGCTCTTGTTGAAAGCGCTATGGGACACGCAGCAATGCTTGAACATTTTGATTTTGACGATATCGTTATCTCCATAAAATCATCCGATGTTGGCAGAATGATTGCTTCATACAGGCTTGCCGCTGAAAAATGTCCGTATCCTCTTCATCTCGGAGTGACCGAAGCCGGAACAGAACGAATGGGACTTATCAAATCAGCAGTAGGAATCGGCTCGCTACTTTGCGACGGAATCGGTGAAACTATCCGGGTTTCTCTGACAGACGATCCCGTTAAAGAAATTGAAGCGGCAAAGGATATTCTTAAAAGTATCGGTAAAAGGGGAGGAGTAAAAATCGTTTCATGCCCCACCTGCGGAAGAACACGAATAAATCTCGTTAAAGCCGCAAAAATGGTTGAGGAAGCCGTTAAAGATATGGATAAGGATATTACCGTTGCTGTTATGGGGTGTATCGTCAACGGTCCGGGCGAGGCAAAAGAAGCAGATGTTGGTATCGCCGGAGGCAATGGCTGCGCTGTTATCTTTAAAAAGGACGGTACTCAGAGAAAAATCAAAGAGGAGGATATTGTCAGCGAGCTTCTTGCAGAGATTGACAAGCTTTAACCTATGAATATAAATCTGGCTGAATTCCTGAAAGAATGCGGAGCAGATATTCCTCAGAGCATCCGCTCCGGAGAAATCTTCAAGCTTACATATTCTGAAAAACTTGAACATATAACTTTTCTTGCACGTTTTGAAAAGATCGTGCCTTCGGATGATATTTTTGCCTTTGAAAAAGCTCTTGAAGAAGCGATGAAGGTGGAAAAAGTACGTCTCAGCTGTCGGTATCCGGAAGATATTTTCGGGATAAACTGCTATGAAGAGCTTATAAAACTCCTTAAAAGAGACATCTCTGTTGTTAACGGTTTTCTTGATGATGCCGATGTGAAACTTGAAAACGGAAATCTCAGCATAAAAATCGTTCACGGCGGTATGGATATACTTAACAAATTTGATTTTTGCGGACAATTTTCAAGACTGATTTATAATCAATTCGGATTAAGAGTACAGGTTTCGCTTATAGGAGAAAAATCTGTTTCTTCAGATGAATTTGACGAAATGATAGAGCGTATTGAATCGGAACTTCCGGATTACAGCGAACAGCTTGTTCCCGAAAAAACAAAGGACGAGCTTCTTGAAGATGAAATTAAATCAGCTGTACCGACAGCAACAGTTGATATAGGCGCTCTGAATACAGAATTCGATCCTGAATCTGCGGAAATAATCAAGGGTAAAGCTATTCGTGAAAAACCTGTTTCAATAAACGATGCGGTTAAACGTCTTGGCGAGAAACTTGCTGTTGTAGGAGATATTTTTGCTTCTGAAATAAAAGAGCTTCGCAATGAAAAAACTGTTGCAACCTTTGATATAACCGATTACAGCGGTTCACTCAAGGTTAAAATCTTCGGCACTAATAAAGAGATCGAGGATATGAAGCTTTCTTCGATTAAAAAGGGAACGGCTCTTCTTGTCTGGGGAAAGATCGACTATGATAGCTTTGCAAGAGATATAACAATTTCTCCTGTATCTATCATAAAGGTAAAAAGAATTCCTAAAACAGACAATTATCCTGAAAAACGTGTAGAGCTTCATTGTCACACCAATATGTCGGCTATGGACGCTGTTACCGATCCTGTAACTCTTATAAACAGAGCAGCTTTTTGGGGACATCAGGCGATGGCTATAACCGATCATGGCTGCGTTCAGGCTTTTCCAGATTGTATGTATAATATGCCAAAGAATTTTAAGGTAATATACGGCATGGAGGCATACGTTGTAAATGATCTTGAACGTCCGCTTGTACTGAAAAAGCCGGACAGCAGAAGCATTAACGATGAAATAATTATTTTCGATGTTGAAACAACAGGTCTAAGCTTTTCAGCGGACAGACTTACCGAGATCGGAGCTGTTAAGCTGAAAAATCTGCAAGTCGTAGACAGCTTTAACACTAAGGTAAATCCCCAAAAGCACATTCCGGAAAAAATTACAGAGCTTACCGGAATCAATGACGATGATGTAAAAAATGCTCCGCTTGAAGATGAAGCAGTAAGAAAATTCATGGAATTCTGCGGGGAAAAACCTGTTCTTGCTGCTCATAATGCAAATTTTGATACAACATTCATCAACGAGGTCTGCAAACGCCACAATATCAATTTTGAATATAATTGGATAGATACGCTGGTTCTTTGTCAGGCGATGCTTCCTGAAATGGGACGGCATAAGCTTAATCTTGTTGCAAAACAGCTTAAATTGGGTAAATTCGATCATCATCGTGCCTCTGATGACGCTCTTATGCTTGCAAAAATTTATATCGAGCTTATCGGACGACTTGTAAGCGATAAGGGAATTAAAATTCTTGATGAGCTTAATTCAAAATCCGGTGAAATAAACGTCAAAAAGCTTAAATCGTATCATCAGATAATTCTTGTAAGAAATCAGGCGGGACTTAAAAATCTTTATAAACTCGTTTCGCTGAGCAATCTTGAATATTTCTACAAAAAACCGCTTATTCCAAAATCAGTGTTACAGGCTCACCGTGAGGGGCTTATTTTCGGAAGCGCCTGCGAAGCAGGAGAACTTTTTCAGGCGATGATAAATAAAGCCTCTGAAAAAGAGCTTGAGCATCTTGCAGAGTTTTATGATTATCTTGAGATCCAGCCCATAGCCAACAACGAATTTATGGTTCGTGAGGGAACAGCCGAAAACGACGATGAACTTCGTGACTATAATAAACGCATCATTGTACTTGGGGATAAGCTTGGAATCCCGGTCTGTGCAACCTGTGATGTTCATTTTATCGACCCGAAAGACGGAATTTACCGTAAAATAATTTTAACCAGCATGGGCTTTAAGGATACGGAAAATCAGGCTCCGCTTTATCTCAGAACAACTGAAGAAATGCTTGCGGAATTTGAATATCTCGGTATTGATAAAGCAAAAGAAGTCGTTATAACAAATACGAATAAAATTGCTGATATGATTGAAATAGTTCGTCCTATTCCAAAGGGAACTTTTACTCCGACTATTGACGGAGCAGAAGAAGAACTGACGAAAATCACCAATGAAAAGGCAAGAGAAATTTACGGCGATCCGCTTCCGGAGCTGGTTGAAAAACGCCTTAACAGAGAACTTTCTTCCATTATCAAGCATGGATTCTCGGTTCTTTATATCATTGCTCAAAAGCTTGTATGGAACTCTGTTGAAAACGGATATCTGGTTGGTTCAAGAGGCTCGGTCGGTTCGTCATTTGTAGCGTCTATGGCAGGAATTTCGGAAGTTAATCCGCTGCCGCCGCACTATGTATGTCCGAAGTGCAAACACAGTGAATTTTTGCTGGACGGAAAGTACGGCTCGGGATATGATCTTCCGCCGAAAAAATGTCCTGACTGCGGCGAGGAAATGCATCGTGACGGACACGACATCCCGTTTGAAACTTTCCTTGGATTCGACGGAGATAAAGCTCCTGATATAGACCTTAATTTCTCCGGCGAGTATCAATTCTGGGCTCATCGCTATACTGAACAGCTTTTCGGAAAAACAAATGTATTCAAGGCAGGAACTATTTCTGCTGTCGCTGATAAAACGGCATACGGATATGTAAAAAAATACTGTGAGGAAAACGGTATAACGCTCAATAATGCAGAAATGACACGTCTTTCAATAGGATGTACCGGAATAAAAAGAACTACCGGTCAGCATCCGGGAGGAATGGTCGTAGTCCCGTCAGATTACGATGTTTACGATTTTACACCTGTTCAGCACCCTGCAGACTCAGCGGACTCTGAAGTTATTACTACTCACTTTGACTTCAATTCTCTCCACGATACTATACTTAAACTTGATGAACTTGGACACGTTGTCCCGACTCTTTATAAGCATCTTGAAGATCTTACCGGAATCAAGATAAAAGATGTTCCAACTACTGATCCGGACGTTATAAGAATGTGCACCAACTGCGATGTACTTGGGGTTACTCCCGAGGAGATATACTGTCAGACCGGAAGTCTTGGAATACCTGAAATGGGTACAGGATTTACGATTCAGATGCTTCTTGACGCTAAACCTACGAAATTCAGTGATTTTCTCCAGATTTCGGGACTTTCTCATGGAACTGACGTTTG
Source organism: Ruminococcus sp. (assembly GCA_017462565.1). Classification (GTDB taxonomy): domain Bacteria; phylum Bacillota; class Clostridia; order Oscillospirales; family Ruminococcaceae; genus Ruminococcus. The sequence continues at coordinate 11,043 of JAFTQW010000053.1, forward strand.
GCTTGGAAATGCAAAAGATCTCATTGATCAGGGTATCTGCACTATTTCTGATGTTATCGGAACTCGTGACAGTATCATGACTTATCTGCTGTATAAAGGCGTTGAACCGAAGCAGGCATTCCAGATCATGGAGTTCACTCGTAAGGGAAAAGCTCCGAAAATGTTTACTCCGGAGCTTATGCAAATGCTTCGTGATCATGATGTTCCAGAATGGTATATTGAAAGCTGCCTTAAAATCAAATATATGTTCCCGAAGGCTCATGCTGCCGCTTATGTTATTGCAGCAATAAAGCTTGGCTGGTTCAAGCTCAGAAGGCCTCTTGAATATTACGCAACTTATTTTTCTGTTCGTGGTGAAGATTTCGACGCCGAGCTTGCCGTTAAGGGAAAAGCAGCTGTCAGAGCCAGAATTGACGAGCTTAAAGCCCTTGGAAACGATCGTTCTAAAAAAGAAAGCGATTTATATGATATTCTTCTCATAACTAACGAAATGCTTTCAAGAGGCTATGAGTTTCTGCCGATAGATTTATTTAAATCCCATGCTGTCGATTATCTGGTTGAGGATGGAAAACTCAGGATACCGTTTTCCGCAATGAGCGGTGTCGGAGAAAATGCTGCGAGAGGACTTTATGAAGCCGTTCAAAAAGGCGGATTCATCTCGGTCGAAGAACTTCAGGAAATGAGCGGTGCATCAAAAACAACAATTGATATGTTGAAAAGTATAGGAGCATTCGGCGAATTGCCTGATTCTGCTCAGCTTTCACTATTTTAGCTTGACTTTTACTTAGTAATATGCTATCATATTATCATGTTAGCAGACTAAAGTGACGTAATATATAAAGGAGGATATTTATGCGAAATTATGACCTCATTACTCCGGAGGGTACAAAAGACCTGCTCTTCGGTGAATGTATTATAAGAAGAAATATAGAAAATTCTCTGCTTGAACTCTTCAAAAGCAGAGGATACAGTGAGATGATTACTCCCGGTCTTGAATTTTTTGATGTTTTCAATCTCAATTCAAGATATTTCCCACAGGAGAATCTCTATAAGCTTACCGACAGCAAGGGCAGGCTACTTGTTATGCGGCCGGATTCCACTATGCCGATTGCAAGAGTTGTGGCAACAAGACTCCGTGATGCAATGCTTCCGCTGAAGCTTTGCTACAATCAGACCGTTTACCGCACAGAACCGGCCTTAAAAGGAAGAAGTGACGAGATAGCTCAGGCAGGAATCGAGCTTATCGGTTCTGAGTTAAAAACAGCAGATCTTGAAGTTATCTCAACTGCGGTAGAATCGCTTAAATCATTCGGAACTGAATTTTCTCTTGAGATCGGACATATCGGCATTTTTAAAGAACTTGTAGATAAGCTTGATGTTTCAGAACATACAAAGGAAAAAATCAGAAAACATATTGAAACAAAAAATTTTCCTGCTCTCAACGATCTGCTTGATACTCTTGGAAACAGTCCTGTGACCGTTGCTCTTAAAAAACTCCCGGCACTTTTTGGCGGAGAAGATGTTTTTGAAAAAGCAGAAGAGCTTATGCCCGATGAAAAAATTAAACGCAAACTCAACGAGCTGCGTGAAATTTATCGTGACGCTTGCGAAATATGCGGAAACGACGGTAAAATTACAGTGGATTTAGGAATTGTAAATAAAACTGATTATTATACTGGCCTTATCATAAAGGGATATCTTCAGGGACATGGAGCAGAAATTATTTCCGGAGGAAGATACGATAAGCTTATTTCTGAATTTGGTTATGATGTTCCGGCAGTCGGATTTGCTATAAATATTAACGGTGTAGCAAAAGTTATTGAAAAGAGCGGAGTTCTTCCTGCTGCTCCAAAAGCTGATATCCTCGTTTTTGCCGAACAAGGCTGCGAGGTTGCCGCTATAAAGAAAGCTCAGGAATACCGTGAAAAGGGATTTATCGTTGAAAATGCTCTCTTTGAGGATATTGATTCTGCAAGAGCATATGCAATGGAAAAGAAAATTGCCAAAGTCGTTGTAATAGACGGCTCAGATAAGGAGGAACAGGAATGAGCAAACCTATCAGAATGGCTCTTACAAAGGGCAGACTTGAAAAGGATACGGTCGGATTACTCGAAAAGCTCGGTTTTGACTGTACGGCTGTCCGTGAAAAGGGAAGAAAACTCATTCTTCCTGTTCCGGATGCCAATCTTGAAGTAGTTCTTGCAAAAGCTAACGATGTTATAACCTACGTTGAACATGGCGTATGCGATATGGGCGTAGTCGGAAAAGATACCATTATGGAAATGGACGGCAAATTCTATGAGTTGGTAGATCTTGGTTTCGGAAGATGCAAGTTTGCTCTTGCGGCTAAAAAGGGCTGCGATTTTTACAGCGGTTATGGAATCAAGACTATAGCTACAAAATACCCGAATGTTTCCCGTCGTTTCTTTGAAAAGAAAGGCATGGATACAGAAATAATCAAAATTGAAGGTTCAGTTGAACTTGCTCCGCTTCTGGAGCTTGCAGACGGTATCGTTGATATCGTTGAGACCGGAACAACTCTTAAAGAAAACGGACTTGAAGTTATAGAGGATGTTGCTCCGATCTCTGCAAGACTTATTGCTAATACAGTAAGTCTTAAACTGAGACACGCTGAAATTGAAAGACTTATTAATCTTATAGAGGAGAATCTGTAATGAAAAGGATATATGCAAACGGTACCGATGAGGTTTTATTCCTTGACGAATTGAAAAAAAGAAGCGGAGAGACCAATAAAAAGGTCAGCGAAGTAGTTACCGGAATAATTGATGATGTAAAAGAAAACGGTGATGAAGCCGTTAAAAGATATACTCTTAAATTCGACGGCAGTTTGCCGCAGTATTATGAAGTTCCGAGAGAAGTCATCAACGACGCTCTCACAGAAGCGGACGAAGCTTTTGTGAATGCGCTGTTAAATGCTCAGGCAAATATTGCCGAGTTCCACCAGCGTCAGGTTCAGCAGAGTTTTATTGCTCCGAAAGAAAACGGCGTTATTCTCGGACAGAGAGTAAGAGGTCTTGAAAGAGTCGGACTTTACGTTCCCGGCGGTACAGCAGCATATCCGTCAAGCGTACTTATGAACGCTGTTCCTGCTAAAATTGCAGGTGTTAAGGAAATAATAATGGTTACTCCGCCGCTTAAAGACGGAACACCAAATAAGGATATCCTTGTAGCAGCAGCTATCTGCGGAGTAGACAGAATATTCCTTTCAGGCGGAGCACAGGCAATCGCAGCCCTTGCTTACGGAACAGAAGAAATTCCAAAATGTGATAAGATAGTAGGTCCTGGAAACATTTATGTTGCAACTGCAAAGAAACTTCTTTACGGAGTTGTTGATATTGACATGATAGCTGGTCCAAGCGAGATCCTTGTTCTTGCAGACGAAACGGCTGATCCGAAATTTGCTGCCGCTGATTTAATGTCTCAGGCAGAACACGATGTTCTTGCTTCTGCAATTATGATAACGACCTGCGAAGAGCTTGCCGATAAAACCATTGCAGAAATTGATCGCCAGAAAGAATATCTTTCAAGAAAAGCAATTATTGATAAGTCTTTGGAAGATTACGGCGCAGTTATTATCGCTGAAAGCCGTGAGCAGGCAGTAAGACTTGCAAACGAAATTGCTCCTGAACATCTTGAGGTTCTTATGGAAAATCCTATGGAGCTTATCGGAAGCCTCGATAATGCCGGTTCTGTATTCCTCGGACATTATGCATCGGAGCCTCTCGGCGACTATTTTGCAGGTCCGAACCACGTTCTTCCTACAAGCGGAACAGCTCGTTTCTTCTCACCTCTCGGAGTTGCAAGCTTTATAAAGCGTTCAAGCTACATTTATTATACCGAAGAAGCGCTCAGAGAAGCTAAAGACGATATTGTTCTTATCGCCGAAAGAGAAGGTCTTACAGCTCACGCCAACGCCATTAAAGTAAGATTTGAAAATGATTAAGGAGCGATAACAATGAGTATTTCATGGGAGTCTAACGTTCGTAAGGTTATTCCGTATACTCCGGGCGAACAGCCTAAAAATGCAGACGTAATAAAGCTTAACACAAATGAAAATCCTTATCCGCCGTCTTCGGGAGTTAAAAGCATTCTTAATGAATTTGACTGCGGAAGAATGAGACTTTATCCTGATCCGGATTCAACTGTTCTTGTTGAAGCAATTGCCGATAGATACGGACTTGAAACATCACAGGTTTTTGTCGGAGTTGGCTCGGATGATGTTCTTTCTGTTGCTTTCCTTACATTTTTTAATTCTGCAAAGCCGGTATTTTTTCCTGATATAACTTACTCTTTCTATGATGTTTGGGCGGATGTTTATAAAATTCCATATAAACAGATTCCGCTTACCGATGATTTCAGAATTGATCCCCAGGATTATAAATCGGAAAACGGAGGAATTATCTTTCCGAATCCGAATGCACCTACAGGATGTGAAGAAAGCCTTGATATGATCGAGGAGATAGTAAAAGCAAATCCGGATTCAGTCGTTATCATTGATGAAGCATACATTGATTTCGGAGCAAAAAGCGCTTTATCGCTTATTGATAAATATGAAAATCTGCTTGTGATACAAACCTTTTCTAAATCACGTTCAATGGCTGGAATGCGTATAGGCTTTGCTATGGGAAATAAAAAGCTTATCAAGTACATGAACGATGTGAAATTCTCTATCAACTCTTATACGATGACTCCTCTTACTCAGCTTTGCGGAGCGGAGGCTGTGCGTGATGAGAAATATTTCCATGAGACGGTAAACAAAATCGTCACAACTCGTGAAAATTGCAAAAAGAAGCTTGCGGAACTTGGATTTACATTTACAGATTCAAAAAGCAACTTCATTTTTGCAAGCCACGCAAGTGTTCCCGCAGAGAAAATCTTTAATGAACTGAAAAAACGAAGGATTTACGTTCGCTACTGGAATAAGCCAAGAATCAACAATCATCTGCGAATAAGCATTGGAACTGATAAGGAAATGGACGCTCTTGTATCTGCCTTAAAGGAGATAATTTATGGATAAAATCATCAGAAAAGCTGAGATAAGACGTGAAACAAAAGAAACGGATATTTACGTTTCAATTCAGCTCGACAGCAAAGGTACAGCCGAAATAGGTACCGGAATAGGATTTTTCGACCATATGCTAACTGCTCTTTCTGTTCACAGCGGAATCAGTATGAATATCCAGGTAAAGGGTGATATTCATGTTGACTGTCATCATACTATAGAAGATACCGGAATTGTTCTCGGACAGTCTCTTGGACAAGCTCTTGGGGCAAAATCCGGAATCGTCCGCTACGGAACAGCTTATATACCTATGGATGAAGCTCTTGCAATGGCAAGTCTTGATCTGAGCAACAGACCTTTTCTGGTGTTCAATTGTGAGTTCACAAATCAAAGCTGCGGCGGATACGATCTTTGTATGACAGAAGAATTTTTCCGTGCATTTGCATTTAATTCCGGAATGACTCTTCATATAAATCTTCTCTATGGAAGCAACGATCATCATAAGGCTGAAGCAATTTATAAGGCTGTAGCTCATGCATTAAAGACGGCTGCTGCTTATAATTCTGACGGTTCAACGCTTTCTACGAAAGGAGTTTTGTAATGATTGCTATAATTGATTACGGCGCAGGGAATATTTTCAGCGTTAAAAATGCTCTTGATTATCTCGGACTTGAAAATCGTCTTGTTTCGGATAAGGAATCGGTCATTTCTGCTGATGCAGTTATTCTTCCCGGAGTAGGAGCATTTCCGGCTGCCATGAAAAAACTTGAGGCAACAGGTCTTGTCGAAACGATAAAAGATGAAGCTTCAAAGAAACCTTTTCTCGGAATTTGCCTTGGAATGCAGCTTATTTTTGAAAAAGGATACGAATTCGGAGAGTGTGACGGTCTTGGTCTTATAAAAGGTGATGTCAGGAAAATGGAAGCTCCGGAACTTATCATTCCTCATATGGGCTGGAACAAGCTTGAAAAATTGAATGACTGCCGTCTTATGAACGGTATCGGAGATAATGAATACGTTTATTTCGTTCATTCTTATAAGGCTGATTGTGCAGATGAAAATATTTCGGCATACTGCGAATACGGCGGACGTGTTCCGGCTTTAGTTCATGACGGTAAATTTGTCTACGGAGCGCAGTTTCACCCTGAAAAGAGCGGTGATACCGGATTAAAAATTCTTAAAAATTTTGGAGGTCTGATATGATAATTTTACCTGCAATTGATATAAAGGACGGTAGCTGCGTCCGTTTGTTCAAAGGTGATTTCTCTACGGTGGAAAAGGTTGCCGATAATTATCTTGAAACTGCACAGAGCTTTGAAAAAGCCGGAGCAGAATGGATACACATGGTCGATCTTGACGGCGCAAAGGAAGGCAGACCTGTTAATACAAAAATCTACACTGATGTTGCGGCTAAAACTAATCTTAAAGTTGAAATAGGCGGAGGAATCCGCAATCTTGAAACTATTGAAGAGTATCTGAATATGGGAATTTCAAGAGTAATTATCGGTTCGGCTGCATTAAAGAATCCGGCTCTTGTAAAAGAAGCGGTAGAAAAGTTCGGAAGCGAGAAAATTGCCGTTGGCATTGACGCTGTAAAGGGTATGGTAGCAGCCGAGGGCTGGCTTGAAGCCTCTGATGTAAACTACATCGACCTTGCCAACAAGATGATAGAAGCCGGAGTAAGATATTTTATTTTTACCGATATCAGCAAGGACGGTACTCTTTCCGGCGTAAACAAAGAGCAGTTAAAGGCTCTTGCCGACGCAACCGACGGTAAATGCAATATTATCGCAAGCGGCGGAGTTCATACTATGGACGATATTATAGCCTGCAAGGAAATGGGACTTTATGGAACTATCTGCGGAAAGTCGATTTATAAGGGTACACTGAATCTTAAAGAAGCTGTTGAATATGCGAGGGTTTGTGATTAAATAAATAATATAAATCGGGATTTATATGTCATTTTATTAAAGGGAGAGCATTATATGAGTTATTTTAATTATGGTGGGAAAAAGTTGTACTACAATGAAAAAGGCTCAGGACAACCCTTGATATTTCTTCACGGAAATACTGTTTCTTCTCAGATGTATGCACATATAGCAGAGGAATACAGTCAAAACTTCAAGGTTGTCCTGATAGATTTTTTAGGTCACGGAAAATCAGACAGACTGGATGTATTCCCGACAGACCTTTGGTTTTATGAAGCTCAGCAGATAATTGCATTTCTGAAAGAAAAGCAGTACGGAGCTGTAAATATTATTGGAAGCAGTGGAGGTGCTATGGTTGCAATAAATGTTGCGCTTGAAGCTCCTGAACTTGTAAAAAGAGTAATTGCGGATAGCTTCGAGGGGGAAACTGCAACCGATGTATTCACTCAGAATCTTTTGAAAGACCGTGAAATAGCAAAAAACGATGAAGGAGCACGAGGCTTTTATGAATATATGCACGGCGCAGACTGGGAAAAGATAGTTGACAATGATACTTCTGCAATTATAAGGCATCAGAAAGAGATAGGAAATTTTTTTCACAAGTCATTGAATGAACTGACTGTGGATATCCTTTTAACCGGAAGCAAAGAAGATAAGTTTATGTATAGTATTTCTGATGATTATTATGAAAAGGTTTATGGAAAGATAGTCAAAAAGTTAAAACATGGAAAAATTTATTTGTTTTCTAAAGGCGATCATCCTGCAATGATAAGCAATTTTCAAGAATTCTATGATTTAAGTAAAGAGTTCTTAATGCTATAAATTATGATTTATAATATTAAAATAAAGGAGGCTGAATAATGCTTGCAAAAAGAATAATTCCATGCCTTGATGTCCGCAACGGCAAGGTAGTTAAGGGAGTAAATTTTGAGGGAATACGGGATGTTGGCGACCCTGTTGAGTGCGCAGAGGAATACAATAAGCAGGGTGCAGATGAGATCGTATTTTATGATATAACTGCGTCTTTTGAGGGCAGGGGAGTTTTTCTCGATGTTGTGAGGGAAACTGCCAAAAAGGTATTCGTTCCGCTTACAGTAGGCGGAGGAATCAAAACAGTTGACGATATCCGTGAAACGCTTCGTGCCGGAGCAGATAAAGTTTCCGTTAATTCTCAGGCAGTGAAAAATCCGCAGCTTATTAAAGACGGAGCGGATATTTTCGGAAGCCAGTGCATATGTGTGGGAATAGACGCCAAAAAAATCGCCGATCATAAATGGACGGTTTACATAAACGGCGGACGTGTTGACATGGGAATCGACCTAATTGACTGGGTTCACCAGATTGAGAAACTTGGGGCAGGGGAGATATGTCTGAATTCCATAGATGCAGACGGCACTAAAGAGGGCTTTGATATTGAAATGCTTCAAGCAGTATGTGATAACTGTAACATCCCTGTGATCGCAAGCGGCGGAGCAGGTAAAATAAACGACTTTGCTGAAGTTTTTGAGAAAACCGGAGCTACTGCGGCTCTTGCAGCATCCCTGTTTCATTTTAAAGAACTTACTGTTCAGGAAGTAAAGACATACTGTCGTGCTAAGAATATTATAGTAAGATAATGAAATTTTTGAATAAGAAAAATATATATCCGCTGGGACTTTTATGTTATGTAAAAGTTTTTTGTATGTTTAATTACAAACCTTTTTTATGTATTTATTCATGAGGAGAAAAAATCCGCAGATTGTTTACTGAGTTTGTTGCAACTGTGATTTCATTTTTAGTTTTTATATTGGTATGGAAATTATTATGGATTTCCGTAAGTAATTTTATAGCGTGGTGGTAATAAAATGATTAAAATTGACTTAAACGATCTTGACAAATTTTTTGAAAAGGGAGAGCTTATCCCTGCGATTTGTTATGAGGTCAACACAAAAACAGTTCTTATGCTTGCATATATGAACAAAGAGAGTCTGAAAAAAACTCTTGAAACAGGCTATACATGGTTCTGGAGCAGATCAAGACAGGAATACTGGAATAAGGGAGCAACTTCGGGGCATTTACAGAAAGTCGTTTCCATTTACGGCGACTGCGACAATGATACGCTTCTTGTAAACGTTGAACAAATGGGCGTTGCCTGTCATACCGGAAGCTACACCTGCTTTTTTAATGAAATTTATAATAATGAGGAGAATTGAAAATGACTGTATATGAAGAAATTTTTGAAGTTATAAAGGAAAGAAAAAAACAGTACGAAAGCGGTACTGCCGCAGAAAATTCTTACACCTGTTATCTTTTTGACAAGGGTGTAGATAAAATCTGCAAAAAAGTCGGCGAAGAGGCAACTGAAACGGTTATCGCTGCCAAAAACGGTGACAATGATGAACTTATGAACGAGATAAATGACCTTCTTTATCACGTTATGGTTCTTTGCGCAAATCAGGGACTTGAATGGTCAGATGTAGAAAAGGTTCTTGATGAAAGAAATGAAAAAATCGGAAACCTTAAAAAGTTTCATACAGTTGATAAGAATTCATAATATTGATACCGCACAGGGACTTTAGGCAAACTCTGTGCGGATTTAAACTAATAAGGAGTTTACTATGATTTATAAAAATCCTGTTGTACGTGGTTTTTATCCCGACCCGAGCGTGTGTTTTGCAAATAATAAATATTATATGGTTTGCAGTTCGTTTCAATTTTTTCCGGGAGTTCCGATTTTTGAAAGTGAAGACCTTGTGAATTGGAAACAAATCGGTCATTGCCTTACAAGAAAAAGTCAGGTAATGCTGGAAAATTCTGTTTCTTCAGGCGGAGTTTTTGCTCCGACAATTCGCTTTAATAACGGTACATTTTATATGGTTACGACGAATACTTCTGTTGCTCAAAATTTCTATGTGACTACAAATAATATATACAGTGAATGGTCCGATCCTATTTTTGTTGAACAGGACGGCATTGATCCGTCACTTCTTTTTGACGGAGATCATACTTATTTCATAAGCAATGGTACAGACGATAACGGAAATAATGGTATAACACAGTGTGAAATTGATATTAAAACAGGCAAAAAGCTTACTCCAAGCAAAACTATCTGGTCAGGTTCGGGCGGACGTTACCTTGAATCTCCGCATATGTATAAAATTAATGGAGAGTATTACTTAATGGCAGCAGAAGGCGGAACAGAGTATGGACATATGATCACATACGCAAGAAGCGCTTCAGTTTGGGGTAAGTTTGAACCATATGAAAAAAACCCCGTTTTGACCAACAGAAATCTCGGAGGTTACATGATTCAGGGAGTTGGTCACGGAGATCTTATTCAGAATCAGAATGGAGACTGGTTTGTGATTCATCTTGGATTTCGACAGATAGATCAGTGGCTGCCTTATCATCATCTTGGACGTGAAGTTTTTATGACACCCATTCATTTTGGCGAAAACGGTTGGTTCACCGCAGGAAATGACGGAACAACAGCACAAGAGTATGAGATAAACGGTAATTTTACGCAGGAACTCAAGAAGGTTTATACATTTGAAAACACATCTCCGGATCTTGAATGGTGTTATATGCGTCATCCTGATTCTTCAAAATATGAACTTTCTTCAGAAAAATATATTCTTCATGGCACAGACAAAACTATTGATGATATTGCATCTCCAACTTTTATCGGATTAAGGCAAATGGATTTCAATGGTGAGATCTCTTGCGATCTTTCGGTAATTGACGGTGAAGCAGGTATAACGCTTTTCATGGATGAACAGCAGCATTACGATCTTGCTGTACGCAATTCTGAAATCGGAACAGAGGCAGTTTTAAAGCTTAATATAGGTGATATAAAGCATATTCAGAATTCTGTAAAGCTTAGCGGAAATTCAGCAAAGCTTATTATTGAAATGAATAATTTTATTTATACATTTAAAATACTCAATGGGGATGCACTTCATGAGTTAGGTTCAGCTCAGACAAAGTATCTTTCCTCGGAGGTTGCAGCCGGTTTTACGGGAGTAATTATCGGTTTATATGCTCAACAAGAGGGATGTAAAGCAGAATTTACAGGTTTTAGAACAGAATATAAATAAGATCCTACGTTCATAGGGGAGTTGTATGCGTATTTGGGGCGAATTTTTCTGCCTACTGTGTCAAAAATCCGCTTACCTTCCATAAACACAGGCTAAAAAAAGAGCTGTTGCATTCGTGCGGCAGCTCTTTTAATTTTATAATGTAAGCTGGTTGGTATCTCCCAATTCCTTTGCAGGTTTTCCGGCAGCAGGAACACTTTTTGAGCGATATTTTTCAAGCTCTTCTTTATTTTCTTTATTAATTATTGTCGCCGAAGCAAGAAGAGCTTTTTTGCGAAGTGTCATTACTTGAACTCCCTGAGAATCTCTTGTAGACTTAGGCATTATCATTCCCGTATTGAAAACAAGAGCATGACCGCTTGTGCTTCTTAACAGGATATCACTGTCCTCGCCAACAAAAAGTGCTGCGATAAGAGGAGATTTGTCAGAATAAGCCTTCGCAAGCTTTTTTCGGTTAGTTTTCGTTTCATAAGATTTAATCGGAACTTTGGTCGCTTTTCCATTCTCAAAGAAGAATACAATATATCCGCTGTAATCAATTGTAGTAACGAGGGTTTTTAAATTTTCTCCTTCATCAAAATTAAGCTTAGCTGGAATATAATCTCCCATGACGCTCGCCTTGGTATCATCAAACGCACTTGCCTTTGACTTATAAGCCTGAGCTTTATCAGAGAAGAAAATAAGTTCAGTTTTGTTTGTAACTTCAAAGCTCTGTATGATGAAGTCTCCCTCTTTCAGCTTATGTTCGCTGCTCATTCGCAGCGATTGAGGAGTAATTTTCTTGAAATATCCGCTTTCCGAAACAAAAATATTAACAGGATAATCAGGAGTTTCATCAATTTCAACTTCATCAGCAATATCAGATTGATAGAAAAACATTGTCTTTCTTGGCTGAGCATAATTTTTAATCACTTGACGCAGTTCGTCAATAATAATTTTCCTGATTTTTTTCTTATCACGAAGAATATCTTCCATTTCGGCAATATCTTTTTTCAATTGATCAACTTCGTCTACACGGCGTAAAATATATTGTCTGTTGATATTGCGCAATTTTATTTCTGCGACGTATTCTGCTTGTATTTCGTCTATTCCAAATCCAATCATAAGGTTTGGTACAACATCGGATTCATTTTCAGTTTCACGAATGATCTTGATTGCTTTGTCAATATCAAGCAGGATTTTTGACAGAGCTTCAAGCAAATGAAGTTTTTCTTTTTTCTTCTGAAGATCAAAGTACGTGCGTCTTTGAATACATTCTTCACGAAAAGCAATCCATTCGATGAGAATTTCACGAACTCCCATTACACGAGGTGTTCCGGCAATGAGAATGTTAAAATTACAAGGATAACTATCCTGAAGAGGAGTGAGTCTAAAAAGCTTTTGCATAAGCTTATCCGGATCAGTTCCACGTTTAAGATCAATGGCAATTTTAAGGCCGTCGATGTCTGTTTCATCACGAATATAAGAGATCTCACGAATCTTACCTTGTTTAACAAGATCAATAATTTTATCAATTATGGCTTCAATAGTTGTGGTATAAGGAATCTGAGTGATTTCAAGACAATTTGCCGATTTATCGTAGCTGTATTTTGAGCGTATCTTAATACTTCCGCGTCCTGTTTCAAAAACCTTTTTCAGCTCTGCTTCATCGTAAAGCATAAGACCACCACCGGGGAAATCAGGTCCTTTAAGAGTGCTTATGATATTGTGATCAGGATTTTTCATAAGAGCGATAGTCGTTTCACAGACTTCTTCAAGATTAAACGGACAAACATTGCTTGCCATTGAAACGGCAATACCGGTGTTTGAATTTACCAGAACTGTTGGAAAAGCTGCCGGAAGCAGAGTAGGCTCCTGCATTGTGTTGTCATAGTTCGGAACGAAATCAACAGTATCTCTGTCTATATCACGAAAAAGCTCATTACAGATTTTTTCAAGTTTTACTTCGGTATATCGAGGAGCAGCAAAGTGCATTTTGCTTGAATACTGCTTTCCGAAATTTCCTTTAGAATCTATATAAGGATGCAAAAGGGCTTCGTTTCCTCTTGTCATGCGTACAAGAGTCTCGTATATCGCCTGATCGCCATGGGGATTAAGCTTCATGGTTTCTCCAACGACATTTGCTGATTTGGAACGTTCCTTATCGGGACTAAGAAGTCCTCGTTTATACATCATATAAAGCAATTTTCGATGAGATGGCTTAAAACCGTCTATCTCCGGAAGCGCTCTTGAAATAATAACGCTCATAGCATAAGGCATATAGTTTTTTTTGAGAGTATCAGTGATCTTTTCGTTTACAATACTGCCTGAACCCTCAATATAAGCTTCATGCTTGAAAGCACTTTTTTTCTTTGGAGTTTCTTTTTTTCTTGGCATTAATTATTCTCCTTATTTTACAGAAATTCCTATCATTACAGTTTCTTCGTCAACATTATTCCAAACAGAATGAGGAGTTTCACCGTTTACAAGAAATGCTTCATCTTTTTTTACTATAATTTCTTCATCATCAAGCATAATTTTAGCCTCACCCTTTGTTACAATAAACAGGTGGTTATGCGGATGTGTATGTTTTTCAAGAGGACCTCCGCCATTTAGATTCAAGTACGCAATTGAGCCATCAATTATTTCTCCCACTGAATCAAACAGCTTTTTTGCCTCAAAGTTTATATGATTCGGAGGAGTTATAAATCCATTTTTCACTTCAAATACTCCTTTCAAAAATTTTGTATCAGCTTATATCCGCAAGCTCAAGATAATCTGAGCCATACTGTGAAATATAGTCTTTTCGTCCCTGTAAATCATCACCGAGCAGCATTTCAAATATTTCAGCAGATTCTTTTATATCATCAGCGGTAACTTTAATAAGACGGCGTGTTTCAGGATTCATAGTAGTAAGACTCATCATATCAGGTTCATTCTCGCCAAGACCTTTAGAACGCTGGATAGTATATTTTTTATCGCCGATAATATCAATTATTCGCTGCTTTTCCTGTTCTGTATACGCAAAATAGGTTTTTTCTTTTGTATTGATTTCAAATAGGGGAGATTCAGCAATGTAAACGTATCCTTGTTCTATTAAAGTAGGAGTTAGTCTGTAAAGCATAGTTAGAATCAATGTACGAATCTGAAATCCGTCAACATCAGCATCAGTACAGATAACGATTTTGCTCCATCTGAAGTTGTCTATATTAAATGTAGAAAGTTCTTTATTAGCTTTGGTTGAAACTTCAACTCCACAACCGAGCACTTTTATCAAATCAGTTATTATTTCGCTTTTAAAAATTTTATTATACTCGGCTTTAAGGCAATTAAGAATTTTTCCACGAACCGGAATTATAGCCTGAAACTCTGCATCACGAGCCAGTTTTACCGAACCGAGAGCTGAATCGCCCTCCACGATATATATTTCACGTCTTGAAACATCTTTGGTACGGCAGTCAACAAACTTCTCTACCATGTTTGACAAGTCTATTGTTCCCGATAACTTTTTCTTCATATTAAGACGAGTTTTTTCAGCGTTTTCACGGCTTCGCTTATTAAGAAGAACTTGTTCGGATATTCTTTTGGCTTCATCCGGATTTTCAATGAAGTAAATTTCAAGCTGATGCTTTAAAAATTCCGTCATTGCTTCGTAGATAAACTTATTTGTAATAGCCTTTTTAGTTTGATTTTCATAAGAGGTCTGAGTTGAAAAGGAAGAAGAAACTATTATGAGGCATTCCTCAACGTCATTAAAAGTGATTTTCGCTTCATTTTTCTGATATCCGTTTACTGATTTAATATAAGAATCAAGCTGTGAGACAAATGCCTGTTTTACAGCTCTTTCAGGAGAACCGCCGTGTTCCAGAAAGCTTGAATTGTGATAATATTCTATTTTCTTCACCTTATTTGAAAAAGTAAGCGCAACATCAAGTTTAACCTTATATTCAGGTTTATCTTCACGGTCTTTGCCCTTTTTTTCAGCCGACCAGTGCTGAATTGATGTCATAGCTTTATCTTCAGCTATTTCCTTAACATAATCTGTGATGCCGTTTTCATAAATAAATTCCTGTTCATTGAATGTTCCGGCTTCATTTTCAGTACGGAATACAAACAGGATATTGGGATTTACAACAGCTTGACGTTTTAAAATATCGCAGAAATATTCGTCTGAAACGTCAATATCGGTAAATACTTCAAGATCTGGACGCCAGCGGGTTTTAGTTCCTGTCTGTTTTTTTTTGCAGGATTCTTTTTTTAAGCCTCCAACATTATTTCCTTTTTCAAAATGAAGATTATATCTGAATCCGTCACGTATAACCTCAACATCCATAAATTCCGAAGAAAACTGTGTTGCACAAAGACCAAGACCGTTTAAGCCAAGTGAATACTCATAAGATTCAGCACTATCATCATATTTTCCGCCGGCATAAAGCTCACAGTATACAAGTTCCCAGTTAAAACGTTGTTCACTGTTATTATAATCGACTGGACATCCACGTCCGAAATCTTCCACCTCAATATCATGATTTCTATAATGGGTCACAATAATTTTATTTCCATAACCTTCACGTGCTTCATCAATAGAGTTAGATACAACCTCAAATATTGAATGCTCACATCCGTCAATTCCATCTGAACCAAATATAACAGCGGGACGTTTTCTTACCTTATCCGGACCTTTAAGCATTGTAATGCTCTCGTTGCCATAATCATTTTTTTTTGCCATTTATCCTCTGCCTTTCAGTTTCGTTTCAAAACATACATTTTAATTTTAACATAAAACAAAAGATTTTGCAAGTATTTCGGACAAAATATTTTCAATAATTACATTAATTATTTTTTTTTATCTTTTAATTTTATAGAAGAAAGGGGATTGCTTTCAACTGCGTTTCTGACATTTTCATTGTTCAGATGAGTATAAATTTCTGTAGTTGATATACTTGAATGACCTAAAAGTTCTTTCAATGTAAGGATATCGGCATTGCCATATTGATACATAAGAGTCGCTGCAGTATGTCGAAGCTTATGTGTTGTTATACCTTTACCGTCAAGGTCGGCAGCCTTGATTGTTTCCTCAACAATTTGCTGTACACGGCGTTTGGATATTCGTTTGTTTTGATTGCTGATAAATAATGCAGGTTCATTTTTAGCTTTTTTATTGTTTTTTCTTATTACAAGATATTTATTTAAGGCATCAATACAAGCTGAATTAAGATAAATCATTCGCTCTTTTCGACCTTTTCCGAGAACTCTCATTCGATTTTCATGAAAATCTATATCAGAAATATTAATTCCTACAAGCTCACTTAGTCTTATGCCACAATTAAGAAAAATAGTTATTATACAGTAATCACGAATAGAGTCTTTATTATCTGATGCTTCAAGTAGCCGTTGACTCTCATTAAGTGACAAAAATTTTGGCAGAGCTGCCTTAGGAACAGGAACATCCAGATCCTTACATGGATCATTTTCAATAATATGTGCTACTTTAACAAGGTACTTAAAAAAACTTCTGAGTGATGAGATTTTTCTATATCTTGCTTTATCTGAATTATTTCTTTCATCTGCCGTGTAAAATATAAAATTATATATATCTGTAACAGTGATTTGTTTTAATTCTATTTCAGTCATGTCACTTATAATTATTTCATCAATAAATTTATTTGAAGTGTCGGTTTTTTGGTGTATAAATTTTAAAAACATTTTTGTATCAAGATAATATTCAGATATTGTACGTTCCGAAAGAAGTTTTACTATTTTTAAATAGACAAGATATTCATTAAGAAATTCAGGATTCTCTGTAGTGTTGTAATTTTTCATTATTTTAAACCTTTCTTTATTATTTGCTTCTACAAAGTTGCGCCAAACTTATATTTGGTGCAACTTTGTATGTCTTTTCCACAATTGCACTTTTCTATTCTATCTTTAGTTTTTTTCGTTATTTCTTATTATATCACCTTTTCATTCCTTTTTCAAGTCGTTGTTTTCAACATTCTTTAGTGATTATGCTAATCAAGATAAAAATTATTGGTAAACTGATAAGCCATAGCTGCAGCTATGCCGGGAAAAGTTTTAGACCTTATTTTCTGTCGGTCAGATGAAGAAACAGTTTCTACCCAATAGCGCTTTTTGCCGTTTGATTGAATGTATTCAGGTGCAGGACGTTCAATTATTTCAGTTGGTTCTAAACAAGGTAGATTTTTAAGCCATAAACAAGTACGTTTCATAAATGGATCGCCAAACATATACGGATGTATTATCTGGTCTGGTTTACGATAGTAGCTGTTCATATATCCTACAGGATTTTCAATCGCTATATGTTCACAAGGAGCGTTAACGAACTTCATAAAAAATTCAGCAGCAGCTAAACGCTTTTTAAATCCATCTCCAGAAGAATAATGACGATTTCCGGCAAAAGTCAGATAAGTACAAGGCGGAAACGCTATAACGATATCCCAGGTATCATATAACAACGGTATGACATCCTGCTTCAGATGCCACTCAGGATGACCGCCGGAACACTCCTGTATATCGCAGCTATACGATTCATGACCTAATAACCGCAGCTGAATAGTTACCGCCTGTGATTCTTCACACGCAACAAGTATTTTCATTTTTCAACATCCTCCAAAGGTTTTAATTTTCTGCTAGTAATTCTGGACAAAGTTTTTCAACGTCAGATTTTTTACATAAACAAGTGACTTCAAAGAAATCTGTAGGAAAGCCCCAGAAATCAACCTCACATTCAATATGAGCAAATTCACAATGGGAACAATCAGGATATTCAGG
>JAFTQW010000007.1 GCA_017462565.1 Ruminococcus sp.
GCCGGAACTAAATTCTATATTGCTCAAGCAGATTTATCAGCACTTTCATTAAAAAATAGTGATGGAAATATTCGAGAAATAAAAAATGGTATGATGGTTGAGGCTAAAACAATTAGTGGCTCCAAAAAAGCTATTGTCTGGTTTCTTGAGAAAATAAATTTTATAGAATAATCATTTGCATTCATTTCAAAAAAAGCAAGCTTATTTCTGGTAAAAAATATGTTTGAAAAGATTATACCGCTTATATGAGAATAGATTTTTTACTCCGTTCAGCCACAATAGCAGAACAGAGTATTTTTATAATTTAATAAAGTATCAAAAGAAAATGAGGATACAAATATGATCGTTTTGCTTAAAACGGGTATATTTGTACCTTTATTTTTTGTGTCCTCTTTTCTGAAAATGAGGAAAGGACACATAGATGATATTTAACTGTAAATGGCTGTGTATAGCTGCAAAGTATGTCCTGACATAGCATAGGAGCAGAAATTTTTCAATGAGAAATATTGAGCATTCAGCGGCAGCCTTCAAGTCTGCATTCGGCTATGTCTTAAGTGAAATTGAAAAAAGAACCCAACTGATAAACCTATCATATACTAAATTGAAATATAATATATTTCGACATTAAGTATGAAGGGAGTTTATTAACAATGACAAGTTTATCGGATTATCCGAGCAGTACTTTTGTCAGAAATTTTGATATAGAAGCAATTTCGATTCCCATCGTTTATAATAAATATGGCGATCATGATCCAAATGGTATGATTTATGTGCTGAAAAAGGATTCTGAACGGATTCGGCAAAAAGCAAAAGAGAATTTTGCAATGGATCCTCCGCAGCCTTACAAAGAGGTACAGCCTCTTGTTATAAGAGCAAATGAAGGCGATGAGATTCGGATAAACTTCTATAACAAATTAGACAGAAATACGTCCATGCACGTGCAGGGACTGCGATATGATGTTTTGACTTCGGACGGTGCAAATGTGGGAAATAATCCGGATACCACTGCCCAAAATTTTATACAATATGTCTGGTATGCGGAAAAAGAAGGCGTTTATTTATTTTCAGATATGGGAGACCCACGAGGAAGCGAGGACGGCACAAATGTACACGGTCTTTTCGGTGCCGTTATTGTTGAAAAACCGCAATCCACATGGTTCGATCCGGTAACAGGAGAAGAAATTGAAAGCGGACTGTTTGCTGATATCTATAATCCGGCAAGTCCTGCTTTTCGTGAATATGCGGTTTTCTTTCATGACGAGCTGGAAATAAAAAATAAGGACGGTCAGCAGCCGGTCGACCCCCATACGGGACTTCCAAACGGAACAACAGGAATCAGCTATCGTTCCGAACCTATGCGTAACAGACTTCCTCTTGAGGAAATACACCATGTTGTTACAGGTGAGGATATTTCCATGAGTTCATGGCCATACGGAGATCCTGCACCGCCTATTCTCAGGGCATATGCCGGAGATCCGTCTAAGATAAGACTGATTCATGGCGGTGTAAAGGAAACTCATGTCTTTCATCTTCACAATCATCAGTGGAGGCTGGATCCTGACGATCCGAAATCTACTATTATTGATTCCATTTCGATAAGTCCTCAGGAATGCTATACGCTGGATATTCTGTATGGCGCAGGAAGTCTGACAAGAACGATCGGAGATGTGATTTTTCACTGTCATCTTTATCCGCATTTTCATGAGGGTATGTGGACGCTATGGAGGATTTTCGACAGATTGGAGGACGGCACAGGAGAATATCCGGACGGCACGCCTATTGAGCGGCTTTTGCCGTTAAAAGACAGACCATGTCCTCCGGAAAAGGATTTGCTTCATCCCGGATATCCCAATTTCATTAATGGAGAATTCGGAGAGCGTCCGCTTCAGCCTCCCTTGGGAATTCTGGACGAAAACAACAACAATAAAATCATTCCTACACCTATAGAAGCAGCAAATTTTGTACCGGGTTTTGCACCGGGAGCATTGTATTCACAGACGTGTCAGTGCAATTGTCCAAAGGATATCAAGGTATTTGAACTGGCGGTTGTGCAGGCGAATATTATATACAATCGCTATGGCTGGCATGATCCGCAAGGCAGATTTTTTGTTTTGAAAGAGGATATAGAACGTCATGGAACACTTGAAAATTATCTGGAAAAGGTCAACAGCGGAAAAATTAAACCTGAACCCCTTGTGATACGTGCAAATGCAGGAGACTGTATTGAAATAAGACTGACAAATTTTCTGCCTGAATTTATTGAAGAAAGTCCGTTTCAGTTGAAAACACTGACCGATATTGCCGCTTTTCATATTCATCTTGTAAAGTTTGATACAATTGTATCAGACGGTGCGGCAAACGGTTGGAACAATATTGCCGGTGCTGGAAGGTATGAAACTTTGATAGAGCGGTTTTATGCAAACGAAGAATTGAATACAGTCTTTTTCCATGACCATTTGTTTGCCAATTCTCATCAGCAGCACGGTATGTTTGGAGCATTGATTATTGAACCGGCAGGTTCTGTTTTTCTGAATCCAAAAAACGGAAAACCATTAAAAAGCGGAGCCAATGCAGTTATCAAAAAAGCAAACGGAGAATCTTATCGTGAGTTTGCAATGTTTGTTCATGATTTTGCACTGTTATTTGATAAACATGGAAAGCCTCTTAATCCTCCGGAGCATCCCGGTTCTGATGATGATCCGGGCGTAATGGGAATCAGTTACCGCTGCGAGCCGATGAGAGAACGGCTGAAAAAGAAAAACGATCCGTCTCATATATTCAGTTCACGAAGATACGGAGATCCGGCAACACCGATTCTGGAAACTTATCCGGGCGACCCAATGGTAATTCGTTTGCTTGACGGCGCTCATGAGGAGCAGCATGCGTTTAATATAAACGGAATGTCCTGGCGTAAGGAGATTACCGATGCAGTTTCTCCTTTGGTTGCAGAGCAGACCATCGGCATATCAGAAGCGTTTAATATTCGTGTTGACGAGTATTACGGTGAGGGAGACTATTTGTATTATTTCGGCGGTATTGATGATATATGGCTTGGTTTGTGGGGAATCATCAGAGCGCATAGCCGGCGTCAAAAACATCTTCTTCCGCTTTGCAATCAGAATAAACCTCTGCCGTTCCCTGTTTGTCCGCCGAAAGGAGCAAGGATACGAAAGTTTGAAATTGCTGCAATTCAAACAGATATTGCATACAACCGTTACGGCGATCATGACCCCGAGGGTATGCTTTTTGTTCCTCTGGAGTATGCAGAAGATGTTAAGTGCGGAAGAAAAAAGCCGATACCTTTGATTTTACGTGCCAATGCAGGGGATTGGATTGAAATTACACTGCACAATATGTTTGACAAACCGGTGATGTATCATGATTATCCCTCGGTTCCGCTGGATATGAAGCATTGCCCGTCTGATAGAGTTTCACTAAGTCCGCAGTTCCTGAAACGCTGTCAGATATGTGCAGCAGGCGTTAATGTGGGTTACAATAAGCAGGAACAGACGGCTGCGCCAGGGGAATGCATCAAATATTTATGGTATGCCGATAAGGAATACGGAACTTGTATGCTTAATTCATTCGGAGATTTGCGCAATCACAGATATCACGGTTTGTTTGGAGCGATTATCATTGAACCTCCTGCGGCGCAGTATTACAGCAATTTTTTCAATCGAAAAGAAAGCTTCAGCGAACAGGCGGTTATTACAGCTCCGGGAGTTAAATCATTCCGGGAATTTGTATTGTTTGCTCATAATGGCATACGATTGCTGGATAAAGATGGAAATCTTATTAAAACTTCAGAGCAGGGCGAGGATACCGGACATGGAGGCGTTGATCATGAGGATACAGGCGAGAAGGGGTTCAACTATCGCTCGGAACGCTTTTTTAATAGGTTAAGACGAGTTCCGATTGTTAATAGGATTTTTAGTTCAAGGACGCATGGAGATCCGGCAACACCGCTTTTGAAAGCGTATACCGGAGAACGTGTAATAATCCGGTATCTTATGCCGGGGGATAAACCAAGAAATATCAGTTTTGTACTGCATGGGCATAATTGGCTTGCACAGCCTGATGATCCGTTTTCAAGAAGAATTTCCGTGCAGGGCGCAGTAAGCGCAGGAGGAGTTTATAATATTGAACTGGAAAACGGAGCGTCAGAATATCCCGGCGATTATCTCTATCGTTCAGGCTCACTGAAATGGGACGTAGAATCGGGAATGTGGGGGATATTCAGAGTTATGAAAAAAGGTATCGGATATTGCTGTACTTGCGTATGCCGTACATTCGGTAACTGGTGGGAAAGACAATGGTTTGAGAAATACGAGTAATAAAATATGTGAGAACACCGACTGCTGCAGTCGGTATTCTTTTGCCGTATAACAAAGTACGGATATCATGAATATAATAAAAGTATTATTAAGACAGCATCGCATAAAAATTGTGCGGAAGATGCGCAGTCGGATGGAGGCAGATATGCATACTGAAAATTATATTGTAGAATCCCTTGAGCTTCATTTGTTTTTTGGACGAATTATGAAAGAACATTCACTGTTTCTGAAAGCCGGATTTTCTCCGGCAAATTCAAATTTTGCTGCAAGAGCTGAATTTTATAAGAACGAATTTGAAAAATTTCTGAGTCAAGCTGTGTCTTTGAGCAATGGTGTGATAAGCGAAAAGGTGCTGAATTCCGGTGAAATTGTGACAGAGTTTACAGCAGCTGCCGAAAGGCAGACCGAAAAATTTACAGGTATTCGTATTAACAGCAATATCACTCAACGAGAACTGCGGCTAAGGGTATGCGATTTCAGTGATATAACAGGTAAATTTTGTCAGGTAAAAGCTTTGAATAGCGCAGTACTAAATCAGCTGAACGGTTTAATTGCATTGAAAGAAGCGGTTCTTGGCAAAGTGCTCAGCTGTCAGATGTTTACAATGAATTATCCGCTGTTAATTGAACACATAATAAGGGAGGCAAAACTTTATCGGAAATATTTGCAGATTCTTGAATCGGACGGAAAAATTAATATGCAGTCCATGAAAGAAATTGAATGCTTCTGGGATCAAATAATGATGGAGCACGCTGTGTTTATACGAGGACTGCTGGATCCCTCTGAGACGGAACTGATAAATTCAGCAAATGCATTTGCGGAGGATTATGCCGCATTGTTGAAAAGCTGCCATAATGCGCAAAACAAATCTGTTTCTGCAAATTCACTGATAGAAACTCAAAAATTCAAAGACTTTAAAATTGCAGGCGTAAAAGGAATAGAAGATTGCAGAATTCGTTCAGTTATACTTCCGCTGCTTGCCGATCATGTTCTTCGGGAAGCAAATCATTTTATCAGGATTTTGGAGAATTGATCCGGCAAAAGCTTAAACAGGATTTAATCAGCGCTTTCTTAAAAAAATAATCTGCTGCATCGGACAATTCCGGTGCAGCAGATCGCAGTTTTCAGAAGATTTTTATTTTATGCAATATAAAGTCCTGAATTAAAATAATATCAGTTTTATCAAATTTGCCGTCATGATTAACGTCAGCTGATGCAAATTCAACGCTGTTCAGGAACTCTTTCCGCAGTTTCTGTCTTGCAATAACAAGATCGAAAGCATCTATTGTTCCATCACCGTTAATGTCGCCTGAAATGTAATCAACATTCCTGATTTCACTGTAGCCGCATCCGGTACATATTCTTATCTGAGTAGCGTTTCCGTTATCCTGCCATTCATTGAAAGTATGAGGGGAAACAATAGTATATCCGCAATCTTCACATATTATAGAGTGCTCCTTTTCATTGACTGATACGCAGTCTCCGAAGCTATGCGGCATTGTGACTACATGGCTGCAATCTTTGCAGATCTTGCTGTGATTGTTTTCATCGGAAGCTTCCCATTCGGAGAAATTATGTTCAAAGCTGTGAACATATCCGCATTCTTCACAAGTCTGAGAATGATTTTGATCGTCTGTGTATGTTATTTCTCCAAAATTGTGAGGTACGGTTTCTGTGTATCCGCATATTTCACAAGTTTTTGAATGGTTTTCACTGTTTACAGCAGATGCTTTTCCAAAGCTGTGATCGGAACTTTCCGTATAACCGCAGTCGACGCATTGTCTTGAATGAGTGCCGTTTTCGGAAACTGTCCATTCGCCGAAATTATGATCGCTGTAAAGCGTCATATTGCAGTCGGCGCAGGTTTTGGAATGCTGCTGCTCATCGTAATATGACCATTCGCTGAAATCATGTGCAATATTAACGGTATAACCGCAGTCTTTGCATATCATAGAGTGCTTTTCATCATCAGATGACGTAAATTCAGTGAAATTGTGTTCAGCCTCAACAGTCTGGCCGCAGTCGGCACATACTCTTGAGTGAACGTTTTCGTCAACAAATGTCCAGTCGCCGAAGCTGTGATCGGAACTTTCCGTATAACCGCAGTCGACGCATTGTCTTGAATGAGTGCCGTTTTCGGAAACTGTCCATTCGCCGAAATTATGATTGCCGTAAAGCGTCATATTGCAGTCGGCGCAGGTTTTGGAATGCTGCTGCTCATCGTAATATGACCATTCGCTGAAATCATGTGCAAGATCAACGGTATAACCGCAGTCTTTGCATATCATAGAGTGCTTTTCATCATCAGATGACGTAAATTCAGTGAAATTGTGTTCAGCCTCAACAGTCTGACCGCAGTCGGCACATACTCTTGAGTGAACGTTTTCGTCAACAAATGTCCAGTCGCCGAAGCTGTGATCGGAACTTTCCGTATAACCGCAGTCGACGCACTGTCTTGAGTGAGTGCCGCTGTCGGAAGTCGTCCATTCGCCGTATGAATGATCGAGAGTTTCAGTGTAGCCGCAGTCAATGCAGGTTCTGGTGTGACTGTTTTCATCTGCAATCGTCCATTCGCCGAAATTATGCTCATAGTTTTCGGAGTAACCGCATTCTCCGCATGACTTAGTGTGATATGTTTCGTCTAAAGGTGTAAAATCTCCGAAATTATGAGAGAATTGCTCGGCATATCCGCAGTCTTCGCATATTCCCTTATGCGTTTCACTATCTGTGGGTTCAAATTTGCTGAATAAATGCTCGGCAGATTCAGAAACCCCGCATATTCCGCATGAATGAATATGATAAGTATTGTCGTTCTTAGTCCAGCTTCCAAAAGAATGTTCTTCAGATTTGATGCTGCCGCATATCAGACATTGATGCGAGTGTTCCTTTACTCCGATATTCCAATCGCCAAAGAAATGTCCTTCCGTTGTTACCATGCCGCAGTTAGAGCAGGTTTTGACATGAGAATCACCGTTATCGCTCCAGCTTCCATAGGAGTGAGTCAGGGAATCGGCAGTGACCGTTATTGATGTATAATAATTTTTTCCGCAGTTATATGTGTATTGCATCGTACTATTTTGGGGAATAAAGGAAGAGCCTTTAATGGTCATTTCCTGTAGGTTTGATACCTTGTTGATATCCAGACCGTCTATTGTGAATCCGCTGCAATTAATATTGCCGACATTTATCGAACAGCCATAGCAGATAAATTCATTAAGCTTGCTGTTATGAGTAAGATCAAGATTGACAAGAGGATTGTAACAGCAATTAAGGTAAGTGAGTTCGGTAAAGAATTCGATTCCTTTGAAATTGGCAATGCCAAGACCCGACAGATTCATTTCAGAAACCTGAGCTATTTCGCTGTAAGAGAGCGCACCGTCTGAATCGGTATCATAGCGTGAAACATAGTCTCTGAATACGCTGTCAGGGAAATTTGTACTGTTTATTATTATATCGTCTCGTGTGAGCGCCTTGATGCAGGCTGTTGAGTCATATAATGAAATCGTATCACGCCAGGTGGTACGTGAATTCGGAATTCCACTTGTGAAATAGGAACAATCACTAAGATTGCTGCATTCCTGAAGAGCCATACGTGCATCATCTTTGTCAAGTGTAACAACAACAGAAAATTTAGTTCCTTTGCTTACTGAAACAGGTTCAACCAAATCAACAACATGATATCCTGCATAAGGCATTGTACCTTTTTGTGTTGTAAGGAGAGTTCCGCTGGTGGGAAGTCCGTCTTCCACATCTGCATAGATTGAGATTATATAAGGAACAGAAGCATCACGTGTATAAAAAGCCGCTGCTGAAATAGTCTCGTTATCTGCTGCTGTAAAAACATTTGCCGCTGTGAATGAACTGGACTGATATTTGTAATAGGAATCGGGCATTGCGCCGTCATATTGATAGATATTATTATAAGCGGACGTGTCGGCTATTTCAAAAGATGTAATATAATCAAGCGAGACATCATAGTAAGACATATAGAAGTAGCCGTTATTATGATTCCAGGTGCCCCAGCTGTTTTTGATTATCCAGGCTCCGTCTCCGGGAGGTACTGCTGATTTAAAATTATCCTTGCTGTAATTATCGTCCCAGCCAACAATAGTTATGGCATGATTGGTACTGTCAATTTCATCATTATAGTAAGCTTCCCTGAAATATTCTCCATTTGAATACTTACTAATATCGCTATAGTAAGAACAGTAAAGCGCACCGGTAGTCATAAGATGCTGCTTTATGGATTCATGGTCGCTTGCATCAAGGTCGTCGCTGTTTACAAGATAACCGTAAGATGTGTAACGAAGATTTTCGTCAACAGCCGGACGATCGGTAACGGCGGGAGCGTTTTCTTCAAGCTGAACTCCGCTCCATCTTCCAAGAGCAGCCCTTGAACGCCAGCTGTTTCCCCCACAGTCGTAAGCGCCGTTAGTCAGGTCGGTATTGCCAAGACTTTCACCGTCGCCGTAAAGGGGATCGTTTATATCCGTGCTTGCCTGTCCCTGAGTAAACCATGTGAGATGAGATTCAGAAAGATCTATAGTATTATCAGCAAGACCGTTCATTATCATATTGGATTCAGCTGCTGCCAGGGTAGCGTGCGCCCAGCAAGTTCCGGTATCGCTTTGGCTCTTTACTTGAGTAACATATCCGTAATCACGCAGATCGAATTTTTCGGGATAATAAGTTGCTTTCGGTTCGCTGTGCGGAGTAAGCTCCGGCTCTACTATATTTCCGTTTTCATCGACATAATAAATGGGAGCAAGACCGTATTCAGAGGGTTCTCCTTCAATAACTGAGATCATCTCCGGTTCGGGGATAGCTTCCTTTTTATCGGAAGAAAGAGGTACAAAAGCAGCGTAGCTTGGAATACTGGAACTGACTATAGCTCCGGAAAGAACTGCCGTAAGCAGCTTTGAAAAAACTTGGCTTATTTTTTTCATAAATTAACACGCTCCCTTTCATGTATTTGGTTTATATATATTATAACACGTTTTCTGTATATTTCAATAGTTTTCGGTAAATAAAATGGATAAAATTGACGATTTGTAACAAACAACAAATTAGAAGTATTAAATTTATGGAAAATTACGGTTATAATTAAATCGGATTTATAGACAAATCGTCTATAATATGATATAATATATTTCATAAAAGATCATTAAAGCAGCACCGCATAAAGCTTGTATGGCAGCTGCGCTTTGTGCAGTACTGCCTTAAAAGAATACGATCTGAAAAGGAGAATATTTATGAATAAGATTACCATTATAGGTTCAGGAAGCGTTGGCTCAACAATTGCATATGCGCTTTCTCTTCTCGGAACAGCTTCCGAGATCGTTATGATCGACATCAACAATGAAAAGGCTCTCGGCGAGGCGTTGGATATAAGACAGGGTTCGCCTTTCTGTAATCCTTTTAACGTTTATGCCGGAAGCTACGAAGATGCCGCAGGTTCAGATATTGTTATAATCACATCCGGAATTGCCAGAAAGCCCGGTCAGTCACGTCTTGATCTTGCCCAGACCAACGTAAACGTTATGAAAAGCATTATTCCCAATGTCACAAGATATGCAGGCGAAACAACCTATCTTATCGTAAGCAATCCCGTTGACGTTATGACATATGTTTTCTGCAAATGTTCAGGTATTCCTGATAGCAGGGTTATCGGTTCGGGTACTATACTCGATACTTCCAGACTCCGCACCAGAATTTCCGAGTATTACAAAATTAATCAGAATAACGTTCATGCATACGTTCTCGGAGAGCATGGAGATTCATCATTTGTTCCGTGGTCTGTTGCAAATATTTCCAATATACCTATCGCAGATTTCCACGATTCCGTACTTAAAGCAGATAAAATGATACCGCAGTTTAACTATGACGAGGTCGAAGAATATGTAAGAAAGTCCGGAGCAAGCGTTATAGAGCGCAAGGGAGCTACTTTCTATGCCGTTGCAACATCGGTATGCTACATCTGTAAGTGCCTTCTTACCGGAATTGATACGACCATGACAGTTTCAACTATGCTTCACGGCGAATACGGTATTGACGATATCTGCCTCAGCATACTTAATGTTGTTGGAAACAACGGTGCGCACGGAAAGATCATGCTTCCGCTCACGGACGCTGAAACAGATCTTCTCAGAAAGAGCGCAGACTGCGTAAGAAATACTATAAACAGCATTGAAATATAAGAATCTCTTAAAAGGAGAATATAATGAGCAAATTCCGTAAACAGCATATGACGATCGAATGGCACGATATCATCGATCAGGAAAGTAATTCACCGGCTGTAAACGCCACTCTGAAGGAAAAAGCAACGCTTGTCGGACGTGTGGGACTTATGATGCTTTCAGTCGGAACAGGTGCATGGCGAGTAAGGGCTTCGATGAATAAGATCGCAAGAGCCTTGAATATAGTCTGCAATGCCGATATAGGACTTCTTTCAATTGCATATACCTGCGTTGAAAACGGCGAAACTTATACAAATGCGATTTCATTAAGCACTACCGGAGTAAATACGGATAAACTTAACGCTATTGAAAGCTTTGCAGACGGTTTCAGTGAAAGAGCAGGAAAATATTCTGTCGAGCAGTTTCATATGATACTCGACAAAATACAGTCGCTTCCGGCAAATTACAAGGCATGGAATCTTGCGCTTGCGTCTGCGCTTGCCTGCTGCGGATTTACGTTTCTGCTGGGCGGAGGAATAGTCGAGATGATACTCGCATTCTTCGGAGCAGGAGTCGGACAGTTCGTCCGAAAAAAGCTTCTGGAACGCCATATAACTCTGCTTGCCAATGTTGCAGGAGGTGTTGCGGCAGCTTGCTGTACATATGTGCTCCTAATGAAGCTTGCAGAAATGGTTCTGGATGTATCTGCGGTCCATCAGGCGGGATATATCTGCTCGATGCTTTTCGTTATACCGGGATTTCCGCTTATAACGGGCGGAATCGACCTTGCTAAGCTTGATTTGCGTTCAGGAATGGAACGTATAATGTATGCTCTTTTGATAATAATCATGGCGACGCTTACCGGCTGGCTGACAGCAATGGCATTTGATTTTGCGCCGTCGGATTTTTCAGAGCTTGAACTCGATCCGGTTCTACAGCTCATCTTTCGTCTTATTGCAAGCTTCTGCGGCGTTTATGGCTTTTCGTTTCTTTTCAACAGCAGAAGAAAAATGGCGGTTACAGCCGGTCTGATAGGCATGATTGCAAATACGTTAAGACTGGAGCTTATTGATTTTACCAATATTCCGGTAAGCGCAGCGGCTTTTGTGGGAGCGCTGACAGCAGGTTTGCTTGCTTCTGCGATAAAGATCAAGGTTGGATACCCGAGAATAACTCTTACAGTTCCGTCGATAGTTATTATGGTTCCGGGAATGTTTATGTATAAGGGCATTTATTTTATCGGACTCAATGATATTGCCACCGGCGGCTTATGGCTGAGCAAAGCGTTTTTAATAGTTCTTGCGCTTCCTTTGGGACTTATTTTTGCAAGAATCCTTACAGATACAAATTTCAGAAAAAGCAGTTAATAAAAAATCTGCCGTACTTTTAAAGTACGGCAGATTTTTTATGCAGGCGAATGCTCCGAAGCGGATTTTTTTATTTTTAAAAAGAGCAGAGATATTCCGGTGGCGAGAACAAGTGTTGTGAAAATACTTCCCTCGATACCGAATTTGCCTCCGGTAAGAAAAGAGTGAGAGGATTGAGCTGTTGTACGGAATATGGATTCCGTATTTCCGGAACCGCTTACGCTGATTCCATAGACGTTGCCCTGAGTGAAGTTCCATACCGAATGAATCGCACAGGCTCCCCATATATCGTCAAAAAGTATAATGTACAGTGCGGCAAATACTCCGAACAGAATAAGATTGAGCATAGCGAGCGGATTAATTCCCGGATTTGCTGAATGAGCAAGCCCGAATGCGGCAGAGCTTATTCCGATAGCAAGGAGAGGATTATGATATCCGCCGACAGTAGTCATAAGATATCCACGGAAAATGACTTCTTCGCTCATTCCCTGAACTATGAATCCAAGAAGATAAAGACCTATAAGTCCGAAATTGATTCCCGAGCAGAGCTTTATACTGTTTGCTCCACTTAAAACGGTGAGGAGCGTAATTGCAGTCATCATCAGCGTCCCCACGGCAAGACCGAGAAAATAATGAGGCAGAGCCTTACGTTTTCTGAAACCCATGGAACGCACAGGTCTCATCTCTACGCATCGACAGTAGAAAATGCTTGCAAGAGTTCCGAAGACGGTTGTCAGGAGCGTTGGTATCATTATTTCCGGAAGATTGGAGTAGCTTTCCGACATTTTCATTGATTCTTCAAGAGTAAGTTTTTTTGCTCCGTTGAGAAACGCCTGGTCTACGCTTAGTTCCTTCATAAGGCGTGGAACAGTGAGAATAGCCGGAATAATCGACTCAAATATGAATATTATAAAAAAGACCATTATAAAAATCGCAAGCTGTATCCATATATTCGGAGAAGCGTGTGATTTTGAGGATTCTTCAAACATTTTCGGTTTAAGAGCAAGCATATTGATATCCCCCTTTTTCAGATATGTAAGAGCCTGTTCAGTATCTTTTTGCGCACGTCTTTTCGTCAGTCTTTAGCCGCTGACCGTGTTAAAGAACCTTGCAATACGGCAGTATTCCTGCGGCTTTTGGTTTTCTCATCGACAAAATCTTGTCAAAAATCCGTACACAAAAATATATTGAACAAGCTCTAATAATTTTACTATAAATCGGCAGTTTTGTCAAGCATATTACAGAAAAGTAAATGATTATACACTTCTTTATTTTGTCATAAAGGATAAAACATAATTCATTTTACTGTAAGTATAATTTAGGTTGTGCAAACTGCTGAAATTTATTGTGTGAATTGCTGAAAAAATGTATTTTCTATTTCAAAATCCGGAAAAATATGATACAATAAATTTAACGCAAAATAGCAGATTTACGGATAGTTTAATGTTTTGTTTCAATAGTTTGCGTGAGGTGGATAGAATGGAGAAAATAAATAATATATTAAAAAAATTTTTGTCGGCAGTCTTAATTTTTATACTGACAGTTGTTTGTGTGAGCGGTTTTAATATTGAAACTCCTGTTGATTCAACGAATGCGGCATCTGAAGAACTTTCGTCCATAGAGAATGAAATGGCGCTGAAAATCAACGAGGCTCGTCTTGAGCTTGGACTTAAACCGATATATGTTGTTCCTTATCTTAATGACGTTGCCAGAACCCGTTCAAGAGAGCTTCTGGAAAATTATGACCATGTACGTCCTGACGGAAACAGTTGGGTTTCTATTATTGACCGTACCCTTGTTCCGTGGAATTTTGCTGATGAGATACTTGCGAGAGGAAGCTCTAACGTTGATCTCGTTTTTAAGGCATGGCAAAATTCCGAGGTTCACTGGAATGCTATAACAAGCGATAAGGTAACGCATTTTGGAGTAGGTCTTTCATATGAGCCAAACAGCGACAGAAAATGGTATTGGTCTGTGATTTTCGTTGTTCTGGATGAGGGAACTACGCTGAATGGTCAGGAGATTCCTGTAAAATACCGTGTTGTGCCGAAGTCGACGGGCGATCTGAACGGAGACGGTCAGATAGATTCATTTGATCTTGTTCTTCTGAAAAAATATGTTGCAGATAAGGAAAGCGTGTATTTTAATGATCTTCAGACAGCGGCGGCTGATACGTTTAAAGACGGAGCTGTAACTTCTGCGGACGTTTTAATGCTTAGCAAATATATTCTGGGCGAATACGACAGACTTCCGGTTACGATTGATATGCTGCTATAAATATTTATGAGTAAAATGAGCTGCTGCACACAATGTGCGGCGGCTCTTTATGTTTTTCCGGCAGTAAAAAAGCTCCCCAAAAAGGGGAGCTTAATTTTATGATTTTATCAGGATTACTTGTTAAGGTTAGCTTCAATCTTATCAAGCTCATCATAGAGAGCCTGTGGGATCTTTCCGCCCTTAGCAGCGATATCATCATTGTAGTATCTGCGCATTTCAGCGATTTCCTTAGTCCAGAGATCCTTGTCAACAGCGAGGAGCTTATCCATAACTTCAGGAGTAACCTCATCCTCGATGCCTTTAAGGTTAATATCACCCTTCTTAGGGAGATAACCGATAGCTGTTTCGTCAGCGTCAACAGTACCTTCGCATCTCTTGATGATCCAGTCGAGAACTCTCATGTTATCGCCGAAACCAGGCCAGATGAAGTTTCCGTTTTCATTCTGCTTGAACCAGTTAACATTGAAGATCTTAGGAGCCTTATCGCCGAGCTTTTCGCCCATTTCGAGCCAATGAGCCCAGTAATCGCCGACATTGTAGCCGATGAACGGCTTCATAGCCATAGGATCGTGACGGAGTACGCCTACAGCGCCTGTAGCAGCGGCAGTTGTTTCAGAAGAAACAGCAGAACCGATGTATGTACCGTGAGTCCAGTCGAATGACTGATATACGAGAGGAGTTGTAGAAGCTCTTCTTCCGCCGAAGATAATAGCGGAGATCGGAACGCCGGCAGGATTGTTGAACTCAGGGGAAATACATGGGCAATTTACAGCCGGAGCAGTAAATCTTGAGTTAGGATGAGCAAGAGTGTTTCCTGCTGCTGTGTATTCAACGCCGTTAACCTTAGCGCCCTTCCACTCTGTAGCATTAACAGGAGGATTCTTATCGAGCTTTTCCCACCATACAGTATTGTCATCATTATTGATAGCAACGTTTGTGAAGATAGTATCCTTCATTGCGCAGTGGAGAGCATTCGGGTTGGACTTTTCATTTGTTCCGGGAGCAACGCCGAAGAAACCGTTTTCAGGGTTGATAGCATAAAGTCTGCCGTCCTCGCCGGGCTTCATCCAAGCGATATCGTCGCCGACTGTGAATACTTCATAACCGTCCTTCTTATATCCCTCCGGAGGAATAAGCATAGCAAGGTTTGTCTTGCCGCAGGCAGACGGGAAAGCAGCAGTGATATACTTAACTTCTCCGTTTGGCTTCTTAACGCCGAGGATAAGCATATGCTCAGCCATCCAGCCTTCATTCTTACCCTGGAAAGAAGCGATACGAAGAGCGAAGCACTTCTTGCCGAGAAGAACGTTTCCGCCGTAAGCAGAGTTGATAGACCAGATCGTGTTGTCCTCCGGGAACTGAACGATATATCTTTCGTCAGGGTTAACGTCAGCCTTGGAATGGAGACCTCTTACAAAGTCGTTTGACTCATCGCCGAGGTTCTTGAAAGCGTCAGCGCCCATTCTTGTCATGATGTTCATATTAAGAACAACATAGATAGAATCTGTAACCTCAACGCCGACCTTAGCAAGAGGAGAACCGATAGGTCCCATAGAATAAGGGATAACATACATAGTTCTGCCCTTCATAACTCCGTTGTAGAGCTTGCCGAGCTTAGCGTACATTTCCTGAGGATCGCACCAGTTGTTTGTCGGACCTGCATCCTCTTTATTTCTTGTACAGATGAAAGTTCTGTCCTCAACACGAGCAACATCGTTAGGATTTGTTCTGT
The DNA here is from genome assembly GCA_017462565.1 of Ruminococcus sp. Classification (GTDB taxonomy): domain Bacteria; phylum Bacillota; class Clostridia; order Oscillospirales; family Ruminococcaceae; genus Ruminococcus. Next base: position 15,887 of record JAFTQW010000007.1, read on the forward strand.
GATAGAGACATCCCGGGAGCTTTTCCTGATTAAGCTCGATCATTTCGCCTGTTCCGATAGCTTCCTTTCTGAGAGCGTCGAGCTGTTCAGCTGAGCCGTCGATCCAGACAACCTGATCAGGCTGACAGAGGGCGATCATTTCGTCAACCCACTTTAATACGTTAGGATTCTTTGTAAGTGACATCGTATTATACCTCCTATAAAATCGTTTAGCAAATAATTCAATACAACTGAAAAAATCAATCGTATCTCTGATACTATTATATATTATTTTTGTCAAACTGTCAATAGCATACTGTGATATATTTTTAACATAGTTCTATATATATGATATTATAGGGCGTTTTCTTCAATAGTGTATCCTGCAAACTGGAACGGCTTTTTTATATTTCCGAGGATTATGTCCGAATAAAGCTCTGAAATGGCATTCCATGTGTCATGATTTACTATTCCGTCGGCTGAAAGACCGAGAAGCTGCTGAAGCTGAGAAACTGCCTGAGCCGTTAAAGCTCCGAAATAGCCTGTTTCTTTTAAAATAGGCGAAAAACCAAGGGATTCATTTATAAGGTTGATATACTCTTGCAGAATACGAACATTCCTATCGGAAATACCTTCACGCAGTATGGATGAGCCAAATGGAGCGGTGTGCGGAATATCATTCAGGTCGGGAGCTTTTACAGTGATTTTATATGCTCTGTACAGCGTGTGCCATGAAATGCGGTCGGCTCTTCCTGTTTCATTGAGTTCAAAAACGTGTTGAAAGGCTTTAAGGGCGTTTTCAGTTTCTTCGTCAAAGCTTCCGGTAATGCTGATTTCCGGAACGGAGGGATAAAAAATTCCCGCAGCCGACAGCCATAGCTGCATAAGTTTTACAGATTCACCTTCGCTTCCTTTGTGAAGTTCTCCGGGAAACTGAGCCGGAATGCCTTCAAGCTCGTCTGCAATTTTATAGAGTTCTGATAATTTTTTGATCGAAGAATAAATTTCCTTGATTTTAATAATAACGGCGTCGTCGGTATCGTTATCACCGCTTATGCCGAAAATACGGCGGAAAGCTTCGACAGCATCGGATAAAGCCCCGCTGTCGGGAACTTTGGGTATCTCCGGATAATTATACGATATTCTGTTAAGATATATTTTTATAAGATTGCGCTCTGTATCATTCATTCTTAAATTACTCCTTAAACATTAAATATATATTTATTTTTATTCACTTGTCAACAGTTTTATGTAAAATGGATATTATATAAAGTGCACAATTGAATGAATAAATAGTTGTCGGAATAATAGAATATTGCTTTTTGAATAATTTTTTTCGTATATTTACTTGAAATATATACAAAATGTGGTATAATAGAATAGTAATCATAAAAGTACAGGATTGATTAATCAGTTTTGTATAACAATTTAGCAATTGGGGGTTGTTTCCGATGAAGAAAAAAATTATCACTATAGAACGTCAGTATGGAAGCGGGGGAAGCGTTATCGGAAAGCTCGCCGCTGAGAAGCTTGGAATAAACTGCTATAACAGGCAGATCCTTGATATGACTGCTGAAAGATGTCAGATCTCTCCGGAATACCTTGAATCCGCCGAGGAAAATGTTCCTACAAGTTTTCTTTATTCGCTTCTTCTTTCAGCAAATCCGGCAAGATCGGTGGAAGACAGTCTGCCGCTTTCGGATAAGGTTTTTCTTATGGAAAGCCGTATAATCAACGAGATCGCTGAAAAAGAGGAAAGCTTTATACTTGTCGGACGCTGCGGAAATTACATCCTTGAGGATAAAGGATGTTTCAGCGTTTATATCTATTCGTCTCCGGAAGAACGTATGAAACGTGCGGTCGAAGAATACGGCATTGCTCCGAATAAAGCTGAGTCGGTCATGAAAAAGGCTGATAAGCGCCGTGAAACCTTTTATAATGTCAATACCGGAAAGCTCTGGCAGGATAAAGACAGATATTCTCTTTGTCTCAACAGCGCTGAACTGGGAGACGAGCTTTGTGCCGAACTTATAATCAGGGCATACAACGAATATAATAAAAAATTTGAGAAATAAAATGAATTTCCTTTTTAAAAATTTCATGACGCTATGTGCGTCTGGCGAGCAGCTGAGGAATTTTCTTCGGCTGTTTGTCAGAATTTCATAGAATACTATATCTCTCTTTTACAAAAAGACTCTGTTTGAAAGCAGAGTCTTTTTGTGTATATTGAAGAAAAAAAAAGAAATAATAATCAGAAAGGAGTTGTTTGAAATGAGTATTATACTTCTTAGATCACTGATATTATATGTTCTTGTAATATTCGCCATAAGATTGATGGGAAAACGTCAGCTTGGCGAACTTCAGCCGTCAGAGCTGGTTATAACTATTCTTGTATCGAACATAGCGACGCTGCCTATAGAAGATGCCGATATACCGGTTCTTTTAGGTGTAACGCCGATTTTTGCCCTTGTTTGCTTCGAGGTCATTACATCATGGCTCGGACTTCATTTTCCGAAACTGAGAAAAGCCGTATCAGGAAGCCCGAAAATAATTATCAGAGGCGGCAAAGTAGATCCGTATGTTATGCGAGAGCTGCGCTTTTCAGTCGACGATCTTTTAATGGCTCTCAGGGGACAGGATGTTTTTGATATAAGCGAGGTTCAGTTCGCTATAGTTGAAACAACAGGAAGTATTTCCGTTATGAAAAAACAGGCGGATGATACTCCGAAAAGAAGCGATATAGGTCTCGAACCAAAATCAAGCGATCCGCCTATGCTGGTTGTATCAGACGGAAAAATGATAGCAAGAACGCTGGATTTTCTCGGTTTGAACGATGAGTGTATAAACAGGATACTGAAAAAAGCAAGCGTTAAGATGAAAGATGTTCTTATAATGACCGCCGACCGATGCGGAAATTATTATATAGCAGAAAAAAACAGCGGAAAACCGCATATTATCGAGGAGAAGAATAATAAATGACCAGAGTTAAAATATGCACCGGAATTTTATGCGTTATGGTAGCGATGAGCATTTTTTTCAGCATTCTTATAAATAAAAAATGCAGCGGATTTATAAAGGATACCGAAACGATATGGGAGTATTATGAAGCCGGAGAATTGGATAAAGCCTATCATGAGTCGGAAAAGCTTGAAGATGATTGGGAAAACTTCCGAAGCTACGCTTCTGTATTGATACACAACGGCAAACTCACCGAAATAGATCGTATAAGTTCAAGAATAATTTATCTTGTCGAACATCAAAGCGAAGAGCTGCATTCCGACCTTACCGAACTGAAGCATATGATAGAGTCCATTACCAAAGGCGAATTTCCGTCGATTACGAGTATATTATAGAAAAACCGCACAATATTTTGTGCGGCTTTTCTGTTTATTTATCATTGTTGTCGTCATAAAATACGTTATAGTTCACAGCCCTGTGACTGTATGTGCTTAAAACGAGTCCGATTATCGCATACATACTGACCATAGCCGTACCTCCTGCGCTCAGAAACGGCAGCGGGATTCCGATGACAGGAGCAACTTTCAGTACCATTCCTATATTGAGTATGCAATGTGAAAGCATAAGACCGAAAGCTCCCATACAGATAAAGCGTCCGAGCCTGTCACGGGTAATATGGCTGTCGGCAAAAATTTTAAGGCAGATGTAAGCGAGGATGATGAGAAGTCCGATCGAGCCGACAAAACCGAAAACTTGTCCGGCATATGTGAAGATAAAGTCGTTATGGATCTCGGGAACATAAACGTATTCGTCGGCGTTTTTCATAAGACCTTTTCCGAATACTCCGCCGGATTTCAGCGCTGCAAGTCCGAGATTCTGCTGATATTCTATATCGGAATCCGTACCCGGATTAAAAAGAATAAGAATACGCTTTTTGTGAAATTCATTCAGCGCAAAAAACCACATTCCTGCAACGGCTGCTGCAATAACGAAAGGAGCTGCGACAAGATATTTCCATGAAATTTTTGCAGAGCATATCATAAATCCGAAGATCGCAGCAAAAACTATAGCTGTGCCGTAATCTCCCTGCTTTCCGACTATAGCGATAGGCACCGCTCCGTGTATCAGCAGAAGAAGCATATGAAGCGGCTTGTTCATATCTTCTTCATCACGGGAAAGATGATAGCCGAAGGTCAGTATAAAAGCGATTTTCAGAACCTCGGAGGGCTGAAAATTCAAAGGTCCGATTTGCAGCCATGCCTGATCGTCTGCGCCGGCACGCTGGTATCCGAGAGAGGTGAATGTTAATGCCACAAGAAAAAGCGCAGCCGGAGCAAATATAAACCACAGCTTAACAAGCTTACGGTAATCTATAAGAGAAATTATAATTGCTGCTCCGATGCCGATTATCATTGAAAAAAGCTGAGTTTTCCAATAGCTCGAACCAACGCCTTCATTTGCGCTCAGACCGCTTTCGCTGATAGAATATATAAGCAGGGTGCTTATAGCGGCGCAAAGCGTAACTGCAAACAAAAGTCCGGCGTCGATATTATGTTTATTTACAGATAATTTTTTAAATGCCGATTTCATTGTTTCTCCTTATTTTATAATATATCCTTTTCTTTTGATAGTTTCAGACGGAAATTATTCCTCCGACCAGTATTTTCTGTCAAGACTTCTGTACTGAGCTGCCGCCGCAATATGCTGTTTGCGGATGACCTCGGAATTATCAAGATCGGCAATAGTCCTTGCGACTTTGAGAATCCTGTCGTATGCTCTTGCGCTTAAGCCAAGCTTATCGAAAACGTTTTTCATAAGCTTTTCCGCATTTTCGTCCATAGGGCAAAATGCTTGCAGTTTATCCGGAGTTATAAGAGCGTTGCAGGTTATTGCGGTATTTTTAAAGCGTTCCTCCTGAATTTTTCTTGCCGATATAACTCTTTTCCTTATTTCGGCGGAGGATTCTTCGTTTGCTTTTGAAGAAAGATCCTCGAATTCAACAGGAGCAACTTCGATATGAAGATCGAAACGATCGAGAAGAGGTCCCGAAATTTTTGAAAGATACGCTGAAACCTTCTTTTTTGAACAGATGCATTTCCTCTTGGGATGACCGTAATAGCCGCAGGGGCAAGGGTTCATTGCTCCGATAAGCATTATTGTGCAGGGATATGAAACCGTTCCGGCAGCTCTTGCGATAGTAACTTTTCTGTCCTCAAGAGGCTGACGGAGAATTTCCAGAGTCTTTCTGTCGAATTCTGCAAGCTCATCAAGGAAAAGAAGTCCGTTATGGGCAAGCGAGACCTCGCCGGGATGTGGGATAGTGCCTCCGCCCGCAAGACCGGCAGAAGAAATGGTGTGGTGAGGCGAGCGGAAAGGTCTTTTTGTTATTATTGGCATTTCCTGAGTTGTCAATCCGGAAATAGAGTGAATTTTTGTAGTTTCAAGAGCTTCTTCAAACGTAAGCGGAGGAAGAATGGAAGGCATTCTTTTGGCGAGCATACTTTTTCCGCTTCCCGGCGAACCGATAAGCAAAGCGTTATGACCGCCGGCTGCCGCTATTTCCAGAGCTTTTTTCGCCGACTGCTGTCCCTTTACATCTGAAAAATCCATAGTTTCATTATATGCAGTTTCCGGCGGAATATAGCGCTGCGTTGGTGAAAGAAGCTCTTCATTGCGAAAATGCAGGATAAGCTCTTCCGCATTTTTAACTGCGTAAATATCTATTCCGTCGATGACCGAAGCTTCCGAAGCGTTATCGGCGGGAACAAAAACGGCTCTTATTCCCTTTTCTTTTGCGAGCATTACCATAGGAAGAACGCCGTTGATCCTTCTTATATCGCCGTTGAGAGATATTTCCCCGATAAAAGCGCATCCGTCGAGAGAGCGGTCTATCATCCGTATCGCTTTAAGAACCGCCATGAAAATCGCCATATCATGAACAGAACCGCTCTTTTTGGTATCAGCCGGAGCAAGATTTATCATAACCGAGGCAACAGGAAAATTAATGCTGCATGAACGAAGAGCGGCACGGATTCGTTCACGGCTTTCTTTTACGACCGTATCGGGAAGTCCGACAATATCAAACTGCGGATTTCCACGGCTTATATCTATTTCAACGTCTACCGGAAAGGCGTTAAGGCCAAATAATCCCAGACTTGCAACCTTTGCAAACAAATATAACCACCCCTTGATTCAAAATTCTGAAACATATATTATAGTATAACACTTTTAAAAAGAAATGTAAATATTATTCACAAATTTTAGCGGAGAATATTATTTTTAAAATATATGAGAGCTTTTTTACTATTTTACGTCTTATTATAAAGAAAGCTTTTTATTTTGTGAGAAAGGAGGAGATGTATGGACAGCGGTGCGGAAAGTTACCGCCGTTTTCTTGATGGCGACGACAGCGGAATGGAAGAGATAATACGTGATTATAAAGACGGTCTTATACTGTATCTTAACGGTCTTACGGGAAATATTTATATTGCAGAAGAACTTATGGAAGATACGTTTTTTAAGCTTGTTACAAAAAAACCTCGTTTTTCAGGGAAAAGCCTGTTTAAAACGTGGCTTTACTCAATAGGAAGAAATGCGGCTATCGATGGGATGCGCCGCCGTTCAAAGCTGGTTCATACACCCATTGAAGAGTGCTACGATATTTCGGATGAAGAAAGCATAGAACGTGAATACCTTAAAGAAGAGCAGAAAATACAGCTTCATAAGGCTTTAGGCAAGCTTAATCCAGATTACCGTCAGGTTTTGTATCTGGCTTTTTTCGAGGATTTTAAAAATGAAGAAACGGCAAAAATAATGCGTAAATCCAAAAGACAGATAGAAAATCTTTTATACAGGGCTAAACAATCTTTAAAATCCGTGCTTGAAAAGGAGGGATTTGAATTTGAAATCTTATAAAGAAATTGCCGAGGATGTTTTTAAGCGCAGAGACGAGTATTTTGCAGCAAAAAAAACTAAGCGTTCCGTTTGGCTGAAGAATATTTCAATTGCTTTAAGCTGCTGCGTTTTAGTGATTGCAGGAATAGGAATTCTTAAAAGCAGCCGTTTGCGTTCAAATCCTTCTGATCAGGACAGCAGCAGAATAGTTGTCGACGGAATTATTTCTCCGGAAATAGAAGATAATACGGATAAAAAAAATCCGGTTTCAACAACAAAAGACTCCGATATTGTTACAACATTGGCTGATGTAACTGCAACAACGGGAAAAAACGATTCGTCTCATATGTCAACAACAGTTGTATCTACGGGAAATCAGACTTCTGAAGGAAATAATGCCTCTTCATCTGCTTATACGTCGTTCACAGAAACAACAGCTGCATCTGAAACGTCTGTAACGACGACTGATGCACATACTACTTCTGTTTCGGAAACTACAAGCTTTTCTGAAACGACAAGTATTGTTACGCTGTCATCGACTACCGAATCCGTTATACCGGCCTCCACCACAACTACGACAACAACAACTACTACTGCCACGACTACAACCATTACTACATCAACCATTTATCCGATAACTACGACAATAGGCATAAGCAGGAGTATGGATATGTTTTCCGGTAAATCTTCGGATACGGATTATGGAAGAATAACGTCAGAAATACCCTTGAAAAAGATTTTTTCAGAAATCTGCCTGAAATTTAATGAAAAACGGTCGGTTTTGTCTTTCAAGGACGCAGAACCTCCTGATAAAAAGATAAATATGCCGTTTTATTATGGGCATATACGAGTCCGTTCAAGAAAAAAACGAGTAATCTACCTTTTATAAGCTGCTGCATTTTTACGGCAGCTTTTTCTTTGCACATTGAAAAAATAAATATTTACGCCGATTTATATCATTACAATTTTGTTATAATTGCCTTTTTATACAGAGCTTTCTTGACATTGTGCAAATGCTGTGATACAATGTAAGTTGCGTGATTATATGCAATATTACGATAAGGGGAAAATGAAAATGAGCAACAAAACTGGAAATCAGATTCCGGAGAAAGATAAAACAAAAGCGTCTTCAAAATTGAATAAGAAAAAAGAACTTCTTATCATTCTGCTGAGCTTTGCTGCAAGCTTTACGTTCTTCTTTTTCTCGCCTGTAGATATTTTTCTCGGAAATCAGAAGGAATTCGTCGTAAGCTTTGGTCATGTTGCAGTTCCGCTTCTTATAACGTCGCTGATAAGCGCCGCTCTGCTTATTCTTATTCAGAATATTTTTCTTATAATTCACGAAAAGGCTTACATTGTAATATCAAGACTTATTTTCGGAATAACTCTTGCAGCCTATATACAATCGCTTTTCCTGAACAGCAAAATGGCTGCTATAACAGGCGATGACGCTCGCTACAGCGACAATAAGTTTACTGTTATACTGAATCTTGCGATTTATATTGTATTAATAATTCTTCCGCTTATTCTCAGCATTCTTGCAGGAAAGTTTAAGTCAAATAAGCTCTTAAACTTTGGAAAGGGTATGATAATTCCTTATTTAAGCATTCTTATTTTCGGAATGCAGCTTGCCGGAACAGGTTCTTCAATGCTTACGGCTGATTTTGATAAATATAAAAAGACATATACGTCTTATCTTTCCTACGAACCGTCAATGTCGCTTTCAAAGGACGAAAATATAGTCGTGTTTCTTGTAGACCGCCTCGACGGTCTCTGGATGGATACGATAATTGACGAATATCCTGATCTGAACGATAGGTTTGAGGGATTCACATTCTATCAGAATAATATTTCCCATAATACAAATACATTCCCGTCGGTCGCTCAGATGCTCACCAATTATCGCTATCAGGGTACGGAATGGGCAGATTACGTCAGCAAGGCGTGGGAAAGTGATACAGTCGCTAAAAACCTTAAAGAAAACGGTTATAAAGTAAATCTTCTTATAGATAATCTTACAACATACAGCTGTGTTGCTCAGTTAGACGGTCAGTGCGACAATATTCTATCGTGCAGTTCTGACGATGTAAAGTTCAATTATGTGGGCAAGGGCGGTATAGTTCCGACTATGGCGCAGATCTCGCTTTCAAAGCTTTCGCCGTATATCTGCAAGAGCCTTGTAACGGTAGGTCTGGGGGCAAATCTTTCGGCGGATTTTGTTACATACAGCAAGCCTATGGACGATATGATGCCTATGGCTGTCGGAATAGAATCCGATCTGAAATATAACGACTATATTAAAAGTCACGAATTCAATTCCGGAAGCGACGCAAAAACCTTTTCATACATACACCTCAACGGAGCGCACGATGATTCCGATGAGCTGACCGCTCTTTACGACAGTTCGATCCCGACCGACAGATGGTCTACCGCAAGAGGAGATTTTGAGATTCTGTTCTATTATTTCGATCAGATGAAAAAACTCGGAATCTATGATAATTCCACGATTATTGTACTCGGAGATCACGGAAGAGCTCCCTTTGAGATAGAAAGAGAGGGAAAAGACGGTATCGAGAGCGCAATAACTACCGCTCTTCTTGTAAAACCGAAGAACGCCAATGCAGAACCTCTTAAATTCGACAGAGAATCAGAGCTTTCCAACGATTTCTTCCCGGCAAGTATTCTTGAGTATGCCGGAATAGATCACGAAAAATTCGGCTGTTCATTTAATGATGTAATAAACGGCGATCTTCATCCCGAACGTTACTTCCAGACATATGATTTCGGCGGATACGGAAGAGTTATTTATAAAACTCTTTATAAAGTAACTGGAGACGCAAGAAATTTCGATAACTGGGAAGCACAGGAGGAGCATGAATAATGAAGCCTGTTTGTTTTAGAACAAAAATAAATAGAAAGCTTCTTGATAAAAAGAAAATATTTGCCGCAGCTATTCTTAGCATATCAATTTCTTTTACAGTTTTCTTCTTTTCGCCAATTGAAGTGTTTCTTGGAAATCAAAAAGAATTTCTTATAAATTTTGAGCAGGCAGCAATTCCTTTGCTGATTGTTTCATTGGTTTGTTCTGCCGCTGTTCTGACGATTCTAATTTTACTTTATAAAATATGCGAAAAAGCTTTTGAAATAGCTTTGCGGCTTGTTTTGGGAATTCTTCTGGCGTTTTATATGCAAAGTCTCTTCTTTAACGGAAAAATGTCATCCCAAAACGAAATCATCTCTTATCCTGATGACCTGAAAACAAATATAATTAATTTTATTGTTTATTATTTTATATTGTTTGTTCCGCTTATCATTTATGCGGCAGCACATAAAAAATCTGATATAAAGTGGCTGAACAAAGGAAATAAGCTGATTGTTCCATATGCGGCGTCATTGATTTTTCTCATGCAGCTCTGCGGAACATCGGTTACCGTTTTAAATACCGATCTGAATAAGAATGAAAATACGTATTCTTCGTATTTTTCGTATGAACCTGCAATGTCTCTTTCTACGGAGGAAAATATTGTTGTGTTTCTTTTTGATCGGCTTGACAGTCTGTGGATGGATGAGGTTATCGAACGATATCCCGAAGTAAAGGACGAGCTTGAGGGCTTCACTTTTTATCAGAATAATGTTTCTCATAATACGAATACTTTTCCTTCGGTTTCGCAAATGCTTACGGGAGTGTATTACAAAGGGGAAAACTGGGTAGATTATCTTGATACTGCATGGAAAAGCGGCACTATTCCTCATGAACTTAAGAAAAATGGCTATAATGTAAATCTTTTTATAGATAAAACTACCGAGTTTAATAATTATAAACAGCTTGAAGGTATTTGTGATAACATAGAATATTGTCAGAGAAGCGATTATAGCTTCAATTATATCGGGAAAAACGGAATAATTCCTACGATGACCAGATTTTCCTTTTCAAGAACGCTTCCGTACATATTTAAGGAAAGTATGACAAAGGATATAGCACCGGGATTTTCAAATGAATTTATATCATATTTACCGGAAATCAATGAAAAACTTGCTCCGGTTGCTATTGAATCAAAATCTGATATTAAATTTAATAATTATATAAAGACGTATGGCTTGAAATCCGATTCAGGAAACAAGACGTTCACGTTTATTCACCTTAACGGCGCGCATGGGCAAAATGAAAGCGTATCCGCACTTTATAATGACCCTGAATCGCAAGGCTTTGACAGAATTTCTACGGCAAGGGGCGTATATGAAATCATATTTGAATATTTGCGGCAGATGAAAAAGCTTGGCGTTTATGATAATTCTACTATTATAATTGTCGGCGATCATGGACGTGTTGCATCCGGATTGGATAACGGCATGAATGAGCTTAATTTCGCAATAACGACGGGACTTCTCATAAAACCGGCTCAGTCGGGCTTGGAACCGCTGAAAATAGACAGTAAAAGCGAGCTTTCCAATGACTTTTTTATGGCAAGTATTTTTGAATATGCCGGAATCGGTCATTCTGCTTACGGATACTCTTATAATGATATAATAAATGGAAATCTTCATCCGGATCGTTATCAACAGACGTTTCAATATGTTGAGGCAGGTGAAATAATTTATAAAACCCTTTATAAAATAACCGGAGACGCAAGAGATTTCGATAACTGGGAAGCACAGGCAGAGCATGAATAATGCTGCGCATTATTCATTATATATAATAGGAAAATATTGAAAGGAAATGATAAATATGTTTAATTTAACAGCCTCTATGTACATTGATCCTGCAACCACAAGCTTTATTATTCAGATAGGAGCCGGTATTATTATTGCTGCCGGAACCTTTATCGGAATTTTCTGGAGCAAGATAAAACGTATTTTCAAAAAGAAAAAGGATGAGACTCCTGCAATAGACGCCTCTGAGGTTAATAGTCTTCACAGCAATGAAAAGGATGTTATAACCGCTGATGATCTTCTTGATGAAGATTAATTCTTCGGGAGTGTTTGTATGGCAGTTTTAGGTACGATTCTTGGATGGGTCATGAGCCTTATCTATAATATTATTAATAATTACGGACTTAGTATTATCGTTTTCACCCTTTTCACGAAGTTTCTTCTTTTTCCGCTGAGTCTTTTAACGCAAAAAAACTCCATAAATATGGTAAGGCTCATGCCGGAGGAGAATGCTCTTAAAATCAAATATATCGACGATAAGGATAAGCTTGCCGACGAAAGGCTTGCGCTTTATAAAAGATATAAGTATCATCCTATTCTTGGAACGATACCGCTTCTTATACAGATCCCGCTTGTTCTCGGACTTGTTTACGTTATCTACCGTCCGCTCTCGTACGTTTTGCAGATAGACGCAGACGTTATCGCTCAGATGCGTGACTGGCTTATCGGAATAGTCGGAAAGGGAAGCGACGCTGCTGCTGATAACTCCTATCAGTGCGAGATCATAAGACGTATCAAAGACGGCATTGCTCCTGATGGGGATTTCGGCAGAGCAATTTCCGATATCAAGGCTTTGGATATGAATTTCTTCGGTCTTGATCTGAGCAAAAAGCCATCGTTCAAGGGGGACTATATTCTACTTATCATACCTTTTCTCTCAGGACTCAGCGCATGGCTGCTCTGTTATGTTCAGAACAAGATAAACATTCTTCAGATGGCTCAGGGAAATGCAAATAAAATACTGACAACGATATTTATGGTTGCATTTTCTACGTATTTTGCGCTTCTCGTTCCTGCCGGAGTAGGTCTTTACTGGATTTTCGGAAACCTTTTCGGTATTCCGTCTATGTATCTTACAAACCTTTGTATGCCTCCGAAAAAGTATATCGATTACGATTACCTCAAGAAAATGCGTGAACAGCGCATTGAAAAAGAGAAACTCCATAAGCAGTATGGAGTCAGGGAAAAGGCTGATTATAAGAAATTCTTCTCTGAAAAGGACATGAAGCTTGTGTTTTACTCCGAGCAGAGCGGATTTTTTAAGTATTATTCCGGAATGATAGACTATATCTGTGAAAATTCAGATATCGTTATTCATTATGTTACAAGCGACCCGGACGACGCTGTGTTCAAGGATACAAGAGAGCAGATACATCCCTATTATATTTCTTCGGACAAATATCTGATTCCGCTTTTTATGAAGCTTGATTGCAGAATGTGCGTTATGACAACTCCTGATCTGGAAAAATATCATATCAAGCGTTCAAGAGTTAATAAGAATATCGAGTACGTTTACGCTTTCCACGGCATGGGAAGTACGGCTCTTACGCTCAGAAAGGGAGCGCTGGATTGGTATGATACCGTTTTTGCCGTCGGAATCGACTGCGTTAACGAGATACGAGACGCTGAGGAGCTTTATAATACGCCGAAGAAGAGACTTGTTGAAACGGGTTATCCTCTTATCGACGAGATGATCGAAAAATATGAAAGCTCCGAGCATGAGGAGAATAAAATTCCAAGAATCCTTATCGCTCCTTCCTGGCAGCCGGATAATATTATTGATTCCTGTATCGACGAGATTCTTGAAAAGCTTTCAGAAACGGATTACGAGATAATCGTTCGTCCACATCCTCAGCAGGTTCGGCATCAGCCGGAGAAATTTGAGATTATGAAAGAAAAATTCAGTAAATTCAATAATATTGAAATTCAAACGGATTTTTCTTCTAATAATCCGGTCATGGAATCCGATATTCTTATTACCGACTGGTCGGATATTTCGTGGGAATTTGCTTTTGTGACGAAGCGGCCTGTACTGTTTATCAATACTCCAATGAAGGTTATGAATCAGGAATGGGATAAAATTAAAACAAAGCCTATAAATATTACTCTCAGGGACGTTATCGGCGTTTCTATGGATACTGATAAGCTTGGTTCTATTAATGAAACGGTTGCCAAAATGCTTGAGGAAAAAGAGCAGTACCGTGATTCTATTGCAAAAACTTTCAGCGAACACGTCTTTAATGTCGGAAAAAGCAGAAAGCTTTGCGGAAAATATATTGTTAAATCTCTTGAAAAATAAAATTTACTGCTGTATTATTTATAATACAGCAGTTTTTGTTTGATTTGTACAGTGCTGATTTTGCTGGTTTGGCAATGCTGTGCAAATTTAACAAATTTTTTGCAGAAAATTCTAATTAATGTACATGAATAATAGTTGCAAATTAAATTTGTGTGTGATATAATAATTAATGCAAAAGTGTCTTATACTGCCTTTTCGCACATGAAAACCGCAGTTTAAGAGAAATTTTGCTATAATAATAATGAAAGGATGGAAAACCTATGAAAAAAACATGGGGGAAGCGGCTGCTAAGCGGTGTTACCTCAGCGGTTCTGGCGGTTTCTTATATGCTGCCGTCAAGTATTCCGTTTGGCTTTAACGGCGTAAATGCTGCAAATGAAGTTTTGCCGTTGACTGGTGATGAATCAAAGAAAACCGATGATGTTACGCTGCTTGTGGGATCATCACCTCAAAATCCGAATGGCGAGCCATATGCTAAGTTCTCAAGTGTTGATGAAGCAATAAGACAGTATGACAACGATTATGCACTTGGTATTGCATCGCAGTTCTGTGTGTTTCTAAATGAAGATTTCTCACCTACGAGGTCGGATGCAGAAGGAAGAGCAGTGATTGGTGGCAATATTTATACCAATCTTCAGGATCAGGATGTTTATAATATAGGAAAAGGTGACTATATTACCAACAAGAGTCTTGATGAAGTCCTTGGAAATAGTGGATATGCTCATGTCATCTGGGGTGCAAATAGTTCGGAGTTGAGTTTCCCAAGCTTGATATACGGTGATTTTAAGCCCAGAACAGCAGTACAGACTCAGGAAGGAGCAGATTATATTTCTGCAAATCTTTCAAGCGAAAAAAGTAATTTTTATCAAGCAGAATTACTTGATATTAATGCTGAAATGGAAAAGATTAAAACAAGGTCTCAGCAGTTATCAAACAAAGAAAATCAGTTTGATGTAGAGTTTTTTGCCGCAAATCATGCTCATACCAAGGATTTGGGGGCAACAATTGCTACGGTAAAATATAATGGCACTGATACAACGGCAGAGACTGTTTATTTCAATCTTGACGAACTTACTGATGAGGAGTATAAGCAGTTTAAGAGTGCATCAATAATTCGTTATGAAGATATTCCTGAGCTTGAAACTCCGAGAACGGTTATTGATACATCCGGAAATCCGCAGATATGGAAATATTCTTATATTGTAATCAATGACAGCAGAACAGGTGATGTGCTGATTGGAAGTCAGAAAGGCTGGCTGCAGCAGTACACATTCATAAAAGGTCAGGGTGCAAGCGAAGCTATCAACATTTCCAGCGGTGGCGGCGTATGGGTTAAACAGGACGAAAACGGACAGGAAACTTATGCAGTTGATAAAGAAGGTAAAGCGAATAATGATATAGGCGTTACGTCACTTCTTTACAATGTTCCAAATGCAAGCAGAGTAGTTATAGTAAGCTCTGCACAGGGAACGATTTTAGCTCCAAATGCTGAAATAGTTGATGCAAAAACGTTAAAAAACGAAGGAAAGTTAGACGAGGTTGGTTTGCCTTCTGTTAATGATGATAATCCACATATTTCAGGTGCGATTATAGCAAATAAATTCAGAGGAAATACCGAAATCGGTTACAGACCGTTCACAGGTCCTATCTCAATGCTCGGTATGGATTCTGCTTATTCAGTTGATCTTTACAAGTATATCAAGGGAACAACCGATCTTCTCGACGGAGCAACTGTTGGTCTTTTCCCGGTAGCAGACGACGGAACAGTCTCTGAAACCCCTTCAAGCGAGTTTGAAATTACCGACGGTTATATCAATCAGGCGATTGAACCCGGCAGATACGTTCTTAAAGAAACTAAAGCTCCTGAAGGATATACAATTGATACAACTCAGGAATACTATATCGATATTAAAGATGGAGCTAAGGTTGAAAAAAGCGATATCAAAACAGGCGGTACTATAACAGATACAAAGCCTGTTATTTATGAAATAGACAAGGACATCACACAGGATGTTGTCACCGGCGAAGCAAGCCCTTATGTTCCCGCTGAAAAACAGCAGTATCAGTATACATATACTTTAAATTATTCTGATTTTGGCAAATATTTAAATAAGCTTGCATGGAACGCTCAGGCTCCTACAGGATTAAAAATTGATCAGGTTGTTTTAAATTATGCAGATACTAAGCCGGATGTTTATACTATCGGCGAAAATGGTTTTGAACTGAATGATGAAAACCAGACTCAGTATACTCCTGCTGAAGAGCAGAAAAAACAGTATGTATATACTATTACATTTGATTCTCCTAAGAGTTTCTCACAGATGGCATGGAATACAGCTGCTCCTGCAATTGACGTAGATAAGCTTGTTTTCTACCATGAGGACGGTTCTGCTGAAACTGTTGATACTGTAAACTGGAGTACCGGCAGCAATGACTGGAATCAGTTTAATATTAATGTAAACAATAAAGAGAACATTACTAAGATTGAAATGGTAATGTCCGGAAATGTTGAGGCTGAACAGGACAAACTGAAGCTTATAGTTCAGGATTCCAGCTATAGCAATATTTTTAGCGGTTCATTTACAGCAAATGATTGCACATTGGAATATCCTCCGATCACAAAATATTATAAGCTTGCAGACGAGGATAATCTTCCTGAGGGAAAAATTTCAGCAGAAGTCACAGTAGACGGAATAACCAGCAAAGTTGAAGCTGTTTTAATTGATCAAAAGTCACCTAAATATTTAGGTATTGATGCAGACTATAATATTGTTGGTGTTAAGTGGAATACTGTTACTGATAATTGGCATGAATTTGAACTTGATTTAACCGAAGAAGAAAAACAGAATGTCGTTTCTGTTGAAATTGCTTTATCTGGCAGAGTTGAAGAAAATGCAAGTAATCTTAAAATTTGTGCACAGGATGAAAAGTATATTAATCAAACAGAAACAATTGATATTAATGACGAAGCATCTGTTGATAAGATCGAAATTCTTATAAAAAAATATTATAAGAAGTGGGTTGAAGGCGAGTCACCAAGCGGTTCTACAACAGAGGGCGACGTTACAACAACCAAAACTTATACAACCGTAACAGTAAACGGTGAAGAAATTGTCGTTGATGCAATTAAGACTGAATCGCCGGAATACCTTAATACTTTTGAATACACTGATGGTGTAACGATTACTCTTTATGAGGACTCTAAGTTTGAGAATGTGAAAGAGACTGCTTCATATTCGCCTCTTAATGTTGAAGAGGCAACGTATGAGTTGGACGGCAATACATTAAAGTTTACAATTAATGAGGAAGGCGCTGTTACTGATGTTGAAGTGTTGAACGGCGATGGTTCTTACTCAGCTGAAGATTTTAGCGCATATTCAGTTGATTCCGATAAATCACATTATGTAATTGTTTATAACGGTGATGTTCTCAATGCTAAGATCAATCTTACACAGAAACTTGCAACACAGCTTAAATTTGAGAATGAAAAAGAAACAGTAACGACTACAACAACTACAGAAGAAACAACGACTACCACAACGACAGAAGAGACTACAACTACGACAACAACAACAGAAGAGACTACAACTACGACAACGACTACCACAACAACAGAAGAGACTACCACAACGACGACAACAACAGAAGAGACTACAACCACTACTACCGAAGAAACAACAACCACCACGACTACTACAACTACTGCAACTACCACCACTACAGTTTCAAAATATGAAGTAGTGATCAACAAGGTAGACGCAGCAGGCGGAAACGAAGTAGTGGGAGCACAGCTCACACTTACAGGTGTAAAACTTGACGGAACACCGATTGAGTTTGAA
>JAFTQW010000054.1 GCA_017462565.1 Ruminococcus sp.
AAGAAATAACAGAAGCCGCAGTCACCACAGCGGTAGATAAGACTGCTATTATTTTTGATTTAATATGCATAATAATCCTCCTTTACATTGTATTCAGTTTATGTGCGAATGATTCAAAAAAATTTATAGGTGCCATCCCATGTATACATTATATCATTAAATATTAATTTTGTCTACCGTAATTTTCCACAAATATGTTGAAGAAATTTTGTTTTATCGTAATCTGACATAAGTAAAAAGCCGCCGCAAAGTGCGGCAGCTTTTGAATCTTTACTTAACAGGAACAGAAATAACGTCCTTGCGCATATAAGGTCTGAGAGCCTCCGGAATTCTTATGCTTCCGTCCTCGTTGAGGTTATTTTCGAGGAAAGCAATAAGCATTCTCGGCGGAGCAACGACCGTATTATTAAGAGTATGAGGCAAATACTTGTTTCCGTCGCTGTCCTTTACTCTGATTCCGAGTCTTCTTGCCTGAGCGTCGCCAAGGTTTGAACAGCTTCCGACCTCGAAATATTTCTCCTGTCTCGGAGACCAAGCCTCAACGTCGATACTCTTAACCTTAAGATCGGCAAGATCGCCCGAACAGCACTCGAGAGTTCTTACCGGAATATCGAGTGTGCGGAAAAACTCAACGGTATAGCCGTACATTTTTTTGAACCACTCCATGCTCTCCTCCGGCTTGCAGACAACGATCATTTCCTGCTTTTCAAACTGATGAATACGATACACTCCACGCTCCTCGATACCGTGAGCGCCGACCTCTTTACGGAAACACGGCGAATAGCTTGTAAGCGTTTTAGGCAGTTCCTCCTCAGGAATAATGGTGTCGATAAACTTACCAATCATCGAATGCTCGCTCGTACCGATAAGGTAAAGGTCTTCACCCTCAATCTTATACATCATGCCTTCCATTTCAGCAAAGCTCATAACGCCGGTAACAACGTCGCTTCTTATCATAAAAGGCGGAATGTAGTATGTGAAACCCTTGTCGATCATGAAATCCCTTGCATATGAGAGAATGCAGGACTGGAGCTGAGCGATATCGCCGCAGAGGTAATAGAAACCGTTTCCGCTTGTTTTTCTTGAGCTGTCAAGGTCTATTCCGTTGACTTTTTCCATAATATCGACATGATAAGGAACTTCAAATTCCGGAACAGCCGGTTCGCCGAAGCGTTCAACCTCAACGTTTTCGCTGTCGTCCTTACCGATCGGAACGCTTTCGTCAATAATATTCGGAATCACCAGCATTATTTCTCTGATCTCACCCTCGAGCTGAACTTCAAGAGCCTCCATTTCGGCAAGCTTGACGCCAAGTCCTGCAATCTCGGCTTTAACCTTTTCTGCTTCTTCCTTCTGACCCTTAGCCATAAATCCGCCGATTTCCTTACTCTTCACCTTACGCTGATTACGCAGGCTGTCGCACTCGACCTTTGTTTCCCTGTATTTTTTATCAAGCTCAATAACCTTGTCAACAAGTTCAAGCTTTGAATCCTGAAACTTTTTCTTGATGTTTTCCTTAACAATTTCAGGATTTGTTCTTATCAATTTAATGTCTATCATTTTAAATCTGCTCCTTTATATTTCCTTTGCGAGCCTATTTGCAAGCTCGGTAAGATCGTCTTTATCATAAAATTCAAGGATAAGCGCACCCTTATTTTTTCCGTAATCAACCTTAACCTTTCTGCCGAGCTTCTCTTTTAAAGAAAGCTCCACTTCGACAAAGTAGCTGTCAATACGGCTGTCGGAGGCCTTTTCGGATTTTGTTTCATCTTCTGCCTCCAGCGATTTCTGAGCCGCTTTTTCCACCTGACGAACGGTAAGTCCGCCGTCGGAAGCCTTTACAGCAGTTGCAATAAGTATCTCTTCGTTATCGAATCCAAGCAGCGCACGAGCGTGACCTGCTGAAATATCACCGTTTTCAAGCATTTTCAGAACTCTTTCCGGAAGCGACAGAAGTCTTACGGAATTTGCAACAGCCGAGCGTGAACGTCCGACCATTTTTGCGACCTTATCCTGAGTCATGCCAAATTTTTCAATAAGTTCATTGTATCCGGAAGCTTCTTCAACGGGATTCAGATTCTCACGCTGTAAATTCTCGATAATAGCGATCTGCATTGTCTCAAAGTCTGAAAGCTCCCTGATGCTGACAGGAACTTCATCCAGACCGAGCATTCTTGCCGCACGCCATCTTCTTTCACCGGCAACGATCTGATAACCGCCGCTGCTTATCGGCCGAACGAGAATCGGCTGAAGCATACCGTGTTCACGGATAGAATCCGCAAGAGCAGCAATAGCTTCATCGCTGAAATTTTTTCTCGGCTGATCACGATTCGGTTCTATTTCCGAAGTCCTGAGCGTTTTTTTAACCTGAATATCGCTCATGTTGTCGTTAAAGAGCGAATCCAGACCGTTTCCTAAACCGCCTATAGCCATATTTTTATTCATCCTGCATTGCCTTGCTTTTATCGGCAGAACCATATCAAAGCAATCGCTTACGGACTACTCCCCTTTCGTCTTTATTTTTTAAAGTTAAATATACCTCTTCTTTTTTTCTGCGGAAGTTCAAGCGCTTCGCCGAGCAGTTCATGTCCGAGAAGCTCATACGCTTCCGAACCTTTTGAAGATTTATCATAATACATAACCGGTTTTCCGTGGCTCGGAGCTTCGGAAATACGTACATTTCTTGGTATCTTCGTCTCAAATACCTTATTCGGGAAATATTTTTCGACCTCGGTAACGACTTCATTTGCAACGTTAAGTCTGCCGTCGAACATAGTAAAAAGAATTCCCTCGATATCTAGCGCAGGATTATAATTGGTCTTAACGATCTTGATAGTGCTTACAAGCTGAGAAAGTCCCTCGAGAGCGTAAAATTCCGCAAGCATAGGTACAATGATCGAATCGCAGGCGACAAGACTGTTGATTGTTATCGTTCCGAGAGCCGGAGGACAGTCTATAAAAATGTAGTCGTAGTCCAGCTTACAGGTAAGAAGCTGCATTCTGAGGCGATTCACTCTGTTTTCAAAATTGACCAGTTCAATCTCGCATCCCGCAAGATTTTCGGTAGCCGGAACAAGCGAAACGTTTTTGAATTCGGTATGTATAATAGCGTCCTGAATGCGGGTTTTGCCCGTTATAACGTCGTAAGTAGTAGCTTTGGCGGATTTTTTTCTAACGCCGAAGCCGGTTGTTGTATTTCCCTGCGGATCAGAATCAATGCAAAGCACTTTGTAATCCCTTGAACCGAGATATGCCGACAAATTAACGACAGTCGTTGATTTTCCTACTCCGCCCTTCTGATTTGCCACAGCAATGATTTTTCCCATGAAATCTTCCTTTCAAATATATCCTTTATGCACTTTGTCAATTTTTCCGCTTAATGAATTCTGTCTTATGCCCTTGTTAAAGAGAAATTACACTATGGGCATTCTGCCCTAATTATTCTTATTACCTCTTCATGAGGTAATAAGAATAATTAATACTGGGTTTCCAAAGGGTGATTCCCCACAGTGTGGGGAAATGTCACGAAGTGACAAAGGGGACGGGCGCCTGTTAGGCGGATTCACCCTTTGGCAGGGGCGTGGGGACAGCGTCCCCACTTAAGCTGACAACATTAACAATTGCGGCAAGATAATATTATTGTTCTATTTCCTTATAATTATACCACTTTTTCTTACTGATGTAAATACATAATTTCAAATTTTATTATTTTTTGCATAAAAAATGTTTCACATGAAACATTTTGAGAATTGTTTCACGTGAAACATTATGATTTTCATTGATTTTGTCTGTTTTGAATCGGGATTCTGACTCTGTACTCGATATACTCCTCGTTTTGGATTTTTTTAGAATCGGCTGAGATTCCGGCTGCCTGCATAGTTTCAACGGCTTTATTGATTGTATTCACGAACATTTTTACATTCTGAAAGACCTTAGACCGCTTTTTATAGCTTGCTTTTTCCTTTTGATGACCTATATATTCATCGATAAGCCGTTCTGATTTCTCAACATTCAAGTTGTACTTAATGATTTTTTCAAGAATGCAATAGCGATCCTCAGGACTTGCAAGCCGAAGCAGTGCCCTTGCATGGCGTTCCGTAAGATTAAATTTCATAATAAGGTCACGTTCTTCAGGCGAAATGCGAAGCAATCTGAGCTTATTTGCAATCGTACTCTGAGCCTTGCCAAGCTTCATTGCAGCGTCCTCTTGGGTCATTCCGTAGTATGTAATAAGCTGTTCAATAGCGATAGCCTCTTCAAAAAAAGAGAGATCCTGCCGCTGAATATTTTCTACAAGCGCAAGAATTGCTGAATTTCGGTCGCTTATTTCATGAACGATGCATGGAACTACCGAAAAACCGCACATTTTAGCCGCACGGAGCCGTCTCTCTCCGGCGATCAATTCAAACTTATCTCCAATACGTCTCACAGAAAGCGGCTGAAGAATACCATTCTGAGCAATTGATTCAGCGAGAGCCGTTATTTCATTTTCCGGAAACTCAGTTCGGGGCTGATGCGGATTTGGTTTTATCAGCTTTACTTCGACTTCGATGACCTTGTTTACAAGCTTTTCCTTAGTGAAATTTAAAAATCCTGCCATATTTTTGTCCTCACATATTTTACTTGGGTTACCCCTGTAAAAATATTGTAACATTTCTGGGAAATAATTACCATACAAAAAAACCGCCAATTTTCGGCAAATTGGCAGTTTGTTTATCAATACTTAATAATTTCAGAGCAATTTCTTTTTGATCTGACTGCTATTTCGAGGATATTTTGTCGGAGTCTGCGATATTTTTTCAATCTGAACAATACGTCTTTCCTCATTTTCAATTGAATAATTTGTTTCACGTGAAACATTTCCGCCGAGGAGTTTAATTGCATTTAATCCAAGAGAAATATCCTCATTTGGACCTTTCATTGAAATAAACATTCCTCCAACCTTTACAAAAGGGATGCATAGCTCGCTTAAAAGTGACATATTCGCAACAGCTCTTGCACAAGAGATATCGAATTTCTCTCTATATTCGGGCTTTTTTGAGTAATCCTCTGCACGTCCGTGAATAAATTCGGCCCGAATGCCGATCTTTTCGCAAAGCAATTGAAGGAATGTTATACGTTTGTTCAGACTATCCAAAAGAGTTAAATTAACGTCAGGACGATAAATTTTTAAGGGAATCGAAGGGAATCCGGCGCCCGTTCCAACGTCGATTATGCAGGCATTTTGCGGTATATCCACATATTTCACCATAATAATGCTGTCAATAAAATGCTTGTAAAGAATATCGGAAGGATCGGTTATAGCGGTCAGATTGACGTTTTTATTATATTCAATAAGAAAATCGCAGTAAACTGACAGCTTATCGTAAATATTCCTATCAAGACTTAATCCATATTTTTCAAAAGCAGAGCAACATAGTTCAAAATTTGGGAACATCTTAAACTCCCTTCTCATGCTGTAACCAAACCGCAAGCAATGAAACGTCTGCCGGAGAGACTCCGGAAATCCTTGACGCCTGACCAATTGAAACAGGCTGTACCTTATTAAGCTTTTCAGCCGCCTCAAGTCTAAGTCCACGAATGCGGCTATAATCCGTGTTTTGTGGAAGTTTTTTCTCTTCAAGATTACGCATTGTTTCAATTTGGGCAAGCTGTTTTGAAATATAACCTTCGTATTTTATTTGTAGATCAACTTGCTCGCAAATTTCATCCGAAAGATCAGGACGTTCGTCGTCAAACTGAGCAAGAACGTTATAATTAAGCTGCGGACGTCGAATAAGATCAGCAAGTTTGCATCCCGTAGAAAGCGGAGCGGTATGATTTTCTTCGAGAAAAGCATTTAATTCAGCTGTCGGGGACATATTTTTACATGAAACACGCTTTATTTCATCAGCAGTTTTACTGATTTTAGAGAGCAGCTTCTTATATCTTTCAGATGAAATAAGACCAATTTTATAACCAATGGGAGTCAATCTCTGGTCGGCATTATCTTGCCTGAGAATAAGACGATATTCACTGCGTGAAGTCATCATTCTGTATGGATCGGAACATCCCTTCGTGACAAGATCGTCGATGAGCGTACCAATGTAAGAACTGGCTCGGTCAAGAATCATCGGCTCTCTTCCCTTTATTTTTAAAGCAGCGTTAATGCCTGCAACAATTCCCTGAGCCGCTGCCTCCTCGTATCCGGAGCTTCCGTTAAACTGACCTGCGCCGTAAAGTCCCTCTATTTTCTTAAACTCCAAAGTAGGAAGAAGCTGTATCGGATCGCAGCAGTCGTACTCGATCGCATAAGCCGGACGCATTATCTCAACATCTTCAAGTCCCTCTATTGTTTTCAGAAATGCAAGCTGAACGTCTTCCGGCAGTGACGATGACATTCCCTGCAAATAGTATTCTTCTGTAGTAAGTCCCATTGGCTCAACAAAAAGCTGATGTCTTGGTTTATCAGAAAAACGCACAATTTTGTCCTCTATGGACGGACAATATCTTGGTCCAACTCCCTCGATTTTACCCGAGTATAAAGGCGATCTGTCAAGATTATTGAGTATTACTTCATGAGTATTACTATTTGTATAAGTCACATAACAGCTCACTTTATTTTCAAGCCCGTCAACAGGAGTTTCAAATGAAAACGGAATAATGTGCTCGTCTCCATTCTGTTTCTCCATTATGTCAAAATTAATACTTCTTTTGTTTACACGACATGGAGTACCCGTCTTAAAACGACGAAGTTCAACGCCATTTTCAATAAGACTCGACGATAATTTTTTACTTGGCAGAGCTGAATCAGGACCGCTTTCATAAGAAACTTCGCCAATGTGAATTTTTCCTTTTAAATATGTTCCGGTTGCAATTATTACAGCTTTGACGGAATATTCCGCCCCCAGCGACGTTCTTACTCCGACAATTTTACCTTCTTCAACAATAATTTCAGCAATTTCCGCCTGTTTAACGAAGAGATTTTTTTGCTTTTCGCAAACATTTTTCATATAATTGTGATACATAACTCTGTCAGCCTGAACCCTAAGACTATGAACTGCCGGTCCTTTTCCTCTATTTAGCATTCGGCTCTGAATAAAGCATTTGTCTGCACCTTTGCCCATTTCACCGCCAAGAGCGTCGATTTCTCTTACAAGATGACCTTTCGCAGTACCTCCGATTGACGGATTACAGGGCATATTCGCAATTTGATCGAGTGAAATCGTAAACATGACCGTTTTGCAGCCAAGTCTTGCAGCAGCGAGAGAAGCCTCTACTCCGGCATGACCGGCACCGACAACAGCTACATCAAATTCTCCCATATTGTAATTCATAATTATCCCTCATTAAATTGTTTCACGTGAAACATTATTTTCCAACACAAAATCTTGAAAACACCTCATCAACAACAGCATTGGTGATTTTTTCTCCTGTAAGTTCAAGAAGATGCTGCTCGGCTTCGTCTATCAGAACATTTACAGCGTCAAGCAGCTCGCCGTTTTCGAGAGCCGCAATAGATTCATTAACACATCCGAGCGCCTTGTCAATACAAAGTTTTTGCCGCTCATTTGCTGCCGAAACCGAATTTATTGTTATTTCATTTATCTTAAAAATCTTTTCAATCTCACTTTTAAGAGCATCTATCCCCTCATTTTCTTTAGCTGATAAATATACTATATGTTGAATTTTATTGTTCAATTGAGTAATATCCAATTTTAAATTCTCATCATTTTTGTTAATGACAGCGACTGATTTTTTATTTTTAATTTTATTAATTAAGTAAAAATCGTCCTCCGTAAGCGGACAGCTTCCGTCAAAAACGGCAATAATAAGTTCAGCGGAATCAATCATTTTTTCGGCAATATCAATTCCTATACCCTCAATAACATCGTCGGTTTCATGAATTCCTGCGGTATCAGCAAGGCGGAGCGTAATATCCCCCAGTCTGACCGATTCCTCGACCACATCACGGGTCGTTCCGGCTATATCGGTGACAATACTCCTCTCATAACCGCTCAGGCAATTGAACAGCGTTGATTTGCCTACATTCGGACGTCCGACGATAGCTGTTGCAACACCGTTTCGCAGAATTCTGCCGCAGTCGTAATTTTCGATAAGGGAAGAAAGCTCCTCCCTCACTTCGCAAAGCTGTGATTTCAGAGAATCCGGTTCAACCTCCGGAATATCGTCTTCGGGATAATCAGCCCAGGCGGCGAGATCTCCGAGGATTTTTATAAGCTTAGCGGAACATTTCTCCGCCTTTTTAAAGGCAGCTCCCTCACGGAGATTTTCCGCCATTTTCAGTTCTCTTTCACCCTTTGCGGAAATAATATCCATAACAGCCTCAGCCTGAGTGAGATCGAGTTTGCCGTTAAGATAAGCACGTTTCGTAAACTCTCCGGCTTCGGCATTTTCCGCACCGTTTTTCAGCGCAGTTCTGAGGATTTTTCTTGTAACATAAAGACCTCCGTGACAGGAAAGCTCCGCCGTATCCTCTCCGGTAAAGCTGTGTGGAGCACGGAAAATAGTTAAAATACAATCATCAAGACGTTCGCCGTTATCATGAGCGATACCATAAGCGCAAGTGTACCCCTGCATCTCTGAAACCTTTTTATTGCCATGCGGACTGAAAATTTTTTCAGCAACCGCAACAGCGTCCTCACCGGAAATACGGATAACGGAAATACCTCCCGTAGCATCCGGCGTTGAAATTGCAGCAATAGTTGACATTAAAACACTCCTTTGTTTATGGGGGACGCTGTCCCCCAAATCCCCCTGCTTAAGGGGAGTACATCCCCTTAAGAATCCCAATAATAATATTATAAATAATACCCCTTTTAAGGGGCATTATTTATAATATTTAATACTGGGTTTCCAAAGGGTGAATTCACCCTTTGGCAGGGGGCGTGGGGGACAGCGTCCCCCATAGATCAAAGCTCTATTTTACCGTAAAGACCGCCCTCGATGCTGTCTTCCGGCTTAGGTCTTTTATAATCCTTTTCAAAGCTGGTAGAAAGATCGACCGACTTTCTCTCCATGCTGACCTCTCTGTCACGATTTCTGGGATTATTATTTCTTCTGCCTCCGTCACGGCGGTTATCACGTCTTCTGCCGCCGCCGTACTTAGGATTATTTGATGAAACGATAATTTTTCTGTAAGGCTCTTCGCCGACAGAACGTGAAGAAACTCCCTCAATCTGGGAAATAGCGGAGTGGATAACTCTTCTTTCATAAGGGTTCATCGGCTCAAGCGGCTGTGAACGACCTGTACGGAGAACCGATCTTGCAACCTTAGCGGCAAGCTGCTCAAGAGTTTCCTTTCTCTTGCTTCTGTAACCGAGACAATCAATTGTAATTCTGAAGTAATCCTTATCGCCCTTGTTGGCGATGATAGAGCAAAGATACTGAATAGCGTCAAGAGTTTCGCCTCTTCTGCCGATAACAGTACCGTTATTGTCGCTTTCGATATTGATAACAGCGCCCGTTTCATTCTGATAGATCTGGAACTGTACGTTTATGCCTATTGCACGGAGAATACTTGTGATATAATCTCTTGCAAGCTTAACCTTTGGATGTATAAGAGCTTCATCCTCGATAAGAGTAAAGTTCTCGATAGAAAATTCCTCCATATCGTCCTTGACAAAAGCGTTTTCGGCGGAATTTTTTTCAGTCTTTTCAACAGGCTCAGCCTTTTTTTCCTCAGTTTTTTCAGCGGTCTCAGTCTTAATCTCAGTCTTGATCTCAGGCTTGGCTTTTTCAGCAGGCTTGCTCACGGGAGCAGATTTCACAACAGCAGCCGCAGGCTCTGACTTTTTTACAGGCTGAACATTTGCCGCAGGCTTTGCGGCGGCAGCCGGTTTAACGGGAGCTGCTTCAACAAAGCTTGCCTTTACGACAGCCTCTTTTTTTCCGATTCCGAAAAGACCTTTTTTGCCTTCTTCGATAACTTCAAATTTAATGGCTCTGATATCCTTGCCAAACTTTTTTGCCGCAAGAGACTTTGCCTCTTCAACTGATGCGGCCTTAAAAATTTCTGTCATATAAAAAACTCCTTAAAAATTAATCGTCGCTTTCGTTTTCATCGTATATATCGCCGTATTTTTCAGCCATTCTTTTTCTTGCCTCGCTTATTTTATCACGGTTATACTTATTCATTTCAGAACGTGAGATCTTATCTCCGTTTGATTTTTTCTGATTTGAAGCGCCGTTCTGCTGCTGATTCAGAAGCTCCTGCTGCTCCATCATTCTCTGCATAAAGGTTTTCTTTTCGGGGTGCTTTTCAGCATAGAGCCTTGCTTTTTCCTTTTCCTTTTCGTTGATGGCAGCGGTGCGTTCGGGGGTGAAATACAAATTAAGACCGAGAGTGATCAGGAAAGAGAAAAGAGCCGACCATATCCAATAGAAACCGATACCGGCAGGAACATTGAATGCGAACCATACTGAAAGAAGCGGCATGAAATACATCATAAATGTCATACAGCCGCCGCCCTGCATATTGGGGTTGGTTTTCTTCTGATGAATCTGGCTGTAAACAGAAGAAACGAGCTGTGAAAGACCGGCAAGAATCGGAATAAGTACAAGAATTATCGCTTCGCTGTTCCATGTATCAGGATGAAGCGTAGGCGTTTTGCCGAGATTAGCGCCGAAAACGGTAAAGTTTCCGATAAATTCCTGAACCTGCGAAAGAAAATTATCCGCAAGACCGCCGAATTTTTCCGGAGCGTCTGAAACGGCTGTCATAATTTCAAGCTCGCTTCTCAGGTCTTTTATTTTAAGGCTTGAACCGGCAATTTCCAGCGCACTTTTTCTTATTTCCTTAGGAATTCTTAGAATATGGGTAAGCGGCTTATAGATAACGTCGAGAACTCCGAAAAGAAGGAACATCTGAATAAACGCCGGCAGACAGCTTCCCATGGGGTTCAAGCCCTCCTGAACGTAAAGCTTCTGCTGTTCTTCCTGAAGTCTCTGCGGATTATTCGCATAGCTTTTTCTGAGCTTTTCGAGCTTAGGGTTAAGAAGCTGCATTCTTGCGGCATTTTTCTGAGTTTTGTAGTTTACCGGAAAAAGCAGTATCTTTGTAACAACCGTAAAAATTATTATCGAAATAGCGTAATTGCTGCAAACATAGCTTATAAGTTTCATAAGGTATCCGAAAGGAATACCGATAATATCATAAAGTGCGTTCAAATTTCATCCCTCTTCGTTGTCGTCTTTTTCTTCATCATTGTGACTGTAATTATTATGCTCGCTGTGAACGGCGAAATAATCTATTTTTTTCGGTCTCAGGGTAAACTTATCCGGAACGGGATCGAATCCTCCCAAAGACCATGGATTGCATCGGAATATCCTGCAAACGGAAAGCAGAAATCCACGGAAAAATCCGAATTTTCTGAAAGCTTCAAGAGCGTATCCGCTGCAGGTAGGAGTATATTTGCATTTTGCCGGAAAAAGCGGAGATATAAATTTCCGATAAAATTTTATAAGTAAAACGGCGAGATATTTCATGTTCGTTTTTTCCCGTAAGAAAAGCTTCTGAACATCCTGTTTATCTCAGCAGCGCCGTATTTTTTCATATATCCGCAGTATTCCTGTGATTTAACGCCGCATATGCAGCTTCTTGCGACAATAACGATATCCATACCGACGGGAAGATCTATCTCGGCTTGTCTGTAAGCGAGACGGATAAGTCTTTTGGCCCTGTTTCTGCAAACAGCGTTTCCTACCTTTTTTCCTGCCGTAATACCGAATCTGTTATAAGGTCTGCCATTCGGACGAACATATATTACCGAATATTTGGAAGCCGAATATTTTCCTTTTTTATAAAGCGTAAGGAAGTCTTTATTATCGTTTAAAATTTCCGTATAAAGCATAATAATAATACCATAAAGCATACATTTTCAGGCAGTTTTCACAAAAATATCTTCTGTAACTGCCGCTAACAAAAAAGACCACAAAATAAAGATTTTGTGGTCAGCCTCGTCAGTGAGTTAATCTTGCTCTGCCCTTAGATCTTCTACGAGCTAAAACCTTTCTGCCGTTCTTAGTAGACATTCTCTTCATGAAGCCATGCTCCTTCTTTCTGTGGAGCTTCTTAGGCTGATATGTTCTTTTCATATTCAGATCCTCCTCTCTGCGCAAATGTATTATAAGAATGAAAGCTCAGAACAGTTCACGCAAAGCAAAGCTCTGCGGTTTAATTAAAAAAGCTTGTCATTCCGATTATTGAACCTTCTCCGGCATAACAGACCAATGCCGTAATACCTGTGGTCATTACACTAAAGCATTATATATTAAAAAAAAAGATATGTCAAGCAATTTCCGGAATTTTTTTTAAAAAAAATAAATTTTCAGATTTTTTACCAATATGAATTCAATTACCGGCAATATATTTTTCAGATTCGTCAGTTATCTGCGATGGACTCCGTCCCCCACGCAATACCAACAACTTAAGCGGGGACTCTGTCCCCGTACCCCTGCCAAAGGGATATTATCCCTTTGGAAACCCGATATTAATTATTTCAAATACTAATGGTATTTGAAATAATTATGGCTGCCGCCAAAAATTGAATACTGTTTGGCAAAAGTTCAAGGTACAAAATCTCTTAAATTGTCGGCTTTACTAAGAGGGACAGAGTCCCCACTTAAACCGGCGTCATTGCAAATATCTTTCCCCAATATGTGAAATCAAAAATGTTGAAACTTTTGAAAACTGCGTTTAAAACTTTCCTGAGCGGCGGTTTTCAACATAGATTTTTCTTTTTCGCAGCGTTATTTAAGCAGGTTTTGAACATGGACAATGTTAAATCCACAAAGTTTTCAACAATATGTCAATTCAGGTGTGGAAAGCGAGCTTATTTTCTCACTCTTTATCAATAAAATCGCTTGCAATTTAAAAATTCATATGCTATAATAATATTATATTATTATAGGATAGTGTTGTTTTCAACAAATTTTTATGCCTTGATCTGATTTGGACGAAAAAACGTGCCTGAATCAGCGGCAAATATACATACACGGAGGTTAAAAATGAATTCATTTGAGGATGTTTTCGATAATGTTAAAAAATACTGCCTTGAAAACGATAAAATACCGGAAATCGGCATAACAACATGGATAGACCAGATGAAGCCCCAAAGCTTCAACGGAACAGACGCTGTTTTCGGTATCCAGACTGATTTTCAGAAAAATATCGTAATGACCAAATACGGCGATATTCTTAAAGACGCTTTTTTAAACGTTCTTGGCTTTAACGTAAATATAGTTATCAACGTTGACAGCGACGAACCGGAAAAGGTAAAGGTTCCGACAGACGACGAGCTTGAACAGAAACACGCCGAGCTTGAAAAATCGTACAAATTCGCAAACTACGATTATACTTTCGATACGTTTATAGAGGGCAGATCAAACGAATTTGCTCTTGCGTGCAGTAAATCCGTTGCGAAAAACTGCGGAGAAAGAGCCGTTCCGGATTATAATCCGCTGTTTATATACGGTCCTTCCGGAATGGGAAAAACTCATCTTATCACGGCTATTGCAAACGAGGTAAGAAAAAAGCAGCCCAGCTTCAACATCACCTATGTTACAAGCGAAACCTTCGGAAACGA
The DNA here is from genome assembly GCA_017462565.1 of Ruminococcus sp. Classification (GTDB taxonomy): domain Bacteria; phylum Bacillota; class Clostridia; order Oscillospirales; family Ruminococcaceae; genus Ruminococcus. Next base: position 13,587 of record JAFTQW010000054.1, read on the forward strand.
CCTTGTAAACGCCCTGAATACAAGCCATATCTCGAATTTTCAGGACAAATACAGAAACTCTGATATCCTTCTTATAGACGATATCCAGTTTTTCGCCGGAAAAGAACGTATGCAGGAGGAATTTTTCCATACATTCTATAAGCTTCATCAGGAGGGCAGACAGATCGTTATCACGTCCGATAAGCCGCCGAAAGAGCTTCTTACCCTCGAAGAACGTCTCAGAACAAGGTTTGAGGGCGGTCTTATTGCCGACATTTCCGCTCCGGATTACGAAACAAGACTTGCTATCATCAACAGAAAATCCGAGCTTTTAGAACTTAAAATGCCGAGCGAGGTTGCCGAATTTATGGCAAACCGCCTTAAATCCAATATCCGTCAGCTCGAAGGAGCCGTAGTCCGCCTGAAGGCTCTCAACCATTTTGCCGGAAGTCCGATAACGATCTCGATGGCTCAGAGCGTTATCAGAGACGTTCTTACCGACGAACAGCCTATTCCGATAACAGTTGAAAAAATCATTTCAGAGGTTTCAACCGTTTACGGCGTTTCGCCTGACGATATCCGCTCAAATAAGCGTTCTGCGCAGATATCCATTGCAAGAAAGGTCGCAATTTTCGTCGTAAGAGAGATAACTCAGATGCCTCTTGCTTCTATAGGAACCGAATTCGGCGGAAGAGACCATTCAACTATAGTTTATTCCGTAACCAGCGTTTCGGAAGCAATGGAAAAAGACGCAAATCTTAAAAACCTCGTAGAAGATATCATAAAGAATATAAGGGATAAAAGTAAGGTTTAACAAATACTTTCCCCCGATTTTACTTGCAATTACTTCAATTTAAGAGATTTTGTACCTTGAACCTCTGCAAAATAGTATTCATTCATTGGCGACAGCCATAATTATTTCAAATACCAATGGTATTTGAAATAATTAATACTGGGTTTCCAAAGGGTTGAATAACCCTTTGGCAGGGGTACGGGGACAGAGTCCTCGCTTAAATTGACAGCAATGTAAAAACAGAATATGGTTTAAAACTGGTTGAAAAAATAATGTTTCCACACAGTTTTCAACAGTGTGTTCAAAAGTCTGTGGAATAACTTTGAAAGAGATCATTGCCGGAAATACTGCGGAAAAAGCTCCGGAAATATTTCTCCGGAAAATATTCTCTTCAACAAATTCAATTTTTCAACACTCAACAGATTTTTGAATGTTGAAACTGCAAAATGACCGTTTCCACAGATTTGTCCACTTTTCTTAAACTTCAACTCCACAAATCTCAACCAATTCAACACAAAATCGGACAACCCATAAATATTAAACATTGCTCCCAAATTTCACAACATACCGTTGTGGACGAGTTTACTGCTATTTACAGCCGTAAAATGCTTGTCCCAACATTTCAACCGCCCCAACAACAACAACAATATATATATTCTTATCTTATCATAATTTTGTTTTATCTTTCTTATTTTATTTTTTTATCCGAAACTTTTCTTAACTTAAATTTAAGCTAAGAGAAAAAATCAGCTTAAATCAACGAAAAAGCTGTCCATGAACCGAGGACAGCGCTCATATATATTATCATATACCTTATGGAGGTAACATATAAATGAAATTCATCTGCAATAAAACCGAACTCAGTGAAGCTATCGGACACGTTTCAAGAGCAGTTTCACCGAAATCAACTATAGCCGCTCTTGAAGGAATAAAGGTAAAGGTTGAAAACAACGAAGTCGAACTTACAGCCTATAACCTCGAAATGGGAATAAGAACTTCCATTAAAGCCGAAACGGAAGGTTCGGGAGAATTTGTTGTAAGCACAAGACTTTTCAGCGAATTTACAAGACGTATGTCCGGAGATGATATAACTTTCGATATCGACGAAAATCTTGTTATCAATATTTCATGCAGCGCTACCGAATGCAGCTTTCCTGCTATGAGCGCCGACGAATATCCGGAGCTTCCGGTCGTTGACTCTGAAAGAAGCTTCACCGTTAAACAGACTACTCTCCGTTCGATGATAAATCAGACCAGCTATGCAACTTCAACAAACGAAAGCAAACCGGTTCTTACGGGAGAGCTTTTCGATATCGAGGACGGAAGCTTTAATATGGTCGCTATAGACGGATTCCGTCTTGCTATCAGAAACGAAATAACCGAGTGCGGCGAGAAGTATCACTTTGTAGTACCGAAAAAGGCTCTGCTTGAGGTTTCTACCCTTATAAAGGACGACGATGAAAAAATCTGCACTATCTGCACAAACGACCGTCATATCATTTTTCAGATAGACAACGTCATTGTTATTTCAAGACTTCTCGAGGGCGCTTTTCATAATTATAAGCTCAGCATTCCTAACGGCTATAAAACAGAAGTAATAATCAGCAAAAGAGAATTTGCAACCTGTCTTGAACGCTGCTCGCTTCTTATCGACGAGAAAAATAAGTCGCCTATCCGCTGCGAGGTGGGCAACGGAGTTATGAAAATAAGCTGCAAAACCGGAATAGGAAAAATAAACGACGCAATATCTGCCGATATTTCCGGGGAAACAGTGACTATTGGTTTCAATAATAAGCTTCTTCTTGAAGCTTTAAGAGCTGCCGAGGGCGATAAAATACGTATTCGTTTCAGCGGAGCTATGAAGGTTATAGAAATCCTCCCCCTCGAGGGCGAAAGCTATATCTTCCTCGTTATGCCTATTCAGCTCAAAGCAGCGTGACGCTGCACCCAATCACGGAGTTACTACCCATAAAAGATAAAAAAAACACATCGCTCGTGATTTACTCATAATAATGGGATTCCAAAGGGATAATATCCCTTTGGTCAGGTCAAGGGCAGAAAGCCCTTGTGGGGTATCGGGGCAACGCCCCGTAAAAAGACAGCGTGGTGAGGAACAGCAGAGCCTAAAATCTAAAAAAATCATCAGGAACTAACAATAGAGCATCATTCCACGCTGTCCCGAACCAGCGAGAGAGCGAAGCGTTTCGAGCGGACGGTTTATATAAATCATCCCCTGTGAGCGCAGAGTGAACACATAAAATAAAACTTAAAACTAAAGGAGAAAAATTATGATTTTTTACAGAAACTATCCATATGCGCCGAAAGCAACGTTATTCTCGGTTCTGATGAGCTGTCTTGCTCTTTGTTCTGCACTGGTATCGTTAGTAATGTTTGCGAAGATGAAAGAAAGCGTTATTATGATAATTCCAGCGCTTCTTCTCATTGCGCTGGCGCTGTTTTTCTTTTTCTATTGTTCGCATACAGCCGCTGACAAAATGGCTGAAAAGGAAACAGAGAAGAATATCAAGAAATCGGCAAATTATGCTCTTATGTACTGCCAGCAGCATCCGGATATGTATGAAACCCTTCTTGAAGAGAATCCGAAATTTGCCGAGGCAATGAAAGACAATGCGTCGTATGCTCTTCAGTACTGTAAGGCTCACCCGGAAATGTACGATAAGCTTGCGGCTGAAAACTTTAAATTCGGAGCAAAATATATTGTGAACGACGAAGGAAAAGTAGTTAAAAATAAATAATTAATCTGAAAGGCTGTTTTAGTATGGCTAAAAATTCGATAAAAATTACAACAGAATTTATCAAGCTCGACGCTCTGCTTAAATTTGCGTCGCTTGTAGGTTCGGGCGGAGAAGCGAAAAATCTCATTCAGGACGGACAGGTTCTCGTGAACGGCGAAGTCTGCACTATGCGTGGAAAGAAAATCCGTCCGGGCGATACCGTTTCTCTTGACGGAGACGAGGTAACTGTAGAGTGATCGTCACTTACGCAGACATAGACGGATTCAAAAATCTTTCGGGCATCTCGTTTGCTCCAGATGAAAAATACAACATAATAGTCGGCTCCAACGCTCAGGGAAAGACCAATCTTCTTGAGGCAATGTGGATATTGTCCGGATGCCGGAGCTTTCGAGGCTCTAAGGAAAAAGATTATATCTGCATAGACAAGAACAGAATGTCGGCGAAAATCAGAGTGAGAGACAGCGTCCGTGAGCAGAAAATAACTCTTGAAATGAACAAAGGCGGCAGTAATCCTAAGCTTATCCACCTTAACGGAGTGAAGCAGAAGGGAACAAGAGCGCTTTTCGACGTTTTTAAGTGCATTGCCTTTATTCCGGACGATACGGAAATTGTGAAAGGCGCTCCGGAAAAAAGACGGAGCTTTATTGACATGGCGGCTTCACAGCTCAATCCGATATTTATAGTCCACATCAACAAGCACAATGCCGTTATGAACCAGCGCAACGCTCTTTTGAAAGAGATAATGCAGGGAAAAGCGTTCGCTGCCGAACTCGATATCTGGGACAGGCAGGCGGCTCATGAGGGAACTCTTATCTCGTTTATGCGAAACGAATACGTTAAAAAAATAAACGAGATATGCGGCAGACTCTACCGGATAATCTCCGGAGGAAACGAAGAGCTTGAGCTTGAATACAAATCGAACATTTTCCGTCCGGAGGATTTTGAAAAAGAATGCGGAGAAGAGGCTTTTAATCAATATTACCGCCGGATCCGTGAGACCGAAGAATCCGATATCAGAACAGGTTCGACTCACGCAGGCGTTAACCGTGACGAGATACTCATAAAAATCAACGGTCTGAGCGCAAAGGATTTCGGTTCTCAGGGACAGATAAAGAGTGCGGCTCTTGTTATGAAGCTTGCGCAGGCGGAGATCTTCATGAAAAAATCAAAGGAAGCTCCGGTCGTTTTTCTCGATGACGTTATGGGCGAGCTGGACGAAAACCGTCAGCGTTTTGTATTCGACATCATAAAGGATATGCAGGTTTTTCTCACAACTCCCAACGAAAGCGCTCTTCTTCCCGAAATAAAGGGAAAAATTCTGAGAATAAGCGGCGGAAAAATTACGGAGGAGACTTGAAAATGTATCTTCACATAGGAAACAATTATTCCGTTGACACAAGGGACATTGTTGCAATTTTTGACATAGAAAATACGACTGTCGGAAAATCGACAAAGCTTCTGCTTGAGCGTGCCGAAAAGGAACACAAATGCGTCTATACCACCTATGAAATGCCGAAAAGCTTCATTATAACCATGAAAAACGGCAGAGAAAGAGTCTATATTTCTCAGCTCTCCGCATCAACCCTGAGAAAAAGGCTCGAAATTGGCGGTTTCTAAACATAATAAAGGGTTTCCAAAGGGTGGATTCACCCTTTGGCAGAGTGCAGGGACAGCGTCCTTGCTGGGGTATCGGGGCAACGCCCCGTAAAAAGACAGCGTGGAGGAAAAATAGCAGACTCAAAACCTGAAATATAGTTAAAATTACAGTAGCCCTAAGTCCACGCTGTCCCGAATTAGCGAGAGAGCGAAGCATTTCGAGCGGACGGTTTGCGTAAATCATCCCCTGTGAGCGCAGAGCGAACACGCAGAAAGAATGATGTGTCTGTTATTTGACTGCCATATGAAATAAAAAGGAATGGTCATAAATATGAACATATTGGATTTGAAGAATAATATCATAAAAAATCTTGAGGAAAATCAGGTTTTTATAGTTGGTATAGACGGATTAGGAGGGGCAGGAAAAAGCACTGTTTCAGAGGAATTATGCAAACTTTTCAAAGATGAAAATTACAGAGTTACTGTTTTGCATATTGATGACTTTATTCATCCGAAGTCTGTCAGATACAATGAGAATTATGAAGAATGGGAATGCTATTATAATCTTCAGTGGCGGTATGATTACTTTATGAATGATGTTATCATGCCCATAAAGAATAACGGATATTTCTGCGGAGAAATAGAGCTGTACGACAAAGATAACGATAAATATTATTTCAGTAAAACAGATATTTCGTCAGGCGGTATCGTAATAGTCGAAGGGATTTTTTTACAAAGAAGAGAGCTTGAAGGAATTTTTGATTATATGATATTTATGGACGTTACTGAAGAAGTCCGGCTTAGCAGAGTTCTTAAACGTGACGGATATATTGGAGATGAACAGCAGATAAGAAAAAAATATGAAAACAGATATTTTCCTGCTGAACATAAATATACCGCTCAATGTTCACCAGTTGAAAGAGCGGACTATGTAATAAATGGGTGATAAAGTTATTGCAGTTTTTATACCGCAAAGTATTAGACATATCTATAAAAAATGAACCGGAGGTAAATTCATGAGTCAGAATAATAACAATTACGATGAAAACGATATACAAATTCTTGAGGGACTTGAGGCGGTAAGAAAAAGGCCGGGAATGTATATCGGTTCAACAGGTCCGGGCGGCCTGCATCATCTTGTTTACGAAATCGTGGATAACTCCATCGATGAAGCGCTTGCAGGCTATTGCAGCGAGATAACCGTTGAAATTCTCAAGGGCGACGTTATAAGAGTTTCCGATAACGGAAGAGGTATTCCCGTTGGAATTCACCCGAAAGAAGGAATCTCTGCGGCAACGGTCGTTTACACCATTCTCCATGCCGGAGGAAAATTCGGCGGCGGCGGATATAAGGTTTCCGGCGGACTTCACGGCGTCGGAGCGTCTGTTGTAAACGCTTTGTCAGAATGGCTCGAGCTGACTGTTAAGGACGGCGAACACGTCTATTTTCAGCGGTTTGAGCGTGGAAAGTATTCCGAACAGCTTAAAATTACAGGCGATACGTCCGAAACCGGAACAAGCGTAATGTTCAAGGCAGATCCAGAAATATTTGAAAGTACGGTTTACGATTACGAAGTGCTTTTAAAAAGGCTTCGTGAACAGGCTTTCCTGAATGCCGGAATAAAGATCGTCTTTTCGGATAAGCGTGACGAGGAAAATATTGTCGGTGAAACTCTTCATTACGAGGGCGGAATACGTCAGTTTGTCGAGCATATCCACGCTACAAGAGGTCTTGAATCGCTCAGCGGAGAAGTTATTTACGTTTCCGGAACGCAGGGCGACTCCTTTGCGGAGGTCGCTCTTCAGTACAACGACAGCTACAACGAGGTCATCCTCTCTTTCGCAAACAATATCCACACTAAGGACGGCGGTTCTCATGAAACCGGCTTCAAGAATGCTCTTACGAAGGTTATTAACGAATACGGACGTAAAATGGGACTTCTGAAAGAAAAAGAAAAGCTCTCCGGCGACGACGTTCGTGAAGGACTTACGGCTATAATTTCCGTTAAGCTGACCGAATGCGAATTTGAGGGTCAGACCAAGGGCAGACTCGGAAACCCCGAAGTTAAGCCTTTTATCGAGAAGCTCGTTCAGGAAAAGCTGATGAATTTTCTTGAAGAAAATCCCGATATCGCAAAAATGATTTTTGAAAAGAGCCTCTCTGCACTTAAAGCCCGTGAAGCGGCTAAAAAGGCTCGTGAAGCGGAACGGAGCAAAAATGCTTTCGGAAAAGCCTCTATGCCGGAAAAGCTTGCCGACTGTTCCGAAAGAGACAACCGCTACACCGAAATTTACATCGTCGAGGGAGATTCAGCCGGAGGCTCTGCAAAACAGGGAAGAGACCGCCGCTATCAGGCTATTCTTGCGCTCTGGGGAAAGATGCTCAACGTCGAAAAGGCTCGTATAGACCGAATTTACGGCAACGATAAGCTCGAACCGGTAGTAACCGCTCTTGGAACAGGTATCGGCGAGGACTTCGATATTGAAAAGCTCCGCTACGGAAAAGTTATCATTATGGCGGATGCCGATGTTGACGGTATGCACATAAGAACGCTTCTGCTGACATTTTTCTTCCGCTATATGCGTCCGCTTATAGCGAACGGAAACGTTTATATCGCTCAGCCGCCGCTTTTCCGAGTTGAGAGAAACAAGAAGATTTGCTATGCTTTTTCGGAAGAGGAAAGAGATCAATATATCGCCGAGCTTTCGGAGGAAGGCAAATATAAGGTCGAAGTTCAGCGTTATAAAGGTCTTGGTGAGATGGATCCGGAACAGCTCTGGGAGACGACCATGGATCCCGAACACCGTACTATTGTCAGAATATCAATGGAGGACGCTCTTAAAGCCGACGAAACTTTCACTATTCTTATGGGAGATAAGGTCGAGCCAAGACGTAACTTCATTGAGAAAAACGCCAAATTCGCTCAGAACCTCGATATTTAAGGGGACTCTGTCCCCTTAAACCCCTGCCAAAGGGGAGTACATCCCCTTTGGAAACCCGATATTAGGTCAATCTTAATATCCCATAAAGGGGCATTAAGATTGACTATGAGATATCCATAGAATGAACTTACCTTTAACAGAATATAAGGAACAAAATCCTCATAAAAAAGTAATCTTAACTAATAATGGGATTCCAAAGGCAGCGTGACGCTGCTCCCAACGGTCGCCCGTACCCTCTGTCAGCAAGCTGACATCTCCCTACACTGTAGGGAGTCACCCAATCACGGAGTTACTTCCGAAAAAAGATTGAAGAACACATCGCTCGTGATTTATTTATAATAATGGGTTTCCAAAGGGTGGATTCACCCTTTGGCAGGGGTTCGGGGACAGCGTCCCCGAGGAGGGCAACGCCCCGTAAAAAGACAGCGTGGAGAGAAAAAGCAGAGCCTAAAATCTAAAAATCATCAGGAACGAACAACAGAGCATCATTCCACGCTGTCCCGAACCAGCGAGAGAGCGAAGCGTATCGAGCGGACGGTTTATATAAATCATCCCCTGTGAGCGCAGAGCGAACACGAGAATAAAGCGAACATGGAAAATAAAAAGGAGAATAAATGGAAGAAAATTATAAGCTTGAAAAAGAATATCAGATAACGCCGGAAATTTTCGATAAGGCTTATCGGAGCTATCAGAAAAAATTCGTTTATCCGAAGAGCTATATTTTTATGACGCTTTTTCTGATACTGGCGGGAGATTTTGTGTATGCGGCAGTGAAAACGCCTGAAAACCGCCTTGTTTACCTCCTTATCGTGGTTTGTATAGCTCTTGCTTTCAGGGAATGGCATAATCCGAAATTCGTAAGAAAAAGACTTAATGAAACGCTTAAAGACATGGGAATGCCCGTTTACAAAATTGGTGTAGGCGATGGCTTTGTCGATATATCGACAGTTGAAGAGCCTGAAATTTCAGATGAAAAAGAAGAAGAATACGATCCGGCAGATATTCCGGACGAGATAGATCCGCTTCCCGAGAAAACGAGAATAGCGGTAAATTCGGATTTCAGGCTGCTTGAATACGATGAATATTTTCTTATAATGCAGGGAAAAAGCGTGTTTTATATTCTCCCGAAAGAGGGATTTTCAGAAGAAGAGCTTGAAACAGTACGCAAAACAGCTCCGGCTGATAAATAAACAGACACGGCAATAAAATATAAAATTCTCACAGGAGGAAAAAAAATTGCTTTATCAAGACAATTCCAAGATAATAAATACCGAGCTTGTCGATGAGATGGAAAATTCCATGCTTCATTACGCAATGTCGGTAATTGTTTCGAGAGCGCTTCCGGATGTCAGGGACGGTTTGAAGCCTGTACATAGAAGAATTCTGTATACGCTTCACGAAAACGGACTTACTCCGGAAAAGGCTTACAGAAAGTGCGCCGATACGGTCGGAGCCGTTCTCGGACGTTACCACCCACACGGCGACGCATCCGTTTACGACGCTCTCGTCCGCCTTGCGCAGGATTTTTCTATGCGCTATCCGCTTGTTGACGGACACGGAAACTTCGGTTCTATCGACGGCGATCCGCCTGCCGCTTACCGTTATACGGAAGCGAAAATGGCTAAGCTTACTCTTGAAATGCTTACCGATATCAACAAGGATACTGTCGATTTTACGTCGAACTACGATGATCGTCTTAAAGAACCGGAGGTTCTGCCGTCACGTTTTCCGAATCTTCTGGTAAACGGCTCGGTCGGAATCGCCGTTGGTATGGCGACGAATATTCCTCCCCATAATCTCGGTGAGGTAATAGACGCTCTCCAGCTTCTTATCGACGATCCTGACTGTACTCTTGAACAGCTTATGGAGCATATCAAGGGACCTGATTTCCCTACGGGCGGAATCATCATGGGCAAAGCTGGAATCCGTGCGGCATACGGTACGGGAAAGGGCAAGATAACTCTGCGGAGCCGTACTCACTTTGAGGAAATAAAGGGAAGAAACTGCATCATTATTGATGAAATTCCTTATATGCTCCGCAAGGAAAGACTGCTTAAAAGCATAAATCAGCTTGCAAGAGACAAGAAAATAGATGGACTTTACGATCTGCGTGACGAATCCGATAAAGACGGAATGCGTGTTGTTATCGAGCTGAAAAGAGACGCTGTTCCGCAGATAGTTCTGAATAAGCTTTTTGCGCTTACCCAGCTTCAGGATACAGTCGGAATCATTATGCTTGCTCTTGTAAACGGCGAACCTAAGATACTCCAGCTTAAACAGATGCTCCGTCATTACCTTGATTTTCAGGTTGACGTTATCCAGAGACGTACTCGTTTTGACCTGAAAAAAGCTCTTGAAAGAGCGCATATCCTTCAGGGCTTTATCCTCGCCGCCGACTATATCGACGAGGTTATAGCTATAATCCGTTCAAGCGCAACTATCGCAGAAGCAAAGGAAAAAATGATAGAGCGTTTCAAGGATATTGATATGTCGGCTCTCCTCGACCGTGCTCAGTACGATTTTACCGGACTTCATGTGGAAAAACAGACCGGATTATCTCAGGAACAGGCAGAAGCCATAGTCCAGATGCGTCTCGGACAGCTCACAGGTCTTGAAAGACAGAAAATTACCGACGAGCTTTACGGTCTGCTTACAAAAATTTCTGATTTCGAGGATATTCTTGCCGACGTTAACCGTGTATACGCTATCATCATGGAGGATCTTAACAATATCCGCAAAAAATTCAGCGATAAGAGAAGAACCGATATCGAATCTGTAAGCGGAGAGGTTGACATCGAAGACCTTATCCCCGAAGAAGAATGCGTTGTAACGCTCACCAACAACGGCTATATCAAGCGTATGCCCGTGACCGAGTATAAAACTCAGCGCCGAGGCGGAAGAGGCATAACCGGTATGAAACAGCGTGAAGAGGATTTCGTTGAAGAAATGTTCATCTGCGGCTCCCATGACAACATACTTTTCATCTCGAACAAGGGCATAATGTATAAGCTGAAATGCTACGAGATTCCGGACGGCTCGAAGGCTTCGAGAGGCTTTAATCTGATAAATCTTCTCCCTCTTACCGAAGGCGAAAAAATTGCCGCAATGATAAGAGCAACCGATTTCAGCGATGAAAATTATATAACTATGGTAACGAAAAACGGCAAGATAAAGAGGACTAATCTTTCGCTTTACAAAAATGTCCGCAAAAACGGTCTTATCGCTATCGGACTTGACGAGGGCGACGAAATTGCCGGAGTCCGCATGACGGACGGCTCGGAGCAGATCTTTGTTGCTACACGCAACGGAATGGCTATACGTCTGGAAGAGAATAAGATAAGAGCGCTTTCACGTTCGGCTCACGGAGTTAAAGCAATAAAGCTCCGTGAAGGCGACTACGTTGTCGGAATGGCTAAAATCAGGCCAAATGCGGCTCTTCTTACGGTAACTGACAACGGTTACGGCAAGAGAACCGAGGTTGAAAGCTACCGCATTCAGAACAGAGGCGGCTACGGTCTTACCAACTATAAGGTCGACGATATAAGAGGACACGTCTGCGGAATCAAGATCGTTGACGAAACCGACGATATTATCCTCGTTTCAAGCGACGGAATAATAATAAGAATTCTCGCAAGCGATATCCGCATAATGGGAAGAATCGCAAAGGGAGTTCGTGTTATGCGAGTAAACAGCGGTGCAAAGGTCGTTGCGTTTACAAGAGCGGAACATGACGATAATGCCGAGACCGAAAAGGTTGAACAGCTTACCGAAGAACAGGCAAAGCAGGCAGATGAAGAAGCCGCTCTCGAAGAGCAGAACGAGGTTGTAACCGAAGCCGAACCGGAGGAAGCAGATGAGTGACGACTCAAAAAGCCGCTGTCTTAGCTATAAAGCGAGTCCGTTTACAGCTCTTGTTATAACCGTTATGAGCCTTTTTATGCAGTGGTTCATCTGGTTTGCATACGAAAAGCTGGATAAAGAGTGGTATTTTAATCTTGTATCTCCGCTTGTGCTTTGCATGATGTACCACTTTGTCCGGCTTGACGCAGGCAAAAACGGTAATTTTTCGGGGAAATTCCTTTTCGTTTTCTCAATAATAGTACCTCTTGCACTGGGAATTGCGGCAACGCTGCTGATTTACGTCATGAATCCGGACATAAGCGTGTTTAACATGGATAAGGACTACGGAGGAACGGCGAAAGAAATCGTTATTACCTATGCCGGAAGATTTATTTATACGTCGCTTTATATGCTGATTTTTGCGGTTATAGACATTCCAATTCTGAAATCGACCGGACGTAAAGGAAAAGATAAGTGAATAAGATTATACGGAAAGTATTATTTATTGGAGCGCTGTATGCTCTTATGGAAAATACTGTAATGCTCAGGGTAAGGCATGAAAATCTTGGCGGAGATATAAAAGCGGCTCATATTTCCGATCTTCATAAAAGAAGCTTCGGGCGTAATAATTCGAGAATTTGCAGAAAAATAGAGCGTGAAGCTCCTGATATAATTCTTATAACGGGCGATCTTGTTTCAAGGAGCAGCAGGAATTTCGATACTGCTTCAAAAACGCTTGAACAGCTTTGCAGGATAGCTCCGGTGTATATGATACTCGGAAATCACGAGAAAAGTATTCATCGTGATAATATATCGGCATTTAAGGACGCTGTAAGAAAATCCGGAGCAATATTGCTGAAAAACGACTGCGTGAGTCTGAATATAAAAGGGAAAAAAATAAAATTATACGGTCTTTCCGAAAAATATTCAACATATAAGAAAAATAACGGCTATCATGATCTTGATAAGCTTACGGTTGAAGATCTTGAAAAAAATATGGGAAAATGCCCGGACAAAGCAGTTGAAAACGAGCAGATATGGCTTATGGCTCATAATCCCCTTTTCGGAAAGGAATATGCCGAATGGGGAGCAGACTATACTTTCAGCGGACACGTTCACGGCGGAGCTGTAAGGCTTTTCGGTAAGGGAATACTCTCCCCCGAGAGAAAATTTTTTCCTGAATATTCAAAAGGAGTTTATACTATAAGTAAAATGAAACTCCTTGTATCAGGAGGTCTCGGAAAGCTGAGATTATTCAATCCGCCAGAAATTGTTATATATTATATGTAATGTCGTTAACTTAAGCGGGGACGCTGTCCCCGTACCCCTGCCAAAGGATGAATCCACCCTTTGGAAACCCATTATTATCAATTATTAAAAATACCTCTTTTTAAGGGGTATTTTTAATAATTTTATTACCGGGATTCTTAAGGGGATGTACTCCCCTTAAGCAGGGGGATGGGGGGACAGAGTCCCCCGCTTAAGCTGACGGCAGTACATAAAATTAAGTACAATTATGAAAAGAATGCGAAAAGGATGAGCATAACTCCGCCTATCCATGAAAAATCGTGTCGGAGCGAGGCGATTTTTCTTCCTGTAAGGTTTCCGACAAAAATTGCCAGAAATCCGCACAAAAATGCAAAAACTGACGTTATGAAAGGTCTTATATCGTCAAATCCGCTGCTGAGTCCCATTGCTGCCGAATCAAACGAGCTTGCAAGTGCGAGCGCAGCGGCTTCGGCGGCGGAAAGAATTTTTGAATTATCAAAATCAGCGGCAGTTTCATCAAGATAAAGCTTTACGACAATAGGATTTTTGCCCATTTTAAGGGACAGCTCTCCCCTTTCCGAAATACGGCGGATAAGAGTTCTTATAAGGCTTTTCATGATGGTAAGAAGTCCTATAAAAACAAGAACGGCAATGCCTGCGATGCGGCATATTCCGACGGGAATAAAGCTTCCTAACAGCTCGGAAAATTTCATTGAAATACCAAGAACAGCGGCTCCGATAAGATTGATTATTGCTGCCGAAAAAGCCGGAATACGTATTCCGCTGTTGCAGTATGCCGCCGCAGCAAGGTATGTATCTATACTGACTATAAAGGCAAGGAAAATTTCTCTCTGCAAGTTTACACACCTCCGATATATAGTATGATTTATTCGGAAAAAGTGTGAAAGTGAATCGGGCGTTTCAGAGTGAAAAAAATATGCCTGTCCGGATAAATTATTACCGGATTGTCATTTTTTTGTGAGAAGATGAATAATAATTTACAAAGCGGAAAACAACCGCTTTTTAACGTAAAATGCCGTCCGGAGGCATAAACAGCACGAAAAATGTATATAACAATTTGAAAAATAAAGAGTAAATTATACAAATAGTTGTTTATTTTTTGTATCCATTGTAACTAAATTGTAACTTTTAGAAGTTAAAATATAATCTTCGTTAATTATGAATTTACTTAATGTTAACAAATTAGAAATATAATATGTGCTGTTTTACACTAATGGCTGTGAAAAATATCTGCATTTTTGGTTGTAATATGGAAAAATCGCCAAAAGCCTTGATATTTTACGCCAGATGTGTTATCATTTTACAAGTCCCAGAGAAAGGGACATCATAAACGCTTTAATTTGAAAGGATGAGTTGATGAGAGAAGCTAAATTTGCAGCGAGTGTCGTCGGCGTAATTACTGCTTGTTTATTTGGCGGTGCGGCTGTTGCATATAATGCAGCGCCACAGGTTAGTACAAGAGATAATTTTGAAATAGTAGAGCCCGCAAGCGACAGACTGACATTTTCTGCTGAAACTTCTGTTGAAACCACAACTGTTGTAACTACTGCACAGAAAACAGCCCCGAAAAAGACCAGCGTGACAAAAGAAAGAGAACAAAACCTTGCTTATTCGGCTGACAACAGAGCCGTTAAGGCAAATATGTCTTACAATAGCAAAGTAACAACTGAACCGGTTTCAACAGTTTATGTAACTACTACTACAACTGCACAGCCTGTTACAGAGGTTACAACCGCTGCTACTACTGTGAGCGTAACGGAAGCTCCTACAGAAGCGGCAGCAGACATCAATTACGATGAAACCATTTACACAGAGCCTGAAACAGAAGCTCCTACAGAGTATGTAGAGCCGTCTACAGAGGAAGAAACGACAGAAGCTCCGTCTGTAGATCCGACGCAGCCGCCTTCACAGGCAGTTTCCGGCGATATAAGCGATCTTCCTATTTCGGAAAGCGATTTCATTCTCCTCTGCAACGTCGTTGGACATGAAGCAGGTTCTTATTGGATCGGCGAGTATGAAAAAGCTTACGTAGTAGAAGTTGTTATGAACCGTGTGTACAGTCCTCTTTATCCGAATTCGGTTTACGAGGTTCTCACACAGCCGTATCAGTTCTCGGGAAGCAGCGCATATGTTAATCTCGGAGATTATTCGGGTTATGTTACAGAAAGCGTAAAGAATGCGGTTAAGCTCTATTTCAGCGAGCCGGGTTCGTTTACACAGGGATATTTCAGTTTCTACGGCGACGGCTACAGAAACTACTTCCGTTAAAAAATCAAGGAGTTGATGCAAAATCAGCTCCTTATTTTTTTGAATTTACAGACGATAATTTCTGAAAACCGTCCGATCGCAGACGCTTCGCTGTGCTCCCTGTTTTATGGCGGACAGCGTGAAATGACTTTTATGATAATTTTAATAAGATCGTAACTTTGAATTCATTTTGGATTGCTTCACGTTGTCCTTTTCAGGGCTCTGCCCTGAAACCCGCAAGGGCTGTCTGCCCTTGACCCGACCAAAGGGTGAATACACCCTTTGGAAACCCATTATTATGGTAAATCATGAGCGATGTGTTTTTTTATCTTTTATGGGTAGTAACTCCGTGATCGGGTGCAGCGTCACGCTGCCTTTAAAAAAGTCCCCGTATCTCTTCAAAAGTCAGCCGAGGCTGGAGAGCCATGTTGATTCCGAACGCTATAAGCTGCGAGGCACGCTCTGTAAGGCGGTCTATATCCCTTGGGGTAACTATCATATTGGGGAGCTTGCTGTCGATGCTGTGACCCGTCAGGCTGCGTACAATAGTGTGCATATCGACAACGGTCGGAACTCCTACTGCTATAACCGGAATTCCGAAAAGCTTCTCCGAAAGCTCTTTCCGTGCGTTTGAGACTCCGCTTCCGGGAGAAATTCCAGCATCGGAAAGCTGAATGGTCGTTCCGAGACGGCTTATATCGGAGCAAGCGAGAGCGTCTACAGCTATGATTCCGGCAGGATGAAGCTGTTCAACGATAGCTTTTACCATTTCGGAAGTCTCAATGCCGGTCTGACCGAGAACTCCGCCTGCAAATGCGCTCACGGGACGGAGAGAAGTGAGAAATTCCTCCTCATCGCTGTCAAGCTCGCTTCTGAGATGACGTGTGGCGAGGATTTTTGCCGTGACCTGCGGTCCGAGAGCGTCGGGAGTTATATCGTTGTTGCCAAGTCCGACAACAAGCATTTCGCCCTCGGGAACAAGACGTTTAAGCTCGTCCGCAAGCTCGCACGCCATATCTTCGTAGTCGTCGGAAAAACGGCTCAGACTGTTTCCCTCAAGTGTGATATACCTCCCCTTTCCCTTTCCGAGGGTTTCAAGGGAGTCGTCGTTGTCGATAATTATTTCCGTTATCTCAAAGGATTCCCCTCGGATATGCCTGTGAACGCCGTCGGGAAGCCCTTCGGCGGAGAAGCTTTCAACGGCAAGATCGGTTCTTATATTCATCATTATTTCCTCCTTAACGAGAAATCAGAAAGTTTATTGTGCATAATGCTTTAATTGTTGAAAAAATTCTGTTGGATAATTTTAGATTTTGCCTATTGAAAAATTGCTGTATTGGTGATATAATTATTATTGTCTCAGTATGATAAGTGTGCGTTGCACTTATCGGAACACATAAACCCGTATGTGTTCTATTATCTGTAAAATTCAGCCGTTTATGCGGTTCGGATAATTTCAAGGAGGTGTAACGAAATGCCAAACATTAAATCTGCTAAGAAGAGAGTTAAGGTTAACAAAACCAAGGCTGCTGCTAACAAGGCAAGAAAGTCCAATCTTAAGACTATTCTCAAGAAGGCTGATGTCGCTGTAACAACAGGCGCTGCCGATAAGGAAGCTGCTATCAGAGTTGCTATCAAGAGAGTTGATCAGGCTTGCGCTAAGGGTCTTATGCACAAGAACGCTGCTGCAAGAAAGAAGTCTCAGCTCGCTAAGAAGCTCAATGCTGCTGACTAATCAGTCTTAATTTAAATAAAACAGCAAAAATTTATCCCCCTGCGGACAACTCACGGTTCTGCAAGGGGGATTTTTTGTTTTACAATATGATTTTATCTGTGATATAATGAGAGCTCAGGCGCTTGCGTACACGGTAGGCGGTTCTCTATTCTTCCCTCGGAAACGGGGTTGAGCTGAAATGACAATAATGGAATTATTAACATTACTTATGCTTGTAGTTGAAATTATTAATCTCAGCAACAATAAAAAGAAATAACCGCCCCCTCGTCAAATGGGCGGTTGTTTCCATTAACAATCAACATCGAGGGTGAACCGCTTATCACAAGCGCCCTCTTTGTTTATATTATATCTTGTTTAATGAATTTTGTCAAGGACTTTTTGAGAAAATAAGTAAAAATTATTGTTTGATTAGTGAATACTTAATATTACAAATATGAATATGTATTTAAAAAAGTAATTCGTTAAGTCTTTTATAAATTTCCGGATCAACTTCTACCAAACTTTTCTTACCATTTTTAAAATATATTGCAATTTGTGCTTTACTGTAATTTAAAAAACCTGCTGTTCCTTTAGATTGTTCTATAATTTCAATTCTATCTACATTTTTTTTATTTAGTTCGATGTTTAGATAAAAAGGAAACGATGTATTTAATATAACTCTTCTTTTTAAACCTTTTATTTTTATCACGCCACCTTTATAATTACCAGCTGTAACAAAATTCAAAGCCATATTTAAAATCTCCTTTTGTAATAAAATAAATAACCACCCCCTCTGAACAATTGTGGCAGTTATTTTATCAATACATATCAAGGGTGAACCGCTTATCATAAGAACCCTCTTTGTTTGTATTATATCTTTTTTAATGAATTTTGTCAAGAGCTTTTAAGGGAAATGCACGGAAATCAATTTTGTTGATTAGATTATTTACTTTTGATATTTAACATCATTTTTGATTACTTTTAATATCTTTTCAAGTAATTTTCGTGCTTTTAGGATGTTAAAAGTATCAAAAAAGCTCATGCATAATTGCTGAAATTTTGAAAATTGATTTCCGTGAGGGAAATGTTGCATATAGTACAACTTTTATTTTTATCACGCCATTTTTATAATTGCCCGCAGTAACAAAATGAATAGGACAATATGTCCATAATTCTACACTTTAACAAAAAATATGTTATAATGATATTGAAAAATTAATGTGCAATGAGAGGAGGAATTGAAATGTTTGAGGTAAATAAAATATCTGCGACCAATAAGACAGTACGTATGCCGGATCCACTGATTGAAAAGCTTACAAAGCTGGCAAAACAGAATGATATATCATTCAATCAGTTAGTAATTCAGTGCTGCGAGTACGCTATGAAGCATCTTGACAGAACAATTTGAACATTCTTCAAATCCATTAGTTTTAATAAAAAATAAGGCTGATACACAAAAGTGCGTCAGCCTTGAAATATATTACTTAGTTATAAGCCGGAACAGCTTCCTGTTTGATAAGATCAATAGTTTTTTCCTTTTTCTTTTTGCTCTTGCCGATTTTCTTGAATATGATTCCGAGAATCAACTCGAATGCGCCGGCAGCAGAAGCGAGGATTCCGAACATGAGCAGAACATTCTGGATAAGATAGAATATAACGTTTCCTGTTATAGAGTAAGCGATAGCCGAGCCTGCTAAAATCCCGAGACCTGAAACAAACAGAATGATTCCGGAGATGAAAAGAATATTTCCGTAGAATCCCATAATATGTCTGCCCTTTTTATCAACGATAATAGCTATCCAGATGAAAAGAACGATGATAAGAGCAAGGAAAACTCCGAGTGTGATGTAAGAAAGGATATAGCTTACGTTTTTGAGATCAAATCCTGCCTTTTTATTCCACTCCTTAACTGAAAGAGCGTCGTCGATATTTTCTTCCTCAAGACGGCTTTGAATCAGCTTCAGATCGTCTTTAGCGAGCGTATATCCGAAAACCTCGTCGGCAACATCATTGTTTGCCTTGAAGAAATCGGTTTTAATCTCGCTTGCGCCGATAGAAGGGTCTTTTCCTTTTCCGTTGAAGATATACTCAGCGTAATTTTCAGCGTTCTCTCCGATGAAGGAAAGCATATTGGATTTTACAAGAAAATCCTTGAAGTCGGCTTCCGTTGCATTTCCGTGAGTGATACTTCTGAATCCGATAGTTTTATAGATGTTGTCCGAAATCTCGTCGTCCTCGAATTCTGCGCTGAGGAGAGTGTTTGCGCTGAGATTTTCAATACGGTTTTTGATTACTTTTCCGGAAGCTCCGAATTTAAAGCAGAGAGCAAAGCTTAAAATAATAAGGAAAACAACTGCGAAAACCGAAACTGCCGAAGCTCCTATAATGCGTCCTGCGCCTACTTTAGAGGATTTCTGAACCGGAACAGACTCTGACGGGATAAAAGGCGGAGGAGTCTGCGGCTGAACCGGAATTCCGTTATCGAAAGCAGGCTGAGTATTGAAAACGGGATGCAGTCCGGGAATATTATTCTGCTGCTGATCGTTATTCCGGCTGAAAGACTGATCATGCTCGGAAAGTCCGCTTGGAATGGTCATAGTATCGTATTTGTCGCCGTTTTTTATCAGTTCCGGCTGAGATATGGTTTCGGGATTTTTTTGTTCAGGAGAGGTGTTCAGGTTTTCTTCCGGTGCAAAAGCTTTGCCGCTCTCAGCAAAAGTGCTGTCGGGATTTGCCTCGACGGGCGGAGGAGTTTCACTGAGTTCTTCGTCATCAGAAATTTCGGCTGTTGAAGCTTCCTGTTCATCATCCTGTATGTATTGATCGTTTATATTGCTGTTTTCGTTTTCTGTTTCGGGGATACAGACGTTTTTTTCGCTTTCTTCATCAGGGAAAGCAGGCTTTTCCATGAAATTATTATCGTCGCCGTTCACCCTTGTTCCGCATTCCGGACAGAACACAGAGCCGTTATCGAGGGGTTTTCCGCAGTTACTGCAAAACATAATTTATACCTCCTGAGATTTAGAATTTTAAATATTCCTGTTTAATAATTATATAACATAAAATAAATTCTGTCAATAAATTTATTGAAAAGAAAAATGACAAAATACGGCGAAAAAAATTTATTTTATATTTTTCTTGATTTTTCTGATATTTTATGTTATTATATAAGTTAAGAAATTGTGCCATAAGGACGTATATGAAAAAAAGCTTCATTTTCAGACATCCATGGCAAATATATTATCGTGCATTTTATATCCGTTTCTATTGAAAATTCCACATCAGCCTAAGAGATTTTGTGCCTTGAACTTTTGCCAAATGTATTCAATCCTTGGTGACAGCCATAATTATTTCAAATATTATTAGTATTTGAAATAATTAATACCGGGTTTCCAAAGGGCAGCGTGACGCTGCTCCCAACGGTCGCCCGTACCCTCTGTCAGCAAGCTGACATCTCCCTACACTGTAGGGAGTCACCCAATCACGGAGTTATTACCCATAGAAGGCAGAAAAACACATCGCTCATGATTTACTATAATACTGGGTATCAAAGGAATTTAAGGTAATCAATGTCAACAACTTAAGAGATGCTGTGCTTTGAACTTTTGCCAAATGTATTCGATCATTGGCGACAGCCATAATTATTTTAAATACCATTGGTATTTAAAATAATTAATACCGGGTTTCCAAAGGGTTGAATAACCCTTTGGCAGGGGTACGGGGACAGAGTCCCCGCTAAGTTGTTGGCATTGTTAAGGGGACAGCGTCCCCTTAATAAAGGCGGAATTGACAATAGAGGGGAGCATATATCCGGCAGGTTTTGCTTTTATTTCATAATGTGCGAGTAAGGAGATCATTATGCCAAAAAGACAGGATATTAACAAGATTATGATCATAGGTTCAGGACCTATTATTATCGGTCAGGCCTGTGAATTCGACTATTCGGGAACTCAGGCTTGCAAGGCTCTGCGTAAGCTTGGCTACGAAATAGTTCTCGTAAACTCCAACCCTGCTACTATCATGACAGATCCTGATGTAGCTGATATCACCTATATAGAGCCTCTTAACCTTGCAAGACTTACTCAGATAATCGAAAAGGAACGTCCCGACGCTCTGCTTCCTAATCTGGGCGGACAGTCCGGTCTTAATCTTTGCTCCGAGCTTGATAAGGCAGGAGTTCTTGAAAAATATAACGTTAAGGTCATCGGCGTTCAGGTCGACGCTATCGAGCGTGGAGAGGACAGAATCGAATTCAAAAACGCTATGAAAGAGCTTGGAATCGGTATGCCGAAAAGTCAGGTGGCTTATTCTGTCGACGAGGCTGTTAAAATTGCCGAGCAGCTTAAATACCCTGTTGTTCTTCGTCCTGCATATACAATGGGCGGCGCAGGCGGCGGCATGGTTTATAATGTTGACGAGCTTAAGGTTGTCTGCGCAAGAGGACTTCAGGCTTCTCTGGTAGGACAGGTTCTCGTTGAAGAGTGCATCTTCGGCTGGGAAGAGCTTGAGCTTGAGGTCGTAAGAGACGCAGAAAATAATAAAATAACAGTATGCTTTATCGAAAATATAGATCCTATCGGCGTTCATACGGGCGATTCATTCTGCTCCGCTCCTATGCTCACCATTCCGGAGGACGTTCAGAAAGAGCTTCAGGAAATGTCTTATAAGATCATCGAATCTATCGAGGTTATCGGCGGATGCAACTGCCAGTTCGCAAGAGATCCCGAAACCGGAAGAATCGTTGTTATCGAGATAAATCCGAGAACCTCACGTTCCTCCGCACTCGCTTCAAAAGCAACGGGCTTCCCGATAGCTCTTGTTTCGGCAATGCTCGCCTGCGGTCTTACTCTTAAAGACATCCCATGCGGAAAATACGGTACTCTCGATAAATATTATCCGGACGGCGACTATGTTGTTATCAAGTTTGCCCGCTGGGCGTTTGAAAAATTCAAGGGCGCAGAAGATAAGCTCGGCACTCAGATGAGAGCGGTCGGCGAAGTTATGAGCATCGGCAAAACGTATAAGGAAGCTTTCCAGAAAGCTATCAGAAGCCTTGAAACAGGCAGATACGGTCTTGGATTCGCTAAGAATTTCCATGAGCAGACCAAGGAAGAGCTTCTTGCACAGCTCAGATTCCCTTCAAGCGAAAGACAGTTCATCATTTATGAGGCTCTCAGAAAGGGCGCAACTATTGACGAAATATTCGAGCTTACCAAGATCAAGCGCTGGTTCTTGGAGCAGATGACGGAGCTTGTTCAGGAGGAAGAGCAGCTTATCGCAATGAAAGGCTCTGTTCCTGAAAAGGACGTTCTTAAACAGGCTAAGCTCGACGGTTTCAGCGACCGTTACCTCAGCTCGCTCCTTGAAGTTACAGAAGAAGAAATAAGAAACGCCCGTATCGGCTTCGGCATCAAGGAAGCATGGGAGGGCGTTCACGTAAGCGGAACCGAAAACGCTGCTTACTATTACTCCACATATCATCTTGACGAGGACAAGAGTCCCGTTAATACGGACAAGCCTAAGATCATGATTCTCGGCGGCGGTCCTAACAGAATCGGACAGGGTATCGAATTCGATTACTGCTGCGTTCATGCAGCCCTTGCACTCAAGGAGCTTGGATTCGAGTCCATTATCGTAAACTGCAACCCCGAAACCGTTTCGACCGACTATGATACGTCAGATAAGCTCTATTTTGAGCCGCTTACTCTCGAGGACGTTCTCAGCATTCATGAAAAGGAAAAGCCGGTTGGAGTTATCGCTCAGTTCGGCGGACAGACTCCTCTTAACCTCGCTAACGACCTTAAAAAATACGGCGTAAATATTCTCGGAACAACTCCGGAGACTATCGACCTTGCCGAAGACCGCGATCATTTCCGTGCAATGATGGACAAGCTCGGTATTCCTATGCCGGAATCGGGTATGGCTGTAAATGTTGAAGAAGCTCTTGAAATCGCTAACAGAATCGGTTATCCTGTAATGGTTCGTCCCTCCTACGTTCTCGGCGGAAGAGGCATGGAGATCGTTCACGATGACGAGATGCTGAAGGTTTATATGTCTGCGGCAGTAGGCGTTACTCCGGACAGACCTATCCTTATCGACCGTTTCCTCAATCATGCTACAGAATGCGAAGCCGACGCTATTTCCGACGGTACAAACTGCTTCGTTCCGGCTGTTATGGAGCATATCGAGCTTGCAGGCGTTCATTCGGGCGACTCGGCTTGTATTCTTCCGTCAATGAACCTCACTGATAAGCAGGTTGAAACTATCAAGGATTATACAAGAAAAATTGCCGTTGAAATGAACGTATGCGGTCTTATGAATATGCAGTACGCTATCGAGGGCGACAAGGTTTACGTCCTTGAAGCAAATCCCCGTGCATCGAGAACAGTTCCGCTCGTTTCAAAGGTTTGCGATATAAACATGGTCAAGATCGCAACTCAGATAATAACATCGTCCCTTACAGGCAAGGCGTCGCCCGTTCCGGAGCTTAAGGATAAGATCATCACTCATTACGGAGTTAAGGAAGCCGTGTTCCCGTTCAATATGTTCCAGGAAGTAGACCCTGTTCTCGGACCGGAAATGCGTTCAACAGGAGAGGTTCTCGGTATTGCTCCAACGTTCGGAGAGGCTTATTACAAGGCTCAGGAGGCTACTCAGACCAGACTCCCCGAAAGCGGAACGGTTCTCCTCAGCGTTTGCGACAGAGACAAGCCGGAGCTTATCGACATTGCCAAGTCGTTCAATGAGCTTGGATTCAGAATCGTTGCAACAGGAAAGAGCTACGAGATGATAAAGGAAGCCGGAATCCCATGCGAGAGAATCTTCAAGCTTTACGAGGGCAGACCGAATATTGCCGACGAGATCGCAAACGGCGAGATTCAGCTTATTATCAATACTCCTGCCGGAAAGACCAGCGTTCACGACGACAGCTATATCCGTAAGGCTGCTATCAAGCACCGTGTGACATATATCACAACTATGGCTGCTGCAAAGGCAAGCGCAGAGGGCATTAAGGCTCTTAAAGAAAACAAGCACTTCGGAGTTAAGTCGCTTCAGGCGCATCACGCTGATATCAAGTAATTTTAAAAAGCTGTTGTACGAAAGACGGCGCTCATAAAGAAGTTTTCGCCATAGCATTTATGATTTTCTGTCAAAAGTGCTATGGCGTTTCTACTGACAGTGTAACGGCTTTGATGAATAATTATTAATATTGCTCCGCCAATTAAACCTTGCCGTCAATATTTGTCAAAAATCAAATTTCTCTGCGCCTTCATCCTTGATAAATTTGATTTTTGCCTGCATCTTTTGGCAATGTTTAATTGGCAGAGCAATAAGATAAATCAGGATTTGTTAGGAGGTAAATTATGAGTGATGAAATAGCAAAATATATCGAAAGATTAAAAGAAGTTAAAAACGAACTATTAGAAAATTTTTCTGATAGAGATGAAGCAATAGAATATCTTGTAAAAGAAACAAATTTATCAGAAGAAGAATGTTCTAATGCTTATGACATTTTAGTTAAAATTGATTTTTCTAAAAATATACAGCAATAAATTTTGATTCATTCCGTGATGCTTTAATAACAAGCCCCGAAACAATTTTCAATAATTGCTTCGGGGCTTAAACTTTTTATGATTATCTAAGGAATCACTTAATAAATCACGCCTGAAGGCTCAGCACACATCTTGCACAGAAATTCCTTGACAGGCGCCAGCCTGCCTGCGTCATTTCTGTAAAATCTGACGAAAAATCTGACTGCGCAATCTGCGCACTGGATTTAATCAGTGCTTCCCTAATATAAAGCAGATTTTTATGTGAAAACGCCCTGATAGTTTTCAACGGAAGAGGTTTATTTTCTCAGTATATGTGGACAAATATAATGAGATTCAGAGCAATATTCGTTAAAACAGAAGAAAAAATAAGATTGGACAAAATGTCTCAAAAATCATTTTTTAACCAAAAAAACAGAGCAATATCGTGCTAATTCCTTTCCACAAATAGGTTGATATCTTTTCAACACAGTGTTGAAATAGGTGTTGAGTTCTATATAAAATGTTGAAAACTATGTGGAAACAGTGGAAAGTAACGTAAAATCCAGTTTTTTACAGGTGGGAAAAGTTGAAAACGTTGTGGATAAACGGGGAAAATGTGTAAACAATAAAAATACGTTGTGGAAAAACACTCCACAATAATATTATGTAGAGGATATGATTTGTATGAAAAAGCTTTTAGCAATATGCTCCATATTTTTATCCGTTTGTGCAACTTTCACAGGATGCGGCTCGGGAGATACACCCTATGACTCCAATAATGACAGTTCAGTTTCTTCCGATGACAGAAATGGGAGAAATGACGACAGGAATAGTGATTCCGTTGGAGATTACGTCGATGACGCTGTCGACGGAGTAGGCGAAGCCGGAAAAGATATAATCGACGGAGCAACTGACGCTGCCGATGATATCATTGACGGTCTTGACGGTGAAAAGGATCACGATAGAGACGACAAGGATACCAAAACAACTACCACAACCCGCAAAAGATAAAAAAAGCTCCCAAGTTTTCAACACTTGGGAGCTTTTGCTGTTGGATTTGTAGTCCCCCTTAAATAGAGCAATTAAAGTATAAATTCAACCGCAGATTTCAATGATAGCTTCTGCCATAATTTCAGCGTTTTTGAGGAGATTTTCAACAGTTATAAATTCGTCGGCGCTGTGCATATTGCCGTCCTCGTTTGGAAATTCAGCTCCGAAAGCGACTCCGCCCTTGATCTCATGGACGTAAGTTCCGCCGCCGATAGCGATACATCTGCCTTTATCTCCTGTCACACGCTCGTACGCACGCAGAAGCGACCGAACGAATTCGCTGTTTTCATCGGTGAAATGAGGTTCTGAACCCTCGCACGAGTCGATTCTGAATCCGGCGGCTTCAAGTTTTCCACATATGATGCTGTTGATTGTTGAAAACTTACAATCAAGAGGAAAACGAATGTCAATTCCGCCGTAAAGCCTTTTGTTTTCGGTATGCAAAATGGAAAGAACACAGGTCATTTTTCCCGATATATCGTCGCTGAATCCAAGACTGCAGGATTTTCCGTCCGTTTCGCCGTGCGGGAAAAGTTCGGCGAGGCTTTTCAACATCGGGTGGGAATTTTTATTCTCTGCGAGATATTTCGTTATGGCATTTTCACCTTTTTCCGGAGTCGAAGCATGAGCCGATCTGCCCCTGTATTCGCCGGAATCCGCAGTACAGCTTTCGGGAACGGCATTGATAACGCTTCCGCCGTGAACGGATTCTCCGCTGTAATCTGTTGAAAAATAGACCCTTATCATGCCCTTTTCAGCGTTGATGACAGGGTATTCGCCGTCCGGAGTAAAAACCATGGGCGGGAGCGAGCGTTTTTTTCGGTAATATGCGAGATCGGCGGAGCCGTTTTCTTCGTTTGTACCAAAAATAAGGCGTACTCCCTTTTTAAGAGGGATTCCGGCCGCTCTGACGGCTTTTGCGGCATAGAGCGCAGCTACGGCAGGTCCCTTATCGTCGCACGTTCCACGCCCTATAAGACGTCCTGTAGGCTTGTCGTAACGCAGAGTAAAGGGAGCGGAGGTCCAACCCGTTCCCTCCGGAACGACATCGAGATGAGAGAGAATAGCAAGCTGCGGTTCAAGATTGTTAAAATCGGCTGAACCGACGTAGTTTTCAACATTTTCCACGGTAAAACCTGACTCCTCACACTTTTCAAGCATTTTCGCAAGAGCCTCTGCCGGTTTTTTTCCAAACGGAAAATTTTCCTCCGCTTCGCCCTGAATGCTTCTTACTGCGATCAGTTCGGCGAGAAAATCAATCATTTCGTCACGTTTTTCCTCAAGATATTTTCGTATTTCCGTCATATTTTCCTCCTTAACGTGAATAATATAAGCAAAAAACCGCAGCGTTTCCACTGCGGTTTTATTAAAATCAGCGTAAATCAGTTTACGATAGCCTTTTCTGTTTCCTTATCAAAGATATGGATTCTGTTAGGATCAATAGCAACCTTGATATCGTCGCCAGGTCTTGCTGTTGATCTTGGGCTAACTCTTGCAGTAAGCGGAATGCCTTCGCAGAGGAGGTAGAGATATGTTTCAGCGCCCATCATTTCAGTGATTTCAACGTTACAGTCGATAATACCTGTTGAAGCGTTAGAAAGATACATTTCCTCATCGTGAATGCTCTCAGGACGAATGCCGAGGATGATCTCCTTGCCAACGTAGTTGCCGAGTTCATCGTTGACCTTTGATTCAGGAACGATGATCTGATACTTAACTCCTCTTGAAGTCTTAGTATCTTCAGAGCCGAATTCAACGATATACTGACCGTATTCTTCCTTAAGAACAGCGTCGATGAAGTTCATCTGAGGTGAACCAAGGAATCCTGCAACGAACTTATTAACAGGGTTCTCGTAAAGATTCTGAGGAGTATCGATCTGCTGAACGAAACCGTCCTTCATACAAACGATTCTGTCGCCCATTGTCATAGCCTCAGTCTGGTCATGAGTAACGTAAATGAATGTAGTACCGAGCTTCTTGTGGATCTTAGAAATTTCGGTTCTCATCTGAGCACGAAGCTTAGCGTCGAGGTTTGAGAGAGGCTCGTCAAGAAGGAATACCTTAGGTGAACGAACGATAGCACGACCGAGAGCAACTCTCTGTCTCTGACCACCGGACATAGCCTTAGGCTTTCTGTCGAGAAGATGAGTAAGATCGAGGATCTTAGCTGCTTCTGTAACCTTTCTTTCGATCTCATCCTTAGGAACCTTACGGAGCTTGAGTCCGAAAGCCATATTATCGAAAACAGTCATATGAGGATAAAGAGCGTAGTTCTGGAAAACCATCGCAATATCTCTGTCCTTAGGAGCGATATCGTTTACAAGACGGTCGCCGATGTAAAGCTCGCCCTCTGAAATTTCTTCAAGTCCGGCGATCATACGGAGCGTAGTAGACTTACCGCAGCCGGAAGGTCCAACGAGAACGATAAATTCCTTATCTCTTATCTCTAAATTAACATCTGAAACAGCAACAACGCCGCCCGGATATTTTTTATAAATGCCTTTAAGTGTTAAACCTGCCATTTAATCCAGTCCTCCAGTTCAATTTTCTTGCCGATTATTTATATACTATCAGCTATAATAATATAATACCAAACTTTGCTGAATTTTTCAAGATGTTAAATCCACAAAGTTACAATTATTTGTTTATTAAAAATGCCGAAAAATTGCTGAAAAAAGTGCGGCAAAAGAGCGGAAAATCAGGCTCTGAGAACAAGTTTTCAACATCTTTGTGCAATAATTCCATACACTCGCCTATCCCCAGTTTTTCGGGAAGAATCAGACTTCCAAGAGAAATTCTCATAAGAACTTCCACATGATTTCCAACGGCGGCAAACATTCTTTTAACCTGATGATATTTACCTTCAAAAAGTTCTATAAAAGCCAATTTATCGCAATTTTCAGCGCCAATCACTCTTGCCGGAAGGCAGACCTCTCCGTCCGCTAATTCAATACCATTTTTGAATATGTCAATATATTTATTTTGAAACGGTCTGGCAAGTTTCACAATATAAATTTTGGGTATATGACTTCTTGGGGAGAGCATACGATGAGCAAGCTCTCCGTCGTCCGTGATAAGAAGTGCGCCGAGAGAATCTTTATCAAGTCTGCCGGCAGGAAACAAACCTTTCGACCGAAGCTCCGGCGGAATAAGCTCAAGAACGGTTCTGCCGTCCTTTTCGTTGGTCGAGCATACATATCCCTGCGGTTTGTTCAGAAGAATATATCTGAATCTTTGGGAAGAAATAATTTTTCCCGAAACCGAAACCGTATCGGAATCGGGATCAATTTTCAGGTCGGATTTTTTAACAGTAGTATTATTAAGCTTTATTTCACCCCTTGAAGCGAGTTGTTTTATCTGGCTTCGGGAATATTCGGTTCTTTCGGAAATAAATTTATCGAGACGTATCTGGGACATAATTTTTCCTTTCGGTATATTCTGGCAATATATGGTAATATTATTAGGTGTACAAAAAATTTCAGGAGGCTTTAGCATGAAAAAACAAACTATGATTTTCTTCTCTGCTGCGCTTATAATGACCGCCGCAGTTATTATGATCCCCTCGAGAAAAAAAGCTCCGGAAGAACCGAAAAACGGCAATGTAGCGGCATCCAGCGTGAGCGAGCGTATAGATTATTTTGCATCGCACGGCTGGGAGGTTGAAGAAATAGCCGGAAAAGATATAACTATCCCGACCGATTTTTCAGCAGCTTACGAAGAATACGCATCTCTTCAGGATAAACAGGGTATGCCTTTAAGGGAATATGCCGGAAGAAATGCGCAGATATATGTGTATGAAGTAAAAAATTACAGTCCCGAAAGCAAGAAAATGCTGGCAGAACTGCTTGTGTGCGACGATACCGCCATAGCTTCAATGGTCTACAGCGACGACGGCGGAAGTCTGCGTCTTGCGGTAAGCTGATAAAGGGGGACTCTGCTCCCAACGGTCGCCCGTACCCTCTGTCAGCAAGCTGACATCTCCCTACACTGTAGGGAGTCACCCCTTACCCCCTGCCAAAGGGACGTACCCGCCTAACAGGCGCCCGTCCCCTCTGTCGGCAAGCCGACATCTCCCCACACTGTGGGGAGTCACCCTTTGGAAACCCGGTATTGATTCACTCATATCCCTATTTAAGGGATATGAGTGAATCAGGGCTGGCGCCCATAGGGGCAGTATATCCTGACAGGAAGATAAGAGGAAACAAAATTCTCTTTACAGCTACTGCAAAACAGGCTTTATCGGTTGGTTCAGAAAACGTTTATTATGTTTCCGATGAAAGGAAGTCTTAAAGCCATGCCCTTAACAGCGCCGATAATGTACATTATCATAACGCCGAGAGCGCAAAGACCGACAAGAGCGGCTATAATTGCGCCGAGAATCGGTATAATGCCGATAATACCCGTAATAATTCCCACAATTATTAAGGTTATAAACCAAGTAAGCTGCTGGTTTGCATGAAAGCGGCAGAAACTTGAATTTCTGTCCACAAGTATGGGGATAAAGAAGAGAATAGGTATGATATAGGGAAGAACGGCAACTATCATATTATTCTGAACATCCGCCTGATTAAAAGTGCTCTGAGCGTCTTTGTCGTTGAAATTTTCAAGGATACCATCCATTTTGAAATACCTCCATAAAAAAATTAATTATTATCAGAAGATTCATCTTCATTCTGAACGTCGTTGAATTCACTGATAGCGGCAACAAAGCTGTCGATATCGGTGAAATCCTTATAAACCGATGCAAATCTTATATATGAAATAGGGTCTATCTCACGAAGCCTGTTAAGAACAAGCTCGCCTATTTCCTTTGATTTTGCAATGGTTTTAAGGTTATTTGCGTAGTAATTTTCTATATAATCCGCAATTTCGCTGACCTGATCGATGGTGACAGGTCTTTTTTTGATAGCGGTGAAGATTCCCTTGATGAGCTTTGATTTATCGAAAGTTTCAAATCCTCCGTCACGTTTTTCAACCATAAGGAGAGGAACTTCAACAACTTCGTATGTGGTGAATCTTCCCCTGCACTTTATGCATTCTCTTCTTCTTCTGATTCTGTCGTCGGAAGGACGGGAATCAATTACTTTTGAGTCGTCAAAGCCGCATATCGGACATTTCATAAATACTGCTCCTTTCCGTTTCGGGGATAATTTCCGACCATTTTGCTGAGAATATTATAGCTTGAAACAAGCTCGCTTATATTGCTGAAATTTTTTCTGTAAAGTTCAAGAATAACGCTGCAATCGGGATTAAGAGCATAAAGTTTTTCAAAAAACAGCTTGAAATTGAATCTTCCCTTTCCGATAGGAAGACAGTCGCCGAATTCTCCCGAATCGCTTATATGAACGTGAGCGACGCTTTTTCCGGCGGCTTCGAGAAATTTAAAGGGAGTCTCCCCCGCTCTCACCGCCTGTTTCGTATCGAGAACGAACGAGAATTCATCGCCGAGCATTTTAGCGATATCCTTTATAAAAACCGACGAACCGCTCTGACATCGTGAAACGTTTTCAACGGCGACAGTTACTCCGTGTTCTTTTCCAAGACGAAAAAGACGGCTGAAGCGTTCGCAGAAAAATTCCTTTGATTTAACGGCTTTCGGACTATGAAGGACGAAAATTTCAGCTCCGGTAATATTCATGAATCTGAAAAATAACTTGCAGTATTCAAAAGCGTCGAGGGTTCTTCTTTCGTAATCCGAAAAGAACATAAGCTGTTCCATTTCGCTGAAGAAAGGGTGTACGGAAACGCAGTTAACGTCAAAGCGTTCAAGGATCCTGTTTATTTCATGGGCGAAGCTTTTTTGAAGTTCGGAATGTGAATTAATAAAAACCTCAGCGCACGATATTCCGTTTACTGCAAGATCGTACAAGCTTTCTTCCACTGGCTTTGGATAAAGACAGGCTGTTGAAACTCCGGCTTTCAAAGATGAACTCCTCCCGTTGACACAACACCGCACAAAGCACGCCTGACGGCTTTGCACGTCATATGCCTGCGTGATTTTTATGCGATCTGACGAAAAATCTGACTGCGCATCTGCCGCACAATTTTTGTGAGGTGCTGCCTTAATTATTTTATAGGATAATTATAGCATATAACCGTAAAATGTCAAGTGAAAAAATAATAGCGGCGGCATTTGTTTTAAATTTATGTTTATTAATGGGACGCTGCAAATACTGTTTATGTAAAAAACGTCCGCATATGCAGACGTTTTTTATATGTATTGATTATTTATTATCTTTAAGAAGATCCCTGATTTCGGTAAGAAGAACTTCTTCCTTTGTAGGCTCAGGAGGAGCGGCAGGTTTTTCCTCTTCCTTCTTTCTGCCGATAGACATAACCTTATTAACCGCTTTCATCATAAGGAAGATGCAGAAGGCCATGATAAGGAAGTTGATAACAGCAGTTATGAAATGTCCCCAGTTAAGAGCCTGACCGGTATCGCCGAGTCTGATCTGACCGGCAACCTCTGCTCCGCCGATACAAGCTATAATAGGATTGATAAAATCCTCGGTAAAAGCTGTAACTATATCTCCGAAAGCAGCTCCGATGATAACGCCGATAGCAAGATCCATTACGTTGCCTTTAAGGGCAAAAGCCTTGAATTCTTCAAAAAACTTCTTCATTTTAACATTCCTTCACTTTCTTTTTATATTTCCGGCAAGCCGGGGATTTCAGGAGTAGATTCTTTAACTGTCTTTTTTGCCTGCATATGATCGGGAAGCTCTATTGCGTCGATCTCGTCAACATATGTAGTTTTTTTCTTTGGAAGAGCCTCAACAGCGTGATCCGCCTCCGCCATAACGGCTTCTTTATGCTCGTGAACGTATGCTTCAAGCTGATCTGCGTCTGCCTGAGCGGTATTTTCCATAGAAATACGTGATTTCATGCGGACGTAAGAATTAAGCCTGTCTGCGTCGACATTCTGAGTAACTCCCATAATATCGTCAGCTTTTGTCTGATCTTTAGTCTGAAGCTCGTCAGCGTTGACAGCTTCCGTCTGGCGCATATAAAGCTTGTTGTATTTAGGCGAGGTATTGGCTGTAAGCTGAGAAGAATCCACAAGAGGAGTATCTCCCATATAATCGTTCTTTTTGCGTTCAAACCTTTTAAGACGGCTTGTATCGAGTCCTTCTGTGGAAACGCTTCCCATATCGTGCTTGCCGAAGAAATCGTCGGCAGGCTCGGCGTGTTCGGTTTTCTTACCTCCGTCAAAAAACGCCCAGAAATCATCGGAAACCTCCACACGTTTTTCCGGCTTTTTTTCAGGCGGAGCGCTTTGCTGCTGGAACTGCTGCTGCGGCTGAACCGGAGGAACAGGGATTCCCGGAATTCCGCCGGAGAGCTGCATATTGGGCATTCCCTGCATATTTGGCTGAGCGGGCATACCTGCAAACTGTGGATTCTGCGGATTGGGGCGAGGTTCGTTCATGTCTCCGTAAACCGGCTGAGGCTGACCGTAAACCGGCATACCGCTCTGGTCGTAGCCGATAATCTGGGGCTGAGCGTACATCATGGGCTGAGGCTGACCGTAAATCGGCATACCGCTCTGGTCGTAACCGATGATCTGGGGCTGAGCGTACATCATGGGCTGAGGCTGACCGTAAACCGGCATACCGCTGGGGTCGTAACCGATGATCTGGGGCTGAGCGTACATCATAGGCTGAGGCTGACCGTAAATCGGCATACCGCTGGGGTCGTAACCGATGATCTGGGGCTGAGCGTACATCATAGGCTGAGGCTGACCGTAAACCGGCATACCTCCCGGAGCGGGCTGACCCGGCATTGTCTGCATCTGAGGCTGAACCGGCTGGGCAGGCATTGCGCCCATCTGCGGCATAGCGTTCATTTGCGGCACAGGAGCGCCGAAAGCGTTTGGCTGAGGAGATCCGTACATATTATTGTTCATGCCTGATTGATTGGGGTTAACGGCGTCGGTCTGATGATTTGCCGGACGCTGCTGAACGGCAGGCTGCTGCGGAAGAGTAACTCTTCCCGTATCAAGCTTAGGAATAAAGGGTTCGTCAAAGCTGCTGAAATCGAATTCCTCATCGTCATCGTTAAGCTCATCTGCCGTATAAAGATCGGAGGATGAGCTTACAGGTGCGCTGTCGCTGATAGTGAAGGTTCCGCTGCCTAAAGTAAAACCTCCTGATTTGTTATCATCCTCGGAATGGTAGTTGCCCAGATCTACCTGTTCATAATTTATTTCCTGCGGATTATCAAGGTTTGCGCCGCATTTCACGCAGAACTTGAGTTTAGGCGGATTCTCATTTCCGCATTGAGGACACATCATAGAAAAATCACTCCTTAAATTGTAAAAATACAGTATTATAAGCTATATTTCTACACAAATTATTATAACATCAACTGGCATTCATTTCAAGAGGTTTTTAAAATATTGTGCAATAAGCGTTAAATCAAACGGAAAAACTGTGCAGTTTTAATATGCCATACTATTTAATGATGTATAATATGTTTAAATTCAACAAAAATATAGAATACAGATGCTGCCGCCGGAGAAAAATATCATATATTGAAAATATACAAATCATAATGCGGTTTCAGGAGGAAAATAGAGCATAGTTACAAATATTTGCCGAGGGTACTATTTTTTTACGGATAAATGTGGTATAATAAAACCAGATGTATCCGGCGTCTGCCGAACAGACCTGATAAACAGAAAGACAATGTGAAAAATTACGGGAATTTGTTCCGGATGAAACAGATCCTGAAAGAAGAACAAAAGTATTGCCGGTATTTACGGAGATTGGAGTAAAAAAATGGCAAAAAAGAAAATAAGCAGAGAAAAAAGTATAAGAAGAAGTAAGTTTGTTACAGAATTTATTATATGCCTTGCCATAGTCGGCGCAGGAGCTTATCTTGTTAAAAGCGCTGCTGACCGTTCTTCCATTGTAGAACAGTCGCCTTATTACGATAAAGGCGATATTGCCGAGCCTTCAACAGATAATTCTGTAACCGAACCCGATACCGATAAAGTAATATACGAATCCTCGATAGTCGATACAAAAGATAAGTATAAGGGAAATCTTATTCTTGTAAACGAGGATCATCAGTATTTCGGCGGCGACGAAGATCTTGTAAGCATTCTTGAAATGAACGATCAGACCGGCAGGGATTTCTTTACGTCTGTCGATTATACCTACACTATACTTGGAAACGTTTACGAGCCGATGGCTAAAATGATATCGGATTTCTACGATATCTATCAGAACGATACTCTTACTATTTACGGCTCTTACAGAAGCACCGAATTCCAGCAGCAGCTTTATGACGAGGATCTTGCAGCAACCGGAGAGGATGATTCTACCCGTGTTGCAAAACCCGGATTCAGCGAGCATGAAACAGGCTACGCTTTCGATTTCAGCGAAACAGTCAATTATGATTACGACGGAACAGGCGATTTTGCGTGGATAAACGAAAACTGCTATAAATACGGTTTTGTTGAAAGATATGCCGAGGATAAGGAAGATATTACGAAAATTCAGTATGAACCGTGGCATTTCCGGTTTGTCGGAATCCCCCACGCTTATTATATGACCAAGAATAACCTTTGTCTTGAGGAATATATCGAGCTTCTGAAAAAATATCCGTACGAGGGCGAACATCTTGAAATTACGGACGATGAGGGAAGAAATTTCGAGGTTTATTATGTTGCCTCCGACGACGGCTCTGAAACGACGACAGTTCCCGTTCCGGCAGGTATGGAATCCGATATTTCCGGCAATAATATAGACGGATTTATCGTTACCGTTTATAAAAGCGGCAAGCCGGAGCTTATGAAATATGAAAAGTCCGCCGAACCGGATAGCTCTGATAACGAGGGCGACAATGCACAGGATACAGGCGAAAACGGCGGCAGTGAAGAATAATATATTATAGTTGCAGCATTTATTTTTTCTGTGTTATAAAGAGGATATTTTCCCCTTTATTCTGTTGTTAAAGAGGCATTCACTCTATGGGCGCAGCCCTGATTTATTCAAATTTCCTGAGTGGAATTTGAATAAATCAATACCGGGTTTCCAAAGGGTGGATTCACCCTTTGGCAGGGGGGTAAAGGGGGACAGCGTCCCCCTTAATAACAGCAGAAGGAGTAAATGCTGTTGTTAATTTGCAATAAAATCACAATTTATAAGGTTAAAAATAGGTAAAAACGCTGAAAATGCATAAAACGCTTGACAAAGCGTAATAATAGTGATAAATTATAATTAGCACTCAGGGATAGAGAGTGCTAAAGAAGTATTCTGAAAGGTTGTGTGAATCGTGGACGACAGAAAGCTGAAAATTCTTGCTGCTGTGGTTGACGAATATGTAAGAACAGGCGAACCGGTCGGTTCAAAAGCTATTTCAAAGCTTGAAAATATCAATGTTTCCGCCGCAACTATCAGAAACGATATGGCTGCCCTTGAACAGCTCGGATATCTTGAACAGCCGCATACCTCGGCAGGAAGAGTTCCGACCTTTATGGGCTACCGCCTTTATATTGACGAGCTTATGACGCTGCCAGAGCTTTCCGATGATGAAAAATCACGGCTGGATGAAATGCTCGGCGGAGAAGATACTCCGGAAGAGCTTCTTGTTCAGAATGCCGCAGCAGCTCTTACCGAAATAACTCAGTGCGCAGCCGTTATAACTAATTCAGCGCCGAGATTTTCGGTTATTTCAAAGGTCGAAGTCATCCCGACTGGAAAACGGCTTTACGTTATCCTGCTTATAACCTCGAACGGAAGCATAAAAAATAAAGCCTGCCGCCTTGAATTCGATCTGAATCACGAACAGCTCGATTTCTTTACTCATTATATAGAGGAAAACCTCAACGGAGTTTCGGTCGATGAGCTTTCAGAGGAAATGTTCGATAAAATGGTCGCAGCTTTAAGCACATATATGGTTTCTCTTTCACCGCTGGTAAAAGGATTGTGCGAGCTTTCCGAGGATCTTCGTCAGCAGGAACTTATGGTGAGCGGAAGTGAAAAGCTTCTTTCGTGCGACGAGCTTGATAAAATGGAGGTTGTCCGATTTATCGAGCATAAAAACGGTCTTACAGAAATTCTTGAGGACGCTTTCAGCGGTATTCAGGTCAAGTTCGGTTCTGAAAACAACAGTTTCGCAATAGGAAATTCAAGCCTTATTGTTTCAAAATACCGCAAGGGCGGAAGAGAAGCAGGCTCTCTTGGAGTTATAGGCCCGATGAGAGTCGATTATAAAAAAATAATACCATACGTTGATTACCTGACTCAGAAAATATCTTACCTGATGTCGGACGACAGCGATGATATAATAACAGGAACGGTTGACGATATCGAGCCGACGCCTTAGGAAAGGAGAATCATCAATGGAAAATGAAAGCAACACCGCAAACGAACCACAGGTTGAAATAGATGAAGAGCTTATCAAAAAAACTCTTGAAGCCGCAGAAAAAAACAGCGAAGCCGACGCTGAGGCGGATGCCGACGAGGATGACGCTGTAAGCGAATACAACGATACGGCTGCTAAGTACACCGAGCTTGAAGAGGCTTTAGAGGATGCAAACAACAAGTATCTCCGTCTTTACGCCGAGTATGACAACTACCGCAAAAGGACTGCGAAGGAAAAAAACGAAACGTATCAGAACGCTTCGGCAAGATGTATTGAAGAGCTTCTCCCCTTTATCGACAGCTTTGAACGTTCTCTTGAAGCCGAATGCTCGGACGGGAATTTCAAAAACGGCATGAACATGATCTTTAATCAGCTTAAAGATTTTCTTGCAAAAATGAATGTGACCGAAATTGAAGCTCTCGGAGCAGAATTCGATCCGAATTTCCATAACGCCATCCAGCAGCTTGAAGGTACGGATTATGCGGGCAATCATGTCTGCGCCGTTTATCAGAAAGGCTACATGATGGGCGATAAGCTTATAAGACCTGCAATGGTTGCCGTTGCGGTATAACATTCATATAAATAAAGCTTTTTATGAGAACTTTGTTCTCTTTATCTCAGGAGGTAATTATTATGAGTAAAATTATTGGTATTGACCTTGGTACAACAAATTCATGCGTAGCAGTTATGGAAGGCGGCAACGCCGTTGTTATCCCTAACAGC
This sequence comes from Ruminococcus sp., assembly GCA_017462565.1. Lineage (GTDB taxonomy): Bacteria > Bacillota > Clostridia > Oscillospirales > Ruminococcaceae > Ruminococcus. The sequence goes on from JAFTQW010000054.1 coordinate 51,422, forward strand.
GAGGGCGCAAGAACTACTCCTTCAGTTGTCGCTTTCACAAACAGCGGCGAGCGTCTTGTCGGTCAGGTTGCTAAAAGACAGGCAATAACAAACCACGACAGAACAGTTTCTTCTATCAAGAGACATATGGGTTCTGATTATAAAGTAAACATCGACGGAAAGAATTATACTCCGCAGGAAATTTCATCCATGGTTCTCCAGAAGCTCAAGTCTGACGCTGAAGCTTACCTCGGCGAGCCTGTTACGGAAGCCGTTATCACAGTTCCCGCTTACTTCACAGACTCTCAGAGACAGGCAACTAAGGATGCCGGTCAGATCGCAGGTCTTACCGTAAAGCGTATCATCAACGAGCCTACGGCAGCAGCTCTTTCCTACGGCATTGATAAGGAAGAAGAGCAGACCGTTATGGTTTACGACCTCGGCGGCGGTACTTTCGATGTTTCTATCATTGAAATGGGCGAGGACGTTCAGCAGGTTCTTGCAACGGCAGGCAACAACCGTCTCGGCGGCGACGATTTCGACCAGAGAATCATCAACTGGATCGTTGACGAATTCAAAAAGGCAGAGGGCATCGACCTTTCATCCGATAAAATGGCAGCTCAGAGACTGAAGGACGCTGCTGAAAAATCCAAGATTGAGCTTTCTTCTACAACAACTTCAAATATAAACATCCCGTTCATCACTGTTGACGCAACAGGAACTCCTAAGCACCTTGATCTTACTCTTACACAGGCTAAGTTCAATGAGATCACAGCAGACCTCGTTGAAGCTACAATGGGACCTGTTCGTCAGGCTCTCAGCGACAGCGGACTCAGCGCTTCCGAGCTTGATAAGGTTCTCATGGTCGGCGGTTCTTCAAGAATTCCGGCAGTTCAGGAAGCTGTTAAGAAGCTTATCGGCAAAGAGCCTTTCAAGGGCATCAATCCTGATGAATGCGTTGCTCTCGGTGCAGCTTATCAGGGCGGCGTTCTCGGCGGCGACGTTAAAAACGGACTCCTTCTTCTCGATGTTACACCGCTTTCACTCGGTATTGAAACAGCCGGCGGCGTATGCACAAGAATGATCGAAAGAAATACAACTATCCCGACAAAGAAGTCGCAGGTATTCTCAACATATGCAGACAATCAGCCTGCCGTTGATATCAACGTTCTTCAGGGTGAGCGTGAATTTGCCCGTGACAACAAGCAGCTCGGTACTTTCCGTCTTGACGGAATCGCTCCCGCTCCAAGAGGAATCCCACAGATCGAAGTAACTTTCGATATCGACCAGAACGGTATCGTTCACGTTTCCGCTAAGGACCTCGGAACAGGAAAAGAGCAGAACATCTCAATTACAGCTTCAACAAATATGTCCAAGGACGATATCGACAAGGCTGTTAAGGAAGCAGAGCAGTATGCCGCAGAGGATAAAAAGCGCCGTGAACAGGTTGACAACAAGAACGAAGCAGAAAACCTCGTATTCCAGTGCGAAAAGGCTCTTGCTGATTTCGGCGATAAGGTTTCAGCCGATGAAAAGGCAAATATCGAAGCTAAATGCGCATCGCTCAAGTCTGCAATTTCTGCCGACAATCACGATGAGATAAAGAAGCTTAAGGAAGAGCTCCAGAAGGCATTCTATGATCTTTCCGCAAAGGTTTACCAGCAGGCTAACCCGAACGGCGGAGAAGCAGGAGGAATTGATCCTTCACAGTTCGCAAACATGGGCGGAGCTGCTGCCGACAACGGCGGTAATAACGACGACGGAGTTGTTGACGCCGATTTCACAGAGGTTTAATTAAAATATACAGTTTTAGGGCGGAATTTTCTTTCGCCCTAAAGGTGTATTAATACACTGTAACTGCGATTATTGTTCTTGTGTTTGTAAGATGATTTTGCCCCCCTTTTTCCCGTTGTTAAAGAGTAATTTGCTCTATGGCTTTCATCCTGATCAATTCAAGTCCCCAGTGTGGGGAGTTGAATTGATCAATTAATGGGTTTCCAAAGGGGTGATTACCCCTTTGGCAGAGGGTGCAGGGGGACAGAGTCCCCTTGCATAAACACAAGAAAAATAAATGCAGTTTCAGTGATATTCACAGGAACGGAGTATACTTATGGCTGAAAATAAAAGAGATTATTATGAAGTTCTCGGAATCTCCAAGGGAGCGACCGAAGATGAGATAAAAAAGGCATTCCGCAAAAAGGCAAGAGAAAATCACCCTGATCTTCATCCGGATGATCCTTCTTATGTTGAAAAATTTCAGGAGATAAACGAGGCGAACGAGGTTCTTTCAGATCCCGAAAAAAGAGCCAGATACGATCAGTACGGTCATGCCGGAGTAGACCCGAGCTACGGCGGCGGAGACGGTATGGGAGGCTTCGGCGGTTTCGGAGATATGGGAGATATTCTTGAAAATATTTTCGGCGGTTTCGGTTTCGGCGGCGGTTCAAGCCGTTCAGCGTCCGCAAACGCTCCGAGAAGAGGCGCAGATATACAGGAATCGGTTTCAATAAGCTTTATGGAAGCCTGCACGGGCAAAAAGCAGGAGGTAAGGATCAATCCTATGACAACCTGCGATGCCTGCAAGGGAACAGGCGCAGACGGCGGAACTTCTGCCGATATATGTCCTGATTGTCACGGAAGAGGCTCTGTTAAGACGACTCAGCGTACGCCTTTCGGAGCAATTTCCTCGACCAAAGCTTGTCCGCACTGTAACGGAAAGGGCAAAATTATCAAGAATCCATGTCAGAAATGCCGCGGCTTAGGCAGACTGAGAGTTCAGAAAACGGTTTCTGTCGATATTCCGGCTGGAATCGACGACGGACAGATCATCCGTGCTTCCGGACAGGGCGACTGCGGTATAAACGGCGGTTCTTCCGGAGATCTGCTGCTTCAGATCAATGTAAAATCTCATCCTCTTTTCAAGCGCGAGGGATTTGACGTTCACTGCGAAATTCCTGTAACGTACATGGAAGCAGTCCTCGGAGCAGAAATCACCGTTCCGACTATCGACGGCGACGTTAAATACAACATCAGCGAGGGCACTCAGACCGGAACTGTATTCCGTCTTAAAGGCAAGGGCATAAAGAGACTTCACCGCACTGACAGAGGAAATCAGTATGTTAAGATAAACGTTGAAGTTCCGAAGAATCTTACCAAAAAGCAGAAAGATCTGCTGAAAGCCTTTGAATCATCGCTCAGCGAGAAGAATTACGCAAAAAGACAGAGCTTTTTCGAGAAGCTGAAAGCAAAGCTTGACTTATAAGCAGAATATATTTACTTTCCATGTTTATAAAGGGGACGCTGTCCCCTTGAACCCCTGCCAAAGGGGAGTACATCCCCTTTGGAAACCCAGTATTAATAAGCCCTGATACCCATAAAGGGTATCAGGGCTTATTAGGGCAGAATGCTCATAGGAAAGACAGCCTTTAGCAAAAGAGACAAAGGGGAAAAGGTTCTTTAAAAACAAGGCAAAGCAAATATATCGGCTGATATAAACAAAAATAACCGTTCTTCCGTAAAAAAGAAGAACGGCTTTTTATATATCCTGTTATAAAGCACAACCACGAGCGAAGTGTTCTGATATCTTTTATCGGAAGTAACTTCGTGATCGGGTGCAGCGTCACGCTGCTCACGCTGCTATTCAATGGTAACGGAAACCTTGAGGTCTTTTTTGGCAGCTCCGGCACGCATAATTGTGCGGAGAGCCTTGGCAATTCTGCCCTGCTTGCCGATAACACGTCCCATATCATCGGGTGCAACCGAAAGGTGGAAAACGATAACGCCTTCGGCATCCGGTTCGTCCTCAATAATTTTTATAGCTGTTTTATCTTCAACAAGTCCTGCTGCGATAGCATAAAGTAAATCTTTCATAATAAATTAACCTCCGAACGCTTTTCGGGACAGAGGCAGAGACAGAGAGTCTCACCTCTTCCGTAAAAGCCGTTGATTAAAGAACTCCCTCGTTCTTGAGGATAACCTTTACAGTATCTGTAGGCTGAGCTCCCTTTGCGATCCAATCCTTAGCCTTATCGGCGTCAACCTTAACAACTGAAGGGTTCTTTGTAGGATCATAGTAACCGATCTCTTCAACGAATCTTCCGTCTCTTGGGTATCTTGAATCAGCGACAACAATACGATAGAAAGGAGCCTTCTTAGCGCCCATTCTTCTGAGTCTGATTTTAACTGCCATTTGATTTCACCTCCGGAAATAATAGTTATATATCAAAGCGGGAGACCGCATTGAAAGCTTTTAGAACTTGTTCTCATAGGATATTGCACGTATCTTTTCGGCAAATTTTACTGATTACTGCGTTGAAAAAGCTTACCATACGACAGTATGCTTTCGCTTTTTCACCTTGTCCTCAGTAAAATTATGCTCGAAAATATACGCACAAATCTTATGAGAACAAGTTCTTAATTTAAATCGTAGGCAGATTTCCTCCGCCCTTGCCTGTCATTTTATCGAAATTCATGCCAGCGAGCTGTTTTCTTGCCTTACGCAGAGACATTTTGTTGTTCTTTCCGGTAAATTTCTTCATGATCTGCTGCATCTGGTCGAACTGCTTGAGAAGCCTGTTAACGTCCTCGACCTTAGAACCCGAACCCTTTGCGATACGTCTTTTGCGTGAGGGATTGATTATCGACGGCTTGGCACGTTCAGCCTTGGTCATGGAAGTGATGATAGCCTCTATCCTGTCGAGCTGACGGTCGTCAATATCGGCGTCCTTGATCTTATCGCCGACTCCCGGCAGCATACCGATAATGGATTTCATAGAACCGAGCTTCTTTATCTGTTTCATCTGATTGAGAAGATCGTCCATATCGAATTTATTTTCCTTGAACTTCTGAGTAAGCTTTTCAGCCTCTTTTTGCGACATAACGTTCTCGGCTTTTTCAATAAGAGTGAGAACGTCGCCCATTCCGAGGATTCTGGAAGCCATACGTTCAGGGTGGAACTGCTCGAAATCATCAAGCTTTTCTCCCATTCCGACGAATTTGATCGGCTTGCCCGTTACGGAAAGAACGGAAAGCGCAGCTCCTCCACGGGTATCGGAATCGAGCTTGGACATAAGAACGCTTGTGATACCGACGGAATCGTCGAAGGCTTTAGCGACATTTACGGCGTCCTGACCTGTCATAGCGTCGACAACAAGCATGATCTCATCAGGCTGTGTGATTTCTTTTATATTTACAAGCTCCTGCATAAGAGTCTCATCAATATGGAGACGGCCTGCGGTGTCGATAATGAGAATATCGTGACCGTAATCCTTAGCGTGAGCGAGAGCCTGTTTTGCGATGATAACAGGGTCAATCTGTCCCATTTCAAAAACCGGAACATCGGCTTTCTGACCGACTACCTGAAGCTGGTTTATAGCGGCAGGACGGTAAATATCGCAGGCGGCAAGAAGCGGACGGTGTCCCTCTTTTTTAAGGAGCTTGGCAAGCTTTGCCGAATGAGTCGTTTTACCTGAACCCTGAAGTCCGCACATCATAATGACCGTAGGCGGCTTTGACGAAAAATTTATGCGTGAATTGCTGTTGCCCATAAGAGCGCAAAGCTCTTCGTTAACTATTTTGATAACCTGTTGGGCAGGAGTAAGGCTTGCAAGAACCTCTTCGCCGACAGCTCTTTCAGTTACTTTTTTAACAAAGTCTTTAACTACCTTATAGCTTACATCGGCTTCAAGAAGAGCGAGACGAACCTCCCTCATAGCCTCCTTAACGTCGCTTTCCGTGAGTTTTCCTCTTGATTTAAGCTTTTTAAAGACGTTATTCAGTTTTTCGGAAAGTCCTTCAAATGCCATGCGATATCCTCCTTCTATGATGGACGCTGTCCCTCATACTCCCTGCCAAAGGGGAAACAGAATCCGGTAATAAGTTTAAAAATTAGCTTTTACAGCAGTTCAAGACCGCAGCTTATCTGCTTTTTGACGGAAGCTTTAAGCTGTTCATCGGGGATATTTTCCGCAAGGGACGAGATATTTCCGAAGCAGTCTTTCATTTTTTCAAGTCTTTCAGCGAATCTGAGTTTTTTTTCATAATTGAGAAGAATGCTTCCGGTGCGTTTTACAATGCTCATGACCGCCTGACGTGTTATGCCGAGGGGATCGCCTATTTCAGCAAGCGAGAGATCCTCGCAGTAATAAAGCTCCATAACATTCCGCTGATGATCTGTAAGAAGATCGCCGTAGCAATCAAGGAGCATAACGAATTTAAGGTCTTTAGCCATAGATATTTCGCTCCTTTACAGGTGTAATCTAAAATCACTTTACACATTATACTACACTCTTTCGGATTTGTCAAGAGCTTTTGAGAAAAAATTTCAGGACAATAGCATTTACTTTTTGTTATGTTTATCAAGTGGATTTTATTTCTTTAATTCCTTGCTGAACGGTGCATTTCGTCTGGGCAGTCTGCCCTAATCATTTCTGATACCATTTATGGGTATCAGAAATGATTAATAACGGGTTTCCAAAGGGTGACTCCCCACAGTGTGGGGAGATGTCGGCTTGCCGACAGAGGGGACGGGCGCCTGTTAGGCGGGTACTCCCCTTTATAATTAACATAAAAAGTAAATAACGTTGCCCTGTGAAAAAAATTTCAGGCGGTGTCTTAAAGCGTGTTCGCTCTGCGCTCACAAGAACGGCAGAAGTGAAACTGGTAGTTTTTGGACAGCGTGAAATATGTTCTGCTATGAATTTTAGCAGGAGGAAAATTTTAATTTCATTTATTTTCCCTTACGCTGTCTTTGCTGGGCTCTGCCCCGTTACCCCGTCAGGGACGCTGTCCCTGCACCCTGCCAAAGGGTTATCAACCCTTTGAAAACCCATTATTATAGTAAACCACGAGCGAAGTGTTCTTATATCTTTTATCGGAAATAACTTCGTGATCGGGTGCAGCGTCACGCTGCCGTCACGCTGCTTGTGTTTTTGCCTAAAACACGAGTGAAAAACTTTAATGATTTATGTTTTTTTCCTAAAAAATGCGGAAATTGACTGGAAATTTGCAAATGAAGCGGTTATGTGCTATAATATTAGTATTAGAATTTATAAATAAACCTTTTATCAGGAGATCTACATATATGTCATCAGAAACAATATTAAAGTATAACAGTCCGGCGGAAAATTTTGATTGGGCGCTGCCTGTCGGAAACGGCAGGATCGGCGGAATGATTTTCGGCGTACCGGATAATGAGATAATAAAGCTTAACGAGGATTCAATCTGGTCGGGCGGACCTCGTCACAGAGTCAATCCCGATGCGAAAGAGGGACTTGAAGAAGTCCGCTCGCTTCTTAAAGAGGGAAAAATTCCCGAAGCTGAAAAGGTTGCTTTTGAAAAGCTTCAGGGAGTTACGCCGAATATGCGTCATTATATGCCGCTGGGTGATCTTAACATTCGCATGAAGCTCGACGGAAAGGCTAAGGATTACTACCGTGAGCTTGATATCGAGGATGCCGTTGCTGATGTGGGATTCACAGTTAACGGACTGAACATAACACGTTCGGTATTCGTATCGGCTCCGGACAATGTCATGGTGATAAGGGTAACTGCCGATTCTCCGGCTTCTTTAAGCCTTGAATGCTCGATAGACGGAAGAGACGACTATTACGACGATAACCGTCCCTGCGGTAAAAACATGATAATGTACAACGGCGGAACGGGAAGCAGAAACGGTATATTTTTTGCGGCAGTTGTCGGAGCGAAGGCGTCCGGGGGAAAGATTCGCACTCTCGGAGGAAAAATTTCTGTTGAAAATGCCGACGAGGTTATGATAGTTCTTTCGGTAAGAACGAGTTTTTACGGAGAAAACTATGAAGAGTCCGCACAGGTAGACGCCGAAATGGCTCTTCAGTGCGAATGGGATGAGCTTTATTACCGTCATGTGTGCGATTATCAGGAGCTTTTCAACCGTGTTGAGCTTGAACTCAACGATAACAGCGGAGCTGATGTGGAAAAGCTTAATACCGACGAGCGTATTGCACGTCTTAAAGGAGACGAACTCGACAGCAAGGACTGCGAACGTCTTATCCACGATAACAAGCTTATCGAGCTTTACTTCAATTTCGGACGTTATCTTATGATATCGGCAAGCCGTGCCGGAACTCAGCCGATGAATCTTCAGGGTATCTGGAATCAGGATATGTGGCCGGCATGGGGCAGCAAATACACCGTAAATATCAACACGGAAATGAACTACTGGCCTGCCGAAAGCTGCAATCTTTCCGAATGTCATCTTCCGCTTTTCGATCTGCTGGAGCGTGTTTGCAAAAACGGACGTATCACAGCAAAGGAGATGTACGGCGTTGAAAAAGGCTTTGTTTGTCACCATAATACCGATATATGGGGAGATACGGCTCCTCAGGATCTCTGGATGCCCGCAACGATATGGCCTGCGGGCGGAGCATGGCTTGCTCTTCATATTTTCGAGCACTATGAATATACTCTCGATAAGGAATTTCTTGAGGAAAAATATCACATACTTAAAGAAGCGGCAGAATTTTTCGTCCGTTATCTAATTGACGACGGCAGCGGACATCTTGTAACGTGTCCGTCCGTATCGCCCGAAAATACCTATATGACCGATAAAGGAGTCAAGGGAAGTCTTTGTATTGCTCCGTCAATGGATTCGCAGATAATCACGGTTCTTTTCAGCGACGTCATAAAGGCTTCGGAGATACTCGGAAAGGACAAAACCCTTGCCAAAAAGCTCAGGAGCATGATAAAAAAGCTCCCGCAGCCGGAGATAGGCAAGTACGGGCAGATAAAGGAATGGGCTGTCGATTACGACGAGGTCGAGATCGGTCACAGACACGTTTCACAGCTTTTTGCGCTTCATCCGGCAGATCTCATTACTCCTCACAAAACGCCGAAGCTTGCTGATGCGGCAAGAGCCACTCTTGTAAGACGGCTTATCCACGGCGGAGGACATACCGGCTGGAGCTGCGCATGGATAACGAATATGTGGGCAAGACTTTATGACGGAAGAATGGTTTATGAAAACCTGAAAAAGCTTATAACTTATTCGACAAATCCAAATATGCTCGATTCGCATCCTCCGTTTCAGATAGACGGAAATTTCGGCGGAACAGCGGCTATTGCGGAAGCTCTTATGCAGAGCTGCGGCGGCGAGATCAATCTTCTTCCGGCTCTTCCGGACGAATGGAGCAGCGGTCATATAAAGGGACTGAGAGCAAAGGGCGGTTTCGGAGTTGATATAGAGTGGCAGGACGGCAAGCTGAAAACAGCGGAAATAACGTCCGATCACGGCGGAGAGTGCCGTCTGAGAACGAACTGTGTTGTAAGTATAATATGCCACGGTGAAAACGTAGGCTCGAGAATAGAGGACGGAGTCATCGTATTCAATACTAATAAGGGCAGTATTTATACGGTAAAAGCATAATAAAGGGATTCCAAAGGGACTGTACGTCCCTTTGGCAGGGTGCAGGGACAGCAATGTCAACAACTTAAGAGATTTTGCACCTTGAACTTTTGTTAAAAAGTATTCAATCTTTGGCGATAGCCATAATTATTTCAAATACCAATGGTATTTGAAATAATTAATACTGGGTTTCCAAAGGGTTGAATAACCCTTTGGCAGGGGTACGGGGACAGCGTCCCCGCTTAAATTGTTGGCATTGATCAGGGCAGAGCCCCGAAAGGACAGCGTGAGGGAAAATAAACGAAATTAAAATTTTCCCACTGCTAAAAATTACAGTAGAACATATTTCACGCTGTCCGTAAAGTCAGGGAGCAGAGCGTAGCGCATGCGAACGCACGGTTTATTAAAACTATCATCAGTGATTTCTTAAGTGTACGTATTATTTTGCTCATGGCAAATTTATGGCGTGTTCGCTCTGCGCTCACAAGAACGGCAGAAATGAAATCGGTAATTTTTGGGACAGCGTGAAATAATTTCTGCTTTCATTTTTTAGTAACCTCAAGTTTCTGTTCTATTTATCCCCTCACGCTGTCCTTTTCGGGGCTCTGCCCCGATACCCCGGCAGGGACGCTGTCCCTGCACCCTGCCAAAGGGGAGTATATCCCCTTTGGAAACCCATTATTATAGTAAACTCATAATTATAGTAACCCATGAGCGAAGTGTTCCTATATCTTTTATCGGAAATAACTTCGTGATCGGGTGCAGCGTCACGCTGCTGGAGGTAAAATGAAAATTTACAGATATATTTCTCTCGCTGTCTGTGCAGCAATTGCTGCTGTGCCGTTTTCCGGTTGCAGCAAGAGAAAAAAAGAACCTAAAGTTGTAAACGAACCCCCTGTTCCTATTATAGAGCAGGAATCCGTTTCAGAAGCCGAAACAACTGCTCCGATTACTACGGCTGAAACCTTTCCGGATTATCCGGTCGACGTTCCGGAGATTCAGAAACAGGATACCGGAAATATTTATGAAGCCGAAAAGGCAGTATTTCCCGAAAGCCTGAAAATTGCCGCAGATAAGGAAAATTTCAGCGGAGACGGCTATATTACCGGATTCCCAGAGGACGGAAGCGCTTCCGTTAAATTTGATGTGAACGCTCCGAGCAATCAGCATTACGATATTTCGTTCAATATTGCTTCCGATAAAGAGGTAAACTGCCTTGTTACCCTTGGCGGCAAGCAGCTCATGAATTTTAAAACGGCAAGCGGCGGCAAGTTCACTCAGATAACTATTCCGGGAGTTTTTCTCGTCAAAGGCGGCTCGGAGATAACTATTTGCCCGACCGACGGCAATATCTGTCTCGATCACCTTAAACTGACCAACAACACCTCGCTCGGCAGTATAAGCTACGAAACAGGCGGAGAACTGGTCAATAAAAATGCCGGAGAAGCCGCAAAGGAGCTTATGGGATTCCTTACGGAAAATTACGGAAAATACATCATTTCCGGTCAGTATGCCGCCGATGAGGACAATTCCGAGCTTGATCTTATCTATTCGGTAACGGGAAAATATCCGGTTATCAGATTTTCCAATCTTTCAGTACCGAAAGGCTCTTACGACGCAAGCTTCAAGAATATCGATTCCTGTGCAGAATGGTACAGAAACGGCGGAATATCGTGCGTGAGCTGGTATTGGAACGCTCCGGCGGAAAAAAGCTCGGTAAGAGCCGATGAAACCGATTTCAAGCTTTCCGAAGCCGTTACCGGTCTCGATATCGCATCGATGACTCAGGAGGAGATAAGAGGTCTTTACGGCGAGGGAAAAATTTCCGAAGAATGCTACGACCTCGTTCTCGATATCGACAGCATGGCGGGACAGCTTACCTCGCTGAAAAACAAGGGCGTTCCCGTTTTGTGGAGACCTCTTCCCGAAGGCGGAGGAGACTGGTACTGGTGGGGAGCAAGCGGAGCTGACGCCTATAAATGGCTCTGGAACCTCATTTATACCCGTATGACCGATTATTTTGAACTCGATAATCTCATCTGGATATGGAACGGACAAAGCGAATCGGCTCTCGTTGATAAATCAACGTACGATATTGCGGCTGTGGACATTTATTTCAGCAATGAACACGACTACGGCAGTAAATTTTACGAAAAATTTGCCGCTGTTCAGAAATTTGCCGGAAGCGATAAGCTTGTTGCAATAAGCGAATGCGGAAGCGTTCCCGATATAGACGGTTCGTTCCGTGATAACGCATTGTGGTCGTTTTTCGGACTCTGGTTCGGCGAGTATGTAGAAGCTTCCGACGGCGGATATTCCGAAAAATATACGAGCAGGGATAATCTGATCCGCACATATAATTCAGAGGGAACGCTTACTCTTGACGAATATAAGAAGCTCCGGAACGGCGAAGAGCTTTCTGTAAACGAAGAAAATAAGGAGGCGGCAGATGCAGAGCAGTAAAAAAATAAGACGTCCGCTTTCAGAGCCGCAGCTCCAGCTTCGTCAGAAGCTTATTTCCGAAGTTGAAAACAGCCGTTATAAGGCGGTAAGCTTTAAAATGCAGGATGTTCTTGTTATCTCTCCGTTTTCGGAGGAGTGCGACATTTTTCTGCTTATGGAGGACGAATTTGCTCTTTTCAACACGGGAAAAAAGTCTTTTACCGAATTGAGAATGTCCGCTCAGGAAGCGGCGCTGAAAAAATGCGGAGTCTATACCCGTGTTACGCTTGAAATGATATATAAAATATTCGCAAAGCAGAGCGGAATAAGTCCCGAAGGAAAAGAACGGCTGATGAAGCTCGAATGCGAGCTTGCAGAGCATTTTTATTTCCCGAGAGAATGCGGAAAAGCTCTTTTCAGGGCGGCAAAGAACAAGAATAAAAAGGTGATAATTATTTCCGAGTGGATATATCCGGCGGAGGTAACGAAAAATGTGCTTGAAAACTGCGGCTACGGCTCTTTCGACGAGCTTATAGCAGTTTCGGATATACCCGAAAGCAACGCTTCGAGCTGGTATGATATAACGCTTGAAAAAGCCGGAGTTTCCGCAGAAAGGCTTCTTCATACCGGAAGCAGCGTGGCTTTCGACGTCGAGCTTCCGATAGTTCACGGCTCAAAATCGCTTCTTCTTGCTCCGGTAAATCAGCTTATGGAAAAATCGGGCAGACTGAGCGGTTATATCCGCAGGAAGCATATTTATGATTACGATAAGCCGGAATTTCTTGCGGTACACTGCGTTCTCGGACTCTACAGCGCATATGCGTTCGATACTCCGCAGAATAAAATTCCGCTGAGCGATTTCTGCGGCGACCGATATATGCTTGGATTCGCCGTTCCGGGAGCGCTGAGCCTTTGCGGAGACTTTTCCGCAAAAACCGAAATGCAGGCTCTTCTTCTGAAAGCTCTCGATTCCGATAAAGCTTTTCTTGACGGCAAGGCTGATTTTGAAGTAATGCTTGAAGAGCATTTCGGCAGCTTTCTTGAAAAATATAAGGCAAAGGGGTGCGAAAACGCTCTTGAATTTCTTGAGGAGTGCTGCGGCTCGGCAGACAGGGAAATGTTCAGAAGTCATTTTTCCGGCGAAAGAATGAAAAAATGGGCGGCATCCGTCAAAGAACCGGAAATAGCTCCGTTTTCCGCAGGAGCGGCAAAAAAGAACGCTCTTTACAGGCTTGCCGACAAAATGTTCCCTCCGGAAACGAAAGTCCGCAATATAGTTGACGGAATTCTCGCTAAAGGACATAAAAAACGCAGATAATCCGTGCGCTGTTCCGACAAATTAAATTATGGAATTTATTGTTCTTCATTTCCCGAGCAAAAGTCATTAAAAAACAGAAAATAAACTGTTGCGCCATCATTATTCCATGTGATATCATATAAAGGCAGCATAATATTGCTCCCCCAACTAACTCTTGAATTTTATACTCGGCATAAATTAAATTTCTTTGCGTCAGGAATTCTTGCAGATAGTATTACTGCGGTTTTCTTCCTTGATAAATTTAATTTCTGTCTTCGTCTAAACTTCAATAGTTAATTGGGAAAGCAATGGAATGCAGAAATGCCGTCATATGTGAGCGGTTTTTCAGAATAATGGAGGTATAAAAATAATGAACAGTAAAGTAAAAGTACTTATCGGAGACGATTCAGCCGAAACAGGAGTAAGCATTGCAAATAAGCTTCGTGAAAGAGGAATGTACGCTTACACAAGAAGAAAAGACTGCGGAGTTATTCTTGAGTCTATCAAAAATGATCCGCCTGATGTTGCAGTTCTCGATATTACGGCTCAGAACGGCGATGTTGTTTCTATTATGAAAAGAGTACGTGAGCTTGGAGTGAAGTTCCCTGTATTTATCGTGACTTCGGCATACGATAACGAATTCATCGAAAGACAGGTTATGGATAACGGAGCTTCAAAGTTCCTGTTAAAGCCGTATGATGCGGACGATCTCTGTGCGGCGATCAATTCCGCTCTCGGGGATAAGGCAAACAGTCTCAGCGACGATATGGAAATAGTCGTTACTGATATTATTCACCAGCTCGGCGTTCCGGCGCATATAAAGGGATATCATTATCTCAGAACAGCTATTCTTTATTCAATAGAGGATAAAACGCTCCTCGATAGCGTTACAAAGCTTTTGTATCCGACTGTCGCAGGGATTTATGAAACGACCTCTTCCAGAGTTGAACGTGCTATTCGTCATGCGATCGAGATAGCATGGGACAGAGGAAACGTTGATACGCTTAATTCATTTTTCGGCTACACTGTAGATACCGGAAAAGGAAAACCAACCAATTCTGAATTTATCGCACTTATAACGGATAAACTCCGTTTGCGCTATAAATCTGCTCTGAAAAGAGTATAATTTAAGAAATGACAGCATAATACCGGGTTTCCAAAGGGATAATATCCCTTTGGCAGGGTTCAGGGACAGCGTCCCTGATGGGGTATCGGGGCAAAGCCCCACAAGGACAGCGTGGGGAGAAAAAATAGAGTTATAACTTCGCCTGATGTTAAAACAGCAGTAGAAGATATTTCACGCTGTCCGAACATAAACCAGGGAGCACAGCGGAGCGTCTGCGACCGGATGGTTTGCTTATAACTGTGATAATTTCAGAAATTGGGTAATATAAATAATCATACTAAATATATCTAAGGAGGATATTATCATGGCATTTAAAAAAATCGACATTTCAGAGCTGAGCTTCAATCCGTTCGGCAAAATAGGAAAGGAATGGATGCTTCTGACCGGCGGAAGCATGGAAAATTTCAATACTATGACCGCTTCGTGGGGACAGCTTGGCGTTCTCTGGAATAAAAATGTTTTAACTTGCTACATCCGTCCGAATCGCTATACTTATGAGTATATCGAAAAAGGCGATAGCTTTACAGCGTCGTTTTTCGGAGAAGAGTACCGCAAGGCGCTTTCATTCTGCGGCTCTCATTCCGGAAGAGACTGCGACAAGATCAGGGAAACAGGTCTTACGCCTGTTGAAACAGACGGCTGCGTAAGTTTTGGCGAGGCGGAACTGGTTTTAGTCTGCCGCAAGCTTTACAGCTATGATATGGAGGAAAGCGGATTTCTTACCGACGATGGCATTCCTGAGCAGGCATACGGTAAAGAACCATATCACAGAGCCTATATTTCTGAGATAACCTCAGTTTATGTAAAAGAATGATAAATCTAAAAAATCCCATCCGTATGGATGGGATTTTCAGTAAACGGACGATATTATGTATCGATCTGTGAGCAGATATATGAAACAACTTCGTTCTTGGGAATATCAAGAGCATATGCAAGCTCCTCGTAAAGCATATTTTCAGCTTCCTGAAGAAAATGTTCATCGGAGGAATGAAGACGCTTATGGTTTTCCTCAAGTATTTTTTTATGGATATACAGCGATTTTATCAGCTTGACAAGCTCACGGCGGCTGCCGTTTTCTATAATTTTTCTGTAAGCTTCCTTTCTTTGGCTCTCGTCGTCTATCCAGACAAACTTTTCGTCGGGCATGAGCTTAATAAGCTCCTCGGCTTCTTTTCTGGAAAAAACGCTCCGCATTTTCTGCGTAAGCGAGTTGTTTGACGTAGGAACGTAAAACGTATTTTTCCGGTCGTTTACAGGATGGAGAATATAATATTCGATGTTTTCTCCGCTGAAATCCCTCTTTTCGATCGCCGTAATAATGCATACTCCGTAAGAAGCATAAACAACTGCGTCGTTTAAATTGAACATTCTTAGCCTCCTTTACAAACAAAAAACGCTTCAAAGACAACCGGATTTACGTCGTCTTAGAGCGGCTACACGTTGAAAATATTTATAATATAATTATAACATATTATTAAGAAAAATGTAATAGACATTGTTCACAAAAAAATATTCCGCCGTTTTGTGCAAAACACGCAGGCAATTTCAGTCTCTCAGTTTGCCGGATAAATTTGTACATAATGACAAAAAACAGGAAAAATAATTGTAAAATACGGCAGTTTCTATTGACATAAAGTGGACTATTTGTTATAATTACTTTATACAAACATTTATAAAGGAGACTTTGCGGTTTTATACTCCCCCTGTTGCGAAACGCAATAAAGATGACAGACATAAATTTCGTATGTCAAGACGGAGGAGGAAAGCATACTGACGTATGGTGGCGACGACAACGCAGACAGACGGAATTTATGCCTGTCAGATTATTGTGGTTTGCAACAGAGGGGAGTATATGCCGTTATAATATTATGAACAGTAAAAGAGACCGATATAAAAGATGTATCACTTTCGGCGCTGCATTACTGCTTATGGCTGTTCTTACCGGATTTTTTGCATATGTCTGGTACAAATACTACAGCGACGCAATAATTCTTCCCTATTACAGGCGTGGAAACTGGGTGCTTATAGGAATATACTGTCTGCTTGTAGCCTTGTTTTTCAAGGCTTACGGCGGATTCAAGCTCGGATATCTTAAAAAAACGGATATGCTTTTTTCACAGCTCATTTCGATGTTCTGCGTAAATACGGTGACGTTTTTTATGATAAGCCTCATCGGACGCCATTTTATGGACGCAGTTCCCCTGATATTGCTTACTTTCGTCGATTTCGGCTTTATTGCCGTCTGGACTGTTATTACAGGAAAGCTCTATTTCATCATATATCCGCCGAGAAAGCTGATAATTCTTTACGGAAGCCGTCAGGCGGCGGCGCTTGTAATGAAAATGAGCCAGAGAGTAGATAAATATATGATCTGCGAATCCGTAAGCATTACGGAAGACAGCGAAAAAATAAAAGAGCAGATTCTTAAATACGAGGGAGTCATCATATGCGATATACCGGCGGAAATGCGGAACGATTATATTAAATTCTGCTTTGAAAAGTCGATAAGAGCGTATATTGCTCCGAAAATCTCCGATATTATTATAAGAGGTGCGGACGATATAAGGCTTTTCGATACTCCGCTTCTGCTCTGCCGCAACTACGGCCTTGATTTTGAAGATCGGTTCATCAAGAGAACCTTCGATATAATTTTCTCGCTTATAGCCGTTATTCCGGCTCTTCCGTTTATGGCGGCTTCGGCGATCGCTGTTAAGCTGTATGACGGCGGTCCGGTTATCTATAAGCAGAAAAGACTTACCGCAGAGGGCAGGGAATTCTACGTTTATAAGTTCAGAAGCATGATCGTCGACGCTGAAAAGGACGGCAAGCCTAAGCTCGCTTCCGATGAGGACAGCCGAATTACTCCCGTCGGAAAGGTTCTGAGAAAATTCCGGCTGGACGAGCTTCCTCAGCTCTTCAATATCCTGAAGGGCGATATGTCGGTAGTCGGGCCAAGACCTGAACGTCCGGAGCTTACGGAAGAATATAAAAAGCAGATGCCCGAATTTGAGTACAGACTTAAAGTCAAGGCAGGTTTAACAGGCTATGCGCAGGTTACGGGAGTTTACGATACAACTCCGTATGATAAGCTGAAAATGGATCTTATGTATATCGAAAATTATTCGATAATACTGGATATCCAGATAATTTTAATGACACTGAAAACAATGCTTTTTCCGGGAAAAACCAATGCGGAGACCGAAGAGAGCATTTTAGGCTCAAGAAAAGAGGAAAATGATAAATGAAAGTTACAGCAGTAATAATGGCAGGCGGACGTGGAGAACGCTTCTGGCCGAAAAGCCGGAATAACCGTCCAAAACAGTTCCTGTCGCTTACCTCGGACGGCGAAACCATGATCCAGAAAACCGTTAAGAGATTAAGTCCGCTCGTTGAAGCCGAAGACATATTTATTGTTACCAACGCAGCGTACACAGAGCTTGTAAAAGAACAGCTCCCTGACGTTCCGGCAGAAAATATACTCGCCGAACCATGCGCAAGAAATACGGCTCCCTGTATAGCCTTTGCGGCGGCTGTTATCGGAAGAAAATACGACGACGCCGTTATGCTCGTTCTGCCGTCCGATCACCTTATCGGATACGAGAATATCTATATAAAAACGCTTAAAAAAGCTGTTTCGGTTGCCGAAAACGGAAAAAATCTTGTTACTATCGGAATCACTCCCACATATCCCGAAACAGGCTACGGCTACATTAATTTCGGAAAAGAATGCGGCGACGCTTACGAGGTTGAGAAGTTCGTTGAAAAGCCCGATCTTCCAACGGCGAAAAAATATCTTGCCTCCGGAAAATATCTCTGGAACAGCGGTATGTTCGTTTGGAAAATATCGTCCATTATGGCTGATCTGAAGGCTTTTATGCCGGAGATCTACGAGGGCGCTTTAAGAATAGGCGAAAGCTTCGGCAGCGATGACTTCGAGGAGACTCTCGTTAAGGAGTTCGCAGCTTTCACAAGCGAATCTATCGACTTTGGTATAATGGAAAAGGCTTCGGATATTTATACTCTCCCCGGAAGCTTCGGCTGGGACGACGTGGGAAGCTGGCTCGCCGTCGAGCGCATCAACGAAACCGACGACAACAAGAATTTCACCGAGGGCGACGTTATAACCGTTGACGCAGAGCGTACGACTATATGCGGCGGAAAGCGTCTTATTGCGGCTATCGGAACAAGCGATATCATAATCGTCGATACGGACGACGTTCTGCTGGTCTGCTCGAAAAATAATACTCAGGATGTTAAAAAGGTCATTTCTCAGCTTAAAGAGCAGGGAAGAAACGAATTAGTATAAAGGAGATTTTTACAATGAAAAATGCACTTATTACAGGAATTACAGGACAGGACGGCTCTTATCTTGCAGAGCTTCTTCTCGAAAAAGGCTACAACGTTTACGGTATCTGGAGAAGAAAGGCTACGGTCGATTACGGCAATATCGCTCACCTCAAGGACAAGGTAAAGCTCATTTACGCCGATATGACCGATCCGGTTTCGCTCATTTCCGCTATGAAAATTTCACAGGCTGACGAGGTTTATAACCTTGCCGCTCAGTCCTTCGTTGCTACAAGCTGGGATACTCCTCTCGGAACGGCGGATATTGACGCTATCGGAGTTACAAATATGCTCGAGGCTATCAGAATAGTCAAGCCGGAGGCTCGCTTCTATCAGGCTTCAACTTCTGAAATGTTCGGTCTTGTTCAGGCAATTCCACAGTGCGAGACAACTCCTTTCTACCCGAGAAGTCCTTACGGCGTTGCAAAGCTTTACGGTCACTGGATAACAAAGAACTATCGTGAGAGCTACGGTATGTACGCTTGTTCCGGTATCCTCTTCAACCACGAATCCGAAAGAAGAGGAATCGAGTTCGTTACAAGAAAGATCACCGACGCTGTCGCAAGAATCAAGCTCGGCGTTCAGGACTGCGTAGAGCTTGGAAACATGGACTCAAAGCGTGACTGGGGACATTCTAAGGACTACGTTCGTGCAATGTGGCTCATGCTCCAGCAGAACGCTCCGGACGATTACGTTATCGCTACAAACGAAACAAGAACGGTTCGTGAATTCGTTGAAACAGCTTTCGGTCACGTTGGAATCGAAGTTCAGTGGCAGGGCGAAGGCGTTGACGAGATCGGCGTTGATAAGGCAACAGGCAAGACTATCGTTAAGGTAAACAAGAAGTTCTTCCGTCCGGCAGAGGTAGATATTCTTCTCGGAAATCCTGAAAAGGCAGAGAAGGTTCTTGGCTGGAAGAGAGAGATCTCATTCTCCGAGCTTGTAGAGAGAATGGTAAAGAACGATATGGAACTCGTTCAGAACGAGATCAAGGTCAAGGAAATTATAGGATAACACCTGATAACAGGATTCCAAAGGGTGATTCAACCCTTTGGCAGGGTGCAGGGACAGCGTCCCTGACGGGGTAACGGGGCAGAGCCCCGAAAGGACAGCGTGAGGAAAAATAAATGAAATTAAAATTTTCCTGCCGCTAAAAGCTGTGCCCGAACATATTTCACGCTGTCCGTAAAGTAAGGGAGCAGAGCGCAGCGCATGCGAACGTACGGTTTATTAAGACTCTCATCAGTGATTCCTTAAGTGTACGTATTATTTTGCTCATAGTAAATTTATGGCGTGTTCGCTCTGCGCTCACAAGAACAGCAGAAATGAAACCGGTAGTTTGGCGGACAGCGTGAAATATGTTTTTCTATAATTTTTAGCAGTGGGGAATTTTAATTTCATTTATTCCATTCACGCTGTCTTTCCGGTGCTCTGCCCCGATACCCCGTCAGGGACGCTGTCCCTGAACCCCGCCAAAGGGTTATTCAACCCTTTGGAAACCCCTTATTATATTGTAACCCACGAGCGATGTGTTCTGATACCCTTTATCGGAAGTAACTCCGTGATCGGGTGCAGCGTCACGCTGCCTTTTGGAAACCCATAATTATATTAAACCATGAGCGATGTGTTTTGAAATCTTTTGTGGGAAGTAACTTCGTGATTGGATGCAGCGTCACGCTGCCTTCTGGAATCCCCTTATTATATTGTAACCCACGAGCGATGTGTTCTGATATCTTTTATCGGAAGTAACTCCGTGATCGGGTGCAGCGTCACGCTGCTTAAATTTGAGTGAATTTTGAGGTACGAGGAAGTATGAAAATAACATTTGACGCAATTCCGCTTATTGCCGACAAAATAACCGGAATAGGCTGGTGCGAAGCCGGACAGACTATGAAGCTCGCCGAGCTTCATCCGGAGCATGAATTTGAATACAGCTTCTTTTCGGGAAAGGACCGCAGAGCTGTAAAAAGCATCCGGCAGTTTTCCGGCAGAAAAATCAAACTTAATGTATCATATTTTCCGAAAAAAATTTACAGAGCCGCTTCGGCTCTTCTTCCCGTTCCCTATAGTCTCTTTTTTGGAAAAAATTCCGATATAACGCATTTTTTCAACTATATCGTTCCCCCCGGAGTAAAGGGAAAAACCGTTGTTACCGTTCATGATATGGTTTATAAGGCTTTTCCCGAAACAGTCAGAAGAAGAACTAAGCTTATGCTTAATATCGGTCTGAAAAGGTCGATGAAGCGAGCCGATATTATCGTTACGGATTCAGAGTTTTCAAAATCGGAGATAGTTAAATATTTTCCACAGCATAAAAATAAAATAAGAGTTGTTCCGTGCGGAGTGGATTTGCAGAAATTTTATCCGTGCAACGACGAAAAACGTATCGCCGAAGTAAAAAAATCTCTCGGAATATCCGGAGATTATTTTCTTTATCTCGGAACGATAGAGCCGAGAAAAAATCTCGAAAGGCTTATAAAAGCTTATGCGCTGTTCGTGAAAAAAGTCGGAAAGGACGCTCCGCTGCTCGTTCTTGCAGGAGGCAAGGGCTGGCTTTACAGCGGAATTTTTGAAAAAGTAAAATCGCTCGGACTTGAAAAGAAAGTCGTTTTCACCAAATATATTCCCTCCGAGGACATGAATCCACTTATGTGCGGAGCTATGGCATTTGTTTTTCCGTCGCTTTACGAGGGATTCGGTATGCCGCCGCTTGAGGCTATGGCTTGCGGAGTTCCGGTTCTTTCTTCCGGAGAAGCCTCGCTGCCTGAAGTGACGGGCGACTGCGCTCTGATATGCGACGCCTACTCTGCAAAAAGTATTGCCGGAGGTCTTTATCGGCTTTATTCTGACGAAAAGCTGCGGAAACAGCTCAGTTACAAAGGTCTTGAAAGAGCGAAGCAATTCAGTTGGGAGGAATCGGCGCAGGCGCTTTATAATGTGTATGAGGAGCTGATGTGATGAGCCGCAGACTCAGAGTTCTTGAGGTAAATAAGGCTTATTATCCGCATATCGGCGGAATAGAAACTCTTGTGAAGCAGTATTCGCAGGAGCTGGGGACTGTCTGTAATGCGGACGTTAAAACTCTTGTCTGCCGTGACGGACGAGGAAAAACAACCCGTGAGAAGCTGGATGGAGTAAAGCTCACCCGTGCAGGAAGTCTCGGAACTTATTTTTCGTGTCCCCTTTCGTTTTCGTTTATCCGTCTTTTCAGAAAAATGACGGAAGAAGCCGATGTGGTTCATATCCACGTTCCTTTTCCGCTTGCGGACGCCGCTCTTCTTCTTTCGGGATTTAAGGGAAGAGTTGTCGTTTCGTGGCACAGCGACGTTGTGAAGCAGAAAAAGCTGATGACGTTTTACAAGCCGTTCATGATGAAGCTTCTTAAACGTGCAGACTGTATTATAACCGCTACAAAAGGTCATATAGACGGTTCGGATTATCTTCCCGGTTTCAGAAGAAAATGCAGGATCGTTCCGTACGGCATAACTCCTGAGGATTATCTCTTGGTCGAAAGAAGTCCGTTTCTTACAGGCAGGCTTAATGATAAGAAAAATATCAAGGTCTTTTTCACGGGCAGGCTCGTTTACTATAAGGGAGTCGATATTCTGCTGAAAGCTTTCACTATGACCGAAAACTGCGAGCTTTTTATTGCCGGAACAGGCGAAATGGAGCAGGAGCTGAAGGTTTTTGCTAAACGTAATAATATCGGAAAAAAAGTGCATTTTCTCGGATTTCTTCCCGATAATGAACTGAAACAGGCTTATGCGGACTGCGATATTTTTGTACTTCCGTCGGTCGCAAAGAGCGAAGCGTTCGGGATAGTTCAGCTTGAAGCGATGGTTTACGGCAAGCCTGTCATAAATACCAAGCTGCCGTCGGGAGTTCCTTATGTCAGCGTTCACGGAAAAACCGGACTGACCGTTCCGCCGTCTGACGCAAAGGCTCTTGCGGAAGCGATAAATACTCTTGCCGCTGATGAAAAAATGCGTGAGAGCTTTGGAAAAGCGGCTGCTGAAAGGGTTATGACGGAGTTCAGCGAGAAAAACGTTATCAGAAAATTATACGGAATTTTATCAGAAAATCTCTGAAACTGAAAGGAGAACCGTAAATGAAAGCTCTTATTATAGGCGGAGCAGGCTTCGTCGGCGGTTATCTTATAAAGGAACTTGCCGATTCCGGCTGGGATGTTCATGCGACCTGCCTTGAAAATGAAAAAATTACCGAAAAATGCTCGGTTCATAAGCTGAATATCCTCGAGGAAGACGATATAAAGCCTCTTCTTGATGAGATAATGCCCGATGTTGTTTATCATCTTGCGGCACAGAGTTCTGTTTCTGTTTCATGGAAAAAACCTCAGCTTACCGCCGAAATAAACGTTATCGGAACTATAAATGTTCTTGAAGCAGTCAGGGATTCTCAGAAAAAGGATATACGTCTTATTCTTATAGGTTCGGGCGAGGAATACGGCTTTATAAGAGACGGAGCTTGTCCGCTTTCAGAGGAAGAGAAGCTTGATCCGGGAAATATTTATGCCGCAACAAAGGCTTGTCAGGGAATGCTCGGCGAAATTTACGCAAGGGCGTATAAAATGGATATCATCATGGTTCGTGCATTCAATCATTCCGGGCCGCAGCAGGCTCCGATGTTTGTTATTTCCGATTTCTGCCGTCAGATAGCGGTTATCGAAAAGGGAGAATCGCCTGCGGAGATGATGGTCGGAAATTTGTCGGCAAAGCGTGATTTCACCGATGTCCGTGACGTTGTAAGAGCATACAGGCTCCTTGCGGAAAAGGGCGTAAGCGGAAGAGTTTACAATGTCGGCAGGGGAAAAGCGGTTGAGATACAGTTTATTCTCGATACTGCTCTTGGATTGGCAAAATTGCCGATAGAGGTCAAAAAAGATCCGGCAAGAATGAGAGCTTCGGATATTCCGCTGATTGAGCCGGATGTTTCTCGTATTGCAGAGGACACAGGCTGGAAAGCCGAGATCTCGATGGAGCAGACTATTGAAGATACGCTGAATTACTGGAGAGAAAATCTGTAAACAGAAAATTTCAGGGGTGATGAAAATGGCTGATACAAGACTTACAAATGAATTAATGAGAACCTTTGACGGTCATGAAAAAATCGGAACATTCAAAGCCGGAGAAAAATTGACCGAATTTGGCGAAAGACAGAACGAAGCGAACGAGGCTCTTGCGGCTAACGTGAACAGTCTTATAAAAAGAGTTTGCGCTTTAGAGGATAAACAGGAGAAAAACAACGAAATAATGCGGAAAATAGCCGGCGAGCTTAATGCGTTCAAGAAAGAGCTCGACAGAGTCCGTCTTAACGAAAAGCTTAATTCTTCCGCTATCGAACGCTTTAACAACGCTTTAAGACTTTCAGGCGGAGCAGAGGACGCTTCCGAATAAAAGATGACGAAAATGTTATGTGAAATTTTTCGTTAAACTCTTGACAAAGTTTGAGTTTTGTTATATTATATTAGTGTGGAAAAAAATTCCGCAAATTCTGATTGAATCAACGGAGATTTATTATCTCCGTTTTATTATTTGATATGAAAGAAGGTGTTACATTATGAGCATTGCCGATAAGCTTCTTGAGGAGCTTGAATGCCGTGTAGCCTTTACTATACCGATTTTCGGCGGAATCCCCGTTCCGGAATCATGCGTTATGACATGGGGCATCATGGCGGTTATCGTTCTGGCTTCGATACTGCTGGTAAGAAAGCTTAAAACCGTTCCTACCGGAGCGCAGTGTCTGCTTGAGATCGGAATAAATTGGATGAATAATTTCTTCCTTGAAATTCTCGGGCCAAAGGGCAAAAAATATCTGCCTATCCTCGAAACGCTTCTTATTTATATAGGAATTTCTAATATGATAGGAATTTTCGGGCTTCGTCCGCCAACGAAAGACCTCGGAGTTACCGCAACTCTTGCAATTTTTGCAATACTGCTTATCCAGATAAGCAGCGTTAAGGAGCGTGGCGGAAAGGGCTGGCTGCATAGCTTTGTAGAGCCTATGCCGCTTCTTATTCCTATCAATATCCTTGAACTTTTTATCAAGCCGCTTTCTCTTTGTATGCGACTTTTCGGAAACGTTCTCGGAGCTTTTGTCGTTATGGAGCTTGTAAAGCTTGTTATACCGGTAGGCATACCGCTGGTTTTAAGCTTCTATTTCGATATTTTTGACGGCGCAATTCAGGCATATGTTTTCGTTTTCCTTACTTCGCTCTTCATGGCGGAGGCTATGGAATCGGAAGATTAATCTCAGGAGGTAAAATATCATGGGTTCAATCGCACTCGGAGCAGCTATAGCTGTTTTAACAGGCGCAGGAGCAGGAATCGGAATCGGTCTTGCAACATCGAAAGCCGCTGAAGCGATAGCACGTCAGCCGGAAGCAAAGGGCGATATAAACAAGGCTCTTCTTCTCGGATGCGCACTTGCAGAAGCAACTGCTATCTATGGTTTCGTTATCGCTATTCTTATTATCTTTTTCCTTAAATAAATTCAGGAGGTAAAATATCATGGGTTCAATCGCACTCGGAGCAGCTATAGCCGTTTTAACAGGCGCAGGAGCAGGAATCGGAATCGGTCTTGCAACATCGAAGGCCGCTGAAGCGATAGCACGTCAGCCGGAGGCAAAGGGCGATATAAACAAGGCTCTTCTTCTTGGATGCGCACTCGCAGAAGCAACTGCTATCTACGGTTTCGTTATCGCTATTCTTATTATCTTTTTCCTGAAGTAATACATCAAAGACTTGCCATGCGGCTTTGCCAATGACGTCAACATTAGGCGATTTTGTATCCTGACCTGTTGCAAAAGAGTATTCAATCTATGGCTTTAGCCATAATTATTTCAAATACCATTGGTATTTGAAATAATTAATACTGGGTTTCCAAAGGGTTGTATAACCCTTTGGCAGGGGTACGGGGACAGCGTCCCCGCTTAAATTGACGTTATTGTACGGTATTGCTTAAAATAAAAACGGAAGGATGCAATATTATGCTGGATATTAATATCTGGAATTTTATATGGTCGGCAGTTAATATAATCATTCTTTTTATACTGCTGAAAATATTCCTTTTCAAGCCTATAAACAAAATCATGGACGAGCGTACACGTTCGATTCAGGAAGACATTGATTCCGCTAAAAAATCAAAGGAAGAGGCAGAATCCCTGAAACAGGAGTATGCCGAGAATATAAGTGAAGCTAAGGCTGAGGCTCAGAAGATCATCATGAAGGCTCATGAGGACGCTGAAGCCGAAAAGGCTGTTATTCTGCAAAAATCTCAGGAAGAGGCAGATCAGCTTGTAAGCGACGCAAATAAGGCTATCGAAAGCAAGCGCAAAAGAGTTCTTGCTCAGGCGCAGACTCAGATTGCCGATCTTGCTATCGAAGCGGCTTCCAGGATAATCGGTGAAAATGTCGATGACGAAAAGAACCGTCGTCTTGTCGACGAGTTCCTTTCCGAAGAGGAGGGCGGCAAGTAAATGACAGATTTCGATAAAGAACTTCTGAAAGACCTTATCCGCCTTGACATTTCTCAGGACGATGTTTCGGAAACACGGAAAATACTTGAATCCTGCGGAGACGTTGCGGAAACTCTTGCAAATCCTCTTGTTACTTATGACGAGAAGAAATCGATCATTACAAAGCTTTTTCCCGAAAGCCTGCACAAATTCATTATGAATACGGTAAAAGGCGGAGCTGTTGAAAGAATCGGCGAGATACTTGATGAATATACCGATTTTCTGCTCGAACAGCAGGGAAGCATAAGAGCTGTTGTGCGCTATGTGACTCCGCTTACGGAGTCACAGCAGGCAGATCTGCGCAGCTTTATCATGAATAAATTCATGAAAGAGGATGTGGCTATCGAATATCGTCACGATCCTGATATTATCGGCGGTTTTATCCTTAATGCAGGAGATATCGAATACGATAAGAGCTATCGCACAAGCCTTCGTCTGATGAAGGAAAGTCTTCACAGCAAGGCTGCGGAGTACACTGAAAATGCCGGAGAAGATAAAATCGTTTCGGGAAGCATGAGCGATATTATTTCCGTTCTCAAAACGGAAGTAAAAGATTTCGACGTTAAAACCGGAGCTACCGAAACCGGATTTATTACACGTCTCGGCGACGGAATTGCAAGAGTTCAGGGCATGAATTCGGTAATGTACGGCGAGCTTGTCGAGTTTGAAACAGGCATCCGTGGAATAGTTCAGAGTCTTGAAGAGAAAACTGCCGGAGTCGTTCTTCTCGGGGACGATCACGGTCTTACGGAAGGCTCTTCTGTTGTAAGAACCGGAAAACGTGCCGGAATCGGCGTAAGCGACGAGCTTCTCGGACGTGTTGTCGACGCTCTTGGTTCGCCTATCGACGGTCTTGGAGGCATCAGCGCCGAGGACTATTTTCCCATTGAGCGTGAAGCTCCCGGAGTTATCGAGCGTAAATCCGTAACCGTTCCTCTTCAGACAGGAATCCTTGCGATAGATTCCATGTTCCCTATCGGCAGAGGTCAGAGAGAGCTTATTATCGGCGACAGACAGACCGGAAAAACCTCTATCGCTGTCGATACCATTATAAATCAGAAGGGTCAGGACGTTATCTGTATCTATGTTGCCATAGGACAGAAATCGTCGACTGTTGCTCAGGTCGTGAATACGCTGAAAAAGTACGGAGCTATGGATTATTCCGTCGTTGTTTCGGCTTCTGCCAGCGATCCTGCGCCTTTTCAGTATATTGCGCCTTATTCGGGAACGGCTATAGCTGAATATTTCATGTCCAAGGGTAAGGACGTTCTTATAGTATACGACGATCTTTCAAAACACGCCGTTGCATACCGTGCAATGTCGCTGCTTCTTCACAGACCTCCCGGACGTGAAGCTTACCCCGGAGACGTTTTCTATCTCCATTCAAGACTTCTCGAACGTTCTAGCCGTCTTGATGACGAACACGGCGGCGGTTCTATTACGGCTCTTCCCGTTATCGAGACTCTTGCCGGCGATATTTCGGCTTATATTCCTACAAATGTTATCTCTATAACGGACGGACAGATATTCCTTGAAAGCGAGCTTTTCAACGCCGGTTTAAGACCTGCGGTAAACTACGGTCTTTCGGTATCCCGTGTCGGCGGCGCAGCTCAGACAAAGGCAATGAAAAAAGCCGCGGGAAATCTTCGTATCGACCTTGCCCAATTCAAGGAAATGGAGATCTTCACTCAGTTTTCTTCCGAGCTGGATCAGGCTACGACAGATATGCTCAATCACGGTCATATGCTGACGGAACTTCTGAAACAGCCGCTTTATAATCCACGTCCGCATTATGAACAGGTCATCCTGCTTTATGCGGCTCAGCACGGTCTTTTCGACCATATTCCGGTAAAGGAACTGAAAGAATACTGCTCGGAGCTTATGAATTATATCCGCACGTACGGTCAGGATATAATCGCTGAAATAGAGGAAAATAAGGTTCTGACCGATGATCTTGCCGAAAGAATCGAACGCATTGTAACTGCATTCGAGGAATAAGAGGTGAATTTTTATGCCGAATATGAGAGAAATCCGTGAGCGTATTGCGAGTATTCAGCAGATCCTGAAAATCACGAACGCCATGTATCTTATGTCCTCATCCAAGCTGAAAAAAGCCCGAAAGGCTCTCGATTCGACCGAGCCGTATTTCTATAAGCTTCAGGAAACCATAAACAGCGTTCTTGAGCATACTCCCCACACACGCCAGACGTATTTCGACAGACGTGACGATATTCCCGTTGAAAAGCGAAAAAAAGGATATATCGTCATTACGGCTGATAAAGGGCTTTGCGGAAGCTATAACCACAATGTTCTTAAATTCACGGAACAGGAGCTTGAAAAAGCCCCAGATCTGTCAAACTGCTATCTGTTCGTCCTCGGACAGGTCGGCAGACAGTATTTCACAAAGCGTATCAATAATAGTCAGAAAGCTTTCGTTGACGGAGAATTTCTCTATACTACGCAGAATCCTACCGTATACAGGGCAATGGAAATAGCTCAGCTCGTTCTCGGAAAGTTCGAGAAGAAAGAGCTTGACGAGGTTTATCTTATCTACACCGATATGGTAAATTCCAGCGTTCAGGAGAATAAAATGGTTCAGCTTCTTCCTTTCAGCCGCAGGCATTTCGGAAAATCAGCCGACGGAACAATGAAAAAGCTCCCGAAAGCTTCGTTTATTCCGTCTCCGGAAGAGGTTATGGCTGACCTTATCCCGAACTATGCAAAGGGAATTATCTACGGCGCAATGGTCGAGTCGTTCTGCTGTGAACAGCAATCGAGAATGACCGCTATGGATGCCGCTACAACAAGCGCAAAGGACATGATAAAGGAGTTGTCGCTGCTCTATAACCGTGCAAGACAGGCGGCAATAACGCAGGAAATAACCGAAGTAGTAAGCGGCGCAGGAAGTCTTGAAGAATAGCAGCGTGACACTGCATTGCTCGTGGGTTACTCATAATAATAGGTTTCCAAGCAGCGTGACGCTGCATCCAATCACGAAGTTACTTCCGATAAAAGATATAGGAACACATCGCTCGTGGTTTACTATAATTATAGGTTTCCAAAGGGGATGTACTCCCCTTTGGTCAGGTCAAGGGCAGACAGCCCTTGTGGGGTATCGGGGCAAAGCCCCGTAAATTAAAACAAAAACATCTCCGGAAAGGAGCATTAAATCATAAATGGAAAAAGGCAGAATAACTCAGGTCATCGGGCCTGTTATAGACGTTGTATTCAGTTCCGGAAAGCTTCCTATGATAAAAGACGCCCTCACCGTTGAGCTTGACGGAAAAAAGCGTTATATGGAGGTCGCTCAGCATATGGGCAACCGCACTGTACGCTGTATCATGCTCGCAACCAGCGAGGGACTCAGCAAGAATATGGAGGTTACGGCAACCGGAAGCTGTATTAAGGTTCCGGTCGGAGAAAAAACTCTTGGACGTATGTTCAACGTTATCGGCGAGCCTATCGACAAAAAAGGCGAGGTCGAAACGGACGAAAAATGGGAGATACACCGTAAAGCTCCTACTTTTCAGGAGCAAAGCCCTGTTGTTGAAGTTCTTGAAACGGGAATCAAAGTTATCGACCTCATAGCTCCGTATGCAAAAGGCGGTAAGATCGGTCTTTTCGGCGGTGCAGGAGTCGGCAAGACGGTTCTTATTCAGGAGCTTATCAGAAATATCGCTACCGAACACGGCGGATATTCGATCTTTACGGGAGTCGGAGAGCGTTCACGAGAGGGCAACGACCTCTGGAACGAAATGCAGGAATCGGGGGTTATCAACAAAACCGCTCTCGTTTTCGGACAGATGAACGAACCTCCGGGTTCACGTATGAGAGTCGCTCAGACCGGTCTTACAATGGCGGAATATTTCCGTGACCGTGAGCAGAAGGACGTTCTTCTCTTTATCGACAATATTTTCAGATACGTTCAGGCAGGCTCGGAGGTTTCGGCTCTTCTCGGACGTATGCCTTCAGCCGTTGGATATCAGCCGACTCTCGCAACCGAAATGGGCGAGCTTCAGGAGCGTATTACTTCAACGAAAAACGGCTCTATTACGTCGGTTCAGGCGGTTTACGTTCCTGCCGACGATCTTACCGACCCAGCGCCGGCAATCACTTTCGCTCACCTTGACGCAACTACGGTTCTTTCAAGAAAGATCGTTGAACAGGGAATTTATCCTGCGGTAGATCCTCTTGAATCGAATTCACGAATCCTCGAGCCGGAAATAGTCGGTCAGGAGCATTACGATGTCGCAAGAAAAACTCAGGAGCTTCTCCAGAAGTATAAGGAGCTTCAGGATATTATCGGCATTCTCGGTATGGAGGAGCTTGACGAGGACGATAAGCTTGCCGTTTACCGTGCAAGAAAGGTTCAGAAGTTCCTTTCACAGCCGTTTAACGTTGCCGAGAATTTTACGGGATTTAAAGGCAAATACGTTCCGCTTAAAGATACTATCGAGGGCTTCCGTGCTATCATCGAAGGCGATATGGATAAGTATCCCGAAGCAGCTTTCCTAATGGCGGGAACTATCGACGACGTTATCATGAAATCAAAACAGCTCGGCGATGATTAACGGAGGGCTATTGTATGGCTAAAACCTTTCACCTTGAAATAATCGCTACAGACCGCATCTTCTTTCAGGGAGAATGCGAGCATCTCGTTATAAGGGCTATCGACGGTCTTATCGGAATCATGGCAGGTCATGAACCGCTGGTAACTTCTCTGCCGACAGGCGAAATGAAGTACATGGTTGACGGCGAATGGCATTATGCCGCTATTTCCGGCGGATTTATACAGGTTATGCCGGATTCGGCTGTTATTCTTGCGGATTCATGCGAGCTTCCGGAAGAGATCGACATAAAACGTGCCGAGGAAGCAAAAGAGCGTGCCGCCGAAATGCTCCGTCAGAAACAGAGCATAAAGGAGTATTACCAGACTCAGGCTGCCCTGAACCGTGCTATAAACCGACTTAAAATTTCTCAGAAGCATTTCAAGTGAAGCACCGCACAAAGTCCGCTTGATAATGAAATAAAAAGTTCTAAAATTACAGCATGGTCAAAATAATATTTCAATAATAAAGCCATAGCACTTCCAATCGTAAAAATGAAAGTGCTATGGCTTGAATTTTTTATGAGCGCCGCAAAACGCAGCAGTTTCATAGGATAATTTGCACGTTTTTTCGGCGGATTTTGCCGCTTACTGCGTCAAAAAATCAGTATCTCAGCGGATTTTTTCCTTGTAATCGGCAAAATTACGCTCGAAAAATCCGCACATATTTCCTACAAATACAGGTTCTTATAATTAATCAGTGATAGCGTCATTGATTGGGAGAGAATCAACAATTTCAAGTTTAAGCATCTGGATAGCAAGAGCGTCCTGATTTGTTACGCCGTCGCCGACATTAGCGCAGTCGGCATTCTGCAAACCTTCTTCAGTAATATGTGTAGGATCAGAACCTTCCAGACCATACTTATCGGGGTTGGAAAGCGACTGCATGATAAGAACGGCGTCGGACATATCTACCTCCCCGTCACAGTTTGTGTCGCCGTATTCTACTGTCGGAACAGGAGGAGTTACCGATTCTCTGCCTTCTACGATAGAATAGAAAGCAGGCTTTGCCTTATAATCAGCATCGAAAAGAAGCGGCTGCTGTTTAGCTCTCCAGCTCTGGTCGTCAGTTACACCCCAGACAATGAGCGCTGAAATGCTGTCCTTGTATTCGTAGATGGCGTCCACGATACCTTTATAGTATTCAGCCTGAACATCGAGGTACTGATCGCCGGAATTTTCCGGAATAGTAGCGTCAAGCTCTGTTATCTGGATATCAAGACCAAGCTCGGAATATGTCTGAAGAGCTTTTTTGTAAGCGCTTACAGACGGGAAAGCGGCGTCAAGGCTCTGTCTTACATCGAGGTGAGACTGCATACCGATACCGTCGATAAGACCTTTTTCCTTCAATTCCGTTGCCATATTGACAATAGCGTTCATTTTGCCGGACATATACTCGTTATAATCGTTATAGTAAAGCTTACAGCCCTTTGGAGCATATTTTCTTGCATAGGTGAATGCAGGCTCAATAAAGGAGTTATCGCCGAAAATCTGTACCCATGCCGACTTTGCAGAGCCGCTGCTGCCTTGTTCGCCGGGCTGACGGGGATTACCGTCTTCCATCCATGCTTCGTTTACAACGTCGCAGGCATAGAAGTCGATATCCGGATAAAGCTCGGTAAGAACCTCGAAATAATTCTTTATATAGTTCTCCATACGCTGGAGCATTTTTTCTTTTGAGACCCATTCGCCGTCGGAAGCATAATTCTCTTTAAAGAACCAGTCCGGCGTCTGACTGTGCCATACAAGAGTATGAACACGAACAGGGATATTATTTTTCTGGCAGTAGTTGAGGAAAGGCTTTGCAGCGGAGAATGAAACCTGCGGATTTGTATCGTCGCCTGTTTCTTCCGCATAAGCAACGCAGGCGTCATGATTAAGAACAGAGTCCGGCTTCATTTCATTTCCGGCAGTAAGGCTTCCGCTGAAATGCTTTTCAACAAGCTTCATAAAAGGCTTAGAACTGAGGTTTGACGGAGTTATAGCAGTTCCGACCTTGAAATCGTTCGCAAAAACGTCTTTAAGCGAAACTATGTCGTTTTCTATATCCACGTTTGGAACCTCAACAATGCTGAAATCGTCGATAAGGATATCGTCCGTTCCGCCCTCAAAGTAAACGTAAACTCCTGTCATTTCATCAGTAAAGCTCACTTTAAGGTTTTCAATTGTCTGCCAGCCGTTGCCGTTGAGTGTTACAAGATTCTGGTATGTTTCCTTGCCGTCGCTTGTATACTGGAAACTGAGCATAGAGTTTGTATAATACTTTCCCTTGACCTTTGCGCTGATATAGTATTCGGTATATGGTTTGCATATGGTATCAAGACGGAATGACGGTCCATTCCAGCTGCTGGAACGTCCGCTTGCAAGAAGCGAAGTCGAGCCGCTTACAGCGTCCTCTGTTGTTGTTGAAATAACAGTCGTATCCCTGTCGCCTCTGTTGGCAAAAGCTGAAACGTCGCCGTCCTCGAAGTCCGAAGAATAAACAACGTTTCCCGAATCCGCCTTTTGAGCTGACGATACAGAAACATCTGTCGGAACAACTGCATATGCGGCTGCCGGAAATGCCGAGCACATCATAGAAGCGCACATAGCGGCTGCAATAAATTTACTGAACTTTTTTTTCATAATAAAATCCTCCTGAAAAATGCATTGTACGAGGGAACAATAATCTATAACAGTTTTATTTTAACATATTATTCAAACATTGTCAACAGAAATTTGTTATAAAATCCGGACAACAGCATTTACTTTTTCTGTTAGTTATTAATGGGAAAATGCTGTTTCTCGTACAATGACAGCAAATTAAGTGGGGACTCTGTCCCCGTACCCCTGCCAAAGGGTTATTCAACCCTTTGGAAACCCAGTATTAATTATTTCAAATACCAATGGTATTTGAAATAATTATGGCTGTCGCCAATGATTTAATACTATTTAACAGAAGTTCAAGGTACAAAATCTCCTAAGCTGCTGGTATTGTATGGGGGACAGCGTCCCCCTTAGCAATTAACAAAAAAGTAAATGCCGTTGCCCTCACTTGACTTTAAACCTGATATAATGTATAATAAATGTGAATATACTTGAACATAACGGCGGTGTTTTTAGTTTCAACTATATTGAAGCATAAACGGAGGGGGAAAAATTTTGGAATATATCGCAGCCGCCGATACTGATATCGGCATTTCAAAAAAAATAAATCAGGACAGTATCTGTGTCAAAAGCGCCAGAACAAGTCAGGGAAGAGCAGCTCTTATCATGATATGCGACGGCATGGGCGGACTTTCAAAGGGCGAACTCGCAAGCGCAAGCGTTATACGAAGCTTTGCCCAATGGTTCGATAACGAGCTTCCTTACGAGCTTGACTGCTGGAACTGGGAGGATGCCGGCAAAAACGCTGCAAACCGCCTTCAGAAGCTGAATCAGCAGCTTATAGACTACGGCAGCCGTACCGGCTTCCAGATGGGTACTACCGCCACGGGAATCCTTGCCGTAAACTCGCAGATGATGACATTTCATGTGGGGGACAGCCGCATTTATAAGCTCTCCTACCGTATCAAACAGCTTACAGAGGATCACACGTTTGTGAATCGTGAAATAAAAGCCGGACGCATGACTCCTCAGCAGGCAATGCTCGATCCGAGAAGAAACGCGCTTACTCAGTGTATAGGAGTGACAGGAAGCGTTTCTCCGGATATCAGGTTCGGCTCGATCGAAAACGGAGCGAATTATTTGATCTGCTCCGACGGATTCAGACACGTTATAAACGAACAGGAAATACTGCACGTCCTTTCTCCCGAACGTATTACGACCAAAAGTTCTATGCAGGCTAAAATCAGAGAGCTTATCGAAACTGTCAAGGCAAGAAACGAGCGTGATAATATTTCCGCAGCAATGTTCAGAGCGGAATTTTAAGGAGCATCAGCGATGACCAGAGAAGAATTAATGGTAATTGCCGCAGCAGCGGCGGTCTTTATAGTAATAAATATTATTATGTGGACTATTATAGCAAAAATTGAAAAAAGGAAAAAAACTAAAGAACAGACGTCCTCTGCCGTGAAAACAGCAGAACCCAAAGCTCCGACAGCAGCTTTAACAGAGCAGAAGCCGGTTAAAACAACCGCAGAAAGGTCGGTGCAGATCTCAAGAGAGCCGCGAAGCGATTTCGTTCTTATAGACGATATTGTTATAATTCATACGGATGAATTTATCTGAAAATGAGAATGTATAATCTTTTGTATGTTGTGATATTTATTCAACAATCAATCGGAATTTACTGTAGCTTTTTGTGTAGCCTATTGAGGGAAACCCTTTTGAAAAAGGGGTCCTCTAACCGAGGCGTGTCCCCTCTGTCCCTTCGGGACATCTCCCCACACTGTGGGGAGTCACCCTCAAACTCCCTTCCTGAAACTTTCAATATTAATTTCTATGATAGGCATATTTATGCCTATCATAGAAATTTAAAACTAAAAGTCTTTGGAAAGGGGTCTGGGGAAGAACCTTTCCTCAGAAAGGTTTTCCCCAGAAGGGTTACACAGAAAGCTGTAATAAATTCCAATTTGTCCATGAAATCATAAAGAGCCTGAGAAGAAAATAAATCTTCTCAGGCTTTACTTTTTATGAATGCACGGTTATTTAATTTTCGTTTTATAAAGCATCCAGATCATTTCGACAGCTCCTATCCCGATAAAGCAGAGCATCGTTTTCATACCGGGCTTTTTTACTTTAAATCTCGTAATAAACGCCAATGCGATAAGAATAAGCGCAGCGCCGTAAACTATCGGGAAATAATCCGAACCGATATCACGGTGAAAACTGTAGATAACAGGCAGTATCAGCGCAACGCTTGTAACCGGAAGTCCTTCATAAACCTTTCTTGTATCGTCGGTTTTCGTTTGTCTTTCCTCTTCGGCAACATTGAAATACGCAAGCCGTATAACTGCACAAAGCGGAAAGAACACCAGAATCGGAATATCCGCCCAGCATTTCATGCCGACAGAATATCCGATGACCGACGGCAGAACTCCGAAACAGACTGCGTCGCATAGGGAATCTATCTGTATTCCGAATTTTTTCTCGCATTCAGTGCGGTTTTTCTTCGTTCTTGCAACTTTTCCGTCGAACATATCGCAAAGACCGGAAATCATAAGACAGATTATAGCGTATTCGGGATTAGGCGAAGAGCCGTTTATTCCAAGAGCCAGAAAAACTCCGGCAACCGACGAAATAAGGCTCATGTATGTAAGAATAACCGTATAGTTATAGAAACCAATCATTTTTTTAAGTCCTTAATATTATGCTTTGCTTTTTCTTTTGGCAGAAGTTTTTTTATTCCTTTTTGCAGCGCCTTTCTGACGATTTACACGCATACGCTCCTGACGAGCCTTTTTATCGGCAAGCTTTTTGTAGGCTTCCTCATAGAAATATTCCTGCGAGTTAAGCTCCTCTTCGTTTTCCGAACGCTCTGCACGGATGTAAGTTCCGTCATTCTGCATTATACGAGCCTTAACGTTGTCGTGCATGAGAACGCTGAACATTTCACGAATACGTTTTTTCAGTTTTTCGTCCTCAACAGGCGCAGCTACCTCGACACGGCGGATAGTATTTCTGCTCATGTAGTCGGCTGAACCGATATAGATCTTCTGCTCTTTTCCGTCTTTTCCGAAAATGAAAATACGGCTGTGTTCAAGAAAACGTCCCACTATGCTTCTGACGGTGATATTGTCGGTATAACCCTCTACCTGCGGAATAATGCAGCAGATTCCTCTTACAACGAGGTCGATCTTCACTCCTGCCTGCGAAGCTTCCACAAGCTTTTCGATAATGACCTTATCGCAGAGGGAATTTATCTTAGCGGCAATATAGCCGTTTCCGCCATTCTGAGCGATTTTTATCTGCTCGTCCATCATCGCAAGGATCTGCGGTCTGAGAGCAAGCGGCGAAACAAGAAGCTTGTTCGTTTTTTCGACAAACGTTCCGTTAAGCAGTCCGCTGAAAACGGCTTCTGCGTCCTCGGCAATAGCACGGTCGGAAGTAAGGAGCATAAGGTCGGTGTATATAGCGGAGGTTTTTTCGTTGTAGTTACCCGTACCTATCTGGGTGACGTAATCATATCCGCCGCCCTGAGCCTTTCTTGTGATAAGAAGAAGCTTTGAATGCGCCTTGAAATCCTTAGGACCGTAAATGACCTTAACTCCAGATTTTTGGAGTACTTTAGACCACTCGATATTGTTAGCCTCGTCAAATCTTGCCCGAAGCTCTATCATGACAAGAACGTCCTTGCCGTGTTCTGCGGCAGTGCAGAGAGCAGCGATTATCTTGCTGTTGCGTGCAAGACGATATAACGTTATCTTTATGGACGCTACTTTCGGATCGTCGGCAGCTTCCTGAAGAAGCTTCACGAACGAAAGGCTCATCGATTCAAACGGATAGCTTAAAAGCATATCCTTTGCCTTTATCTGCGAGAAAATTGATTTTGATTCCGAAATTGAAGCCGGTCTCTGCGGCGAACGCTGGATATAGTGAAGCTTTGGGTTCTCATCAAGCTCCTGAAGAGCGAAAAGGTAAGAAAGATCGAGCGGAATTCTCGAAGTGAACACACGGGAATTCTTTATCTTCAGCTTTTTGCAGATGTAATCGAGCGCGTCACGGGAGAAATCGTCGGAAATTTCAAGACGGACGGGCGCAAGCTTTTTGCGGTTTGCGACAAGCTCTTCCATACGGTCACGGAAATCAGCTCCCTTGCCGGAAACCATAATATCGGCATTTCTCGTAACTCTGATAAGCGCACGGTCGATGACCTTATAATTCTTGAACATAAGATGAGCAAAATGAAGTACCACCTCTTCTTCAAGAACAAAGCGTTTTCCGCCGTTTCCGAGAGGTATCATACGGTCACGATTTTCAAAGTTCACAGGTATAATGCCGATTGCGACATCCTTTTTCGCATGAAGCTGAACAGCGGCATAGATTTCCTTATTTTTGAGAAAAGGGAACGGCAGGGCGTCGTTTACTACGATTCCGGAAATAAACGGCTTTATCTCACGCTTGAAATAAAGTTCCAGAAACGCAAGCTCGTCCTTTGCGGCATTTTCAACACTGACGTGTTCAAAGCCGAATTCCGACAGCTCGCCCATAGTTTTGCGGTAAGCATCCTCAACGGACGGCTGAAGTCTGCGGACTGCCGTAAAAACAGAGTCAAGCTGCTGTGCAGGAGTCATATTGGTGCGGCTGTCCTTCTTCTTTTTATCGTTTTTGGCTGCATCGGTGAGAGAACCGACACGAACCATGAAAAATTCATCAAGATTATTCTGATATATAGCGGAAAAAGAGAGCCTTTCAAGAAGCGGATTCTGTTCGCATACAGCTTCTTCAAGCACTCTTTTATTAAATTTAAGCCATGAAAGCTCTCGGTTTTCGAGATATTCCATAAAAGAAACTCCAATCTGCCGTCATGCGGCATTATTCAATAAAATGAACAGCTTATACATACATTTATTATATTACTTTTATTGTAATATGTCAAGTTTTCTGCTGAAATTTAACACGCAGCAGTTGTTTTTTTATCGCTTATATTAATGGGACGCTGTCCCCTTAACAATGCCAAAAACCTAAGCGGGGACTCTGTCCCCGTACCCCTGCCAAAGGGTTATTCCTCCCAACGGTCGCCCGTCCCCTTTGTCACTTCGTGACATTTCCCCACACTGTGGGGAATCACCCTTTGGAAACCCAGTATTAATTATTTCAAATACC